>JAVETP010000037.1:0-28803 GCA_034006005.1 Pseudomonas sp.
GTCGCGACGATGGAGAAGTCTAAGTGGTAGTCGGCCAAGTTGGGCACTGAAGCGGCTAGCAGCACACCCATCACAGTGAAGGCAATCCATGCCAGATAAAAACACAATCCAGCGCCGATTAAATAAGCGAAGTCATAGGCTTTTTTGCCGACACTCAAGGCAAAGAGTTCATCGGTCAATAAGAAGGCGACTGGTAAGCGTTTTTTGAGCGGCAGATCCGACACATGCTCACGCAAAATCAGCGCATAAAGCAAATGCTGTGCGGTAATCACTAAAATGGTCAAGCAAATCGCGATAAAACCACTGCCTGCCGCCACCATACTGATGGTGACCAACTGCGCGGCTCCAGCAAAGACAAACACCGATAAGCTAATACTTTGCCACGCAGTAAAACCCTGAGTCACAGCCATTGATCCAGCCAACACACCCCACGGCAGCACCGCCAAACACAACGGCAGAATATGCAAAGCGCCGAGCCAGAAGCGTCGACTGCTGGATAACGATAGATCACTCATAAACCTTGAAACCCTTCTTCACTCAGACCCACTCTGACGTGTCAGACCTTACCACCTATCTTAATCTTCAAGCTTATCAAGCGAATCGTTTGCTTTTTATTCAGCAAAAAAGCATAAGGATGCCCCTCATTTACCCTGCAATTTCACAACGATTACGTCCATTATCTTTTGCAAGATATAAAGCGCTATCGGCACGGCGCAGAAGACTTTCAAAATCCTCATCGGCTTGCAGTTCTGCAATGCCAATACTGACAGTCAGCGCAAAAGGCTGATGAATTTTTTTGGTTTCAATTAAGGCTGAATTTATTTCAAAGGCATTACGCAATCGATTGGCCGCGATAAGTGCTGCTTGCACTGACGTGTTGGGCAGTAAAGCCACAAACTCCTCACCACCAAAGCGACAAAATATATCCTCCTCTCTCAGTTCCTCTTGGGCAACTGTAACAAACCTGCACAGCACTTTATCACCCAGATCATGGCCTAACTGGTCATTCACTTTTTTGAACTCATCCAAATCCATCATTAAAAGACTGAGCGGTAGCGTATGACGCCGAGCCTGAGCTATGGCTTTCTCACACAGCACACTGCAGGCGCGTCGATTAAGTGCACCGGTTAAAGGATCATGATCGGCTTGAGTTTTAAGATCGATTTGCAGGCGTTCGGCTGCCATCAGCACCATCCCCAGCGTGATGGCAATAATTGAACACAACAACCACAACAACATAAAAGCAGCCACGCCGCTGGGGTTCACAGGCTCAACGATATCTGGATATTCCTGTGCAACAAATGCGCGTATCAAAAAAACAGCCGCATTGACGGCATAAACATAACCTGTGACACGTACCGCAGGTGTATTTTTTCTAGAAGACTTAAATAAATCACGGGCAATCAATGCTGACAAAATAGCCACAAAGAAAGCATTGCCAGCAGCCTTAGTCCCGACGGAATACTGAGCGTGGGCGATCACGATCCAAAACAAACCCAACGCCGCTATACCACATAAAATCAAAGGTGTTAAGGGAGGCTTACCAAGGAAACGTCGAAAGCCATCCCAACTGAGAATGAGGGACATCATGATAAATATTTGCGCCAATGATAAAGCGGGTGGCCAATGAAACCTTCCATAGGAAAGAATCAGAAGAAAACTGATAACAGTACTCCCTCCCGCTAAAGCCCAACGGCCCAGCCCAGGAATAGCAAGATTCATCCGCCACAGTAAAAGTCTGGCACCCGCACAAAATGCTGTGGTCAATGTCACAGCCACCAATAAGGTTTGAATGTCTAAAAGCATGGTTTTATTATTATCCGATCGGCTTGAAAACATTAGAACCTGAGTATGAGCGGAGAACTCTAACGCGGTCAATCTTAAACAAACGCTTATTTAAGAATAGGATTTTAGTACCTCTGCGCAAAGAAAGTGAGCAGTTTGATAACTCCTTAACTCAGCCTGTAACCGCCAAAAGCAGTATTGTCATAAGATCTTAATCAGGCGTAGGCAATATGAGCATCTGTACAGTCTGAGATTAATCAACAACACCATTCTCCTCGACTCAAGTGATACTGAGACAAAACCAAAATAACTAACAGAAGGTCCCTGTTATGAAAAGTTCGTTTATATTGCCGCTGCTCATCGGTTCTCTCACTATGCTATCCGGCTGTAATGACAGCGATAACCAAGCCGATGCGCCAGAAGTGACGTCTCCCAAAAACAACCCAGCGCTGGTTCAGCTTGGCCCTAGGCCTTACTTCCTAGTCAACGGTATGGATGACGGTGAGCTAAAAAACACGCTGCAGGCTTGTGCGTCGAAGCCTCTCACTTCAACCACGTTTTCCATTGCCCACCGCGGCGCGCCGTTGCAGTTTCCTGAACATACCCGCGAATCTTATGTGGCGGCTGCCAGAATGGGGGCCGGAATCATCGAATGCGATGTCGCCTTTACTAAGGACCGGGAGTTAGTCTGTCGTCACGCTCAAGACGATTTGCACACTACCACCAACATCGTGGCCGTGCCGGAATTGAACGCCAAATGCACAACACCCTTTAAGGCCGCCACTGCTACCACTCCAGCCGAAGCTGAGTGTCGCACCAGTGATATTACGCTGGCTGAATTTAAGTCACTCAGGGGGAAAATGGATGCGTTTAATCCAGCGGCAAGCACCCCCGAAGAGTACCTTGGTGGCACCGCCGAGTGGCGTACTGATCTGTATGCCACTGATGGCACGCTGTTAAGTCATCGCGAAAGCATCGAACTGATTAAGGAGCTGGGCGCCAAGTTCACCCCTGAATTGAAAACACCGGTGGTCGACATGCCTTTTGAGGGCGACTACACGCAAGAGAATTATGCCCGTCAGATGATCAATGACTACATTGAAGCTGGAATAAACCCCGAGGATGTATGGCCGCAGTCGTTTCTGCTGGATGACGTCATTTTCTGGGTGAAGCAGATACCTGAGTTTGGTAACCAAGCTGTATTCCTGGATGAGAGCTCACACAATCCGCAGAACATATCCATGGCGTACATGGAAAATCTCACCAAACAAGGGGTTCACATTCTAGCGCCAGCGCTCTGGAAAATGCTGACTCTGGACGCTAATGAGAAAATCGTACCGTCCGAGTATGCGATGAACGCCAAAGCGGCGGGCCTTGACCTGATTGGCTGGTCATTGGAACGCAGTGGCCCGCTAAATGAAGGCGGTGGCTGGTATTATCAAAGTATCAACGATGCCATTAACAATGATGGCGACATGTATACAGTGATTGATGTGTTGGCTCAGCAGGTGGGCGTGATCGGCATTTTTTCAGACTGGCCTGCGACCACAACCTACTACGCCAATTGCATGGGACTGTAGAAAACCCATTCAGCCGATTGATGAAAGGCGCCACGTTCAAGGCGCCTGTTGTAAAAGGCTAGCGCTCTCTTGATTGCCAATGTTCATTGCAAAAAAGCTTAGGCTAGAACCATTAAGTCGTGGAATACCCCAGATACTCAGGTAACCACAGGGCAATTTGCGGGAAAAACATCACCAGCAATAACGCACTGAACATGGTAACCATAAACAGCATCGCCCAGCCGAAGGTTTCTTCGAGCCGAATATTGGCAACTTTGGTGGTGACCATTAGGTTGATCGCGACCGGCGGTGTGAACTGACCGATGGCAATATTCATGGCCAGCAAAATACCAAACCAAACCGGATTCCATTCAAAGTGCTGGATTAACGGCACAAGGATCGGCGTTAAGATCAAGTAGATGGAAATAGCATCCAGCAACATCCCCGCCAATAACACCAATAGCATCACTAATAACAGCAAGACCAGTGAACTGTCAGAGATGGAAAGTATAACGTCGGCTAAGCGCGTAAAGGTGCCTAAGGCGGTCCCCGCCCAAGCAAAAATACCGGCTAAGGAAATAATGATTAACACCACACCAGAGATTTTAACGGCCTCGTTAAACATATCGATCAAACTTGACCACGTCAGCTCACGGTAAATAAACGTACCGATGATCAAACCATAAGTAACCGCAACCACCGCGGCTTCAGTCGGGGTAAACAGACCTGAACGTAAACCACCTAAAATAATAACCGGCGCCAGCAAAGCAGGAATGGCTTTGACAAAACTACTGCGAACCGATGGCAGCTCTTCATCCGTACTCTTCACCGTTTCCCAGCCATTACGTCTGGCTAAAAAGTAAGCCGGCACCAGCAACGATGCACCGGCTAATAACCCTGGAAATAAACCTGCAGCAAATAGCGCACGTAGATCCAAACCCGGCATCATCACTGAGTACAAAATCAGCGCAATAGACGGCGGAATAAGAATCGCGGTGGATGAGGCGGCGGCAATCAAAGACGCCGAGAACGGACGCGGGTAACCGGCTTTGGTCATACTCGGCAACATCACCATCGCCACCGCGGCAGCATCCGCAGGCCCAGAGCCACTCATACCACCCATAATCAAACAAACCAGTACCGCAACTAATGCTAAGCCACCATGCCGACGACCAATCAGTGATTGAGCAAAGTTAACCAGACTGGCGGCCACCCCTGCCCGTTCAAAAATAATACCGGTCAGAATAAACAGAGGAATCGCAATCAGCGGGTATTTAGCAATACTGTTATAGGTGTTGGTACCCAGTGTGGCCAACATATCCGGTGATAGACCGACCAAAATACCTGCCGCACCGCCTAAACCTAAGGCAAAAGCTACGGGCATACCTATCACTAAACAGGCACCAAAAATTAACAGCATCCATAAGTCAGCACTCATTGCTCTTCCCCTATGGCTGGATCGCCATCACGTAAACGATCAAAGAGGCTTTGTGTGCAGCGCACGATAACCGCGCTGGCTAATACAGGTAGCCAAATCAGATAAACCCACGTTGGATAGCCCAGCCCTGGGGACAGTGACTCCCAAGAGTATTCTTCATAAGTGAGCAAGCCGCCGTACCAAACCACCAAGCCCAGCACCACAACACTGCCGAGCCACTGCAGGACATAGACAATGCGCAGCCCGGTTAAGCCCAAATAGTTTTCTAACAGGGTGATACGAATGTGTTCGTTACTTCTAGCCGCTACCGCTGCACCGGAAAAAGCCAACACCACCATTAAAAACACCGAAAATTCTTCAGTAAAAGCAAACGACGCATTCGTGCTATAGCGCACCACAACGTTCGCTAAACTAATAATACTAATCCCCGCTAAAGCAATGATGCCCAGCCAGGATTCAAGGGAGATGCGTTTTTTTGACATAAATAATTGCAACCAGCGATACTAAAACGCAGCAGCGGTGAGGAGTACCGATGCTGCGTTTTAGAGTGAGTAGAAATTAGCGGTTTTTAATGGCGTCTTGCGCGGTTTCAACCAGCTTGGCACCAATACGCGGAGTCCATTTCTCGTAGACTTTTTGTGTCGCTTGCACAAATGCCTGATGCTGTTCAGGCGTAAGCTCAGTCACTTCGACACCACGCTCACGAATCGCTTCTAAAGTTGCACCCAACTCAGAACGGGATTTTTCAATTCCCCACGCGCCCGCATCAATCGCTGCTTGCTTCAGCAAAGCCTGATCATCAGCTGACAGCGTCGACCACACACGGTTACTCACACCAAAAATCAGCGGATCATTCATGTAGTGCCACAGTGTCAGGTACTTCTGACCCGCACGGTCAGCACGAGCCACATCAAATACAGCCAGTGGGTTTTCTTGACCATCCACTGCACCGGTGGTGAGTGCTGGCAAAGCATCGGTCCAACTCATTTGTGTTGGGTTAGCACCTAAGGCATTAAAGGTATCTAAAAATAACGGAGAACCGACAACACGAACTTTTAAGCCTTTTAGATCAGCTGGCTCATTTAATACACCACGGGAGTTGGAAACTTCACGGAAACCGTTTTCACCCCACGCCAAGGGCATCACACCACGCTTTTCAATAGCGTCAAAAACCATCTTGCCTGCTTCACCTTGCGTCACAGCATCAACCGCAGCGTTATCAGGCATCAAAAAAGGTAATGAGAACAGGTTCACTTCAGGCACTTGAGTGGACCAGTTAATGGTAGAACCCACCGCCATATCGATCAAACCACTGCGCATCGCGGAGAACTCACGGGTTTGGTCGCCCGACACCAACTGTGCGTTAGGGTAAACCTTGAGAGTCATGCGCCCTTCAGAACGCTCCTTGACCAACTCAGCCCATTTGTCTGCAGCCTGTCCCCAAGGGAAGGCTTCGGACAAGACGGTTGAAACAGAAAACTCGCGGGTTTCTTGAGCAAAAGTAGATGTGGCGCTAAAAGCTAAACAAGCGGCGCTGAGTAACAGCAATTTTTTGATTCGCATTATCGTAATCTCCGACGGTATTTTTAGCGCTCGATATTAGCAGAATATACCGATAAGGCTTTAGTTAGTTGCAGGCAATTAGCGTGGGGGCTGAGGGATGTGGCTCATATCGACAGTATGGCGTGGGCTTGCAAGACAATGACCTTCTCGATCCTGCCACAGCCTTTGCATAGTGTGCCCAGCACATTATTTATCAGATCTTTTTGCACAGGCGCCGATGGATTGAAAAGCCTATATTTCATAGGCCTTACGATAGTGACCTTGGTAATCAAAAATCCGTTCCTGCACCTGCCAATAGTGCTTTTGCTTGCGAGCAATCACAAAATCCGGGGCTGTCAGCAATGTTTGCACAGCCAACACCTCTTCCAGCGTGTTGAACTCTTGCGGTGCTTGGCTATTGGCTAAACGCCGACCAAACAACGTATTGAAGATCTTGCGCTGGGCAGGCTTGCTGAAATCAAAGGACTCACTGAGCTCTTCGCCATCTTCAGCGTGATAGGTGATTTTCAGCTTGCTCTGCTTAGTGCGTTCATCAATGCTTAAGGTGATACCAGCGCAACGAATTACCATCGCATCTTTTAGCTTGAGAGCATCTTTGAGCTGATCATCCGGATCAATAATGGCTTTTTTACACTGATGACAATTACGCGCGGCGATATCATTCTCAGCGCTGCAATGCGGGCACTCTTTAAAGCGAAAACGGTAATCGCACTGTTCAAAAGGTGGCACGGGCTCGTCATCTTCATCGTTCCCCAACAGCCCATGACAACGGCGTCCATAGTGTTCAATCACATGGCCCTTACCGTCAGTTTTACCCCAAAATATATTAGCGAAACCACAGCCTGGGCACAGCACCTGCACTGGTTCACTTTCAGAGTTGGGTTTCTTCTCGCCCACTTCGGGGTGATATAAATTGAAATGATTGCCGGCGTAATCAATTACTAGACAATCTTTTTTACCTTCATCTAAACGTAGACCACGCCCGACGATTTGCTGATACAAACTGACCGACTGCGTCGGGCGCAAAATAGCGATAAAGTCCACATGCGGCGCATCAAAGCCCGTGGTGAGTACCGACACATTCACCAGATACTTGAGCTGGCGCTGCTTAAAGCGCTGAATCAGCTGATCGCGTTCACGCTGATCGGTCGCGCCGGTAATCAAAGCGGTCTGCTCCGCCGGTAGATAACCAGTGATTTCCTTCGCGTGATCGACCGTTGCGGCAAAGATCATCACCGCCTGACGCTTGAGCGCCAGCTCCACCACCTGTTCAATAATGGCGCGGGTAACGCGCTGGTGTTTGCTCAACAGCTGGTTCACATCTTTTTCCGCGTATTCACCAAGGCGGTTGGGCGTCAGCGCCGAGAAATCATATTGCGCCACCGCTGCGTCAACCAACTCAGGCTTAGTCAGATAGCCGCGATTAATCATATAGATCAACGGCAGCTCATAAATGCAATGCACAAAAGGCTTATCTTCTTCACTGCGCACAAAACCACGATAGTGATAGCGATAAATCCAGCCCATACCTAAACGGTAAGGTGTGGCAGTCAGCCCGAGCACTTTCAGACCTTTATTCTGCTCACGCAGCTGCTCAATAATTCGCTGATACTGACTGGTCTCCTCACCACTGACGCGATGGCACTCATCAATAATGATCAAGGAGTATTCATCTTGGAAGCGCTCAAGATTCGCCGCCGCCGACTGCACACTGGCAAAGGTCACCTGATGGTGGTTTTCCTTACGGCTTAACCCAGCAGAAAAAATACCGCCCACTAGGCCATAACTCTCATATTTGGCGTGATTCTGCTCAACCAACTCTTTTACGTGGGTCAGCATCAGAATTTTACGCCGAGCCAGACGCGCCAATTCGGCAATCACCAAGCTTTTACCGGCACCCGTCGGTAATACAATCACCGCCGACTCATCGTATTTGCGAAAGTGTTTTAACGTGGCATCAACGGCTTCCTGCTGGTAAGGCCGCAGGGTAAAAGGCGCATTCATTGGGCTAAAAGTATGGCGAAACTATGCATGAAGACACTCTTTTATGTTTGAAGAAGCACTATTTTAAGCAGCGGCCTCGGGGCTCATTGCTTTCATGCAATACCACCTCCGAGTGTAAAAAATCTGCCGCATCGGCTGATTCTTGCACCTTAATGGCACTGCGCTCAAGCATCTCGGCTTCAAACTCGTTTAATACGTTACTGCGAAGACCCACCTCGCGCCAGCTGGGTTGTAAGCGACAACCTCTGACTATAATTCGTGCCAATGACAGTGCATCTAACAACGCTTGGTTAGCCCCCTGGCCTTTAAACGGGCTCATGGGGTGGGCAGCATCACCCAGCAGGGTCATGGGACCCATATCCGCTAATACATCAGCGCTCAATAAAGCTCTGTCGTAGACCGGATAACCCGACACTAAAGTGGTGGGCGTCGCCGCTAAAATCTGCGGAATCGGCGAGTGCCATTGCGTGCGCTTACAAGCTTCTGCCTTGAGCGCTTCGGCCCCTTCAGCACTTAGAGCTTGAGCTTCACTTTCTGTCATCGGGAAGCTTAATTGCCACATTACTGAATCAGCATCAAAAGGCATGACATAAATGCGCTCATGGCCATTGGCGGTTTGGAATACTGTGGCTGAATCCAACAAGTCACTATCCACATCGGTGAGCGCACTTAATGGGCAAATACCCAAGATAGCGATGCAATCCAAATAACGTAATGAACTTGAATCCTGACCCAAGACTAAATTGCGCACCGCACTGCGAATACCATCGGCACCCACCACTAAATCTGCATTTGCAGTTTTTATCTCACCCTCTAGCGCAAAGCTTAACTCGACCCCCGCTGGCGTTTCTTTAAGGTCCACCAACTGATGCCCCCACTTTATCGCCTCGTGCGGATGCGGATGGGCATCCAATTGTTCCAGCAAAGCCAAGCGCAACGACTGACGGGCGATATGCACGTTAGTGCGCTTAGGTGCCTTAGTCGCATCGCAATGCAGCCAGTTTCTCATGCCCCATTCGCCGAGTATTTTACCGTCTGTGCTGTGCACCACATGGCGAGTAGAAACCACGCCTTTATCGAGAGAGAAAATACCCAAGCCTTCGATGGCCTTGCTAGCTTGTTGCAAAGTGAGGCCGTAACCCTGAGATCGAGCGGAAAAATCGCTATCCCACTCATACAGCGTAAACGGAATACCACGGTGCAAACAGGCAACCGCCAATGCCACGCCGCCAATACCGCCACCAATAATAGCAACGTTTGGATAATTTTCGGTATCTGCTACTGGAGGATGATCAGCTGCGAGCAAGCCAGTCCCGCCACAGCGAGGGCAAAGAGAGAAGTGCGCCTTCGGCCGATCTGGCGCAGTGCCGCCCTCCTTTTCAAACTGCAGCAAGGCCGCCTGATAACTCAGCTTCACTTTTTTGCGGATTTTCAAACGAACCCGCCCACGCCCTTGGCACTTAGAGCAAAGCGCCCAAGTCGGCTGTACTTCATTAGTAAAGGTAATGTTACGTGGCCCTCAACTCACCCAGCTCAAGCAAGGTGATTCTTGTCGTCAATGGTTTAAAGTGGATAGAAACTTAAGGGAAAACCATTATTTTATCAAGCGAACTGAAATTGCTCAGAACCTTAAAAAGCGCTTATTTGATTTTTAACTCACTACATTTTAATGGGCGCCCTTTTAAGCGCATCATAGGTAGCTCATGTGCTCTCACGCTTAGTTTTACGGCGTGCCAGACGCAGTGTAAGTGCGCCCGACAATACTCTCTTGTTAACTGTTGATGCACAGGGTAAAACATGATGACTGGTCAAAATCCAGTCATCATGTTCGCTTGCACAAGCTTTTTTCTCAGCGCCCCATTACAGTTCCAAGTTATTATTTTCATAGGCTTAAATAGCTAACACCACAAGTAAGCATCGCGCTAGCGATCGCCTTACCTTGCTTTGTTAGACATCTCTATTCGTTGGATCCCAGCCCTTATATCGTTATTTAATTCAGCCAATGATCGATTTATAACTTTCTGCCAGTTGCTACCTGAAGCAGCCTGGAACCTTTCTTGAACTTCACTATTGAATTCAACACCTCGAGAAAATTCATTCAGAGGAGCGGTGACTATAATAGATGACTTGAAGTTGATGCCTATAGACCAAAAACCTGGACTAAACCAACCCCAAAAATCTTTTATATCGACCTCAATTGGTAAAGCCTCATTATAGCCATCATCACCTCTGCTCAACACTTTGTAACCGTTATCCCGAAATCCTGCAGACAGGCGGCTTTCAACGACATCCATAACTGTTTTACCCTCAGGAAGCAGTATGTCACCTAGCGCTTTACCATATGTATTTCGTTTTCTCGCTATCGCTCTTTCTGTAATAGCTGAATCATTGATTTCACCATTTTTAAGCGAAGGAATATTTGCTTGAGATGGCTTTAATTGAAAGTCTCTTTTATCTGTAATCCTAATAAATTTTACGACCTGCCCTTCATCTGGGTTCATCGATGATTCATATGGAATATCAACTATTCCCCGATTCGTTGCACAACCAGTTGTAATGGCTATCGCTAACGCGATAATAAAAAAACCAATTACTTTTCTCATTTATATATCCTAAAGATTACGGTGATATAACGTCCGACTCACCGAGCAATTTTTTATTGACGGTATTTTTGCGTGATTTTCAAAAATGGTGACGACAGAAACTTGTCCGGTACAGCCGTTTGTTAAGTTGTTGTGTTTTCCACATGTGATTCTACTTCTAAAATCAACATTTCACACATGCAGAGTCTCTTATTTCTGTATTTAGATTTATTTTCTCTTAAACATTTAGAAAATTTAGAAACATAAGAAGAGTTAAACTTTATATTACGATTTTGAGTTAAAAAGTACCCTAGCTTAGAAAGGGCTGATACATTTTCATTAGGTTTTTCATCTAAAGATAGTTCACCAGTGAAAACTTCAAATAAAAAACGTTCAAAATCATACTCTCGTTCTCTGTAATGGATTATTACTGATTTCGATAAGTTTTATCAGGAGTACTTTGCTGAAAAAAAACATCCAAAGCATTCTCTTCACCAGCATTAACTGAAGTAAAAACAATACTAGAAAGCACTAACAATAGTATAAAAACTGTTTTATCAACAAAACATACTCCAATATAAAGTTAAAGTTTTAAATAGCCGGCACGTCCGTATTGAGCTATTTTTTAGCGGAATACATCAGAACTTAATCGAGCGTTTGACTCGCTCAAGTATCGGACGCCATACAATCGCATCCGACTGCCTGTGCGATAAAGTTATTTCGATAAGATGATTCGAAACAGGAATCTTATATTGCGTCACTTGCCAAGGCGAGGGGCCATTTGTCCCTGCGCGAATGTAAGATATTACGAGCACTCGGTGATTATTGATCAACTCAATGCGGACAGGCTGCATTTCAATTATCTTTAGCCCGCCGGACGTCTCAAGCTGCCTGAACATTTTTAACAACTCAGCTCCAGCCTCTTGGAGATCCGTCGAGGTAGCTGCTGCAAGATCGGATTGTGTGTCATCCGAGGGGGACGTGACATTGACACGAATCCCGGCACCGGCTGGGCTGGGTGTGGAAACTATCGCCAGCAAGGGTTCTTTTCGAACACTTGGCCCTTCGATGCCAGCATTATCAACCCCTGCTTGACCTGCAGCGTTGAGGTTTTTGCGAGTATCCAAAGACAATACAGTCCAATGAGATGGAACATCAAGGGAGATACCGTAGGCCAACAGAACACTACGAAATGAAGCGTCTTGCGCGAATACTGGATGAGCAAGCAGCATTAAGGCAAGGATCGTAGCAAGAAACGGATACTTGATATTCGCTCTCATTTACTATGCTCCATTGCTAGGCGATTGTTTTTTATCATGCCGATTAAGAAATGAGAAGAATAGCCCCTAAGGGCATGACATTAAGTGTTGTACGTATAGAAGTGCCATGAACTCTTGCTTGTATTCATTGAATCATAAAGTTTTTGTGCTTGTTCGTTATCTTGAGCGGTTACCCATTGAAGCCTTGCAGCACCATTAGACGACGCATATTTATGACAATGTTCGACTAGCTTTCTGCCGATGCCTTTACCCCGTAAACTTGATATCGTGTATAAATCATTAAGCACAGCGACTTTTGCGGCAATAGTAGATGTATAAGTAAAATAGACCGTAGCAAAGCCTACGACAGCGCCATTATCTAGATAAACAAACTGACACCCTGCTGGGTTTGACTCGCCAAATTGAGAAAAAAACTCTTTATTTTTAGAATCCGATATTTCAGCTACCTTATAAAACTCTTGGTAAGCACGAATTAAAGGCAGCACTTCATCAATATTATTTTCTGATACTACTTCAATCATATGAAACCTCGACTAGACACTTAACCACTTATTAGTAGGTATGCTCGTTTTACCACTCGAAGCTACCTCGTTTTTATTAATTTAAGTATCTGTATATACAAGTATTTTTTATAGAAGGCAAGACACTACCCTGCAAGAGATAGAGCACACCACTTACCCTGCCCGCTGTAACAGCATCAACACAAACCGCTCTTTTAACTCTCCGCCAACGCCGCGGCTTCTTCAATATTCACCGCCACCAAACGCGAACAGCCAGGCTCATGCATGGTCACACCCAGCAACTGATCGGCCAGTTCCATGGCGATTTTATTGTGGGTGATATAGATAAACTGCACTTTTTCAGACATCTCTTTGACCAAGCGCGCATAACGCACGACGTTGGCATCATCCAGTGGTGCATCCACTTCATCGAGCATGCAAAACGGTGCAGGATTGAGCTGGAAAATAGCGAAGACCAGCGCCAACGCCGTCAGGGCTTTTTCGCCACCGGAGAGCAAATGGATGGTGCTGTTTTTCTTACCCGGTGGTCGCGCCATAATGGCGACGCCGGTGCTGAGTAGATCTTCGCCGGTCATTTGCAAACTGGCATGACCGCCGCCAAACACCTTAGGAAACAACTCTTGTAAACCGCTGTTGATTAAATCAAAGGTTTCTTTAAAGCGATTACGAGTCTCATGATCGATCTTACGAATCACATTACTTAAGGTATCCAGCGCTTCAACCAAGTCATCGTTTTGCGCATCCAAATAAGTTTTACGCTCAGACTGCTGGCGGTATTCCTCAATCGCGGCCAAGTTAATCGCGCCTAAACGCTCAATACGTGCGGCAACAGCTGTCAATTGCTGTTCACATATTTTTGGCTCAGCACCCTCGGGCAATTGTTCAAGTAACTGCTGGATATTCAACTCAAGCGCTTGCAGTTGCTGATTGAGCGTATCTTTTTTCACCGCTAATGTTTGCCAAGCTAAACGCTGCTGCTCAAGTCGTTCGCGTACACCTTGTGCGCCTTGCTCAGCGTGACTGCGTTGTTGCTCAGCCTCGCGCATCTGCATATCGGCATCATCCAAGGCAGCACGGGCTAAGCGTAATTCATCATCAATGGCTAAACGATTCTGCAAGAATGCTTGCAACTGCGCACGTAACTCATCGGTCGGCGACTCGCCTTCAGCTAAGTTTAATTGCAATTGTTCACGGCGCTGATTGGCCTGAGCGTACTGCTGTTCTAAACGCTGCAAAGCCTGCTCGGTTGACTGCTGTTGCGTGGTTAAAGTGCTGATGCGCAAAGCCAATTGATGTTGGGCGTTTTTATCCTGCTGCGCCTGCTGACGTAACTGCTCAAACTGACTGCGCAACTGAGCTTGCTCGGCATGCAAGTGTTGCTGTTGTTGTTCCGCCGCGGTTATATGTTCCAGCGCAGCGTCCAGCAATAAGCGTGCTTCGGCGATGTGCTCAGCTTCGATCTGCTGCTGCTCAGTCACATCCGCAAGCTCTGCGCTGATAGCCGTGCGACGCAATTGCAATTGCTCTACGCGTGCGACTTTGGCCGAGAGCTGGCTTTTCAGCTCACTTAATACACGATGTGCGACCTGCTCATCACGACGTAATTGTTCGCTCTGTTCTTGCACTTGATGGCGAGCGTTGCGCAGAGTGTGCAACTGATCATCTAAAGTCTGCTGCTGTTCTTCCAGCTCAGCCACAGTTAACAGCAACTCTTCCAATTCTTGCGCACGCGCCAGCACACCGCCACTGTATTCATCACCGCGCTGCACAGTTAAAAAGTGCGCCGCTAGCCAGTAGCCATCCCGACTGACTACGCTTTCACCGCTGTTTAATTGCGGGCGTAACTGCAGCGCCTGATCTAAAGTGTCTACGGCATAGACATGCGCCAACCAAGGCGAAACATCCACAGCAGCAGACTGCACTTTAGTGAGCACACTGTTTTTAACCGGTGTCACCGCAGCGCTATCACTGACCAAACGCAAATGGCCATTGTGTAAACTGCTCAGATCAAGATCAGCCCAGCTATCAATCTGCACCGCTTGTAAATCAGCCGCCAAGACCGTTTCCACCGCCAGTTCCCAGCCTGCTTCAACTTTTAAGCCGTCTAGTAAACGCGGCTGCTGTTGTAACTGCTGACTGTCTAACCATTCTTGCACACCTTGCTCTGGATTCAGCGCCGCCTGCTGCAAAGCTTCTAATGCAGAAATACGCCCTTGTAAGCGCTGCAACTGACCTTGCACCTGCTGTTGCTGCTGATTCTTAGTGGTTAATTGCTCTTGCGTGTCCTGCAGTTGCACCGCTTGTAATTGCTGGGTCGCGGACAGCTCATCCAGCTGTGCTTGCCCTTCTTCAACCCGCTGCTGTAATTCAGCTGGCGAATCAGCCAAGGGATCGTCTTGTAAGCTGTGCTGCTCATCCTGCAAACGTTGCTGACGAGTGCTTAAACGCTGATGATTCTGTTCCAACTGTTCAATACGCGCGCGCTGTACGCTAGCTTCATTGCGCGGCTGTGCACTGCGCTCAGTTAAGGCATTCCAGCGTTCCTGCCAGTCTTGCATGCCCTCTTCGGCCTGCATAAAGGCCGCAGCGGAACACTCTGCAGTCAATTCAGCTTCCGCCTGCTGCTCAGTCAAAACGGCTAACTCTTCAGTCAGGCTGAGCAATAATTCACGATCGCTGGCTAAGTGGCGTTCTGTGTCTAAACGGGCCCGTTCAGCCTCGTTTAAATCGTCCTGCAACTGGCGTAAACGTTGCTGCGCATGCTGAATACTTTGTTCATGCCGGGCAATATCAGCACCCGCTGCATAAAAACGACCTTGCACGCGGTTAAAGGCATCGGATAGCTGATGATGACTATCACGTAACACTTCAATTTTCGCATCGGCTTGGCGCTGATCAGCCATGCAGGCTTCTAATGCAGTTTCTAACTGATGAATCACCAGCTGATGCTCGCTGGCTTGGCTATCAAACTGCTGCCAACGCAGGGCAATCAATTGTGCTTTTAGGGTTTTCTCTTCGGCTTTATAATGCTGGTACTTTTCAGCCGCATCGGCTTGGCGTTGTAGGCGCTCAATTTGTCGGCCCAATTCTTCGCGTAAATCGAGTAAGCGCTCAAGGTTTTCTTGAGTACGGCGAATCCGGTTTTCTGTCTCGCGGCGACGCTCTTTATATTTGGAAATACCCGCCGCTTCTTCAATAAATATGCGTAAATCATCCGGACGCGCTTCGACTAAACGGGAAATCATCCCCTGTTCAATAATTGCGTAACTGCGCGGGCCCAGACCAGTACCGAGAAAAATATCAGTGATATCACGGCGTCGGCATTTCACCCCATTTAAAAAATAGGTGCTTTGCGCTTCACGGGTGACGCGGCGGCGAATGGATATTTCTGCGTAACTGGCGTATTCGCCCGGCAAGGAACCGTCGCTGTTATCAAAGACTAACTCAATGCTGGCTTGTGCAACCGGGTTGCGACTGGTTGAGCCGTTAAAAATCACATCGGTCATCGACTCGCCGCGCAGGTTTTTCGCCGAGCTTTCACCCAACACCCAGCGCACCGCATCAATAATATTGGACTTACCACAGCCATTGGGTCCAACCACTGCAGTCATATTGCTGGGAAAGCTAGCAGTGGTCGGATCGACAAAGGATTTAAAGCCGGCCAGGCGGATACTCTTTAAACGCATAAATCAGCGCTCTCTCGGTAAGGCACGCAGCGCTAACTGGCAGTTTTTCTGCGCGTAGAGCTGCAAGAGCTGGCGGATTTTATCGGGATGCCGTGCCTGAACCGCAACGAGGAGCTGATCAAAAATACGGATAAATTGCGCCATCTCGTTACTGCGTTGTTTAAACGCCATATAATAAGTACGACTGACCGCCGGCATAATATTATCCAGCGCTTGCTGCAAATAAGGGTTATTCACAATGGGGGCGGCAATATTAACAATGGCGAAGCTCTGTTGAATAAAGCCTTCTACATCGTTGTTTTGCACGCTCACTTGCATGGCTCGGCGCACGTCTAAGAACGGCAGTAACTGCGCTTGAGTTTGCCAACGTTGCGCCAGCAAGGTGCCCAGTAAAATATACAGCTGTGTGCTGATGTCGTATAAATCTTGGATATTTTGTGCCGTTAGCACACGCACTTGCGCACCGCGCCGCGGATAAATATCGACTAAGTAACGGCGCTGCAGCAATAACAAGGCTTCACGTACGGAACTGCGGCTGACTTGATAGGTTTGTGTAATCGCCACTTCACGCAGCGCATAGCCGCCCACCAACTCGCCGGAAACAATACGCTGCGCCAATGCATCAGCAATACCATGCGTTAAACAACCTGCATCGTGCTGCAACATAATCAGCCCATAACCATCAACAAAATAGCCGCGCAGTGTAGCAAAAAATGATCTGCAAGGTTGAGGATTAAACCAGTTCTTGCACCGTAGATCAGGCGCATATCATGTTATCTGGTCTATTGCTGAGTACAGCGTATGTCGTACCTTGGGTTGGGTGTTAATCCGTCGATGAACCCGTCCGGGGTTCAACTCCGGCGCTACGCCATCCATGGCTTCGCTCACCACACTCAGCCCAAAGCACTCCTTGACCCTATGTATTGTTAGCACTGCAGCAGCTTAATCGAGCTTGATGGCAGTATATTTTCCCACAGAAAACCCAGACCATCTGCAACACGCATCAGACCTGCAAACCCTATCAATACTCGTGCGGTACGTCAGGCACAGACGACCCAAGATACATTTATTCAAGAAGCTATATTTTCAGACACAGGAGCCTTAGCTCAACTCCGCCTGCAGTTGCTTATAACCAGCCTGCATCGACTGCAAAGAAGCTGCAAACTGCTCACGCAAGCGAGTAAACTGAGCGAGTTGGGCTTGCAGCTCAGTCACTGCAGACGCATCATCGGCAGGCGACTTTAACGAACTCTGTTGGGTTATTAGCGAAATAGTCATAATCAATACTCAACTCAAAACGTCAAAAATCAGTCTTTTAAACTGTACTGCTATAACTACAGCAAAAAGCATGCCTAATTTGTAAAGCACGCAGCAATACACATCTTTTCTCACTTCGATCTAAAGCATAAGGCCCCCAAATGACAGAGACCCATCACGCACAACTCAACTGGGACGAACACGGCCAGCCTGTATCCAATCAATTTGATGATGTGTATTTTTCCAACGCCTCAGGACTGGCTGAATCACAGCACGTCTTTCTCCAGCACAACCAATTGCCAGAGCGCTTTGCTGCGCTAGAAAACCGAGCAACCTTTGTGATTGGCGAAACCGGCTTTGGCACCGGGCTTAATTTTCTCAGCGCTTGGCAGTGCTTTAACGAACATGCACCGGCCCATACTCGCCTACATTTTATCAGCGTTGAAAAGTATCCCCTCCAGCACAGCGACCTCAGCCAAGCCCTGGCCTTATGGCCGCAACTCAGTGAGCTGAGTGAACAACTGCTCGAACAATACATCGCCATCCATACTGGCTTTCAACATATCCAACTGGATCACGGTCGCATCACCCTGACCTTATTGATTGGTGATGTACTGGAAATGTTGCAACAAGTGGATGGCCAGATTGATGCGTGGTTTCTTGATGGCTTTGCGCCCTCCAAAAATCCTGACATGTGGAATGAGCAGGTCTTCGCTCAGTTGGCGCGCCTTGCTACAAACAACACCACACTGGCCACTTTTACCAGCGCAGGCTTTGTCCGTCGCGGCTTAATTGCCGCAGGTTTTGCCATGCTGCGTGTACCCGGCTTTGGTCGTAAGCGTGAAATGCTCGCGGGCCCATATCAGCCAGCAGATGATGCAGTCACCCCTAAAAAAATCAGCGCACCGTGGTTTGCCCGTCCCGAACAGCACGATCTCGCGCCCGAACAACGCCACGCCATTGTGATTGGTGCGGGCCTGGCCGGTTGTGCCAGCGCTGCAAGCTTGGCGGCACGCGGATGGCGCGTCACTCTGATTGAGCAACACGCAAAAATTGCCCAAGAAGCCTCAGGCCATGCGCAAGGTATTTTGTATCTAAAACTCTCCGCGCATCACACTGAATTATCACGTTTTATTCTTGCAGGCTTTGGCCACACGCGTCGTTTACTCGAATCACTCAGCAGCACAAAAACAACGCCAAGCCCAAGCGCACAAGCTACGCTGAGCCAAGACGACTGGGATATCTGCGGCATCTTACAACTGGCCTTTAACGATAAAGAACATAAACGCTTCGCCACCTTGGCCGAACACTTTCCCACAGACTTATTGCACGCAGTTAGCGCTGAACAAGCCAGTAAATTGGCTGGGGTAGAGCTTGAGTACAGCGGTTTGTTTTATCCAGAAGCCGGTTGGGTGAATCCGCCGGCATTGTGCCAAGTCCTCAGCCAGCATCCGCTGATCATGCTCAAAAACACCGAGCACGCCTTAACCCTGAGCCAAGATGCTGAACAACAGTGGCAGGTGCATACCGAGAAGGGTCTGCTTGCCGAAGCACCGGTCGTGGTGCTGTGTAACGCGGCGAATGTCGCGCAATTTAACCAAACGCAGCATTTGCCACTGAACCCTGTGCGCGGGCAAACCACGCAATTACCTGCGACCACGGCCAGCCAAGCCATTAACTGCGTAATCTGCGCTGATGGCTATATTTCTCCAGCACGTCACGGCACCCATACTCTGGGTGCCAGCTTTAACTTTGGCGAGAACAGTCAGGAAGCCACATTAGCCGAGCATTACAGCAATTTAGATTTACTGCATGAGATCTCACCTTCGCTTAAAATCCACTGCGCCACCGACGCTCTGGATGTGACCACACTGCAAGGCCATGCTGCGTTTCGTTGCACCAGTATCGACTATCTACCCTTGGTCGGCCCCGTTGCTCAGCATGATGCCTTTATGCAGACCTACGCAGACCTGAGAAAAGATGCGCGCCTGCCGTTGCAACAGTCCTGCCCTTGGCATCACGGCTTATACGTCAACACTGCGCATGGCTCGCGCGGCTTAATTAGTGCGCCACTGGCGGCTGAACTATTGGCCGCATGGATCTGTACTGAGCCCTTACCTTTACCCGTAGATATCGCCCAGCAATGCCAGCCCAACCGCTTTGCCCTGCGTACATTAATGCGTAATCGTGCGTAATAAAGCACAGCAAGTCACAGCGCCGCCCACAGAATCATGGATTTCTGTTAGAATTATCGCTTCTATTTTTTACTTCTGCGTGATATGCGCTTAGAGGATTGCATGACCGTTTCTATTAAGACTGCTGACGACATCGCTAAAATGCGCATCGCAGGCCGCTTGGCTGCTGAAGTGTTAGAGATGATTGAAGAGCACGTTCAAATTGGCGTGACCACTGACGAACTCAACACCATCTGTCACGACCATATCGTCAATGTGCAAAAAGCCATTCCAGCACCGCTGAACTATCACGGCTTTCCAAAATCCATTTGCACCTCAATTAACCACGTGGTGTGCCATGGTATTCCTAACGACAAACCACTGAAAGATGGCGATATCATCAATATTGATATCACTGTGATTAAAGATGGTTATTTTGGTGATACCAGCAAAATGTTTATGCTCGGTAAAACTTCAGAGTGGGCTGAGCGCCTCTGCCGCGTCACTCAAGAGTGCCTGTATAAAGGTATTGAAATCGTCCGTCCTGGCACACGCCTTGGCGATATCGGTGAAGTCATCCAGCAACACGCAGAAAGCAATGGCTATTCTGTTGTGCGAGAATATTGCGGCCACGGTATTGGTACTGTTTTCCATGAAGAGCCACAAATTCTGCACTACGGTAAAGCCGGTACCGGTTTAGTACTGCAAGAAGGTATGACCTTTACCATCGAGCCGATGATTAACCTCGGTAAAAAAGAAACTCGCTTGCTCGGTGACGGCTGGACTGCGATCACTAAAGACCGCAAGTTGACTGCACAGTGGGAACACACCTTAGTGGTCACAGCTGACGGTTACGAAGTGTTCACCCTACGTAACGATGAAACCTTCCCAGCTAAGTCCTCTTAGTCTGTTGATGCATCGAGGTGCTTGGTCAACAAGCACCTTAAGCACAAAAACTCGCTACAAAGCTATACAATCCAAGCATCATCTAACGATTGCATGCCATTGTTGTGCCCTAAATTAATCGCTGACTCTGCGAGGTGCTGAATATGTTGCATATGGATCTTGAACTGTTTAATCCAGAAGAATTCCAACGCAAATTGGCTGAGCAACCCCAGCCCATCAGCATATTTCGTAGCGCAATCGAACATGCGCGCATGGTGCTTGATCAGCGTTTTCTGGATAAACACGACATCCACCAAGTCATCGAAGCGCGTGCTTGGTTTATCGACCAACTACTGATCCACGCATGGCCAGCACAAACCTGCGCGGATGGCGCTTGCAAGGTTGCCTTGGTCGCAGTGGGTGGTTATGGCCGCGCGGAACTGCACCCCTATTCAGATATTGATTTACTGATTCTGCTTGAGCATGACAACAGCCAGCACCTGCATGAGCAGATCGCCAGTTTTCTAACGCTTTTATGGGATATTGGCCTGGAAGTGGGCCATAGCGTACGTACCGTCAAAGAGTGTGCAGAAGAAGCGCGTAATGATTTAACCATTATGACCAACCTGCTGGAAAGCCGTTTAGTCAGCGGTGAACAACAGTTACTCGATGCTATGCGCGAGCAAACCGGCCCGCAACATATGTGGCCCAGCGAGCAGTTTTTTATCGGCAAACATGCTGAGCAGAGCGAACGTCATGAGAAATACAATGACACCGAGTACAACCTTGAGCCCAATGTTAAAGGCTCACCGGGTGGTTTACGTGATGTGCAAACCATTATGTGGGTGGCACGCCGCCGCTTTGGTATGCGCACCTTAAGCAGCTTAGAAGCTCCGGGGTTTTTAACCGCAGGTGAATACCGTCTACTCGCCCAAGCGCGGACGTTTTTATGGCAGGTACGCTATGCCCTGCATATGCTGGCTGGACGCAATGAAGACCGCTTACTACTAGATTACCAGCATAAAATTGCGCATATGTTTGGCTATGAAGATGATGAGAACAAACAAGCCATTGAACACTTTATGCAGAAATATTACCGCGTGGTGATGGGTATTTCGCAGCTGTCAGATCTGATCAGCCAGTATTTTGAAGAAACTATTTTACGCAGTGGTAACGTGGATTTACCCACTCCTATCAATGAGCGCTTCCGTATTCGTGGCGGCTATATTGAAGCCTGTAATCCCTATGTATTTAGCGATACACCTTCGGCAATTTTGGAAGTCTTTGTGTTGCTGGCACAGCATCCCGAGATTAAAGGCGTACGCTCGCAGACCATTCGCATGCTGCGCGACCACCGTCATTTAATTGATGATGAGTTCCGCCATGACCCGCGTAATATCGACTTATTCCTAGCGTTATTCCGCTGCAAAGAAGGCATCCATATGAATCTGCGGCGGATGAACCGCTACGGTATTCTAGGCCGCTACCTGCCTGATTTTGGTCGTATTGTTGGGCAAATGCAGCATGACTTATTTCATATTTATACCGTGGATGCACATACGCTGAACTTGATTAAACACCTGCGTAAACTGCGTCACCCTGATTTTGCCGAGAAGTTCTCTTTAGCCAGCGCCATTATTGACCGCCTGCCGAAACTTGAACTGCTGTATTTAGCCGGTTTATTTCATGATATTGGCAAAGGTCGCGGCGGCAACCACTCGCAAGTGGGCGCTGAAATTGCGGCAGAGTTTTGCACCCTGCATAAGTTATCCAAGGACGATGCCAGCCTGATTCAATGGCTGGTGCGCAGCCACTTAGTGATGTCAGTGACCGCGCAGCGTAAAGACATTTCCGACCCTGACGAAATCAATAATTTCGCTATGCTGGTGGGTGATCAAACTCGTCTTGACTATTTATATGTGCTGACCGTGGCCGATATCAATGCCACCAACCCGACGTTGTGGAACTCATGGCGTGCACAATTACTGCGCCAGCTCTACAGTGAAACCCGCCGTGCTTTACGCCGTGGTTTAGAAAACCCACTGGAGCGTGAAGAGCAAATCACCACACGCCAAGCCACAGCCTTAAGCTTGCTGGTCGAAGAAGGTGCTGACCCCGATGCGGTTGAGCAACTCTGGAGCCAACTCGGCGATGACTATTTTTTACGCCATAGCGCCGGTGATATTGCTTGGCACAGCGAAGCGATTTTGCAGCATGGTAGCAGTACAGAGCCGCTGGTGTTAGTGCGTGAAACCACCCAACGTGAATTTGATGGTGCAACGCAAATCTTTGTCTATGGCATCCACCGCCATGACTTTTTCGCTGTGACTGTAGCCACACTCGATCAGCTCAATCTCAGCACTCTGGATGCTCGAATTATGACCTCAACCGGTCAGTTTGGTATCGAAACTTATATTGTGCTGGATGCCGATGGCGACCGTATTGGTCATGACTCTGAGCGTATTCAAAAAATCCGTACGGGTTTAACCGAAGCGTTACGCAATCCGGCTGACTACCCAGACATTATTCAGCGCCGTGTACCACGCCAACTCAAGCACTTCTCCTTTACTCCGCAAATCACCATTCATAATGATTCCCAGCGTCCCTATACCGTAGTGGAAGTCGTGGCTCCGGATCGCCCTGGTTTATTAGCGCGTATTGCAGGGATTTTTCTTGAGTTTGATCTAGCCTTGGTTAAAGCCAAAATTATCACCTTGGGTGAGCGGGTCGAAGACGTGTTTTTTATCACTGACGCCCAAGGTCTGCCCTTATCTGATCCAGAGCTGTGCCATGCCTTACAAGAAAGTATGATTGCACAATTATCAACCGGTGCCAGTGGTACAGTCACCCATTTATCAAATGCTTATTAGTAAGGAATTTTATGGATAACCCGCTTAACGTTATGACCACCTTAATCTCCATTGGCATGTTTCTTTTAGCCTTTGGTTACAGCTGGCGTGAACGCTCTTGGGGTGTAGCCTTATTGATGCTGGGTATGCTGTGCATGTTTGGCTCGATTGTCTATCGTGTTAATTTGGCCATTTCTTAAAGGCTACTGCGGAGGTATGTATGAGCGACTTAACTCTTTATGGCATTCCAGCCTGTGACACTATGAAGAAAGCCCGAACGTGGCTCGATGAGCATAGTAAAACCTATGCCTTTCATAACTATAAAAAAGACGGTATCGATCAAGCCCATTTAGAGCGCTGGTGCAACGAGCATGGTTGGGAAAAAATACTCAACCGCGCCGGCACCACCTTTCGCAAACTGGATGACGCCAGCAAAGCCGATCTTGATCAAGCCAAAGCCATCACCCTAATGCTGGCACAGCCTTCGATGATCAAGCGCCCGGTTCTGGATTTAGGCGAGCGCACTTTGGTGGGTTTTAAACCTGATTTATATACAGACGCTTTTGCCAATTAAGCTGCGCATCTGGACGCTTTTAACCACTTTTTCACCTAAGGATTTTTTATGTCGCAATCTATGTTTAGCATCGCTTTTGGTGTCGGCACCCGTAACCGTGAAAACCAGTGGTTAGAGGTATTATTTCCAAACCCTATATTGCACCCCAACTCAGCATTGATGAGTCAAATCAAAACGATTCTAGGCTACGAGGGCGGCAATCAAATTATTGATTTTAACTTTGCTATAGCGGCGGATTTAGCCAGAGCTCTGAAATATATTGACCCCGAGCAAAGTGCATTATTAGTACGTCTAGCAGAAAGCCGTAAACCGACCGTCGCCTGCTTGCTCGAGCATGATTCACAGCCTGTTTCAGTGCCTGAGGCCTATCTTAAGCTGCAACTGATTTCACATCGTTTATGCAAGCCGCATGAAATCAATCTAGAAGATCTCTATCAAATATTGCCCAACGTGGCTTGGACTAATCGTGGCGCAGTGGATATCAATGAAGTGGCTGCCATGCAATTAGAAGAGCGCATTAAAGGTCGTATGCTCGATGTCTTCTCAGTGGATAAATTACCGAAACTGACCGACTACGTGGTACCTAAAGGTATTCATATTGCTGATGCGGCACGTGTGCGTTTAGGCGCGTATGTCGGTGAAGGCACCGTAGTGTTGCACGAAGGTTCGATTAACTTTAATGCCGGCACCCAAGGCGCCAGCACCATTGATGGCTACATTGCCTCAGGTGTGTTGATTGGTGCGGATTCAACCCTTGAAGGCGGCTGCTCGATGTCCAGCACTGCCAGCCAACCATTGATCAGCGTCGGTCACCACTGTGTGATCAACAGTCATGCGGGTGTGGGTATCTCACTGGGTAATCGCAATAGCGTCGAAGCCGGTCTGTGGCTGAGCAGTGATACGCAAGTGCAGGTGCTCGATCACAACGGACAGATCAGCAAAACCGTGATTGCCAGCGAACTCGCTCTGCAGGATGATTTATCCTTCCGCCGCAATCCAGAAACCGGTGCGGTTGAATGCACCACTCGTCAGGCGCAGTAACCGCCTAGACAGCGAGCAGTAACACCGTCTGTTATTGCTCGCTCTATATCTGCATCACTCGTCTGCCTATCAGCTAATTATTTTTTCTAGTGGATTCGTTTGTTATGTTGCTGCCCTCCCCTTGGCGTCAATTCTTTCCCGGTATTCTGGCTCTGGCTGAACAGCAACAGGTGTGGCTCGACAGTGCCGCTACCGCGCAAAAGCCGCAGGTAATGATTGATACGCTCAGCCAGTATTATCAAAAAGGTGTGGCTAATGTGCACCGCGCTCAGCATCAACCGGGGGAGCGTGCCACGCGCGCCTTTGAAGAGGCACGCAGCAGTATTGCCAGCTGGCTGCAGGCGGGTGAACAGGATCAAGTGATTTTCACCAAGGGCACCACCGAAGGTATTAATCTGCTGAGTCAGGCCTTAGCCCATCAATTGCAAGCCGGTGATGAAATCCTTATCAGTGCGTATGAGCATCACGCTAACTTACTGCCTTGGCAGCAATTGGCACTCAGCCGTGGCCTAAAATTAAAAATCTTACCAATGGATAGCGCTGGGCATTTGGATATTGATCATGCCATCAGCCAGCTGTCACCGCGCAGTCGAGTATTAGCGGTAAGCACATTATCCAATGTCGTGGGTCATCAGCAATCATTAGAACGCCTACTGAGTGCTGCCCGTGACATGGGCGTATGGACGGTGATTGATGGCGCACAAGCCGCCGTGCATCAACGCCCGAATCTGCAGCAGTTGGACTGTGATTTTTTTGTCTGCTCAGCGCATAAGCTTTATGGGCCCGATGGCGTCGGCATTTTATTTGCTCGCGAGCGTGCAGTCAGTGCCTTACGGCATTGGCAGTTTGGTGGCGAGATGGTGCGTGAATGTGATTATCAACACGCAGAGTTTTTACCTGCACCCTTAGGCTTTGAGCCTGGCACACCCAGCACTGCCAATATTGTCGCCTTTGCCGCGACCTTGGACTGGCTGCAGCGTTTAGATAGTTCTGCAATTGCTCAGCACGAAGCCGCCTTGCATCAAACACTACTGAAGGGTTTACAAACACGCGGTATGCAGATTATTGGTGCGCCTAACTGTGCGCTGGTGAGTTTTAATGCACCCGGCATCCACCACGCTGATTTAGCCTTACTGCTCGGTGAGCAAGGTATTGCGGTACGCGCGGGTCATCACTGTGCAATGCCCTTACTGAAAAGCTTAGGTTTAGCCGGTGCGCTGCGGGTATCACTGGCGATGTATAACGACGGTGATGATATCCAGCGATTCTTGAGTGCCTTAGATCAAGCTTTGGAGATTTTACAGTGATTGAACTCAGTGCAGCCGCGCAGCAAGCTATTGATGATTTTCAAGCCTGCAAACAATGGGAGCAACGCGCGCGTTTGCTTTTGCAATGGGGCAATCGGCTGGATGAATTACCCGAAGCGCAGCGCACCTCAGACAACTTAGTGCATGGCTGTGAAACTCGGGTCTGGCTGCTATTGGATCGACAGACTGAGCCGCTACGCTTTCAAGTGGCCAGTGAAGCGCGCTTACTGCGCGGTTTGTTGGCCTTGTTGTTACTGCGCATTGACGGTTTAACTGCAGAGCAGATCACTGCAGTCGATGCAGTGGAATGGTTTAATCAGCTGGGCTTAAGCCGACAACTCTCACCCTCACGCAGCAATGGCCTCAATGCAGTACTGAATACCATGCACGAGCTACTTCAGCAGCCGACCTAAACGGCGCTCTAGCAGCTGTTCTGCAAGCGTAATACGCTTACGCATACAACTTAGCCGCGTGGATGGTGCTCGCTGTGGATCGCTTGCAAGCGCGCTCGTGCGACGTGAGTATAAATTTGCGTGGTGGATAAATCACTGTGCCCGAGCAACATCTGCACCACGCGTAAATCTGCACCATGATTTAATAAATGCGTAGCAAAGGCATGCCGAAGGGTATGTGGCGACAGTGGTTTAGTAATACCTGCTGCTTTGGCATGTATTTTAATCCGATACCAAAAGGTCTGCCGCGTCATCTGTTGCCCACGTTGACTGGGAAATAACACATCAGTCGCTGAGGCATTCAGCAGTTGCCCGCGCCCTTCTTTGATATACAACACCAACCAATCTAAAGCCGTTTCGCCCAATGGTACTAAGCGCTCTTTAGAGCCTTTGCCCATCACGCGCACCACACCTTGGCGCATATTCAGTTGATCTAAAGTCAAGCTGATCAACTCGGTGACGCGTAAACCACAGGCATATAACACTTCCAACATGCAGCGATCACGCAGCCCCAGCAGCTCTTCAATATCCGGCGCGGCTAGTAAGGCTTCAACATCAGCTTCCGATAAGGTATCAGGCAACGAGCGGCCTATCTGTGGCAAATCAATCTGCAAGGTCGGGTTTTCAACAATCAAGCCTTCTTCCAACGCATACTGATAAAACCCCCGTGCGCCCGATAAAAACCGCGCACTGGAACGGGCTTTATAGCCGGTCTCTAAACGCCAACTTAAATACTCCAGCAAGGTCTCACGCCGCACCTGTTGCAAGCTCAGCCCATGAGGCAATAACCACTGTGCAAAATGCTCAAGATCACTGCGATAGGCCATGCGCGTATTATCCGCCAAGCCACGCTGCAACCATGCAGCATCCAAGAAACGCGTTAACGCCGATAAATCAGGCTGGATATCAGCATTCATTTAGATAACACCTTATTTTTACACATCAGTATTGCAGTCAGTATAAAGGCTTTACAAATACATTCGCACCCACACAGCCGTATGGTTACACTATACGACCCTAAATTCTTGGTACCCACAGGTTATGTCCAAACACGCATTACAGCCCGCAGGCAACTTCCCCAAAGCCGGTCTTGGGAAACGTCTAGCCGCCGTTTTTTATGACTTTATGCTGTGCATTGCCTTGGTGATGGTGATTACTCTCGTTTACCAACAAGGCATTCTGCGCTTGATCTACGGTTCAGAAGCGCTGCAAGTGATGGCCGATAGCAAAATGCTCGACATCGATCCGGTGCTTTCGACTCTGTTGTTTTTTGCAGTCTTTGGCTTCTTTGCCAAATTCTGGACACATGGCGGGCAAACACTGGGTATGCAAGTCTGGGGCTTGCGCGTACAGAATCCTGATGGCAGCGCTATCGACGTCTGGCAAGCACTGTTGCGCTTTTTAATCGCCATTTTCGCGTGGCTGCCGGCAGGCTTAGGTGTGTGGTGGATGCTGTTCGACAAACAAAAACGCACCTGGTCGGATATGTACTCCGGCAGCGATGTGGTGCAATTGCCGAAAAACATTCACAAGAATTGACATCCTCACCGTCCTAAAGATACGGTGATTCCTACCGCTAGACGGCCATGCCCGGCCGCGAGAATGTTACGTGCCGCATTGATATCACGGTTGTGAGTGACACCGCACTCACACGTCCATTCTCTTATTCCAAGTCCTGCGATACCTTTCGGCCTGCTGTCGGGCAAAGCGCCACAACTGCTACAGGTTTGGGTGGTGTATGCCTCGTTAACTTCCTTAAAGACAATGCCTGCGTGATCGCACTTATATTCCAGCATTGTTTTTAATTGGCCCCAGCCAGCGTCTAGCACTGATTTGGCCATCTTGG
>JAVETP010000038.1:0-28582 GCA_034006005.1 Pseudomonas sp.
TACCGGGGTTAACCTACAACTGAATCAGCGCGTCAATACACAAGAGCTGATTGCCGATGGTTTTGACGAAGTGATTCTAGCCACCGGTATTGTGCCGCGTGTGCCCGACATCCCAGGTATTGATCACCCGAAAGTGCTCAGCTACTTAGATGCGATTTTAGGTCGTAAGCCTGTCGGTCAAACTGTGGCTGTGATAGGTGCTGGTGGTATTGGTTTTGATACTGCAGAGTTGCTCACCCACAGTGGTGCGTCCAGCAGCTTGGATCCTCAAGTATTCTGGAAAGAGTGGGGCATTGATTTAGGCTTAAATGCGCGCGGTGGTGTTGCCGGAATTCTGCCACAGCCTGAAGCTGCTGCTCGCCAAGTCTATTTGCTGCAGCGTAAAAAGAGCAAAGTCGGAGCAGGCTTAGGTAAAACCACCGGCTGGATTCATCGTGCGGGCTTAAGAGACAAGCACGTTGAGATGCTGGCTGCGGTTGAGTATTTGCGTATTGATGATGCGGGTTTGCATATCAGTGTGGCGGGCGCTGAAGCGCGGGTGCTGGCGGTGGATAATGTAATTCTATGTGCTGGGCAAACGCCTTTGCGTGAGCTGCAAGCTGAGCTAGAAGATGCTGGTGTTGCAGTGCATTTAGTCGGCGGCGCTGATGTGGCTGCCGAGCTGGATGCCAAGCGTGCGATTGATCAGGGTTCACGAGTCGCCGCTGCCTTGTAATATTTAAAGACAGGCTTCATTCAACAGCGTTGTCGGCGAGGGCCTACAGCGCTGTTTTTGTTTCTGCCTGATCTTTATAAGTCGAATGTCAGGCGGTTTTAACCTTATAACGGCTTAAAAAATCTGCTTGAAAACCTTAAGTTGCTAGCTGAATCGGGTAAACTCATAGTCTTTAACAAAGAAGAACCATTCTCGCTTGCGAGATATGTGTTTGTTGGTCAAGGCAGAGAGTTCGCTAAGGCGTGACTCGCACGGCCACGCAGCAGTAGGAGAGCTTTATGCACAGTACGCAGCTGATTTATATTCTGGACCCCATGTGTTCGTGGTGTTGGGGTTTTAATCCAGTGATGCAGCAGGTGCTAAAGCAAGCCCGTGCCGCTGGGGTTCAAGTCACCTTGCGGGTGGGTGGTTTACGGACCGGCCAACAGGCGGTGCTGGATGACAGCAAGCGTGCCTATATCTTGCAGCACTGGCGTACGGTTGCTGAAACCACAGGTCAGCCCTTTGATTTCGCCAAGGCGCTGCCCAGTGGTTTTCTCTATAATACTGAACCGGCTTGCCGAGCCTTAGTGGTGGCGCGGCAGTTGGATGACCGTTATCTATTTGTCTTTTTAGATCGTCTGCAACAGGCTTTTTATCAAGAAGGGCAAGATGTGACTCAGCCCAGCGTATTGCGTGAGCTGGCAGTGCAAGCGGGCTACGACAGCCAAGCGTTTTGTGAAGCATTCGATGCACCGCAGGCGCATCTCGATACTCAAGCGGATTTTGCTTGGGTGGGTAATCTGGCGGTCAGTGGTTTTCCGACTGTCTTGGCGCAGCATGGTTCGCAGTACGCTTTAATCACCAATGGTTATCAGGCCTATGCAGCGCTTGAACCTCTTTTAAATCGTTGGATATCAATGAATGCCAGTCTCTGATCACATCAGCTGGGCGCAGATTCGCCGCTTAGCTATACAGCATAAACGCAGTTTAATTCTGGCCAATATTTTGGCGATCTTGGCGACGCTGTGCAGTGTGCCGATTCCGTTATTGCTGCCGTTGTTGGTGGATGAGGTTTTGCTCGGGCAGAGTGGTCAAGCGTTAAATATTATGAATCGCTGGTTGCCCAGTGTATGGCAGCAAGCGGTGGGTTATATCGGCTTGATGCTGGTTATAACCTTTGCTCTACGTTTAAGTTCTCTGCTATTTAACGTGGGGCAGAGCAAGATGTTTACCCATCTATCGAAAGATGTTGTGTATCAGCTGCGTATGCGTCTGCTGGCGCGTCTCAAACGTATTTCATTGAGTGAATATGAAAGTCTGGGTAGCGGCACCGTCACTACGCATTTGGTGACTGATTTAGAAACGCTGGATAAGTTTATTGGCGAAACCTTAAGTCGCTTTTTAGTGTCAATTCTCACTTTGCTCGGTACCGCCTCCGTCTTGTTATGGATGCATTGGCAGTTGGCTGTGCTGATTTTATTACTCAATCCGGTAGTGGTTTTTTTTACTATTAAGCTGGGTAAGCGAGTGAAGCATCTTAAGAAACTGGAAAATGACAGTACCGCCGTCTTTACTCAGACCTTAAATGAAACACTGGATGCGATTCAGGAAGTGCGCGCCGGCAATCATCAGGGTTTCTTTTTTCAGCGTTTATCCGATCGCGCTCAACACGTGCGCGATCGTGCGATTAACTCGCAATGGAAAACAGATATTTCCTCGCGTGCTAGTGGCTTATTGTTTCAGTACGGTATCGATATTTTTCGTGCTGTAGCAATGCTCACGGTGTTGTTTTCTGATTTGTCGATTGGACAGATGCTCGCTGTGTTCAGTTATTTGTGGTTTATGATTGGGCCGATTGAGCAGATGCTCAATTTACAGTATGCGTTCTATGCGGCTGATGGTGCATTGGTGCGGATTAATCAATTACTTGAACGCAAAGATGAGGTTGATTATCCAGCGATTAAAAATCCTTTTACCCAGGGTAAAACAGTACCTGTAAGTGTTGATAATCTGCAGTTCGCTTATGGGCAAGAGCAGGTGCTCAATGGTTTAAGTTTTAAAGTTGCTGCTGGTGAAAAAGTGGCGATTGTCGGCGCCAGTGGTGGTGGTAAAAGTACCTTAGTGCAACTGCTGCTGGGTTTGTACAGTGCGCAGTCAGGAGAGATCCGTTATGGCGATGCGACTTTGCAAGAAACCGGTTTAGCCTGTGTGCGTGAGCATGTGGCAGTCGTGCTGCAGGCGCCGGCATTATTCAACGATACTTTACGTGCTAACTTAAGTATGGGGCGAGAGCACAGTGATGCTGCATGCTGGCAGGCGCTGGAGGCGGCTCAACTGGCTGATACTGTCCGAGCTCTACCCAAAGGTTTGGACAGTATGATTGGTCGCGCAGGCGTGCGTTTGTCGGGCGGGCAGCGTCAGCGCTTGGCGATTGCGCGTATGGTGCTCAGCGATCCTCAGGTGGTGATTTTGGATGAAGCCACGTCAGCTTTAGACAGTGCCACAGAGTTTGCTGTACATCAGGCTTTAAGTCGGTTTTTAGCCGGACGCACCACATTAATTATTGCCCACCGCCTCAGTGCAGTGAAACAGGCCGATCGTATTTTGGTGCTGGCTGATGGCCGCGTAGCGGAGGATGGGACGCACCAAGTACTGCTCGATCAGCAAGGTTTGTATGCACAGCTGTATGGAACTTTACAGTGTTGAAACGCTCAAAATACTGAGTTTTAAAATTAATTTATAAAACACGCTTGACATGGAAGCGCGGAATGCCTATTCTACGCTCCGTCCACGAAATGGGGCTATAGCTCAGCTGGGAGAGCGCTTGCATGGCATGCAAGAGGTCAACGGTTCGATCCCGTTTAGCTCCACCATTTTTCAGTTGTATGAAAAATGGCATAACATGAATGTGTTATGTTTAAGAAGGTTTTGTCCCCTTCGTCTAGTGGTCTAGGACACCGCCCTTTCACGGCGGTAACAGGGGTTCAAGTCCCCTAGGGGACGCCATATTTTCAGAGCCGATACTCTGATGTGTAACCAAGCCAATCTTAGATTGGCAGTGATAATAAAGCGTTACATTGAAGCGTTAGAACGGCAAAAATCGTTTAGCTCAACACTACACTGATAAGCATTGAATTATGCTTATGCTCGAAGGTTTTGTCCCCTTCGTCTAGTGGCCTAGGACACCGCCCTTTCACGGCGGTAACAGGGGTTCGAGTCCCCTAGGGGACGCCATATTTAAGATATAATCTTAAAGCAAAAAACCAGCCTAAGTGCTGGTTTTTTTGTGTCTGTTATTTGCTTTTAAAAACTTGCTAGTCACTTGAAGGGTAGTGCGGGGCTATCTTGAGAGTGCTTGAGCTTGGGTGCGTTTAAAAGAACGCGTCATCGCCGCGACGCGCTTCACGTTGCAGCTGGTAGACAAAGCGCTCAATGATGCGTTGGCATTGGCCGTTGATGTCGTGAAATTTAAAGCCTGCAAATGTTGAAATAGTGCTTTCATCTTTTTGTAGATGGCGCAGTTCAGCACTGAGTGTGATATTTCCACCCGGTAATCTGATCTCAAAGGTTTCGTAGAGTTGGCCTGGTTGTAATGGCCCTAGATGCTCTAGTGCGGACTTTATCTTAACTCGACAGCCTGTGGCCGAAATATCAACCAAGCGTCCGCTGATCGGGTGCGAGAGCTTATTGCTATCGATATACACATCAAGCGACTGCTCAGGTAGCGTATCGGCTCGGAATGCGTCTCGACGCTGGTGGTATTCTATTTTTTCGGGCAGCGTTAGCCAGTAGCAAGGTGTGCCATCAAGGGTATCGGCCAGTGCAATTTGATTGTGTGTCCAGCTAATGCGTACGCCATCACGGTGCGTCACTATATTAAGGGCTTCACCGTTTAATAAATGTTGTTGGCCGTTGTTGGGTATCAATTCATCCAGAGCTATACGGTTATTGTCACGATCAACGGCGACAATATAGCTTTGATACACCTGTTGGCGCTCATCGAATTTAAGTTCTAAGGCTGCTCTATTGAGCATCAGAGCGTTAAGGTGGCTGATGATTTCTATTGCAGAGTTCAGTATTTGAGGTTGCAATGAGGCACTGCCTGTAGAGGGTGATTCAGCCACTGTCAGTCCATTCCCTATGTTTGCCATATGCGGTGCTTATTTAAGGCGTCAGTATATCAGCAATATTTCTGCTGCTTCACTTATTTGACCTTTAAGCTTGGCTAAAAGGGCGCTGCTTACCGCTGCTCGATGCGCTGCCTGTTTTATCATAAAGCGTTGGTGCGTCAGTACCGCGAATAATATTGAGGATACTGTTAACGCTGGTCTGATTGCTGCGAATTAAACGACCGTTACGTAAGTTCGCTTCCTGGCATTGCTCGATCAGCGCATTGAGCTTAGAGCTATTTTCGAGTAGTTGCTCACCCAGAAACGAGGTTGCAGCAAATGCAGCCATCCCTTGTGGGTCAGCGCTGACATTGTTGTGCACCAGCAACTGGCTACGCTCTCGCGTGTGCTGTTGCAGCGCAAGCAGGGCAGGTTGCTTTTGTGTCAACAGTGCTTGCAGAGCATGGATGTCACGCTCGTTAAGCGCAGCAAACTCTTGCTCTAGCAAGGTCAGTAAGTGCTCCGCTGTTGCAATGTCTTTAACTAAGAAATCAAGTATGCGCTGATCAGACATAGGGCTTTAATCTACTGTGAAAATTAATATAACTAAAGGTTACAGCTGAGCGTCTAAGCTGAGCATTTTGCTGGCCACGCGCTGACTGTCTACTTGGTAGCTGCCATCGGCAATCGCCTGCTTAAGTTGCGCTACTTTTTCAGAGTCGATGCTGGGCATATCAGCAATTTTTGCCGATAAGCTTTGCAGCTGGCGGGCATCTTTGCTCAGTTGTACTGATTCGCCAGACGCTGCTGGTTTCTTTGTTTGCTCAAGGCTGCTGTTTTGAGCGCTGCCTTGTACATTTGCTTTTGCTGGGTTGAGTGAGCCTTGTGTGGCCGGCTTGTTCAGCCCCGCTGTGCTGGATGGGTGCTTAAAGTCGATAGCCATGTTAATAAACCTCAAATACAGTATTGGTACACTTGCTAAGTAATCGGCTGCTATTGAGGTAACTTTAGCACTTGTTTTATAGGCTCTAGCGGGCTTATGAATGGCAGTTATTGAATAGTCGACGATTGTTTGCAAAAGCATAACTGTACTGCAGGATGTTTTACATATCTACCTCGGCCTGGCCGGGTCCAGTCACGCGAGCATGCACAATACGGTTTGAGCGAGTATTACGTATACGTATTTGTTGGCCGATAGCACCTTCTTCAAGCGCTATGCCAGGCATGCGTACAAACATAGAAGTGCCGTTCGCGCTGATCACCACAGCATCGCCTTTATTAATAGCTGCAGCTGCTTTTAAAAAGTGAGCTGAAAGAACTTGGTTAGGTTGCACAGGGCGGGTTAGTTTGTGTCCGACAACATTTTCAAGATTGAGTATATAGCCTTGGCGTAGACTGCTAACATCACGCTCAAGCAGTTGAATATCTGTTGCCTGAATAACACTGTTACGTGGCATTGAACGCTGAGCTACGGCAACCTCGCGGTATAAGTTGACGTGGCCCGGCACAAAGATAGTCCAAGGTGCATTGCTATCGCAGCGCACACGAAGGGTGACCCGCCCAATAGGTTGAGCCGGGCTTTCTAAGCTGACTTGTAAAGGGATCGTGCATGCTGGCAAGCGTAAACGCGAGTCGAGACGGCCTATTTTTACCGTATGACGCCCAGTAATATTGTTGTCGTACAAATGTTGTTCAGTGATTTCCTCAAGAAAAGCCTCACTGACGCCGATAATTTGTTGTTGCAAGCTTTCTGCGTGCGCACTGAGCGCAGGAGCAATCAGTAGACATACAAACGCGGCTTTTGTTAAAAAAGCCTGTAGTTGTGTTTTTTGCCAAAAAAATGTCATAAGTGATTTCATATATTTGTTAATGCAATAAATATACCGTATTTGGTTTTGATCGCGCTGAAGAGTGATAAATAGTAGGAGCCTGAGTATGGCCAGTGTAATGGATTCAGTAAACCAGCGAACACAGTTGGTGGGTAAAAACCGTTTGGAATTACTGCTGTTTAGGCTTAATGGGCCGCAGCTATACGGTATTAATGTATTTAAAGTACGTGAGGTTTTACAGTGCCCATCACTCACAAGAATTCCACAATCGAACCCGATTGTACGCGGTGTAGCAAGTGTGCGTGGGCGCACAGTAACGGTCATGGATCTTGCCTTAGCGACCAGCCCGAAAGCGCTAGATAATCCTGATCAAGGGTTTGTCATTATCACTGAATACAATATGAAAGAGCAGGGTTTTTTAGTCAGCGGGGTTGAGCGCATTGTTAACCTGAACTGGGAAGAAATCCATCCGCCACCTGTGGGTACAGGGCGTGACCATTACCTGACCGCTGTAACGCGTTTAGGTGATGAGTTGGTTGAAGTGATTGATGTTGAGAAAATTTTATCTGAAGTGTCGCCATCATCAGAAGTAATTACCACCGACTCTTTAACTGAGCAAGTGCGTATCAGCGCATTAAATAAAACCATCTTAATTGTCGATGACTCTCGGGTGGCACGTAAGCAAGTATTGCGCTGCTTGCAAGCGATTGGCGTACAGGTTATCGCTTTAAATGATGGGCGTGAGGCCTATGAGTATTTGCAAGAGATGCTGGAGAACGGAAGAAACCCAGTCGATGAGTTACTGATGATGATTTCTGATATTGAAATGCCAGAAATGGATGGCTATACACTCACTGCAAAAATCCGTGATGATCCGCGTTTAAAGGATTTACATATTTTACTGCACACATCGTTATCAGGTGTATTTAATAAAGCCATGGTGAAGAAAGTGGGGGCGGATGACTTTTTGGCGAAGTTCCGTCCAGACGATCTTGTTGACCGTGTTGTGGAGCGAATAAAGGCGGTTGATGAGTTATAGCCTCTCAGGCTTTTGGTGCTATATTTAGCATATTTTAAGATCTATATTTAAAAGGCGGTCAATGTGTCGGTCTCTCAATCTGAATTTAATGTTTTTAGACAGTTTCTTGAAGATAAGTCAGGAATCGTTTTAGGTGATAACAAGCAATACTTGGTGACCAGTCGCTTAAAAAAGCTACAGGAAGAGCAGGGCATTAAATCATTGACTGAGTTGATGGCGCGCATTCAAGTGCAGCCGCGTGGTTTGCTGCAAGAACAGGTGGTGGATGCGATGACCACCAATGAAACGTTGTGGTTTAGAGATACGTTTCCGTTTGAAATTATGAAAAACAAAGTCTTTACAGAGTTACTTAAAAAACAGCCGGGACAGCGCTTACGGATCTGGTCAGCAGCATGCTCATCAGGTCAAGAGCCCTATTCATTGTCGATGACAGTGGATGAGTATGATCGCGCTAACTTAGGTCAAGCTAAAACAGGCGTGCAAATTGTCGCAACAGACCTATCTCCGTCGATGTTACAAGCCTGTAAAGAAGGTGAGTACGATAGTTTAGCCATTGCACGCGGCTTATCACCTGAGCGTTTAGAGCGCTATTTTGATAAGACACCCGCAGGCTTGTGGAAAGTTAAACCAGCAATTAAGAGCCGTGTTGAGTTTCGTGCATTAAATTTATTAGACAGTTATGCCGGTTTGGGTAAGTTTGATGTAGTCTTCTGTCGAAATGTGCTGATTTACTTCTCTGGCGAAGCGAAGAAAGATATTTTGACGCGTATTCATGCAACGTTAAAGCCGGGCGGTTATTTAGTGTTAGGTGCATCTGAAGCGCTGAATGGCTTGCCTGAGTTGTACTCGATGGTGCAATGCAGTCCGGGTATTATTTACCAAGCCAAGTGAAATAAAAACGGCCTTTAGAATAGGCCGTTTTTTTTGCTCTTATTTAATAAAAGCAAACGTATCAGGACGGGCGCCGAGCCAGAAACGTTGGAAGACAATGTGTTCTGGTAGTTTCTCAGGATTAAGCAAGTCGCCGGGCTCTAAGTAGGGATGCAAAGCTCCTAATGAGCGCACTAAGGTCGGTGAGACGCGGCGAATAATATGCTCAGGGCCCAGTTCACTTGGATGCTGTAAACCAGCCGCTTCAATCAATTCACGTAAGGTCGCTACTGTGCGAGCATGGAAATGCTGCACGCGAATGGCTTTGTCTGGCACATCCAGTCCTTTCCAGCGTTTTTGATCTTGGGTGGCAATACCGGTTGGGCAGCGGTCGGTGTGGCAGACTTGCGATTGAATGCAGCCTAACGCAAACATAAAGCCACGCGCTGAGTTACACCAGTCCGCACCCAAGGCTAAGGTACGGGCAATATCAAAGGCAGTAATGATTTTACCAGCGGCACCAATTTTCACTTTGTCGCGTAAATTAAGACCCACGAGGGTGTTGTGCACCAGCATCAGGCCTTCGCGCATCGGCGTACCAATATGGTCAGCAAACTCTAGCGGTGCTGCACCGGTACCGCCTTCTGCGCCGTCCACAACAATAAAGTCAGGGGTGATACCCGTGCTGAGCATCGCTTTAGCAATGGCAAACCATTCCCAAGGGTGGCCGACGGCCAGTTTAAAACCGGTAGGCTTGCCGCCGGATAAATCACGCAGTTGTGCAATAAAGTGCAGTAGCTCTTCCGGTGTGGAAAAAGCGGAGTGTGAAGCCGGTGAAATACAGTCTTGGCCTTCAGGTATGCCGCGTGTGCTAGCAATTTCGGCGTTGACTTTAGCGCCAGGCAGCATGCCTCCGTGGCCGGGTTTAGCGCCTTGTGAGAGCTTAAGCTCAATCATTTTAACTTGATCAAGGGTTGCGCGTTCAGCAAAACGCTCGGGGCTAAAAGTACCGTCATCGTTACGCGCACCAAAGTAACCTGAACCCAACTCCCACACCATATCGCCGCCTTGTTCGCGGTGGTAGCTGGAGATCGAGCCTTCGCCTGAGTCGTGGTAAAACTGCCCTAAGCGCGCACCTTTATTCAGCGCACGAATCGCATTGGGCGACAGCGAACCAAAACTCATTGCGGAAATATTAAAGATGCTGGCAGAGTAAGGTTGTTTGCAGTCTGGACCACCGATATCAACGCGGAAATTATTATCGTTAAGTTTGGTCGGGCTGATGGAGTGGTTGATCCACTCATAGCGTGTGCCATAGACGTTTTTTTCAGTACCAAAAGCACGCGTTTCCAATTCGGATTTTGCGCGTTGATAGACCAGAGCGCGTTGATCGTGTGAGAAAGGAACCTCGTCGTCATCTGCTTCAACAATATACTGGCGCAGCATGGGGCGCAGTTCTTCAAAGATATAGCGGATATGCGCGGCAATCGGGTAGTTACGACGTAAGGTTGAGTGGGTTTGGCGTATATCAATAATACCCACCAGAGTTAACGCGATAAAAACAACACTCAACAGCAGCCACCATGGATTAGACAGGGCCAGCATCAATGTGGCCAAGCTGCCTAAAATGGCTGTGGCAAAGAGTGCGTAACGTATAACAAGCATAAACGCTCCAGTGGTTTAAGTTAGAGTCCTAAAATAAATACAGTGGGCTGTATTACAGCCGTTGTGCGGTAAAAGTGTCGCATTGGTTGATATCGCCGGTTGTGTAGCCTTGGCTAAACCAGCGCTCGCGTTGGGCTGAGGTGCCATGGGTGAAGGAGTCAGGCACAACATAGCCTTTGGCTTGGTGTTGTAAGCGGTCGTCACCAATAGCCCTAGCAGCGTTGAGTGCGTCTTTTAAATCACCAGGCTCCAGCCATGCATGGCGTTGCTGGGCATGATGCGCCCAAATTCCGGCAAAGCAGTCGGCCTGCAATTCTTGGCGTACCAATAAACCATTGTCGCCAGTGACGCGTTCGCCGCGCTGACGTGCTGCATCTACACGGGCAGAAATACCCAGCAAGGTTTGTACGTGATGCCCAACTTCGTGGGCAATCACATAGGCTTGGGCAAACTCGCCGGTGGCGGCAAAGCGTTGTTCCATCTCTTTAAAGAATGCTAAATCTAAATAGACATGCTGATCGCCTGGGCAATAGAAGGGGCCTACCGCAGAATCGGCAAAGCCACAGGCTGAGCGTACGCTGCCGTTAAATAAAACCAGAGTGGGGTCTTTATAGGATCTGCCAGCCTGTTGAAACAGTGCGCGCCAGGTGTCTTCGGTGTCACCTAAAATTGCACGAACAAACTCAGTTTGTTCATCATTGCGCGGCGTGGTGTGTTCAGGTGCCGATGCGCCAATATTAATGCCGCCTTGTTGCATGACTTGGGTCGCGACATTGCTGACGATTTGCATAGGGTCTTGGCCACTGACCAAGCCCATCACCACAATCACTGCGACCGCAGCTAAGCTTAAACCCTTGCCGCCGATACCACCTTTTTTACCGCGCTGATCAACAACGTTGTCACTGCGGCGCGCTTTTTTCCAACGCATAAGAAATCCTAAGGTTATTTAAGAGGTGTGCCAGACAATGGTTTCGACACTACCGTCGGGGCGTGTGCTGAGCCAGTTATCGACATTGGTATCGCCATCTGTTTCTTGCCAGCTGCCCGGTGCGCAGCGCACGTTGGTCTGCAATGCAGCCGCCGCAGCGTGTGCGCATTCGGCATCATTAGCCCATGGCGTGCTGTTACTTTCCAACAACAAGCTATGCCATCTGCCCACCGCTTTTTCAAACCATACAATAGGGATACCGGCGCATTCACAACGTGATACGCGACCTTTTTCTTCCCATAAGCAGGGCGCACCTAGAGCTGAAGTCAACCATGCTTCAATAGCACTGCGGTCGATGTCTTTGACGTAAATTTCAATATCAGGTTGGCGCATAGATTAGTTTTCCGTTTTTTCGATCCAGTCGTAGCGAATCGCTACGGTGGTGGTGAGCGTTTGATGAATGACTGCTTCACGTTTTTCGGCATTGGCACGCCAGCCGTGTGGAGTCATAGCCAGTAAATTACTGCGTGCTTGGGCATCGTCAAGAGTCATCGTGAAATAGAGCGTTTCACTGTGTATCTGGCGCATACCGTCAGGAATTAACTGCAGATGTTTGCTGTCATCATAATCGCGCACTTCATCATATAACTGTTCGCGCAATTCCAGTAAATGATCAGTGGATGGCCCCATACGTAATAATGCACCACCGGGTGCCAATACGCGTAGCGCTTCTTGCCAATCTAAGGGGCTGAAAATACTGGCAATCGCTTGGCAGCTGTCAGAGGCTAAGGGTAAGCGCGCCATACTGGCGACCAGCCACTCTGTTTTTGCATCACGTTTACAGGCTTGCTTAACCGCCTCACGAGAAATATCTAACGCATAGCCTTGGCTGTTAGGTAAGGCTTTGGCGATATGTTCAGTGTAATAGCCTTCACCGCAGCCAATATCCAACCAGTTTTGTGGTTGACGTTCTTGCATTAACGCTGCAAAACGTTCTGCTAGCGGTGCGTAATGGCCGGCGGAAAGAAAATCACGGCGCGCTTGCACCATGGCGGGGTTATCCCCTGGTGCACGGCTGTTTTTATGCTGTACCGGTAATAAATTGATATAGCCTTGTTTGGCACGATCGAAATTGTGCCCAAAGATGCAGCGTAAGCTGTTTTCATGCGCTGTGAGTGCCGATTGGCAGATAGGGCAAATAAGCATGCCAGTCACCGAGCCTTAAAGGATTGTAGAGTGATGTATAAAATATGTAGGTGTCTGCACGCCATTGTATTGTGCAGGACAATGCAGCGCACGACAGACAATTGTTTGTACAGTGTAGTGAAATAGCCTCTATTTTGTAAGCGCAACAGGGATTGCTGCTAGAATGCCGCAGCGATTTTTTTGAGGTTGTCTGATGGATGATTTACGTTTTGGCGGCATTGCGCGCTTATACGGTGTTGAGGGTTTGCAACGCTTAGAGCAAGCGCATGTGGCTGTGGTCGGAATCGGCGGTGTCGGTTCTTGGGCGGCTGAAGCTTTAGCACGTTCTGGTGTTGGCGAAATTTCATTATTTGATTTAGATGATATCTGTTTGAGCAATACCAATCGCCAAGCTCACGCCTTAGTTGATACGGTCGGGCAGACTAAAGTGGATGTGATGGCGCAGCGTCTATTAGCGATTAATCCTGCTTGTAAAGTCCATGCGGTGGCGGATTTTGTCAGCCGAGAGACCATGGCTGAGTACATTACTCAAGATATGGATTTTGTGCTGGATTGTATTGATAGCGTTCAGGCTAAAGCAGCCCTGATTTCCTGGTGCAAACGCCGTAAAATTCAAGTGGTTACCACCGGCGGTGCTGGCGGGCAAGTGGATCCAACCTTGATTCGTGTAGGGGATTTAAATAAAGTCTTTCACGATCCTTTAGCGTCGCGGGTGCGTACATTATTGCGCAGTGATTATAATTTTTCCCGCACTGCAACCAGTCACTACAGTGTGCCCTGTGTGTTTTCTACTGAGCATTTACGTTATCCCAACCCTGACGGCAGTGTGTGTCAGACTAAAAGTTTTGCCGGTGAGGGCGTCAAACTTAACTGCGCCGGTGGTTTTGGTGCGGCGATGACGGTGACTGCAACCTTTGGCTTGGTTGCTGCTGCGCGCGCAATTGATAAGTTAGTGGCCGGAGCACGCCGACCCTCTGAGCGTGCTGCAGCTGTAGCCTCAGTACAAAAGTAGAGGGCGCTATCTGAGTCAGCGCTTCTTATGGTCGGTACTCAAAGTTTGAACTTACTCACGGTTTTGCCTTCTTAAGACGGTAGCCAGTGCATAGGCTCGGCTGTTAAGATCATGACCTTTGTACTCCACATAAGCCGCAAGGCATCAGGCAAGGACATTTTAATGAAGTTACATCGTTTAGCGGCTTCGGTTGCTGTACTCACCCTCGTTTTGGCCGGTTGTGATAGCTCCTCAGCTGTCAGTTCTGATTTGAAAACCCCAGCGCAAAAAGCATCCTACGGTATTGGCTTAAGCATGGGTAAAAACCTCAGCGAAGAAGGCATGGATGATCTTGATCCGCAGGCGGTTGCTTTAGGTATTGAAGATGCTTTAGCGAAAAAAGATCAGCGTTTAGATGATGACGAGTTAATGGAAGCCTTCAGTTTCCTACAAGCGCGTGCACAAGAGCGTATGTCAGCACTCAATGACAAAACAGCTAAAGATGGCGTAGCTTTCTTGGCTGATAATGCGAAGCGTGATGGCGTGAAAGCGACTGATTCAGGCTTGCAATATGAAGTGATTACCAGTGCTGAAGGCAGCAAACCTAAAGTCAGTGATGTGGTTAAAGTACATTACACCGGTACTTTGATTGATGGCACAGTGTTTGATAGTTCGGTTGAGCGTGGCGAGCCTGTTGAGTTTCCAGTCGGTGGCGTGATTCCAGGTTGGGTTGAAGGCTTACAGCTGATGAATGTGGGCGAGAAGTTTAATTTCTATATCCCAAGTGATTTAGCTTACGGTGCGCAAAGCCCGACGCCTGAAATTCCAGCGAACTCAACACTTGTGTTTGAAGTTGAGTTGCTTGATATTATTGGCGCACCAGCATTAGACGATGCTGAGGCCGCTGATGTTGAAGCAACTGACGCTGTGGAAGTGATTGAAGAGTAAGAGTTTTTTGCTGTAAAAACGCCCTGCTTATGCGGGGCGTTTTTGTTTCTGCTTTAGATCAACACCATGCAGGACTGCTGTTATCTGTGCTGTTTTGGCAATATGCTAACAAGAGCAAGTGTATTGAAAGACTTGGCTCGCACTGTGTTTGCGCCGCTACTGCGCCGTGCTGAGCATGTTTTTTTGTGCGCTGTGGCGTAGTATAAGACCATGTTTTTTACGATATTGGATAACACTATGAATGTACAAGTGATTGCCCGTGACGGTAAGCCGGAGTATGCCGTGCTCGCTTGGGATGAGTATCAACAACTGTTGCGCGATGCTGGGCGTGATAAGCCGGCTGTTGCTGAGCAGCCTGTCTTAGCCAGTTTGCGTGAGCTTAAAGCGTTGCGCGAAAAAGCATCGCTGACCATCGAAGATGCGGCTCGTGAAGCCGGTATCAGTCCGCACTACTTACAGATGATGGAAAGTGGTGAGCGTGAAGTCAGTGATGTATTAAAGCGCACTTTAGCGCGTGCTTTGGGAGTGTCAGGTTGGCAAGATGAGTAAAGCATTGATGCTCTCTTCTGAGCAGCATGCAGGCTTACTTCAACTTTTAGCAACGACTCAGCAGCAGCGTACGGTGATCACCTATCGACAGGTGATTGAACTCTTACAGTTGCCAGCACCCAGCGTACGGCGCTTGGCCTATGCGTTAGAGCAGTTGGCCACTGCGGATCATGCACAAGGTTGGCCATTGCGCAGTGCACTGGTGGTTAGTCAAGCGAGCCCCGCGCATCCGCAGTTAGGATTTATGCAGTATGTGACGCAGCTTGGGCGTTTTCAGGGAACGATTGAAACATCGACTGTCGCCGCTTGGCTGAATCACGAGTTAGAACAGCTGTACCCATTTAGCTATCCAAAGGTGTAAGTATGTTATTTGCAAAGTTACGTACACAAATCGGTTATAGCATTGCGCGTAAATTGTTCAATCAACGTTGGGCCGTGGAAAATCAGCGTGTTTGGCAATGGATGCAAGCACGCTTTGCCCGCATGAGTGGCTATGATGATGTTGCTGCGCGTGCTTTTTATGGGCATGTGCTGCTGCATCGCGGGCAGGGAGTTGGTGCGAAAAACGAAGGTTTGCGCTTATTGCGTTTGGCTGCTGAAGCCGGCGATGCCAAATCAGCGTATCAACTCGGTGTGCACAGCTTGGCCGGTTCACTGACAGAGCCCGCCAACGCATTACAAACGGCGCATTGGTGGGAATTGGCTGGACGTGCAGGGCATCCTTTAGCGTTGCAGCGTTTACAGAAGCTGTACGAGGAGGGTGGACCGCAGTTGGAAGCCAGTCCTGCAGATGCACAGCGTATTGCTCAGCAATTGGCTGTGATACAAGGTTTAGCCTAAGCGTTTTAAGAACCTTTGGTCGAAGGGAGTTAGCTTAGTCAATTTGCATAACTGCTGTTGCAGAATATAGCATCAAGTCTGTGTATTGCCTAAGAAACCCTCACTAAAGTGGCGGGTAGTTTATAAGTTAGAAATATTATGTATCGATAAAAATATCCCGCCAGAAGCGGCGGGATAGATATAACAGCTGATGCACCTAGTGTAATTTTATTCGCGACTGGCGACTGGTTTTAAACTTAACCAGTCCAGTAAAATACGACCTGTTTCAGCTAAGTAGGCATCATCCTCAGGTTTGGCAGTCTTATCCTTCTCAGCAGCGGCTGCAAGGTGATCTTCTTCGTCATCTTTGATCAGTGTTGTCAGTTGCTCTTCACCTTTTTTGCTGCGTCGTGCATTTTCAATATCGAGTTGTTTTTTCTCAATGGTAGCGTACTGGGCGCGGCGCTCAGTTTCATTGAGGCTGACAATCGTATCTTGCATTAAGCGTTGGGTGAGAGCTAAGCGTGCACGGCTAAAGACAAAGTCTGGGTGGCTATCCGTACGTGCATCATGGCGCGATTTAAGCTCTGCAATAAAGGGCTTAAATGGATCGCTGGCCGGTGTTAAAGCCGGTTTGATGCTATCCCACGGCATGGCTTCAGGTAGTGCACTTTCACCAATCTCGGTAATATCCATATCGGCAGGGTAGCTGATATCAGGGATCACACCTTGGTGCTGAGTACTTTGACCCGACACGCGATAGAACTTAGCTAATGTCAGCTTGAGTTCACCGTGATTAAGCGGCTGGATGGTTTGCACGGTACCTTTACCAAAGGTCTGGCCACCGATAATCAATGCGCGGTGATAATCTTGCATGGCACCGGCAAAAATCTCTGAGGCAGACGCGGAGAGGCGGTTGACCAGTACAGTCAGTGGGCCGGTGTAGAACACACCTTCTTGCTCATCAGCGAGCACATCAATACGGCCATCGCTGTTACGCACCAGCACGGTTGGACCTTTATCAATAAACAAGCCCGTCAGTTCAGTGGCTTCTTGTAAGGAGCCACCGCCGTTGTTGCGCAGGTCAATAACAATACCTTCAACCTGTTCTTTTTGCAGTTCCGTGATTAAGCGTTTCACATCACGTGTGGTACTTCTGTATTCCGGATCACCTGAACGGTAAGCTTTAAAGTCTAAGTAGAATGCCGGAATCTCAATGACACCCAGCTTATACTCACGTCCATCTTTATCTAGATTGAGGACTGACTTCTTCGCCGCTTGCTCTTCAAGCTTCACTGCTTCACGAGTGATGGTCACAGTTTTACTGGTTTGGTCATTGGGCGCATTGCTGGCTGGAATAATTTCCAAGCGCACTTGTGAGCCTTTTGGACCACGAATCAGCTTAACCACTTCATCCAAGCGCCAGCCGATGACATCGACTAACTCTTTCTTACCTTGGCCCACGGCAATGATTTTGTCTGCAGGAGCTACCAGCTTACTTTTTTCAGCGGGACCTGCCGGAATCAAGCGCACAATTTTCACATGCTCGTTATCGCCTTGCAGCATGGCACCAATACCCTCAAGTGAGAGTTTCATATTGATGTCAAAGTTTTCTGCGTTATCCGGCGATAAGTAAGTGGTGTGTGGGTCATAGGTTTGCGCAAACGCATTAATATAGGCTTGGAACACGTCTTCACTACGTGTTTGCTGCAAACGTTTTTGTTGGTTTTTGTAGCGTTTAATCAGCAGTGTTTCAATCGCTTTAGGTTCTTTATTGGCGATTTTTAAGCGCAACACTTCATCTTTTAAACGCTTGCGCCATAAATCTTGCAGCGCTGCCTCATCTTCCGCCCATGAGGCTTTTTCACGGTCTGTTTCAAAGGATTCGACAACATCAAAGTCGATTTTAGCAATGCCTGTATTGAGTACGCCTAATGCGTAGTCTAAATACTGATCTAAACGTTCCAGCTGGCGCTTATAGATTGCATAGCCTGGTTTAAGGTTGCCGGCTTTAAGGAAATCATCAAATTGAGTTTCCCAAGTATTAAAGGCTTGCACATCGTTCGCAGTAAAGTACATGCGTGCCGGGTCAAGCATCTTTAAGTAGCCTGCATACATTTTACGCGAACGTGCATCATCCAAGGGTGGCTTGCTGTAATGATGGCGCTTAAGCAGCTCAACAACGTTAAGACTGGCAATCATTTGATCGCGATCGGGTTGTAAATAGTCCCACTGTTGTGCTTTGCTCGTAGCGTATGCCGCCGGTACAGCTGCAAGGCCAATAATGAAAGCGAGGGCAGATCGAGTTAAAGTTTGCTTCATGCTTATTCTTTGTCTGAGTGATGTATGACGCATTTTAGGCCACCTAAATTGTATACAGTTCCATTGTAGGCTGTATTCGGTGATAAATAGATACACTTGAGCATATTAATAACAATATGGAGGCACCATGAAAGCATTACAAGGCAATGAAGGCCGCCCAAGACTGGTTGACTGTGCAGCACCGGTCTGTGAAACAGGTCAAGTTCGTATTCGAGTTGTCGCTGCTGGAGTGAATCGCGCAGATTTATTACAGGCAGCTGGTTTATATCCGCCACCACCGGGTGTCAGCGATATTCTGGGTTTGGAGTGTGCTGGGATTATCAGCGAAGTAGGTGAAGGTAGCAATTGGCAAGTCGGTGATCGTGTCTGCGCACTCTTAGCAGGCGGCGGTATGGCTGAAGAGGTGTGTGTGGATGCGCGCCATGTATTGCCAGTCCCTGAAGGCCTAAGCCTAGTAGAAGCGGCTGCGGTACCTGAGGTCTATGTCACAGCTTGGCTGAATGTGTTTCAGCTGGCGCAGGTGCAGCCTGGTGAAAAGGTGCTGTTACATGCGGGCGCCAGTGGTGTCGGCTCGGCAGCGATTCAGCTGTGTAAAGCCTTTAATAATCCGTGCTGGGTCAGCGTGGGTTCGGCAGAGCGTTTAGCCTACTGTGAAAGCTTGGGTGCAGAAGGTGGTGTGGTGCGCAGTGAAAATATCGATGGTTTGCAAGATTTTGCACCCTTTGATGTGATTTTAGATCCAGTGGGCGCCAGTTATGCTGCGCTGAATTTAAAAATACTGCGCTTAGATGGCCGTTGGATCAATATTGGTTTGATGGGTGGACGCCGTGCCGAGTTGGACTTGGCGCAGTTGCTGAGTAAACGCATTCAGCTGATTGGCTCAACCTTGCGCAGCCGCAGTGATGCTTTTAAAGGTGAGCTGATGGCGCAGTTAGCTGAGAAAGTTTGGCCCTTATTTGCCTCAGGTCAGCTGCAGCCACAAGTTGAAGAGGTGTTTGCTTGGACTGACGCTGAAGCCGCCTTTGCTCGATTGGCCAGTAATCAGGTCAACGGCAAAGTAGTGCTGAAAATCTCAGAAGAATAAATGAGTCAACTCTACAGCGCATGTAGAAAGTAAGAGTTTTTATCGCGTGCGCTGCAGGGTGATTGTGTTATCAGTTTAAGCTCAGTGCTTGCCATACACAGTAGAGCGCAAAGGCTAAAAACCCTGTTGCAGCAACAATACGAATCAGCTTCAGTGGTAAACGTTCAGCCGTAAAATGACCGATTAAAACCACTGGCGCATTGGCTAGTAGCATGCCTATGGTTGTGCCGCAGATGACCATCCAGAAATATTCAAATTGAGCAGCGAGCATCACCGTTGCAACTTGAGTTTTATCACCCATCTCTGCAATAAAAAACGCAATCAAGGTGGCTATAAAAGGTCCATATTTGACCGCTATAGTGTCGTCATCATCCAGTGTGTCCGGCACTAAAGTCCAAGCGGCAACAGCGAGAAAGCTGGCGGCTAATATCCACAGTAATGTTGATTCTGAAAACAGTTGAGCGACTTGATAGCCAACAGCTGCAGCCAGAAAGTGATTGACTAAGGTGGCGACTAAAATACCAAGAATAATTGGAATGGGCTTGCGATAGCGTGCTGCCAGTAGTAAAGCGAGCAGTTGGGTTTTATCGCCAATCTCGGCTAATGCCACTATACCCGTAGAGACAAAGAGTGTTTCGAACATACAATAGACCTTAGGGCGGACAATTAGACAACCATGACACACACAGCCTTTCCACCCGGTAAGGTTATGCATGTCATGGGTCTCGCCAGCCAAAGTGATGCGCTATAACGTTATATGCATCAACTGAGGTGTACACGCCATGATCTGTTGATCAAGTATGTTGACGTGCACGCTGTGGATGATTCCGCAGCCGACTACTCCCCCAAGACGGCGGTGATACTAAGTAATCTTTTGTTTGAAAGCAACCCGCTCCGCGACACTGAAAAGGCTATTTACGATCATTGCTTGGGTCATAATAGGCGGTTGCATCGTTATTAGGCATAAATCCCATTTAAAAGCTCGGCGTGACTGCTATGCTCTTTTCTTTTTGTGAATGCACTGGCACAGTTCGGCAATGTATTGCAGCCGCTCTTTATTAAGCGCCAGGTTTGTGATGTGAGTGAAATTGAGTGGAGTCAGAATGATTAAAGTAGCGCACTTAACAAAACGCTTTGTGCAGCAGGTGGCTGTGGATGATTTGTCATTTACCATTGAGCCCGGTGAAGTGGTTGGTTTTTTAGGCCCCAACGGTGCCGGTAAGTCCACCACCATGAAAATGCTCACAGGTTTTTTACGGCCTTGTGAAGGTCATGTCAGTATTTGTGGTTTTGATATCGCCAAGCAGACCTTGCAGGCTCAGCGCCAGATTGGTTATTTACCCGAAGGTGCGCCGTGCTATGGCGATATGACCGTCGGTGATTTTTTGATTTTTATTGCACAGATTCGTGGCTATCGCGGTCAAGAGCTCAAACAACGCGTGGCACGAGCGCTCGATTTAGTTGAGCTTGAGCCGGTAATTGATCAAAATATTGAGACCTTATCTAAAGGCTTTAAGCGTCGTGTGGGTTTAGCACAAGCCGTGTTGCATGACCCTAAGGTATTGATTTTAGATGAGCCAACCGATGGTCTTGATCCCAATCAAAAGCATCAAGTGCGCAAACTGATTAAAAGTTTGGCAGTAGATCGCATTGTTATTATTTCCACGCATATTTTAGAAGAAGTCAGTGCGCTGTGTACGCGGGCGATGGTGATCAGCCGTGGGCGCTTATTAGTCGATGAAACACCCTATGAGTTACAAAGTCGTTCGCGCCATCACCAAGCGGTCACGATTTTAGCCGAGCAACCTTTAAATCGTGGATTGTTGCTGGCGCTACCGGGTGTTGCAGGGCTGGAAGATAATCCACTGGATGGCAGTATCACTGTATTAGCCAAAGCCGGTCAGGTGATTTTCCCTGCAGTCAATCAATTGATTCACACCCAAGGCTGGCAGGTGCGCGAGCTGGAAGTGGAGCGCGGCCGATTAGATGAAGTGTTCCGAAGATTGACCCGTGGAGATGCCGTATGAGACAGCTACCGATTATTTTTAAACGCGAATTTACCAGTTTCTTTGCCACGCCCTTGGCTTATGTGTTTTTGCTGATTTTTTTGGTGCTCACCAGCGTCTTTACTTTTTACTTAGGTGACTTTTACGAAAGCGGCCAAGCCAATCTGAATCCGTTTTTTAACTTCCATCCGTGGTTGTATTTATTCTTAGTACCGGCGCTGGCGATGCGTATGTGGGCGGAAGAGCGCAAAAGCGGCACTATTGAATTGCTGATGACATTGCCCATTACGCGCTTTGAAAGCGTGGTGGGTAAGTTTTTAGCCGCTTGGGTGTTTGCTGGGATTGCTTTGCTGCTGACCTTTCCAATGGTGCTGACAGTCAATTATTTAGGTGATCCGGATAATGGCGCTATTTTGACCGGTTATGTCGGCAGTTGGCTGTTAGTCGGTGCTTATTTGTCCGTAGGATCCTGCATGTCAGCGATGGCAAAAAATCAGGTGATTGCCTTTATTCTCACGGTCAGTTTGTGCTTTGTGTTTGTGGTCAGTGGTTTCCCGTTAGTGCTGGATGCTTTTAATGGTTGGGCGCCGCAATGGTTGTTGGATGTGGTGGCCTCCTTTAGTTTCCTAACGCGCTTTCAGGCGATCAGTAAAGGAGTGATTGATCTACGTGATCTTCTTTACTTCTTAAGCTTTATTGCTGCTTGGCTGATGGCCACTGCGGTTGTTGTTGATTTAAAGAAGGCGGACTGAGCATGAGACGATTGATGTATTCCAGTGTGGGTTTAGCACTGATTGCTGTGGCCTTTGTTGGCTTTAATATGCTGTCCAATAGCCTGTTTAAAAACATCCAGCTCGATTTCACCGAGCAACGCTTGTACACCTTGTCGGATGGCACCAAGCAGTTGCTCAGTGAGTTGCAAGAGCCGATCAGCTTGCAGTACTTCTACTCCAATAAAGCCACGCGTGATGTACCGATGTTGCGTAACTATGCGCAGCGTGTGGAAGAACTGTTGCAGAGCTATGAGCGCATGGCCGATGGCAAATTGCAGTTAGAGGTGATTGATCCAGAAGCTTTCTCAGAAGATGAAGACCGTGCTGCAGCTTTAGGCTTGCAAGCCGTGCCGCTCGAGCAGGATGGTGCACAGTTGTATTTTGGTGTGGCTGCGACAAATCAGCAGGGCGACACACAGGTGATTCCGTTTTTTGCTTTGGATCAAGAAGAGTTGCTTGAGTATGAGCTGAGCCGTTTGATTAGCAGCGTGGCGCAGACTGAGCGGCCAGTGATTGGCCTGTTATCAGCTTTACCACTCAATGGTGGCTTTGATATGCAAGCGGGGCAGCCATTACCGTCGTGGACGATTTTGGAAGATATACGTCAGCAATTTCAGTTGGAAAGTTTAAACGCTGATATTGATCTGATTCCAGCGCATGTCAGCACCTTATTGTTGGTGCACCCGAAAAATCTCAGTGAAGCGACGCAGTATGCGATTGATCAGTTTGTCTTAGGCGGCGGTAAGTTATTAGCCTTTGTTGATCCCTACAGTGAAGCCGATACTGGGATGAACGCGTCAGGTGAGATGGCCACCGATAAGAGTTCTGATTTACCTGAGCTGTTTAAAGCGTGGGGCGTGCGCATGTTGCCTGGACAAGTTCTGGGCGATGGTGCTTATGCAATGTCAGTCGGTGTGGGACCACAGCAGCGTGCAGTGCGTCACCCGGGTTGGTTAACACTGCCGAAAAAAGCTTTAGATAGCAGTGATGTACTGACCTCGCAGCTGGATACGCTCAATGTCGCTACAGCCGGTATTTTAGAGCCGTTAGAAGGTGCAAAAACTCAGTTTACGCCTTTGTTACACAGCTCTGAATACGCAATGCCTTTTAGTGCGCAGCGTTTTGCCATGCTGCAAAATCCTGAAGAACTGCTAGCCGAGCTGGAGCCCACTGGTGAGCGTTATGTGCTGGCTGCGCGGATCAGTGGCCCTGCGCAAACTGCTTTTGCACAGGGTATTGAAGGACGCGAGCAAGGTTTGCGCAGTGCGGACAATATCAATGTGATTATTGTTGCTGATAGCGATATGTTAAGCGATCGGATGTGGGTCAATGTGCAGGACTTTTTTGGTCAGCGCTTACCTCAGCCCTTTGCCGATAACGGCAGCTTTACCATTAACGCGCTGGATAACTTATCCGGCTCGGATGCGTTGATTAGTATTCGTTCGCGGGGTAACTTTAATCGCCCCTTCACGATGCTGGATGATTTACAGCGTAGCGCTCAAGAGCGTTTTCAGAAAAAAGAACAGGAGTTGCAAGGCCGTTTAGCGGCAACCGAAGAGAAGCTGTTTGAGTTACAGCAAGCGACCGATCCTGCACAGGATCTGGAATTGACCGCTGAACAGCAAGCGACCATGCAACAGTTCTTGCAAGAGAAGTTGCAGGTGCGTAAAGAATTGCGTGAAGTGCGTTATCAGCTCAATAACGAGATTGAGTCATTGGGCACCACGTTGAAGTTCTTTAATATCGGTGTCATGCCGATATTATTAACCTTTATGCTGGTAATGCTGAGCTTGTCACGTCGTATTCGACGCATGCAGGTTGGTGATCAACCGTTCGTGTGATGCATAAAAAAGCCAGACTTCAATAAGGAGTCAGGCTTTTTTGTTAGCGTGCGACCTGTTGCGTTAAGGCGAGCGGCTTAGCGGCTTTTCGGTGGATCCACTAATAAATCTTCAGTGGGTGTTTCGCACTGAATCTTATGGCCGAGTAATTCTTCAATCCCTGGCAAGGCATAGGAATCATCTTCACCAGCAAAGCTGATAGACACACCTGTAGTACCCGCACGACCGGTACGACCGATACGGTGCACATAGTCATCGGGTTCTTCTGGCAGGGTGAAGTTGACCACGTGACTGATATCGTCCACATGAATACCGCGACCTGCTACATCCGTGGCGACGAGCACGCGTAGGCGGCCTGAACGGAAGTCTTCGAGTACTTTGATGCGTTTGTGTTGCGCCACATCACCGGACATCTGTGCAGCGCTGATGCCATCACGGGTCAAGCGCTCTTCAATACGGCGCACTTCATCTTTACGGTTAGCAAAGACGATCACACGTGGCCAGTTGTTGTTTTGAATCAGGTTGTAGAGCAATTTGTATTTATCACTGCCCGCCACAGCAAACACATGCTGCTCAACTGAATCATTGGCCACGCTTTCGGGCTCAATTTCAACAATGGCTGGATCTGTTGTCCACTGTTTGGACAGGTTCATCACATCTTCAGTAAAAGTCGCGGAAAACAGTAAGGTTTGGCGTTCGACTTTATGTGGTGTTTGACGAATAATTTGGCGCACTTGTGGGATAAAACCCATATCCAGCATACGGTCAGCTTCGTCGAGGACCAGCACTTCAACCATATCCAGATGCACTTCACCGCGTTGGTTGAAGTCCAATAAGCGACCTGGGGTGGCGACTAAAATATCGCAATAGCGTGCTTCTAACTGCTTACGTTGCTTATCAAAATCCATACCACCCACAAAGCTCATGACATTGAGGTTGGTGTATTTGGTGAGAGCAATTGCATCGTTAGCAATTTGTACCACCAGCTCACGGGTTGGCGCGATAATCAGTGCACGAGGCTCACCCATATAACGCTCATCGGGTGGGCGGGTTTGCGTCAACTGGCTGATAATAGAAATCAGGAAAGCTGCGGTTTTACCAGTACCGGTTTGTGCACGGCCAATGGCATCTTTTCCGACTAAGGTATGACCTAATACCTCTGCCTGAATCGGTGTGCAGTAGGGGAAGCCTAGGTCTTGAATGGCATGCATTAATTCTGGAGCAAGGGCGAAATCATGAAAGCGGGTTTTGCCTTCAGCGGGTTCAACCACAAAATCAGCCAAGGCCCAAGGTGTTTGTTGGATTACAGGTTTAGCTTTAGCAGGACGTGGTTTTTTAGCTGCAGGTTTGTGCTCTGGAGCGGCTTGGCTCACAGGCTGGGATTCTGGCTCAGAGCGCTGCACGGCGGGCGCTGTAACAACGGGTTCTTGCGGCGGTGCTGTCGGCTCTGGGGCTTTTTTGAAAATACTCGTAAGTGCTTTGAGCACGGCGTTCTCTTATCAGTAGTTTATAAATTAACAGTAGTGTAAGGCATCACAACGCTTTGTAGAAACTGTTTCACTGTTCGGCGCGGATGCTGGGTTATTTGCACCGGTGTTATTGCAAGTTTGCATATTCAAGCAGCTGATGCTTGGGGTTGACTCAAGCTTTAGCGGGGAAACTTAAGGGGGCAATGCTCTGTGGCGTGCTCGTGATGCAGTTCAACACACCCGTATCGTTTTAAGAGAGCGTAGTTTGGTGAGTTATACTTACACACATGATGAAAACCATTATTGCCTATGAGAGTTTTAAAATGAGTCGAGTTATCAAGGGGCCTTGTATTGCCTTATTTATAAGCTGTTGTTTTGCGCTGACGAGCGTCAGTGCTAACGATGTGACACGTAGCGATGTTTTATCTTATAACGCTCGCAAGGCGATTGATTCACTCGAAGGAGCTCTAGGTGTCTACGATGAGATACCGACTCTTGAACGCTCGAAGTGGATTTCTCGAGATCAAAAGTCAGCTAAAAAAGAGCTGGATAATCTGATTCAAAAATCCATCGACTTATTTGAGTCATCCACTATCAGTCATTTGCGCAATCAATACCGCAAGCTGGAGCTTAAGGTGGTCGAGGAGCAGGCCAAGCTCGCAGAATATCGCTCAGATCGCGTGCTGGCGGTTCGAGATGATCGCAGTTTAAGAACGCGCTTAATGCCGGGTGAAACTTTGAAAAGTTTTATGGCGGTCAGCAAAGCGGATTATGACATGTTGATTGAGGTCACTCAGGCAAATATTGCTGATTATCAAACTGAAATGACCAACACCATGACGCAGATGAGTTCAGTGTTGGCAGTGATTGGTATTGATTTAAACGCTGAGCAACTTGAGGCGTTGATGTCTTCAGTGGTGGGTGACGATATTATTCAGATGACCGTAGTCTTTAATGCGGTGAAAGATATAACAGTACAATTAGCGCAGCTCACTGAGCAAACCGGTGAAGACCTTGTCCATGCAAAAAAATACTATGGCATGGTGGTTGTACTGCATCAACTGATTGCCAATATGCAGTCAGCCTTTATTGCACAAGTTGATCAGCTGCACTTGCCTAAGCTCAATGGATTTCGTAAAGATGCTCAAGACAATATTAAAGAGTCGCGAGGCTTACTGAAAAGCGGTGGTAACGCCGCTACGCTCAACAGTAATATCCGTGCGAATGAGTTGACACTGAAAGTTGTCAGCCTATACGAGACGATGCTTAAGCAGCAACGAGCTAAAGTGGTTAAAGCGTATAAGGTGTCAGAGCAGGAAATACAGGTGGCTAATAACACCTATAAAACGGTCTCGCTCAGTTCGGCAGTAGCGGGTTTAATTCAAGAAGGTACACGCACCTTTGAGCATTTGATTGCCCTGCAAATGCCTGATGTGAGTGAGTTTCAAAATAACCAGATTCGAGAAGAATTTAAAAGTCTAACCGCACGCATGCAGAAAAATTAACAACCACAACAGAGTTGCGCTGATGTGCAACTCTGTTTGAGACAGTCTATGCGTTTAACTATTCAGTTGTTTGCTTAACCAGTTGCCAATATCAGTAATTTGCTCTGGACAGACTGCATGCTCCATAGGGTAGTCATACCAAGTCACAGGAACGCCCCAGCTGTTCAATTGCTGTTGCACAGCCTGACCCATAAAGAAAGGTACCACTGGGTCATGCACGCCGTGCATGCACAGGGTAGGGGTTTGTGCTTGCAGTGGGTTGAGTGCGCTGACTTGCTCAAAGGTTGGAGCGTAGGTTGATAACGCAAGAACACCACCGAGTGCTTCATTCCAGCGTAAAAAAGCTGTGTGTAAAACCACTGCGCCACCTTGTGAAAAGCCGGCTAAAAACAAACGACTTGGGCTGATGCCGCTGTCGCGCTGTTGTTCCATTAGGCTGATCAATTGCTGGGTGGAGCTTTCCAGTTGTTCACTATTGATTGAGCGTTTACCGGGAGCAATGGCTAAAATATCATACCAACTGGGCATCTCATAACCACCGTTGATGGTTACAGCTTGGTTGGGGGCTTGCGGTAAAATAAAGCGTGTGGTCGGCAGTTGTGGTTGCAGCATACGCGCTACGGGTTCAAAGTCAGTGCGGTCAGCACCTAAGCCATGCAACCAAATCACACATGAATCAGCAGGTTGTGGGGATTCAACAGTTAATGCATTTTTAATCATGGAAAACTCTTCTTAAAGTGTTTGAAAACGGCTTATCTGGCGATTTTTCTGCACGTTATTGGCGTTAAAGATTTGCCCGTTCATGGCAATGTAGATGCCTGATTCTAAGCATTGTAGTGCGCCAATAGCAAAACCTAAGTTAAACGGCGCATCGCTGTTACGCATGCGTGCAGGCTGCATCGCACCGGTGAATACAACAGTTTTATCGCTGATGTCAACCAGCAGTTGTGCGCTTAAGGTCATGGTGTCGGTGCCATGAATAATCAGAATATGCTGGTGCGGACTGTTGTTGACTTGTTCACGCAGTAATTCGCGATCGGCATCGGTCAGCTCTAAACTGTCTTTTTTAAGGAGACTGTCGACGCTGTAGGTTAAGTTCACTCCAGCGTCAGTCAGTAACTCTTCAGCCATCGGCTCGCCAATTGTAAACTCGGACAAGGCATCATGATAAATTTTATCAAAGGTGCCACCTGTGGTTAGAATATGAATATGCATCAGTGTGCTTAATCCGTATGAAAATTTGATATCACAGATTATTGCTTAGATTGCGCTATAAAAGCCATTAATAGCCCCGAGGACATATGACTACAGCAGTACAACACCAATGGTATGTGTATTTAATACGCGCAGAAAATCAGGCGCTGTATTGTGGCATCAGCTTGGATGCGTATAAGCGTTTTGCGCAGCATTGTGCAGGGAAGGGCGCGCGGTTTTTTTCCACCAGTCCAGCGCAGGCATTGGTCTATATCGAAGTGTGTGCAGATAAATCAACGGCCTTGCGCCGCGAGATTGCGATTAAACGCCTGCCTAAATCAGCTAAAGAACAGCTGGTACTCGCGCAAACGAATCAGACTGTCATGCAAGGTCTAGATCAATAAAACCTCGCTAGCGGGTGGCTAGCGAGGCGAGTGACTGTAACGCTCTATTACCAGTTTTGCGTGAAATGCCCCGTACTTTTAGTGCGGGGATGGATAGCGCGGAAAGCATAGCTTTCCCTTGGGTTTAACGTGCAGCACTGGTATTATATACAGCATGAATAGGCACGCTAAAACGCTCAAAGTTCGAGTGAAAGACAAGCATATTCCACTGCTCAATAATATGGCGCGGTCGGTGAACTTTGTTTGGAACTTTGTGAATGAGTTAAGTCAGCGCTCAATCAAAGAGCGTGGCGTGTTTTTGTCTGCGTATGATATTCAAAAATATACCAACGGA
>JAVETP010000235.1:0-2695 GCA_034006005.1 Pseudomonas sp.
GACCCGCTTAAGCATGCTGTGGTTTTGGCGGTGGCCGGATCAGGTAAATCGACCACGTTAGTGGAGCGAATGAATTATCTGTTTGAAATGAAGGGTGTTCTGCCTAGTCGAATGATTGTGGTGATGTTCAATAAGTCAGCTGCTTTAGATATGACTAAAAGGCTTGAAAGACGTATGGGGAAAAGAAACGCCCCTATTTCGGCGACATACCATAGGCTTGGCACGCTAACCCTTCAAATTCTTGTGAAAGCGGGAAAAGTGCCAGCGTGGAAGTTTGACCAGTCAACGAGTGCCGCCTCAAAGTTTGCTATGTCTGTAATCAAACCTTTTACTGAAAACGCTAAATATCCAAGAATGGTTGCGGATGCTTTCTTGGGTTTTGTTGACCGGGTGAAGGGTGATTTGGCCGATCCTTATCAAGTGTTTGAAAATGGTGAGTGGTCTGAAAAGCAAAACTGGTTTCCGGCAGCTTACGCCGTTTATGAGAGAGCGCGTAAAGAAGCTGGTTTACGTTTTTTTAGTGATCTGATTTATGATCCTGTAATGGCTGTTAGAGAAGATCCGTCAGCCGCAGCGATTGTGGCCAACCGGTATGATCACGTTATCGTTGATGAGTATCAAGATATTTGTGAGTCTCAACAGGCTCTGATTGCGGCAGTAGCTGGCCAGCGTGCACGGGTGATGGTTGTCGGTGATGACGATCAGACGATTTACACATGGCGAGGTGCGAATCCATCTTATATTTTGCGCGATTTCGAGCGTGATTTTGTTGGTGCCACAGTTTATAAGCTATCGCGCACATGGCGCTATGGTCATGCGCTATCGTGTGCTGCGAACTACCTAATACATAATAACAAAGACCGCGCTGATAAGTTATGTGTGTCAGGTAAGGGAACACCAAAAACAAACCTGCACCTTGTTCAAGGAAATCCCGATAGCATTATAAAAAGCCTGCGACCTCTTCTCACTGGTGATAACCCAGTACCGCTTGAAGAGATCGCGGTTCTTGTGCGTGCGTATAGCCGTTCGGGACAGGTACAGCTTGAGCTTCTTAGATTCGGTATCCCGTTTCGACTAGAAGGTGGTGAGAAGGTTGCTGTCCTAGAGAACCCTTGGGTGAAGATGCTAATTGGTTGGATGAACGTAGGGGTTGGCGCTATTGCAGGCCGGCCTTATGCGGGGGAGCCTGATATTGGTTCTATCATTCAGATGAAAGACGTTCTTTTTGCCCCGTTTTTAGGTTTGGGTTGGGATGATCAAAATCTGCTGTGTAAGACTGTTCTTTCCAAGCCGGTCGATGGCGAGGGGTTTTCTTTTTTTGCGAACAACTATTTGAAACCTCAGTCGGCACAGTTTCAGAATCAGAAGCATGCTATCGCCGTGATGGCTACGCACTGGCGCTCAGTTAAAGGAATGAATGGGCTGCGTGGGATGACTGCTTATGAATTTATGAAGCAGATGTTCAGCGACTTTAATTTTGAGCAGAAAATTGTAGGTGCGTACCAAAGGCCAGAAGATTCAGAAATGCACTTGGAGCTGGTTAGCTCGTTTCTTGACTATGCCAAACAGCGTAAAGAAAGTGCGAAAGATTTCTTACAGCATGTCGCTGACTTAAAGTCTTTTGATGAAGTGTCCAAAAAAGCGGTTGCTGCTGTGCATATCACCAGTATTCATAGATCAAAAGGGCTTGAGTGGGATCATGTCTTTATGGTGGGGCTGGTACAAGGCAAGTTTCCGTTGGCCGCCAAAAAGAAAGAGGATGGTTTAAAGGCCGCGATTAGACTTGAAGATGAGCGACGCTTGTTCTATGTCGCTATGACGAGAGCACGTAAGGCGTTGTATTTAATGGCTCCATTGGATAATGGGGTAGAAGCTGATAAAGAGGCTGCCGCAGACCTCACAGTCGATTATGTTGCTCCCAAAGAAGATGGCCAGCTGATGATATGCCTTAAAGGCGGGGCAGCAGTAGCACCATATTCTTTGACCGAAGGGGTCAGTGATACTCCTTTGCCCAGTCAGTTTCTCTATGAGTCAAATATCATCTTTGCCAGTTGGATGTCGGCTTTTTTAACTCAGGGTAGCCTGACGTTAAAGAGTGCAAATCCAGATCTCTTTAATGCCTATGTTGAGGCGGTCGGCAGCAAAAAAAGAGTGAGTAAGATCAGGGTTTAATAGCGCTCCTTTGGGTGATTGTAGTATCGTATAATGACAATGATTGATTGTATGACGTATAGTGCGCGAAATGAGTAATGCTGGAATGGTGATGCAATGAATGATGTTGATGAGATAGAAGCCCTTGATCGTATCACCCAAATATTGATTGCTCGAACAGAGCAGATGGGTGTTGCACACTTTTCCTTGAAGGGAGTGCCGCTTGATTTGGCAGACACAATGGATCAGGAAGGGCCGCTTCCTTGGGCTTTGTTTTTGCATTCCAGCATTATTTCTAAGTTGACCGGGATTGAGGGCATGCCCTTTAAAAGTGTGTCCGGCGATTATTTATTTAAAAATCGTGCTGGCCTTGCTTCTGGAAAGCTGCCTTTGTCGTTTGCGTATCATTTTCTTGATGCTGCGCTTGAGCACGCTGTCGTGGCTGGATTGCAGAAAGTGGGTTGCACCTTGGATGAGTGGAATCAGTTACCTGAAGAGCTAAGAGTGCTGCCCATTGAGGCGTATTTTGATGATCTTCAAGCGA
>JAVETP010000004.1:0-109239 GCA_034006005.1 Pseudomonas sp.
CAATACAGACGCCACTTCATCGTCGTTGTAGGGGCGAATGCTGTCAAATTGATCCATGTGACTCTCTTAAGCGGATGCTGTTCAGTGCTTTAGGCGCTGTAGGGTTAGACAATTGGGCTATTATACCCGCATTGATGGATAACTTGCAGAGGAGATATAGAGTGCAAAGGATTCATGAGCCTGCTGATTTAATGGAAGCACAGATGCTAATCAGTATGTTAAGCAGCGAAGGTATTCAGGTGTATTTGCAGGGTGCAGATTTGGTCGGCGGTATGGGTGAGTTACCTGCTTTAGGTTTGCTGGCTTTGATGGTGAGCGATGAAGATGTGCAACATGCGCGTGAGTTGATTAGTAGCTATCAACAAGCCACACCTATTGTTGAGAATGAAACTGATGGACAGCAAATAGCCCGTCGCGGTGTTTTAGAATGTTAGAAGAGAGGCTGTAATGTCAGGACGCTATGGGTTGTTTAAATGGCCAGAGACCTGGGTTGAGCTACCGGGCTTTCCACAGCAGATGCGTGCACACTGGAACTTAGCACCCAAATCGCAAGTATTGATGCTGTTCCAAAAACAGCAAAAACTGCAGGCGGCACTGGCGTTGTGGGGTTTTACTTCAGATTGGATGACGGATTTAACCCGCGCCGTAGCGCATGCGCGTGCCGAAACCATCAGCACTCAACCGATGTTTAAAAAGGCTTGGCGCGGTCAGCGTTGTGTTTTACCGGCCAATGGTTTTTTTGAGTGGCGCGGCTTGCATCGTAAACACCCGTTTTGGCTGTGTGCAGAAGACAGCGTGGTGTATTTTGCGGCGATTTGGGACGTATATGCCGTGCCGGGGCGTGACTATTACAGTGTGGCGATGCTCACCCAGCAAGCAGCTAATTTACGTCGCCCAATTGTGCTCAATGAACAGCAGAAAGCGCTTTGGCTGAGTCCGGACAGTACTGAAGAAGAGTTGCGGGCATTGTTAGCAGAGCCGCCGCAACAATTGCGTGAGCGGCGAGTGAGTACTTTAATCAATGATCCGCTGGTCGATGGACCGCATTGCTTAGATATTGGCTAGTGGCGCTAGGCTAGGTGGAGCGTTTTAACACTCTTCGTCAAAACGCTCGGCAATCAGTTTTTGCAATGCATTGAGAGCGTCTTCCGCTTGCTCACCCTCAGCATGCAGATGCAGTTCCGTACCTTTGCTGGCCGCCAGCATCATCACTGACATAATGTTTTTACCGTTACTCAGCGCGCTGCTATCTCGGCCGATGCTGATCTTGCAGGGGTAGTTATTCGCCACAGAAACAAATTTTGCCGCGGCTCTTGCATGTAAACCCAGCTTATTAATGATGGTGACTTGGCAGCTAGGCATCTTTCTGCTCGTCAATGCGCACTACATCGCGGTGGCGGATTTGTACATTGCTGAGCTCTTTACCGAGTGCTTCGCCTAAACGCTGTGCCATATACACCGAGCGGTGTTGGCCACCGGTGCAGCCAATCGCAATGGTGACATAGGCACGGTTGCTGGCGGCAAAGCGCGGCAGCCATTTAGCTAAATAGGTATGGATATCGCTGTACATCTCTTCGACGTCAGCTTGCTCGCTCAGATATTCAACAATCGGCTGATCTAAACCGCAGTAAGCACGCAGCTCAGGTTTCCAATAGGGATTAGGCAAGCAGCGAATATCAAACACCACATCAGCATCCACCGGCACGCCACGCTTAAAGCCGAATGACTCAATAAGAAATGCGGTGCCAGGCTCAGGTTTGTCCAATAAACGCAGCTTAATAATATCGCGCAATTGATACAAGTTTAGGTGTGACGTATCGATGGTTAAATCAGCTAAATCTACAATGGGCGCCAGTAGAGCTTTTTCATCACGAATGGCTTCTGCTAAAGAGCGTGAGTCATTGGTGAGCGGATGGCGTCTGCGTGTTTCTGAGAAACGCTTGAGTAAGGTTTCATCGTCCGCATCCAAATAGAGCACATCACAGACAATATGACGCTCACGTAAACCGGCTAACAGCTCAGGGAAACGCTCGAGCTGGTTCGGCGCGTTACGCGCATCAATGGATACTGCAATCTGTGGATAGACTAATTCTGTTGCCAGTAGAGTGCGCTCAGCCAGCTCAGGTAAGAGCATGGCAGGGAGGTTATCAATGCAATAGAAATCGTTATCTTCCAGTACATCAAGCGCTGTACTTTTACCTGACCCAGAGCGGCCACTTACGATCACTAAACGCATATACAAAGCCTCTAAGGTTGCGCATCAAGCACTGTTTGATACAGGGCAGCACTATCGGGAGCATTACGTAAACGCTCGCGAACATCTTCTTGTTCAAAAATACTAGCGATTTGTCGCAGTAACTCTAAGTGCTCGTCGGTTGCCTCTTCAGGCACCAATAAAACAAAGAGCAGATCAACGGGCTCGCCATCAATCGCATCAAAATCAACGGGCGTGCTGAGGTGTAATACGGCACTGATCGGCGTTGTGCAGCCAATCAACCGACAATGAGGTATAGCAATGCCATTGCCAAACCCTGTAGAGCCGAGCTTTTCGCGAGCCAGAAGGCTTTCAAAAAGAACGTCTTCATCAATATCAGGTAAGTCGGAGGCAATTAAATGGGCAATGTATTCTAGTACGCGTTTTTTACTGCCGCCCGGCACGTTCGCTATGGAACGCGCTGGGGTCAGTATATGTTCTAATCGAATCATATAAGTCTTAACGTTCAAGAACGCCTTTTTGACGATCCAGTTGTTTTTCTTTGTGTTTAATTAATTGACGATCCAGTTTATCGACTAGCAGGTCAATCGCGGCATACATATCATCATGCTCAGCATTGGCATTAATATCGCCGCCAGCAATAAGCAAAGTTGCATCGATCTTTTGTTTTACTTTTTCAACGCTGAGGGTGACGCGAATGCTAGTGATTTTGTCAAAGTGACGCTCAAGTTTACCAAACTTGGTTTCAACATATTCACGTAGTGCTTCAGTCACTTCCAGTTGATGACCTGTGATGGTGATTTGCATACTGCTCTCCTTAGTTTAACTGCTTAATGCGGTGTAAGCAGGATTGTAACGCTTGGGTCAATTAAGTGTTACTGACCAATGTCTATAATAACTGTTTTCGCTCAGTTGAAGAGGCAATACCCAGTGCTTCTCGGTATTTGGCGATAGTACGCCGTGCCACTTGAATACCTTGCTCCTCCAGTAAACCAGCGATTTTGCTATCACTCAATGGTTTTTTAGGGTTTTCTGCTGCAACCAGTTTTTCAATGATGGCACGAATCGCTGTGGATGAACATTCACCGCCTTGCGTCGTACTCACATGGCTTGAAAAAAAGTATTTTAGCTCATAAATACCACGTGGCGTATGCATATATTTTTGCGTGGTGACACGCGAAATGGTTGACTCGTGCATCCCAACCGCTTCTGCAATTTCAGCAAGGACTAAAGGCTTCATTGCTTCGGGGCCATAATCAAAAAAACCGCGTTGGTAATCTAGAATTTGGGTGGACACTTTAAGCAGTGTTTCATTGCGGCTTTGCAGGCTTTTAATGAACCAGCGTGCTTCTTGTAACTGCGTGCGCATAAAAGTGTTATCGGCACTGTTGTCAGCCCGCTGCACAAAACTCGCATACTGCGCATTCACACCTAAGCGTGGTGCAACTTCCGGATTGAGCTCAACAATCCAGCGGTTATTGGCTTTACGTACAATCACATCCGGCACGATATATTCGGCTTCTGTGCTTTCAATGGTTGAGCCGGGGCGTGGATCAAGCGCTTGAATCAGCTGTACGATCTCTTTCAACGCTTCTTCTTTAATACGCATGCGGCGCATCAGTTGATTGTAATCACGAGCGCCTAGTAGCTCTAAGTGTTCTTTGCAGAGCGTTTTAGCTTGCGCAAGCCATGCGGTATTGCTGGGTAAGTTATTGAGTTGCAGTAATAGGCACTCGCTTAAGTTACGCGCAGCAATGCCTGTGGGCTCAAACTGCTGTACGCGCTTGAGCACCATCTCGATTTCGTCCATTTCGATATGCTGCATGGGGTCGAAGGAGTCTTGGATATCCTCAAGGCTTTCTTGTAGATAGCCATCGCTGCCAATGCTATCGATAATCACCGTGGCAATCATGCGGTCACTGTCGCTCATCTTGACGAGGTTCAGCTGCCAGAGCAGGTGTGTTTGCAGATCAGTCCCAGCCGCGGTGGTGCTGGTGAAATCCCAATCTTCACTGTTTGAACTGGGAAGATTGCTGGAGCTGGATTGGTAAATATCCTCCCATGAGGTATCGATTTCTAACTCGCTGGGGATTTGTTCAGTCCAGTCAGTTGTTTCAGCTGGGCTGCTGTTGCTATCGGTCGTTTCTTCTTGGTTGCTCGCCTGAGTGTTGCTGGAGTGCTCTTGCGCTGCACTTTTTGTATCGCTGCCAGCACTAGTGTTGTCGTCTTCGACTTCCAGCATCGGATTACTGTCCAAGGCTTCTTGGATTTCAGCTTGCAGATCGAGTGTCGACATCTGCAATAAGCGAATGGCTTGCTGCAGCTGTGGTGTCATGGTCAGTTGTTGACCCATTTTTAAAACGAGTGAGGCTTTCATAATGGAAAGGCATAACTCCTATCGTCAGTGCGCCAAGATATGGCTCTATAGCAAGATTTATGCCTGAAATTTTCATGTTTGCATAGACTTGACAAGCGGCGCAGGGCAATAAAGTTTAGCGGCAGTACACTACAAAGGCTGTATATCGAGCTATAGCAGCCTTTGGTTTGTGGTCAAAGGTGGAATTCTTGACCGAGATAAACGTCTTTAACCAGCTGGTTTTCTAGCACGCTGCTGGGCGAGCCTTCGGCGATAATTCTGCCGGCGCTGACAATATAGGCTTTTTCACAGATATCGAGGGTTTCGCGCACATTATGGTCGGTAATTAAAACACCAATGCCTTTGTCTTTTAAGTGATTGATAATCTGCTTAATATCGCCCACAGAAATAGGGTCGACACCAGCAAAGGGCTCATCGAGTAAAATAAACTTAGGGTTAGTGGCTAAGGCGCGAGCAATTTCAACGCGGCGGCGTTCACCACCGGATAAACTCATGCCCTTACTGTCACGCAAGTGAGTGATATGAAACTCGCGTAGTAGGTCATCCAACGCTTGCATGCGGCCAGCGCGATCCAAGTCTTTGCGCAGCTCTAAAATCGCTAGAATGTTATCAGCGACACTGAGCTTACGGAAAATAGACGCTTCTTGCGGTAAGTAACCAATGCCAGCGCGAGCGCGACCGTGCATGGGTTGAAAGCTGACATCGATATCGTCAATAAAAACAGTACCTTTATCAGCTTTAACCAGGCCGACAATCATATAAAAACAGGTTGTTTTACCCGCGCCGTTAGGGCCGAGTAAGCCGACAACTTGGCCGCTCTCAATAGAAACACTGACATCGTGTACCACGGTGCGACCTTTATAACTTTTGGCCAAATTTTTAGCGGTTAAGGTACTGCTCATGGCGTGCTTTACTCTGCTTTAGTACTTGAGTTTTTAGGCTGAATAACCATATTGATCCGCGGTGCTGGTGTGGTAATGGTGCCTTGTTTGCCACGACCAGCTGTCACAATTTGTTGTTTGGTGTCGTAGATGATTTTTTCACCACGGAAGGTGCTGCCTTGTTGGATCACTTTGGCTTGATCAGTAATAATGATTTTTTCATTGGCAGCTAAATACTGAATGGTGATGCCATAGGCTTGCACGATCGATTTATCTGCAGCGGGCTGCTGTTCGTAGTAAGCGGGCTTGCCCACTGAGGTGAATACGTCAATTTCACTGTTTTTATTCAGTGTAATGGTGACGGTATCGCCGGTTATTTTTAAAGTGCCTTGGGTGATCACAACATCGCCACGATAAATCGCTACGCCGCGCTTATCATCCATTTCAGCGCTATCAGCTTGAATGTTAATCGGCTGCTGATTATCAGAAGGTAAAGCGTGAACCAAGCCGCTAAGTAAGCTCAAGCTGGCGGCAAGGAGTAAAGCTTTGGTTTTAGCGAACGTCATATCGGCCTCTCACATTTGAAAGTAAATGCATTTTACTTTCATTTAAATAAGTTTGCATGCCAACGCCAGTAGTGACAGCGTTAGCCGCTTCGATTTTTACCGCCAGTTGAGTGTGTGCATAGTCAGTAGCGGGCACATAGGTGAGCTGCTCAGTGGTCAAAATAGTCGGGCGACCTTGTTCATCGGTACGCTCAATACGCACCTGTTTAATTAATGAGACTTCTGTACCTTCAGGGCTGACTTCGCTGCGTTCACTACTGATATGCCATGGTAGATCAGTGCCACGAAACAGTAATAAATCAGGCTGTAATAATACGGTTATATCGTCGTTCTGCGTATGCTCAATGCGTGGGCTATTGAGTTCATAGTGCAGAGTGCCGGCCTCTGTAAATTGTAGCGTATGCGTGCCTTGGGCAAAAAAATCGATACTGTTATCAGTGACAGTTAGGGCGGACGGATCGTTTTCTGCTGGATTATTAATATTCCAATAGCCCAGTCCAGCGACAAGCACTGCAATGGGTAAGAAGAATACAATCAAGCGTAAGTTTGCGGGCATAAAGGCAACCGGAAATTATAAATAAGCGTTTTGTGCGGCTGCTAAGGTACCTTGAGCAGCCATAATAAACTCGCAAAGCTCACGTGCGGCACCTTCGCCACCCCGTAATGATGTGACTGCTTTAGCATGCTGGCGCACAAAAGTGTTGGCATTGGCTACAGCGACGCCCAGTGCAACGCAACGGATCGCGGCTAAATCAGGTAAGTCATCGCCTAAGTAGGCCACGTGTTCGTAAGAAAGTTGCAAGGTGTTGAGCAATTCATCCAATGCCACACGTTTATCTTCGCGACCTTGCACGACATGTTCAATACTTAAATTTTCGGCGCGACGCTCAACAATCGTCGAAGTACGGCCGGTAATAATGGCAATATCAACGCCAGAATTCTTCAGCATTTTAATACCTTGACCATCCAAGGTGCTAAAGGCCTTGGCTTCGCTGCCATCGGCTAAAAAATAGAGTTTACCATCGGTCAGTACGCCATCAACATCCAGCACAAGCAGGCGTACTGCGCGCGCACGTTGAACTAAATCACTGTTGGTCAGGGTCAGCATTACATCACTCCTGCACGTAATAAATCGTGCATATTTAACGCGCCAATGGCTTGGTTGAGCTCATTGATCACCGGTAATGAGCTGATTTTATGGTCTTCCATAATTTTTAATGCTTCAGCGGCCAGCATCTCGGGGCGCGCTACTTTACCACCATGGGTCATCAGTGCATCAATGCTGGCTTCACGCACATCAATACCTTTATCTAAGGCGCGACGCAAATCACCATCAGTGAAAATGCCAGCTAAGGTTTGATCGGGCGCCAGAATAAGTGTCATACCCAGGCCTTTTTTTGTCATTTCTAATAAAGTTTCGCGTAACGATGCGTCACGTGACACAGCTGGCAATTCATCACCGCTGTGCATCACATGTTCCACTTTAAGCAATAAACGACGACCCAATGCACCACCGGGGTGCGAGAAGGCAAAGTCTTCTGGAGTAAAGCCGCGTGCTTCAAGTAGCGCAATCGCGAGCGCATCACCTAGCACCAAAGTCACGGTGGTTGATGACGTAGGTGCTAAATTGAGCGGGCAGGCTTCTTGTGCGACTTGGCAATCTAAATTCACGTCAGCAGCATGCGCTAACGTTGAATCTGGATTACCTGTCATGCTAATTAAGGTCAGGCCTAAGCGCTTAATCAGTGGTAATAAAGTGACGATTTCATTGGTGGTACCTGAGTTTGACAGCGCCAAGACGATATCGTCAGCAGTGATCATGCCCATATCGCCATGACTGGCTTCCGCCGGGTGGACAAAAAAGGATGGCGTACCTGTGCTGGCTAAGGTCGCGGCAATTTTATGGCCGATATGCCCAGACTTGCCCATGCCGACCACAACCACGCGCCCTTTGCAGGCTAAAATCAGTTCACAGGCATTAACAAAACTGTGGTCAATACGCGCCAGTAAACTGGTGATTGCATCTTGTTCCAAGCTGATAGTGCGCTTAGCAGAGTCGATGAGAGCGTGTGTTGAGGACATAGTAAAGTCTTCTTTAACATAAAAAAATAATTATACGTGAAATTACTAAGCAACTCATCAGCGGCGATAGGTTAGTCCATAGCGCGCTGTAAAGGTGCTATCGGTTCAGTGTGTATAACCTTGTTTTAGGTGGGGGTCTAATAAGCAAGGTAGTACCTAAGCGGATAGCTGATCCGCGATAAGGGCAATGGGGCCCGCGACTTTATCAAGAGCTCATTGGGCAAACACTGTAGAATGCACAACAACTGCCCTGAAAGGGCTGAACAGTCAGGGTAAACACGAATATGTCTTTTGCAAAATCAGGGTTAATGCCAGCACTGCTGGAGAATTTACAACACCTAGGCTATACCGAGCCTACACCGGTACAACAGCAGGCCATTGCACCTATTTTAATCGGTAAAGATATTTTAGCCGCTGCGCAAACCGGTACCGGTAAAACTGCAGCCTTTACGCTGCCGACCTTGCAATTGCTGCTGACCGAAGGCGCTAAAGTCACGTCGAACTGTGTGCGTGCTTTAGTGTTGGTGCCAACGCGTGAGCTGGCTGAGCAAGTGCATGAATCCATTCGTATTTACTTAGGTGATTTGCCGTTACGTACGGCGGTGGCTTATGGCGGCGTCAGTATCAATCCGCAGATGATGAATCTGCGCCGCGGTGTTGATGTGTTGGTGGCAACGCCAGGACGTTTACTGGATTTATATCAGCAAAATGCACTGCGTTTTAACCAGATGCAACTGTTGATTCTCGATGAAGCCGACCGCATGTTGGATTTGGGTTTTGCTGAAGAGCTGAATGCGCTGTTTGCTTTAATGCCGCGCCAGCGCCAGACCTTATTATTCTCGGCGACTTTCTCCGGCCCGATTCGCACCTTGGCTGGTAAATTACTGAATGATCCGGTCCGTGTTGATGTTACGCCCAAGCACTCAGCAGCGGAGACGGTTAAGCAGCATTTAATCGTGGTGGATAAAAAAAGCAAAACAGACTTACTGCTGCATTTAATCGCCAGTCGTGAGTGGGGCCAGGTGCTGGTGTTTGTGCGCACCCGTAAAGGCGCCGAGTCATTGTCGAAAAAACTACTGGCCGCCGGTGTCGCTGCGGATGCGATTCATGGTGATAAAACTCAGCCTGCACGTATTAAAGCGCTACAAGACTTTAAAGTAGGGCGTGTTCAAGTGCTGGTGGCCACCGATGTCGCTGCGCGCGGTTTGGATATTGAGCAATTACCGCATGTGATTAACTTTGATTTGCCTACCATTGCCCAAGACTATGTACACCGTGTCGGTCGTACCGGACGTGCAGGTTTAACCGGTGAAGCCATCTCGTTGGTCAGTGCTGATGAGCTGGATGAGTTGATCGCGATTGAAGAATTGCTCGGTTTAAATATCAAGCGTATGGATGAGCCTGACTTTTATGCTGAGCACCGTTTGCCAGAAACGGTTCTGGGTATTGGTAGCGTTAGAAAACCGAAGAAACCGAAAAAGAATAAAGCAGCTACTGCAAGCGGACAAATTCACTTGGGTGATATTTTGTCAGCTGATGCGCCGCCGCGAGTAGTTGCCGTACGCCAAGTGCCGCGCTTGGCCGTGCCCACTCGTCATAAGCCAAAACCGAGCAACGCTAAACCGCGCTAAGGGTGTGTTGTTGGCAGGCTCGTCTGCAATAGACAGGCCTGCTTCGGTTTAGGGTTGAACTGAAAATTAAGCTGTAATGATTTTAGCGATCAAGTCCAAGTTGGGTGCATGGATTGCGTTGCGGTTTTTTTGATAGCGAGCCAGCACTTCGTCACCTGATTTCTCCAGCCACAAACTAAACCAAAAACAAATCAACCGATCACCGCGTGCAGCAGTTGCTTACAGTCTGTGGCGTGAAAATCGGTCAGCTCAGGCCATAGATTATCTGCAGTATTGACTTGGATGGCATAAGCGCCGGCGGCGTGCGCGGTTTTTAAGTCCATTTGAAAATCGCCAACCATAATCATTTGCTGCGGCTTAACCTGCCAATGCTCGGCGATTTTTAATAAGCCATCGGGATCAGGTTTGGGTATGGCTTGCTCGCGACCTAAAACCTGCTCATCAGCAAAGTAATCACTCAGGCCAATCGCACCCAGTGTGAGCAGTGCAAGTTCTTGAGCATTGCGAGTGAGAATGGCTAAGTTGCGTCCTTGCTGATGCAAATGCTGAATCAACTCAAGCGCACCTGGAGCCGGTTGCGCATGCAGCGCAAGATCGCGCTCATGTGCCATTAACCATGCGTGTTTCTGCTGTGCTTCTAGCGTGGGTAATGCGGCTAGGTGGCCTAAAATATCCTCATGCTGAGGGATTTCCAGCATGCGGCGAATATAGAGAAAATCATGCACGGCAATGGTTAGAGTGCCGTCCATATCAAATACCCAGTGCTGGCAGTCGCGTAAGTGAGTTGTCATGTTTTAACCTAAGGTACCTTTTTTTGCTTAATCGTTACGAGCACGAATCAGACCTTCTTGTGCAACTGAAGCCACTAAGCGACCGTCACGTGTGTAAATACTGCCGCGTGCAAAGCCGCGAGAACCGCCGGCCCAAGGACTGTCCATTGAGTACAGCAGCCAGTCGTCTAAGCACACTTCTTCATGAAACCAAATCGAGTGATCAAGGCTAGCAACTTGCATTTTGGGTTGCCAGATTGAGGCACCGTGCGGCAACAATGAGGTGGTGAGCAAACCAAAGTCTGATGCGTACGCCAGTAGATATTTATGCAGCGCAGGTGATTTCGGCAAGGTGTCTGAAGCTTTAAACCACACTTGCTTAATCGGCTCGCTCGCTTCAGGTTTCAGCGGGTCAAGCACCTGTACTGGGCGTGTTTCAATGGCTTTAGCACGTAGCATCTTTTCACGGTTTTCTGGAGACAAAGCTTTGGCTAAATGCGGCGATAAGACTCCTTCGGAGAGTAAGTCTTCGGGTTGCGGCACATCAGGCATATCGGTTTGATGGCGAAAGCCCTCTTCTTGCTGATGAAAAGAAGCGCTGCAGGTGAAAATTGTCTGGCCATTTTGAATGGCCGTAACGCGACGTGTACTAAAACTGCCGCCATCGCGAACTCGTTCAACTTGGTAAATAACAGGTTTTTGCGCATCACCAGGGCGTAAGAAATAGCCATGCAGTGAGTTTGCTTGACGTGAGGCATCGACGGTTTGACTGGCTGCGGATAAAGCTTGGCCGAGTACTTGGCCACCAAACAACTGACGAAAACCAAGATCTTGGCTGGCGCCACGAAATAAGTTTTCTTCGATAGTTTCCATATTCAATAGAGAGACTAGTTGATCAAGAATTGGACTCATGGGACTCCTCGCGGGCTGATAAATAGGCCGTGAATAATAGCTGCTGATAAAAGATGAGTTAGATACTAAAGTTTTTTTAAGCTTTTGTCGGCTATCGATTGCTGGACTGCTATTATTTACTTTTTTAACATCAAGCGAAGGCGCCGGCTGTATGGCAGATTCTCAAGGTACTTTAACTCCGGCGCCAATCTGTATTGTTGGTGGTGGTCCGGCTGGGCTGATGGCAGCTGAAGTGTTGGCGCAAGCAGGGCACAGCGTACATCTTTTTGATGCGATGCCGTCGCTGGGACGCAAGTTCTTATTGGCCGGCATTGGTGGTTTAAATATTACTCACAGTGAAGATGCTTCGGCTTTTGTGCAACGCTACTGTGCGCCAACGGATTGGGTGACTCATTGGTTGGCTGAGTTTGATGCCCAAGCCGTACGTGATTGGGTGCATGGCTTGGGCATTGAAACCTTTGTCGGCAGTTCTGGGCGTGTATTCCCTAAAGAAATGAAAGCGGCACCCTTGCTGCGGGCTTGGTTGCAGCGTTTGCGCGGTATGGGAGTGAAAATTCATACTCGCAGCCGTTGGTTGGGCTGGGATGGCCAAGGTGCACTGCGTATTGTGAATGCTGAAGGTGAGCGGGCAGTGCAGGCGCGTGCGGTGTTATTGGCCTTGGGTGGCGGCAGTTGGCCACGCTTAGGCTCGGATGCGGCTTGGATTCCTATCTTACAAGGGCAAGGCGTTGACGTGGCTGCATTAGAAGCCAGTAACTGCGGCTTTGATGTGGCGGGCTGGAGTAGCATTTTTGCCGAAAAGTATATTGGTGCACCGGTTAAAAATACTGCGCTGAGTGTTGCGGACCAAGCTTTTCGTCAAGGCGAGTGGGTGGTGACTGCCGGAGGTATTGAGGGCAGCTTAGTCTATGCCTTATCCGCACCTATACGTCAGCAGCTTGCTGAGCAGGGTCGCTGTACTATTTTGCTGGATTGTTTGCCGCATAAAACCTTAGCGCAAGTTGAACATGCTTTAACGCAGCCGCGAGCGAAGAAAACATTAAAGAAGTATCTGCAAGCGCGCTTGGGTTTAGAGGGCGTGAAAGCCGCTTTAGTCCGAGAGTTTGCTCCAGTAGAAAGCTTGACTGATATGCAGCAATTGGCGGGCTTTATTAAGGCATTACCCATTGAGCTGTTGCGTGCTCGACCTATGATTGAGGCAATCAGTACTGCCGGTGGCATACGCGCCGAGATGCTAGATAGTGGCTTGATGCTAAAGTCCAAGCCGGGTGTGTTTTGCGCCGGTGAAATGCTGGATTGGGATGCGCCAACCGGCGGCTACTTATTAACTGCGTGTTTAGCCAGTGGTTTTGCAGCGGGGCATGGCATGCTGCGCTGGCTGGCTACGGATGCAAGTGTTTAACTTTTTTTAATCAGAGCTTGCGCGGCTAAGCAATGCACCGTACTCTTTGCCGCGGAGAGTCGATCGGACAGTCGCTGCTAGCTTACTTCGGTAAGCGGGGGGAGGAAAGTCCGGGCTCCGTAGGGCGAAGTGCCAGGTAACTCCTGGGAGGCGTGAGCCTATGGATAGTGCCGCAGAAAATAACCGCCTAAGCACGCAAGTGCCGGTAAGGGTGAAAAGGTGCGGTAAGAGCGCACCGCATGGCTGGTAACAGTCCATGGCTAGGTAAACCCCACTTGGAGCAAGACCAAATAGGAATCCGCTGGCGTGGCCCGCGCTGGATTCGGGTAGGTTGCTTGAGGTCGTCAGTGATGGCGATCCTAGAGGAATGACTGTTCTAGACAAAACCCGGCTTATAGATCGACTCTCCACTCTTTTCGCTGATCTGCAACAGCACATCAGCGCGTCAACAATACCCTCTCTGTACACCTCACTTTAACTGTCCAAGTTAAGGTGCTCGTATCTGTATGCTTATTTCTGTGTTCTTGAATTAAACAGCCGTTAAATAAAGCCTTTCTTGATCAGATTACCAATTATAACGCTATTCCTGTGTTTATCGCTTGACGGTAGGTGGCTGTGATTTCTATAGTGTGTGTTAGTGGCATTATGTGGGGAAAAGTGGGTTTTTTCATATAAGTGCTGCATAATATAGGGGCACAGTCGTGTTTCGCGGATCAAGCGCTATAAACCTCGATGCTAAAGGGCGCTTAGCGATGCCAAGTCGGTATCGAGAGGAGTTACTTGAACGTTGTCAGGGTCAGTTGGTCATTACCATTGATTTGGTGGATCCGTGCCTGTGTATTTATCCTTTGCCTGACTGGGAAGCCGTTGAAACCCAACTCAGCCAAATGCCTTCTTTACGTCCACAAACTCGCCAGCTGAATCGTCTTTTGATTGGCAGCGCTGTTGATTTAGAGTTGGATAACAGTGGTCGCTTGCTGATACCCGCGCGTCTGCGCGAACAGGCAGGCTTGACCAAACAAGTGATGCTGGTGGGACAGTTGAATAAGTTTCAGCTTTGGGATGAGCGGCAGTGGCATGAGTTGCTGAGTGCTGATCTTGAAGCCATTAAAAACCCCGATCACCTCCCTGAAGAATTAATGAACCTGGTCCTATAATTATTATGAGCGAAGCGTTAAGTCACATCACCGTGCTACTTGATGAGGCCGTTAGCGCCCTTGCAGTGCATTCTAATGGTTGCTATGTGGACGGTACATTTGGCCGAGGTGGCCACAGTCGGCTAATTTTACAACAGCTGGGCACTGAAGGTTGTTTACTGGGTTTTGATAAAGATCCTTTAGCGATCGCCACAGGACTTGAGCTTGAGCAGAGTGATGCGCGTTTTTCAATTGTGCAGCGCAGCTTTGCTGAGATGGATGCCGAATTACAACAGCGCCAGCTATTTAATCAAGTTGATGGTGTTTTGCTCGACTTAGGCGTGTCCTCACCGCAAATTGATGATGGTGAGCGCGGCTTTAGTTTTATGCATGACGGCCCGTTAGATATGCGTATGAATCCAGCGGAAGGCATCAGTGCCGCGCAATGGGTGGCGCAAGTCAGTGCTGAAGAAATGGCTCGCGTGTTTAAAGAATACGGCGAAGAACGTTTTGCTAAGCGTATGGCCAATGCGGTGATTGCTCGCCGCGACATTGAGCCCTTTACCCGTACCGGTGATTTAGCTGCGGTATTAACTGAAGCCAATCCCGCGTGGGAAAAAGGTAAAAATCCAGCAACTCGTGCTTTTCAGGGCATGCGCATTCATTTAAATAATGAATTGAGCGACTTAGAGAAAGGCCTAGAAGCGGCACTGGCATCCTTAAAGGTCGGTGGGCGCTTAGTGGTGATTAGTTTCCACTCGCTGGAAGATCGGATTGTTAAACAGTTTATGCGTCGCCTGGCCAAAGGTGAAGCGGATCAGTTACCACGTCATTTACCTATTATTCCAGAAAAATTTGATCCTATTGTCAAACTGCTTGGCAAGCCGCAGTACGCCAGCGCAGAAGAGCTTAAAGCTAATCCGCGTGCTCGCAGTGCGGTGATGCGCATGGCAGAGAAATTGCGGTGAGTAAGATTTATGCAAAACCATTACCGCGCCTCAGCGGTATTTTGCTGTTTCTGTTTATTGCAAACTTGATTTCTGCCGTGGCGGTTTCCTATGCAGCGCATACCAGTCGTCAGTATTTAAATGAGTTGTTTGATGCCACGCAACTGCGCGATCAGGCACAAACAGAGTGGGGTCGGTTTATTTTAGAGCAAAGCACTTGGACAGCCCATAATCGCATTGAGTCATTAGCGGTTAAAGAGTTGGGTATGCATATTCCTGAACCTGCAGCGGTAAGGATGGTCAGCCAATGAAATACTTACCCGGTGTTGAGCATCCCTATCGTTTTATGATTATTTTAGCTGTGCTGTTTGCCTTAGCAGCAGCGATTGCTGGACGCATTGTTTATTTGCATATTTTTCACCATGAGTTTTTAGCCATGCAAGGTGATGCGCGTGCTATGCGGCATATTCCTATTCCAGCGCACCGTGGTGTGATTACCGATCGTAATGGTGAGCCATTAGCGGTCAGTACACCGGTTTTAACGTTGTGGGCTAACCCGAAACAGTTAATGACAGCCAAAGCGCGTTGGCCTGAGTTAGCTGCAGCACTTGAAGTTAAGCCTGCAGAGTTGGCGCAACGTATTGAAAATAATGCCAGTCGCGAGTTTATGTATTTGTCTCGGCGCTTAACGCCTGAGCATGGCCAGCGTGTGCTCGATCGTAAAATTGTTGGTGTTTATGGTCGTGAAGAATTTCAGCGCTTTTACCCAGCTGGCGAAGTTGCTGCACACTTAGTGGGTTTTACTAATATTGATGAGCGTGGCCAGGAAGGTATTGAGCTGGCTTTTGATGAGTGGCTCACCGGTGTTCCAGGCAAGCGCCAAGTGATTAAAGATCGCCGTGGCGATTTGATTCGTGATGTACAGGTTAAAGAAAACGCCAAGCCGGGTAAGGAACTCGCTTTATCGATTGATTTGCGTTTGCAGTATTTAGCGCACCGAGAGTTGCGTAATGCGTTGCTTGAGTTTGAAGCTAAAGCCGGCTCTTTAGTGATGATTGATGTGCGCAGCGGTGAGATTTTGGCAATGGTCAATCATCCCACCTATAACCCGAATAACCGTCGTCAACTCAATCCACAAGCGCTACGTAATCGCGCCATGATTGATGTGTTCGAACCTGGCTCTACAGTCAAACCATTTTCCATTGCTGCTGCTTTAGGTACCGGGCGCTGGACGCCAGAATCAACGGTGAATACGGATAATGGTCAAATCAGAATTGGACGCTATACGATTCGAGATGTATCGCGTGGTGGACTGCTGGATTTAACCGGTGTCTTAAAAAAATCCAGTAACGTTGCTATCAGTAAAATAGCCTTGGATATCGGTGCGCAGCCGGTCTATGACATCATGCAGGGTGTTGGTTTTGGTGCCGATACAGGCTTGAGTTTTCCAGGTGAGCAGCTGGGTAGCTTGCCGATGCACCGCAAGTGGGGGCAAGCAGAAACAGCCACTTTAGCCTATGGCTATGGTTTATCAGTCACAGCTGTGCAGTTGGCGCATGCTTATGCTGTATTGGGTAATCATGGTCGAAACATGCCTTTATCGCTGATACGACGTGAGCGTCAGGCGGGTGAAGGTGTGCAAGTGATTAACGAGAAGATTTCTAACGATGTGATGACCATGTTACAAGCCGTGGTGGAAGAAACCGGTGGCGGTGGTGCACGAGCACAAGTGCCGGGTTATCACGTCGCCGGTAAGAGTGGTACTGCGAAGAAATTAGCCACAAGCGGTGGTTATACGAAAAACTCGTATCGTTCATTGTTTGCCGGTGTGGGGCCTGTGGATAACCCGCGAGTGGCTGCAGTTGTGGTAATTGATGAGCCCAGTAAAGGTGGTTATTACGGTGGCCTGGTTGCCGCGCCTGTTTTTGGTCGAGTGATGGCCGGTGCATTACGCATGCTCAATGTGCGTCCAGATAATTTGCCAGCGGAAACGCAAACTGCGGTGGCTGGCTCTGCACAAGGAGGGCGCGGCTAATGGCTATGCCTTTGAATAAATTATTTCCACAAGCACAGAGTTCAACTTTAATTCGTGAGCTGACACTCGACAGTCGCAAGGTGCGTCCGGGTGACTTGTTTTTAGCTGTTGATGGCACGCAGCAGGATGGCCGTGACTATATTGGCGATGCCATCGCTCGTGGTGCTGCTGCGGTTATTTATGAAGCTGGTGATGCTTTACCGATGCAAGATAGCGAAGCGCTATTGTTGCCGGTACAAGGTTTGCAAGCACAGTTATCCGAAATTGCCGGGCGCTTTTATGGTGAACCCAGCCGTGGTTTGCGAGTGGTAGCGGTGACTGGCACTAATGGTAAAACCAGCGTCACTCAATTATTGGCGCAAGCGTCTGATTTACTCGGTCAACAGTGTGGATTGATTGGCACATTGGGCAGTGGTTTTTATGGTCATTTGACCCTAGGTCACTACACCACGCCTGACCCGCTGACGGTGCAGGCCACGCTCGCCGATTTGAAAAATGCTGGCGCTAAATTGGTGGCGATTGAAGTGTCATCCCATGGTTTAGCTCAGCATCGTATTAATGCTGTCAATGTGAGCGTGGCAGTGCTGACTAATCTAACCCGTGATCATCTTGATTATCATGGTTCGATGCAGGCGTATGCAGATGCTAAGGCACGTTTATTTAGCTGGCCTGGATTGCGCGCCACGGTACTCAATATCGATGATGCATTTGGTCGTGAGCTAGCGCAGCAGCAAGATGCAGCAATACGCTTAATCACTTATAGCGTGAGTGATAGCAGTGCCAGCATCTATTGCCGTAATGTGCGCTTTAGTCATACTGGTATTCAGGCTGAAGTTGTGACGGCGCAGGGTGAAGGTAATTTATCCAGCACGCTGATTGGTCGTTTTAATTTAAGTAATTTACTGGCGGTGATTGGTGCTTTATTAGCGCAGGGCTACTCCTTGGAGCAAGCTTTAAGTGTGGTTGCTAAAGTGCAAGGTCCGGCAGGGCGTATGCAAGTCTTGGGCGGCCAGCAGCAGCCATTGGTTGTCGTAGATTATGCGCATACTCCAGATGCCTTAGAGCAAGTGCTAACAGCCTTACGTCCGCATGTGGCGGCTGATGGGCGCTTGTTGTGTTTGTTTGGTTGTGGTGGCGAGCGCGATAAGGGCAAACGCCCGTTAATGGCTGAGGTTGTTGAGCGTCTGGCTGATGTGGCTGTGGTCACTGATGATAATCCGCGCGGTGAAGATCCAGCGGTCATTCGTGCTGAGATTCTTGCCGGTTTTAGTTCTGATGCTGGCGTCAGTGAAGTGAATGAGCGCGGTACAGCGATTGCCCAGTTGATCGCTCAGGCTCATCCGCATGATGTGATCCTCTTAGCCGGTAAAGGCCATGAAGATTATCAAGAGATTCAGCAGCAACGTCATCATTTTTCAGATCTTGAACAAGCGCAGCAGGCATTAGCTGCATGGCAGGTGCAGGATGTTTAAGGCATTGCAATTAAGTCAGTTAGTGGACCCGCTGAATGCTACTTTGCAGGGCGATGATGTGCAGTTTAATGCAGTCAATACCGATAGTCGTAAAATCACCAGTGGGCAGTTATTTGTTGCTTTGCGCGGTGATTTTTTTGACGGCCACACTTATTTAGCCGATGTGGCTAAGCGCGGTGCGGTTGCTGCTGTGGTTGAGGCTTACCGACCTGATATCAATCTGCCGCAGTTATGTGTGGCAGATGCGCGAATTGCGCTGGGGCAAATTGCCTTACTGAATCGTCAGCAGTTTAACGGTCAAACTGTTGCTGTAACAGGCTCCAGTGGTAAAACCACGGTTAAAGAAATGTTGGCCAGTATCTGCCGGCAGGCTTTGGGTGAAACAGCCGTATTGGCCACGCGTGGCAATTTAAATAATGACTTAGGTGTGCCTTTTACCTTACTTGAGCTGAATGCTCAGCACCGTGCTGCTGTGGTTGAATTAGGCGCTTCGCGTCCGGGTGAAATTGCCTATACCGCAGCTTTAGTGCAGCCGATGGTGGCTGTGATTAGTAATGCCGGTATGGCGCATGCCGGTGAGTTTGGTGGTCCTGAGCATATTGTTTTAGCTAAGGGCGAGATCCTCGATGGCCTGAGCGCTGAACACGCCGCAGTATTGAATCTGGATGATCCAGCGTTTGCTCAGTGGCGTGCGCGTAATACTGAATGCCACGTCTTAAGTTTTTCCACCAGTAATCCTGCTGCAGATATTTATGCCAGCGGCATCGATAGTAATGCACAAGGGCGCATGGGTTTTAATCTGCACGGCGTAGCCGGAGAATGCTTTATCCAGTTGGCTGTGTTGGGTTTGCATAATGTCAGTAATGCTTTAGCAGCTGCGACCGCTGCGCATGCCTTGGGTTTGCCTTTAATAGCGATTCAGCAAGGCTTGGAAAGTATGAAAGCCATTTCTGGGCGCAGTGTTGTCTATGAGTGCGCTAACCATATACAAATTATTGATGACAGCTATAACGCTAACCCCGCGTCGATTCGTGCGGCCATTGATGTGCTGCAAAATATGCCAGGTCAGCGTGTTCTAGTTCTCGGCGATATGGGTGAGTTAGGCGCTTGGGCCGAGCAAGAACATACGCAGATAGGGACTTACGCCAACGGCAAAGTCGATGCGGTATTTGCTATTGGCCCGCTGATGCAACACGCCGTTGCACAATACAACGGCGTATCAGGGCACTTTTCACAACAAAGCAGTCTGATTAAGGCACTGCTCACACAAGTCAGCGGTCCGGCAACACTTTTAATTAAAGGTTCACGCGGTGCGGCAATGGAACATGTTGTTAATGCGCTGCGTACAAGTTTAGGGGATGCACTCTGATGTTGCTTTTATTAGCGGAGTATTTACAGCAGTACTATAAAGGCTTTGCGGTCTTTCAGTACCTGACTCTGCGCGGTGTTTTTGGTGTTTTGACAGCACTAGTGATGTCGCTGTGGCTGGGTCCGAAAATGATTCGCCTGTTGCGTAATTTGCAAATTGGTCAGTCGGTACGTACCGATGGCCCGCAGTCACACCTAGCAAAATCAGGCACGCCCACTATGGGTGGTGCATTGATTTTAGCCTCGATTACCATCAGTACCTTATTGTGGGCTGATTTGACTAACCGCTATGTTTGGATTGTCTTACTGGTCACCCTGTTGTTTGGGGCCATTGGCTGGGTCGATGATTACCGCAAAGTGGTGGAGAAAAACTCCCGTGGTTTACCGGGACGTTGGAAGTATTTTTGGCAATCAGTGTTTGGCTTAGCTGCTGCGTTAGTGCTCTATTTTACTGCGCAGACACCGGCTGAAACGGCTTTGATTGTGCCCTTTTTAAAGGACATCAGTATCCCGCTTGGAGCGGGTTTTGTGGTTCTGACCTATTTGGTGATTGTCGGTACCAGTAATGCCGTCAACCTCACCGATGGCCTAGATGGCTTAGCTATTTTACCTACGGTATTGGTGGGTGGCGCGCTGGGTATTTTTGCCTATCTGTCGGGCCATATTACCTTTGCGCAATACTTGTTTATTCCTTATGTGCCCGGTGTCGGTGAGCTGATTATTTTCTGCGGTGCCTTGGTCGGCGCAGGTTTAGGTTTTTTGTGGTTTAACACTTACCCTGCTCAAGTGTTTATGGGTGATGTCGGTGCTTTAGCACTGGGCGCCGCATTGGGTACGGTGGCGGTGATTGCTCGCCAAGAGATCGTCCTATTTATTATGGGCGGTGTATTTGTCGTGGAAACCTTATCGGTGGTGATTCAAGTCGCCTCCTTTAAGTTGACCGGCAAGCGGGTATTTCGCATGGCGCCAATTCATCACCACTTTGAATTAAAAGGTTGGCCTGAGCCGCGTGTCATCGTGCGCTTTTGGATTATCACTGTTGTACTGGTCCTGATTGGATTGGCCACCTTAAAACTGAGGTAAGTAACGTGCAAAGCATCAAACAGCAAGCACAGGTTGTGGTGGGCTTAGGCAAAAGTGGTTTGTCTCTGGTGCAGTTCTTAGCACACCAAGGACAGACATTTGCTGTGGCCGATAGCCGTGATACTCCACCTGAGTTAAATGCTTTGCAGCGCGATTACCCAGACGTTGAATTGCACTGTGGACCTTTATCGGCGGACTTTTTGAGCGCAGCGCAGGTGCTGTATGTCAGCCCGGGTTTAGCCTTAAGTACGCCGGCCATTCAGGCTGCTATTGCTAGCGGTGTGCGCATTTCTGGTGATGTCGATTTATTTGCCCAATATGCTCAAGCACCGATTGTGGCGATTACCGGCTCCAATGCGAAAAGTACCGTCACCACCTTGGTCGGGCAGATGTTTGCCGCCGCAGGTATGCATGCAGCCATTGGTGGTAACTTGGGCGTCCCTGCATTAGATTTACTCGATGATAGCGTGGATGTGTATGTGATGGAGTTATCCAGCTTTCAGTTGGAAACCATCTCACATTTACAAGCGCGTGTGGCTGTGTGCTTAAACATCAGCGAAGACCATATGGATCGCTATGTGGATCTGCAGGGTTATATTGACGCCAAGCAGCGTGTCTTTATTAATGCGCAAACCGTAGTGGTCAACCGTGATGATCTAGCATCACAGCCGCGACAGGCATCTGCTGAGTTGATTAGTTTTGGTCTATCCAAACCCCTTGCAGGTGAGTTCGGGCTGTGCCGGCAAGCGGGTGAAACCTATTTAGCCTATGGCGCTGAATTATTGCTGCCAGTCAGCCAGTTAAAGATTCGTGGCAGTCATAACTATGCCAATGCATTGTCTGCTTTAGCCATTGGCACATCGATGAATCTGCCGATGCCAGCCATGCTCAGCGCATTACAAGCGTTTCCAGGCCTTGAGCACCGCTGTCAGTGGTTGCGTCAGGTGCAGGGCGTGGATTGGTACAACGATTCTAAAGCCACCAATGTCGGTGCTGCCTTAGCTGCGATTGAAGGCTTAGGTGCGGATCATGCAGGCAAGCTGGTGTTGATTGCCGGTGGTGATGGTAAAGGGGCTGATTTCTCTAGCCTCAAAGAACCCGTATCTCAATATTGCCGCGCGGTGATTGTGTTGGGGCGTGATGGCGAACGTGTTGCTCAAGCCTTAAGCGATAGCGTGGTGCTTGAGCGCGTCACCAGTCTTGCAGAAGCGGTGACAGCAGCCGCTCGATTAGCCCAGGCTGGCGATAGCGTTTTACTGGCACCGGCTTGTGCGAGTTTAGATATGTTTAAAAGTTTTGAAGAGCGTGGCGATGTATTCGCACAAGCGGTCGGAGCCTTGCTATGAGTTTTAATCTGCGCGATATCATTGCGATGCCTTCACCCTGGCGTCATAACAATAAAGTCGATATTGATTTCCCCTTGCTCACTGCTTGTCTACTGTTGATGGGCATTGGTTTAGTGATGATTGCTTCTGCTTCGTCCGCGGTGGCCTATACCAATACTGGTAATACCTTTCACTACTTTACCCGGCATATGGTGTATGTAGTCATTGCCTTAGTGGCGGGCTGGGTCACTTTATTTGTACCCATGTCGGTTTGGCAGCGCTATAGCGGTTGGTTATTGGTGGCTGCGTTTGCCGTGTTGCTCTTAGTGTTGATTCCCGGAATTGGTCGTGAAGTGAATGGCTCGCGGCGCTGGATTGGTATGGGTGTGTTCAATATCCAACCGTCTGAGCTGGCAAAGCTATTTATGGTGATTTTTCTGGCGGGTTTTTTAGTTCGTCGTAAAGATGAAGTTAAACAACGTTTACGCGGTTTGATTAAGCCCTTAGTGCTGGCGATGATCATGGCTTTATTATTAGCTAAAGAGCCTGACTATGGTGCGGCTGTAGTGATGCTGGGTAGCGTTATAGTCATGCTGTATTTGGCCGGCGTGCGTTTAATATTATCCCTGACATTGTTGCTAATTCTATTTGGTTTGCTTTTTTCTGTGGTGGGTTTTGAAAGCTACCATATGGATCGTTTTACCAGCTTTACCGACCCATGGGAGGATCAGTACGGCACTGGCTATCAGCTGACCCAAGCCTTAATTGCTTTTGGGCGTGGCGAATGGTTCGGATTAGGTTTAGGTAATAGCATTCAGAAGCAGTTCTTTTTACCTGAGGCGCACACTGACTTTGTGTTCTCAGTGTTGGCTGAAGAGTTAGGCATGTTGGGCGGTTTGATTACCTTAGCTTTATTTATGTTTGTGAGCGTGCGCGCTTTATTGATTGGTGCGTGGGCTGAGCAGGCTAAGCAGTATTATTCGGCTTATGTTGCTTATGGTTTAGCGATGCTGTGGATTGCGCAGGTGGTGATTAACCTCGGTGTGAATACCGGGCTGCTGCCGACTAAAGGTTTAACTTTACCTTTTATTAGTTATGGCGGTAGTTCATTGGTGGTGTGCTGTATCAGTTTGGCGATGTTGCTGCGCATTGAGTGGGAACGTCGTACCTTATTGCTGTCCAATGACTCGATGAGCAAAGCACAAATTACAGCCATGGCCAAGGGGGTGCGCAGTGCAGGGTAATATTTTGATAATGGCTGCGGGGACCGGTGGCCATGTTTTTCCAGCATTGGCCTGTGCGCAAGAGTTTACTGCACGTGGTTATACAGTGCATTGGTTGGGTGCGGGTCGCGGTATGGAAAATGAATTAGTACCGGCGGCTGGTTACACTCTGCATACACTGAAAGTCAGCGGTTTACGTGGCAAAGGTGCGCGCTCTTTATTAACCGCGCCCTTTAAACTCTTGGCCGCTTTATGGCAGGCTAGGCGTTTAATGCGTGAGCTTAAACCTGTGTGTGTGTTGGGTTTTGGTGGTTATGTAACAGGCCCTGGTGGTTTAGCCGCTAAGCTGTCGTCTATTCCATTGGTGATTCATGAGCAAAACGCTATAGCCGGTACAGCGAATCGTGCGTTGGCAACCTTTGCGACGCGTATTTGTGAAGCTTTTCCCAATACTTTTAACAAGCGTGAAAACTGCGTTACCACAGGTAACCCGGTACGCGAAACTTTGTTTTTATCCGCATCGCGCGATTCGTTGCAGGATCGAGCAGTCAATTTATTAGTACTCGGTGGCAGTTTAGGTGCTGAGCCGCTGAATAAGTTACTACCGGCAGCATTGGCTCAAGTTTCGCCAGAATTACGGCCTAAGGTGCAGCATCAAGCTGGGCGCAATAATGATGAAGTCACTCGTGAGCGTTATCAAACGGTGGCTGTAGAAGCGCAAGTGGTCCCTTTTATAAGTGATATGGCGTGCGCCTATGCGTGGGCTGATTTAGTGATTTGCCGTGCGGGTGCATTAACCGTGAGTGAGTTGGCGGCTGCAGGTTTGGCTTCTTTTTTAGTGCCACTGCCGCATGCCATTGATGATCATCAAACCCGTAATGCAGAATTTTTGGCAAAGCAGGGCGCAGCTGTCCTATTGCCGCAACATACTACTGATGCAGACCGTTTAGCTGCACAGTTAACTGAGGTACTGATGGACAAACAACGCATTAAAACCATGGGTGAACAAGCGCGCTTATTGGCGCAGCCCGATGCTACGCAGCGTGTTGTTGCAGTATGTTTGGAGGTGGCTCATGGTTGATTTATTACAGCCAACAACAGCTGAAATGCGTCGCATGCGTCGTATTCGCCGTATCCATTTTATTGGTATTGGCGGCACCGGTATGTGCGGTATTGCTGAAGTGTTACGTAACTTAGGTTATGAGGTGTCAGGTTCAGACTTAAATCCTACGGCAGTGACTGAGCGTTTGCAGAGTCTTGGCGTGCATGTGGTCTTTGGTCACCATGCTGAAAACGTTGAGCATGCTGATGTGGTTGTGGTCTCGAGCGCCATTAACCCAAGCAACCCCGAAGTGGCGCGCGGTTTAGAGCGTCGTATCCCCGTGGTGCCGCGTGCTGAGATGTTAGCTGAACTGATGCGCTACCGTCATGGTATTGCTGTGGCCGGTACACATGGCAAAACTACCACCACAAGTTTGTTGGCGTCTGTGTTCGCGGCGGCCGGTTTAGATCCGACCTTTGTGATTGGTGGGCGTTTAAATGCGGCGGGTAGTAATGCTCAGTTGGGCGGTGGTTGCTATTTAATCGCTGAAGCCGATGAAAGTGATGCCAGCTTCCTGCATTTGCAGCCGATGGTGTCAGTGGTCACCAATATTGATGCTGACCATATGAGCACCTATGGCGGCGACTTTAATAAGCTGAAAAAGACCTTTGTTGATTTCTTACATAACTTGCCATTCTATGGTTTAGCCGTGTTGTGTATTGATGATCCATCAGTGCGCGATATAGCTAAGCAAGTTAAGCGACCGATCTTGACCTATGGCTTTTCAGATGATGCTGATCTGCGCGCCATTGATGTCTCGCAAGAAGGCATGCGCACCTCGTTTACTGTATTGCGTAAAGGCCGTGAGCCATTACCTGTGTCGGTGAATATGCCCGGCAAACATAACGTGCTCAATGCTTTGGCAACCATTGCTATTGCTACTGATGAAGGCATTGCTGATAGCGCTATTATTGCTGGCTTGTCTGGCTTTGAAGGTGTCGGTCGACGCTTTCAGATGTACGGTGAGTTACCGGTTGAAGGTGGCAGCGTGATGCTGGTGGATGATTACGGTCATCACCCCAGTGAAGTCGCCGCAGTAATTAAAGCAGTGCATGATGGCTGGCCCAATCGCCGTCTAGTGATGGTCTATCAGCCGCACCGTTATAGCCGTACCCGTGATTTGTATGAAGATTTTGTCCAGGTACTCGGCGAGACCAATCTGTTGTTGTTGCTTGAAGTGTATCCTGCCGGCGAAGAGCCGATTCCGGGTGCCGGCAGTCGCCAGCTTTGCCACAGTATTCGTCAGCGTGGCCGTTTAGATCCTTTATATGTTGAGCGCGGCACTGACCTTGCACCATTGTTAAAACCTTTGCTGCAGCCGGGTGATATTTTACTCTGCCAAGGTGCTGGTGATGTCGGTGGTATTGCTCCAGGTTTAATTAAACATCCGTTATTTGCTGCTACTGAGGAGACACGCTGATGAGTCAGGCTTTTGATATTCAAGCATTTGGGCGTGTTGCCGTACTGTACGGTGGCCGTAGTGCTGAGCGTGAAGTATCACTGCAGTCGGGAGCCGCAGTATTGGCTGCCTTGCAGCAATCAGGTGTTGATGCGTTTGGTATCGATGTCGGTGATGATGTACTGGCGCGTTTATGTGAGCAGAAAATTGATCGCGCCTTTATTGTTTTGCATGGTCGTGGCGGTGAAGACGGTACAGTGCAAGGCTTGCTTGAGTGCGCTGGAATTCCTTACACCGGTAGCGGTGTGTTGGCGTCGGCGTTGGCCATGGATAAGCTGCGCACTAAGCAAATTTGGCATAGTGTTGGTTTACCAACGCCGCGCCATGCTGCGCTGAGCAGTGAAGAGGATTGCCAGCAAGCTGCTCAAGAGCTGGGTTTTCCTTTGATTGTTAAGCCTGCAAATGAGGGTTCAAGTATTGGTATGGCTAAGGTGGATGATCTAGCCGCCTTATTAGCCGCTTGGCACGAAGCACGGCAGTTTGATCCACAAGTGCTGGTTGAGCAATGGATCTCAGGTCCAGAGTTCACTATTGCGATGCTCAATGGTGAGGTGTTACCGCCGATTCGTTTGGGTACCAGTCATGCTTTTTATGATTATGAAGCCAAATATTTGTCCAATGACACCCAGTATCAAATTCCATGTGGCTTAGCGCCAGAAAAAGAAGCAGAATTGCGCACTTTAACCGCGCGCGCTTGTCAAACGTTAGGTGTAACGGGCTGGGGGCGTGCGGACGTAATGCAGGACGCACAAGGTGATTTTTGGTTTTTAGAGGTCAATACCGTGCCGGGAATGACCGATCATAGCTTAGTGCCAATGGCTGCGCGCGCTGCAGGCTTAGACTTTAATACCTTGGTATTAAGCATTTTGACTGGTACTTTACAGGTACGAGGTTAAAACTGTGAGCAGTGCACCTCAAAAACACACAACACGTACACCGCGTGGGGCAAAGCGACAAGCTCCTGTGCGCGGTGCGCGTCGTGCTGCTGCGCAGAAAGCGCCGTGGCAATGGCCTAAGCCGAACTGGACAAAAATCAGTTTGGTTATTTTTGTGGCTGTTGTTGTTGCCGGCGCACTGAATGCTGAGCGGAGTTGGCAGTGGTTAAAGCCCCATGTTAATCCAACGATTACCACGGTGCGTGTGCTGGGGGATTTAACGCCAAGCAAGCAGCTTTTAGTTGAACAACAGTTGATGCCGTATAGCGATGGACTGTTTTTTTCTATCGATATCGTTGCCGTGCGTAAAGTGTTAGATGAGTTACCTTGGATTGCACATGCTGAGGTCAGTCGTATTTGGCCAGATCAGTTGCAAGTGATTATTCAAGAGCAGTTGCCTGTGGCACGCTGGGGGCAAGATGCACTGTTGAGTACTCAAGGTTATTTGTTTACAGCGGTGGATGTACAGGCTTATGGCCATTTACCACAGTTGATTGGACCTGAGGATACGCAAGCTCGAGTGATGCGCCAGTATTTGATGTTTAGCCAAGCGTTACGACCCTTGGGTTACTCAATTAAACAACTGGAAATGCGTGAGCGAGGCAGTTGGTTTATAACCACGCAAACAGGGTTGCAGTTACTGTTTGGGCGTGATCATTTAGTTGATAAAATGCGCCGTTTTGCTGTGGTATATGAAGCAGAATTAAAAGAACAGATTGATAAAATTGAGCGGGTTGATTTGCGTTATGCCAACGGTTTAGCCGTGGCTTGGCACGCCCCTACAGAAAGTGAAACTACAGCAGTGGTGGCGCAGTGAAGGAGAGAGAGTTAATGGCACATGAAAATAACCACAACATGATTGTTGGTCTTGATATAGGTACCTCCAAGGTTGTGGCGTTGGTGGCCGAAGTCACTCCTGATGGTGAGTTGAATATTATTGGTTTAGGTACACATCCTGTGCGTGGTTTAAAAAAGGGTGTGGTGGTAAATATTGAATCGACAGTACAGTCGTTACAGCGTGCCATTGATGAAGCGCAAAAAGTAGCGGATTGTGATATTTACTCTGTATTTGTGGGTATTGCAGGCAGTCATATTCGCAGCCAAAACTCCGATGGTATTGTTGCTATTCGTGATGGTGAAGTCAGCCGTGCCGACTTAGAGCGTGTTTTAGACGCTGCACAAGCTGTAGCAATCCCTTCTGATCAAAAAGTCTTGCACACCTTGGCGCAAGATTATGTTATTGATAATCAAGAAGGTGTACGTGAGCCGCTGGGCATGTCGGGTGTGCGTCTTGAAGCACGCGTGCATGTGGTCAGTTGTGCGATTAATGCAGCGCAGAATATTGAAAAATGTGTGAGCCGCTGCGGCTTGACTGTAGAAGACGTTATTTTAGAGCAGTTAGCCTCAGCTAGTGCGGTATTGACAGAAGATGAACAAGAGTTAGGCGTATGCCTGATTGATATCGGTGGCGGTACTTCAGATATCGCCATCTTTACTGAAGGCGCGATTCGCCATACAGCTGTGATCCCGATTGCCGGTGATCAAGTCACCAATGATATTGCGATGGCATTGCGCACTCCAACACAGTATGCCGAAGAAATTAAAGTTCGTTATGCCTGTGCCCTGGCCAAGCTGGCCGGTCCTGGTGAAATGATCAAAGTGCCAAGTGTCGGCGATCGTGCTCCGCGCGAGCTATCACGTCAAGCTTTAGCTGAGGTGGTTGAGCCGCGTTATGAAGAATTATTTAGTTTGATTCTTGCTGAGTTACGTCGCAGTGGCTACGAGGATATGATCCCTGCTGGTATTGTTTTGACGGGTGGCACCGCGAAAATGGAAGGCGCAGTCGAACTGGCAGAAGAAATTTTCCATATGCCGGTGCGCTTAGGATCGCCCCAAGGTGTTAAAGGTATTGATGAAGTGATACGTAATCCAATTTACTCAACAGCGGTTGGTTTGTTGATCCACGGATTACGTAAACAAGCTGGCGGTTCAATTGTACCGGGTGTTGGCTATGATCAAATTGAAGAAAAGTCACCTGTGTTTATACGTGTTAAACGCTGGCTACAGAATCAGTTTTAATTAAATATACCAGCGTTAGCTGGGCTATAACTATAAGGGTAGGAGAGAGCTATGTTTGAATTAGTTGAACAGACTCCGCAGCATGCAGTGATTAAGGTCATTGGCGTCGGTGGTGGTGGTGGTAATGCTGTAAACCACATGGTGGCTAGCAATATTGAAGGCGTTGAGTTTATTTGTGCTAATACAGATTCACAGGCCCTCCGTGATATTACTGCGCGTACCATTTTGCAGTTGGGTGCTAGCCTGACTAAAGGTCTGGGTGCTGGTACTGACCCTGAAGTTGGACGCAAAGCTGCTGAAGAAGACCGTGAGCGCATTGCTGAAGTATTGCAAGGCACTGATATGGTCTTTATCACCACAGGTATGGGTGGCGGTACCGGTACCGGTGCTGCACCTGTGATTGCGCAAATTGCCAAAGAAATGGGCATTCTGACCGTTGCCGTGGTAACGCGTCCATTCCCTTTTGAAGGTCGTCGTCGCTTACAGATTGCTGATGAAGGTATCCGTGCGCTAGCTGAGCACGTTGATTCGTTGATCACCATTCCAAACGAAAAACTGCTGACTATTTTGGGTAAAGATGCCAGCTTGCTCTCTGCATTTGCTAAAGCAGATGACGTTTTGGCGGGTGCTGTGCGTGGTATCTCGGACATCATTAAGCGTCCGGGTATGATTAACGTTGACTTTGCTGACGTTAAAACCGTGATGAGCGAAATGGGTATGGCGATGATGGGTACGGGTTCTGCTACAGGCAGTAATCGTGCACGTGAAGCGACTGAAGAAGCTGTGCGTAACCCACTGTTGGAAGATGTAGTGCTGCATGGTGCGCGTGGTATTTTAGTCAATATTACCGCTGGCCCTGACCTTTCTTTGGGTGAATACGAAGAAGTGGGTAGCATTATCGAGGCTTTTGCTTGCGATGAAGCCATGGTTAAAGTCGGTACCGTAATTGACCCTGATATGCGTGATGAACTGCATGTCACTGTTGTGGTAACCGGTCTGAATGAGCGTGCTGAGAAGCCGGCGAAAGTTGTTGAAAGCGCTGCTCCAGAAAAAAGCAGAAGAGCCCCAGCAGCCGTGCGTTTGCCTGCTGAAGATGCAGCAGATACGGACTACGCAAGGTACGATACACCAGCAGGTCCGCGTCGTCGTGACAATGCTGTTCCAGCAGTTAAACCTAATAGCCAAGAAGAGATCGATTACTTGGATATACCCGCGTTTTTACGACGTCAGGCGGATTGATACATCTTGGAATAGCGAGCGGATTTCTTTATTCGTTCAGCATCTGTTAAGATGCGGGCAATTATTGAAACCTATTCGCAACCAGTATAGCAGCGGCCTAAGTCATGATTAGACAACGCACCTTGAAAAATATTATCCGTGCCACTGGTATCGGCTTGCACTCAGGCGAGAAAGTTTACCTGACCTTGCGCCCAGCACCAGTGGATACGGGCATCGTATTTCGCCGTATGGATTTAGATCCTATGGTAGAAATACCTGCTTTAGCAAAAAATGTGGGTGAAACCACCATGTCAACTACGCTTGTCAAAGACGGCGTTAAAGTGGACACGGTTGAACACCTGTTATCAGCCATGGCAGGCTTGGGAATTGATAACGCTTATGTTGAGCTTTCGGCGCCTGAAGTGCCGATTATGGATGGCAGTGCTGGACCTTTTGTGTTTTTGATTCAGTCAGCTGGATTAGAAGAGCAGGATGCGCCAAAACAATTTATCCGTATTTTGCGGGAATTGACGGTTGAAGATGGAGAGAAACGCGCAACTTTCTTGCCTTTTGAAGGCTTTAAAGTAGGCTTTGAAATTGAGTTCGACCACCCTGTATTTGCAGGGCGAACACAAACAGCCTGCGTTGACTTTTCCAGCACCTCATTTGTTAAAGAAGTGAGCCGTGCACGCACTTTTGGTTTTATGCGTGATATTGAATATTTGCGCACGCACAACCTTGCCTTAGGTGGCAGTGTTGATAATGCTATTGTTGTCGATGAAACCTCTGTGCTCAATGAAGACGGTCTTCGTTATGAAGATGAATTCGTTAAGCATAAAATTCTTGATGCCATTGGTGATTTATATTTGCTTGGCAAAAGCTTAATTGGTGAGTTCCGTGGCTATAAGTCAGGGCACGCACTGAATAATTTACTGCTAAGAACGCTACTTGAGCAGCCTGATGCTTGGGAAGTTGTGACCTTTGCAGATGCAAGCACAGCGCCTATTTCTTATATGCGACCCGCTGCAGCAGTTTAATCCCTACCCTAATACTTTAAACCACCCGCTATGGGTGGTTTTTTTTGCCTATATCATGCTGTTTTGAGAGTGCCCAAGTGGTGGTGTAACTTAGGCATTCATTTAGTGGGGTGGGGATACTTTTTCATCTTCTGCAGGTAGTGTGCTTTTCCAGCCCTTATTGCCTGGAATCACTATATTAAGTAGTAGCGCAATCACTGCGCAGAGTGAAATACCTGACAGGGTGAAATCGCCACTGCCCATACTCATACCGCCAATACCAAACACCAAGGTGACTGAGACAATCACTAGGTTACGTGCTTCAGAGAGATCCACTTGATTGCGTATCAGTGTGTTTAAACCAACCACAGCAATTGAGCCAAACAATAAGCATAGAATTCCGCCCATTACCGGCACGGGTATGCTTTGTAAAGCTGCGCCGAACTTGCCGATAAAGGCGAGTACGATAGCAAACACGGCAGCCCAGGTCATAATGACTGGATTGTAGTTTTTAGTCAGCATCACCGCACCCGTTACTTCAGCGTAAGTGGTATTGGGTGGGCCGCCGAGCATGCCAGCAGTGGTTGTGGCTAAACCATCGCCCAGTAGAGTGCGGTGTAAACCCGGTTCCTTAATATAGTTCTGTCCGGTGACTGTGCCGATGGCAATCACACCACCAATATGTTCAATGGCTGGCGCTAAGGCGACCGGCAACATAAACAAAATAGCTCCAAGGTGAAACTCAGGAGCAACAAATGCAGGTAGTGCAAACCACGGCGCAAGGGCTATTGCTTCAGTGCTCACTTCGCCTAAAATGATTGCGAGCGTGCAACCCACAATAATTCCAGCCAAAATCGGTATCAGGCGAAATAAGCCGCGGCCTAGGGTTGCTACTGCAAGGGTGGTGACTAGAGCTGACATGGAGATGATCATGGCTGTGGGGTACGCAATCAACTGCGTGGCACCATCACCTGATTTGCCCATAGCCATATTCACCGCCACCGGTGATAATGCCAGGCCAATACTCATAATCACCGGAGCGATGACCACAGGCGGCAGTAGCCTGTCGATAAAGTCTGTACCTTTTAAGCGTACAAACCCGCTCAGCAGCACATACACTAGGCCAGAGGCCATAATCGCCCCCAGTACAGCAGGCAAACCGAAGTTGGTTTTTGCATACAGAATCGGTGCAATAAAGGCAAAGCTAGAGGCCACAAAAACGGGTACTTGGCGCTTAGTCACTAGTTGAAAAATGAGTGTGCCAAGACCTGCAGTAAAGAGCGCAACGTTGGGATCCATCCCGGTAATCAGTGGCATCAGTACCAGCGCACCGAAGGCCACAAATAACATTTGCGCCCCAACTAAGGCTTGCCGCCAAGTCGGCTCGACAGGATGAGAGAGCATCGGTTAACTCTCCTTTTGCTTAGTGCCGAAAATCTTATCACCGGCATCACCTAGGCCCGGCACAATATAGCTGTTGCTATCTAAGCCTTGGTCGATTGCGGCAGTATAGATAGCCACATCAGGGTGAGCGGCATTGACTGCTTGAATACCTTCCGGTGCAGCCACTAACACCATGGCGCGAATTTCTTTACAGCCGGCTTTTTTAAGTAAATCAATAGTGGCAATCATTGAGTTACCGGTAGCCAGCATAGGGTCAATAATAAGTGATAAGCGCGCCGGCATATCCGGTGCGAGTTTCTCTAAATACGTATGCGCCTCAAGGGTGGTCTCATTGCGTACCACGCCAACGGCACTGACTTTAGCGCTCGGCAGCAGGCTCAGGACGCCTTCAAGCATGCCAATGCCCGCGCGTAAGATGGGTACCACAGTGATTTTTTTGCCCGCAATTTTCTCAACTTCAACGACGCCACTCCAGCCCTCAATGGAGTGGGTTTCTAAAGGTAAGTCCTTGGTGGCTTCATAGGTCAGTAATGTGCCAAGTTCTTGAGCCAGCTCGCGAAAGTGTTTGGTGCTGATATCAGCGCGACGCATTAAACCTAGTTTATGGCGAATCAGAGGGTGACGAATTTCATTAGCAGACATGAACTGCTCCAAGATCAAGAGAGTAGGCGCTTAGATTAAATGAAACCGGATAAGACGGCACTTTGTTTATCTATAAAACTTGCTCTAAGCGGTTTGTCGCAGTACCTTTTGCGCTTTAATGACTTAACAAAGAGCCCTGTGATGACTGTTGATCTGAAGCATATCCAGCAAATAATGGACGAAGCCGACACTTTATTTACTGCCCAAGAGGTTGAAGCGGCAATTGATCGTGTTGCTGAACAGATTAATCAGCAGCTGAGTATGAGCAATCCGGTTGTTTTTTGTGTGATGAATGGTGGCTTGATTTTTATGGGAAAATTGCTGACCAAGTTAACTTTTCCATTAGAACAGTCGTATCTGCATGCCAGCCGTTACCGTAATGAAATCAGCGGTGGCGAGTTGTTTTGGAAGGCGAAGCCTGAAGTATCGTTAATGGATCGAGAAGTCCTGATCATTGATGATATTCTAGATGAAGGTCACACTTTGGCTGCAATTGTCGAGTTTTGTCAGGGCGCGGGTGCAAGTAAAGTGCACACTGCTGTACTGATGGATAAACTGCATGATCGCAAAGCGCGTCCAGGCTTAAAGGCGGACTTTTTTGGTTTGCATTGTGAAGACCGCTATATTTTTGGTTACGGTATGGACTATAAAGGTTACTGGCGTAACGCCGCAGGTATCTATGCGGTTAAGGGTCTGTAGTACGGCCTATTGACGCTTTTTGGCATGCTGAGCTAAGCGCTCTAATGCTTCACGCAAGGCTGAGTTTTGCGTGCCGTCTGCGCTGTCTTGGATGGTCTGGCCGGCTTGCTCTGACAGCTCAATACTGCGCTTGATAGGTTGTTCGTTCTGCATGGGTGGACGTACCTTGAGCTGAATACGTGAGATATCACTAAATTCAGCTAAGCCTCGCAGTTGTTCCAGTAAACGCTTTTGTTGATAGCGTAGGCGTGTGGCCCAGTGTCCATTGCTGATAATTAAGGTCATGGTGCCAGCTTGGTAGCTGGCCAAAAGACAGTGTTCACGTGCTGCAGGTTGTAAAAATTGATTGAGCAGATGTTGTAAGTGATCAGTGGCTTGAGCACGCGCCACTAAGCGTTGTAAAGATATACTGCTTTGTAATACGCGGGTTGTTTTTTGCGCTTTAATCGGGCGGTAGCTCATGATTGACCTCAAAAAAGCAAGTTCTGTCGCGCATTGGTCTATAGTTTTTAGCAAAGTAGGCTTGAAATATGCTCAATGCAGTACAATGTTACGTATTAGTATAGCTCACAAAAAAACTACGGTTGTGTTGAGCGTCTTATTTTGAGTGACCCCATACCCTGACTTGTTGACTAAGGTTACTTTATTCAGTTGTAAATAAGGGTAGAATGAATTTTTTGTGCGGGTGAGTACAGTATGTCTTACGCGCCTTCACCCCCCCAAAAATGGAAGCGTTATTAATTATGTTTGCGCCTTTATTCAGAAAACTTCTTGGTAGTAAAAACGACCGTGATGTCAAACGTATGTATAAAACGGTTGCTATCGTTAATACGTTTGAAGAGCAAATGGTGGCTCTATCGGATGAGCAATTACAAGCTAAAACCAATGAGTTTCGTGAGCGTTTAGCAGGTGGTGAAAGCCTTAATAAACTCTTGCCAGAAGCTTTTGCTGTGGCTCGTGAAGCCGGTAAGCGTGTGATGGGTATGCGCCACTTTGATGTGCAGTTGATCGGTGGTCAAACCCTGCATGAAGGCAAAATTGCTGAAATGCGTACTGGTGAGGGTAAAACCTTAGTGGCGACCTTGGCTGTGTACCTCAATGCCTTGCCAGCCAAAGGTGTGCACGTTGTTACAGTCAACGACTATCTTGCTCGTCGTGATGCGAACTGGATGCGTCCTCTGTATGAGTTCTTAGGGTTATCTGTTGGTGTCGTTGTACCTTTTCAGGATCCGAATGAAAAGCGTGCGGCCTATGCCTGTGATATTACCTACGGTACCAACAACGAATTTGGCTTTGACTATTTGCGCGATAATATGGCGTTTAGTGTTGAAGAAAAATTCCAGCGCGAATTACATTTTGCGGTGATTGATGAGGTGGACTCAATCTTAATTGATGAAGCGCGCACACCACTGATTATTTCAGGACAGGCTGAAGATAGCTCTGAGCTGTATAAAAAAATCAATCTGATTATTCCTACGCTGAAGCGTCAGGTAGAAGATAAAGAAACTGAAGAAGTGCTGGAAGAAGGGCACTACAGCATTGATGAGCAAGCGCGTCAGGTTGAGCTTAATGAGGCTGGTCACCAGTACATTGAAGAGAAACTGACCGAGTTGGGTTTATTGGCTGAAAATGAGTCTTTGTATTCTGCCAGCAACTTAAGTTTGTTGACTCACGTGAACGCAGGTTTACGTGCGCATACTTTATTTCAGCGCAACGTTGAATATATTGTGCAAGGCGATCAAGTGGTGCTGGTCGATGAGCACACTGGACGTACCATGCAAGGTCGTCGCTTATCAGAAGGTCTACACCAAGCGATTGAAGCAAAAGAAGGCGTACATATTCAGCCAGAAAGCCAAACCTTAGCTTCAACCACATTCCAGAACTACTTCCGTTTATACGACAAACTGTCAGGTATGACTGGTACTGCCGATACGGAAGCCTTTGAATTCCGTCAGATTTACGGCTTAGATGTCACCGTTATTCCAACGCACCGTACCGTGGCTCGTAAAGACTTTAACGACTTAGTGTTCTTAACTCAGCCTGAAAAATATGTGGCGATTATCGCAGATATCCGTGAGTGCCAAGAGCAAGGTCGCCCGGTATTAGTGGGTACGGCATCGATTGAAAGCTCTGAGCACGTATCCACAGTCCTGACTGCTGAAGGCATTGAGCATAAAGTACTGAACGCCAAACACCACGACTTAGAAGCAGATATTATTGCTCAAGCTGGACGTCCTGGCGCGATCACCATTGCTACCAATATGGCTGGCCGTGGTACTGATATCGTCTTGGGCGGTAGTTGGGAAGCACAAGTAGCTGCACTGGAAAATCCAAGTGATGCACAAGTGGCCGAGATTAAAGCGGCATGGCAAAAGAGTCATCAGCAGGTGATTGAAGCCGGTGGTTTACATGTGATTGCCACTGAGCGTCACGAATCACGTCGTATTGATAACCAGTTGCGTGGACGTTCAGGACGTCAAGGTGACCCGGGTTCAACCCGTTTCTACTTGTCGCTGGAAGACAGTCTGATGCGTATCTTTGCTTCAGACCGCGTCAAAAACTTTATGAAAGCCTTAGGTATGAAAGAAGGCGAAGCCATTGAGCACCGCATGGTCAGCAATGCCATTGAGAAAGCACAGCGCAAAGTAGAAGGTCGTAACTTCGATATGCGTAAGCAGTTGCTTGAGTACGATGATGTCGCCAATGAGCAGCGTAAAGTGATTTATCATATGCGCAATAGCTTACTGACCTCTGATGATGTGGGTGATGTGGTTGCTGAGTTTAGATATGAAGTGTTGGGCAGTACGCTCGATCAGTTTATTCCGCCACAGTCATTGCCTGAGCAGTGGAATATCGCAGAGCTAGAGCAATCACTGGCAGAAGATTTTGGTACGCAATTACCGGTTCAGCAGTGGTTGGATGCAGACGATAGCTTGCACGAAGATGCTTTGCGTGAGCGTATTGGAGAGCAAGTCGTTGCTGCCTATACAGAAAAAGAAACCTTAGTGGGTGCTGAAGGTTTACGTAGTTTTGAGAAGCAAATTATTTTACGTGTACTGGATGATTTGTGGAAAGAGCACTTATCAGCGATGGATCACTTGCGTCACGGTATTCACTTACGTGGTTATGCGCAAAAGAACCCGAAGCAAGAGTACAAACGTGAGTCGTTTAATTTGTTCCGTGATTTGCTCGATTCGATTAAGCGTGACGCGATTCGTGTGTTATCTAACGTACAGATTCGCCAAGAAGATCCAGAGCAAGAAGAAGCTCGTTTACGTCAGCAAGCACAAGAGTTAGCGCAAAGCATGCAGTTCCAGCATGACGGTGTTGAGGGTGCGCAAGAAGACGCACCTGCAGCAGAGCCTATTGCAGCAGCGCCAGTGCGTCATGAGCCGAAAATTGGTCGTAATGAGTCGTGTGTTTGTGGTTCAGGTAAAAAATACAAACACTGCTGCGGTCGAATCAGTTAATGGTTTAGCGCCGCTTTAAGATTTTAAAGTGGTACATTGTTATAGCTTTACGCCGTACCAGAATTGTTCTGTGTGCGGCGTTTGTTTTAGCGCACAGCGCATTTAATCAGCGGGAGAATTGTTATGGCGGTTGGTTTAGGTGATTTACCAGTAATGCATCCAGTTGCAGGCTTTGAGTTAGGTATTGCCAGCGCCGGTATTAAAAAACCAGGCCGCCGTGATGTTGTTGTAATGCGCTGTGCTGAAGGCAGTAGTGTTGCGGGTGTCTATACGCAAAATGCGTTTTGTGCAGCGCCGGTTATTCTGTGCAAGCAACGTATGCAATCTTCCCCGCGCTACCTCGTCACCAATACCGGTAATGCTAACGCAGCCACAGGCGAGCAGGGCTTACAGGCCGCTAATGCGGTGTGTGAGCATTTAGCAGAGTTGGTCGGTTGCCCGGTTGAGCAAATTTTACCATTCTCTACGGGTGTGATTGGCGAGCCGTTACCGGTTGATAAAATCAACGCAGCACTGCCTGCAGCACTAGCTGACTTGAGTGTAGAAAATTGGGCGATTGCCGGTGAAGGCATTATGACCACTGACACCCTGCCTAAAGGCGCCAGTGTGCAGTTTCAGCACGATGGCGTGACTGTGACTGTCACCGGTATCAGTAAAGGCGCGGGGATGATTCGCCCGAATATGGCCACGATGCTGGGTTATATGGCGACTGATGCTGCTGTGAATCAGGATATTTTGCAAAATATTCTGCACGATGCGGCGAATAAATCCTTTAACCGCATCACTATTGATGGCGATACCTCAACCAACGACTCGTGCATTCTCGTCGCGACTGGTCAGGCCGGTGTAGAGCAGATCACTCAAGCTGAAGGCGAGTTATACAACGCCTTGCGTGCTGCGGTGAATCAAGTGGCGATGCAGTTGGCTCAAGCCATTGTGCGTGACGGTGAAGGCGCGACTAAGTTTGTCACTGTGCAAGTGCACGGCGGTGCCAATCAGCAAGAATGTCTCGACGTTGCTTATGCTGTGGCTCACTCGCCATTGATCAAAACAGCTTTATTTGCCTCTGATCCAAACTGGGGTCGTATTGTTGCCGCGATTGGTTATGCCGGGATTAAAGATTTAGACACTGAGCAGGTCAATGTGTACTTGGATGATGTGTGCATTGTGGCCCGAGGTGGACGAGCGCAAGCCTATACCGAAGAGCAGGGTGCCGCGGTGATGCAGCAAGCAGAAATTCTGATTCGTATTGAATTGGAGCGTGGCGGCTGTAAAGAAACTATTTGGACCACTGATTTATCCCATGAATATGTGCGTATCAATGCGGAATACCGTTCTTAAAACTTGAAACAGATCTTGAGCGTTGTTAGGTGAGTGTTGATGAGTAAGCGTGTGCATGTAGTGGCAGCGGTGATTCGCAATGCCCAGCAGGAAATTCTGCTGGCGCTACGCCCCAGTGATAAACATATGGGTGGCCTATGGGAGTTTCCCGGAGGCAAATGTGAAGTGGGTGAAAGCCCGCAGCAGGCGTTGGCGCGTGAACTGCATGAGGAGTTGGGGATTATCATTGATAACCCCCAGCCACTGATTCAGGTACGTCACGATTACCCTGATCTGCATGTGCTATTGGATGTCTATGAAGTGTCGAGCTTTACTGGACAAGCGCATGGTGCTGAAGGGCAAGAGGTACGTTGGGTCGCTTCTAGCACATTAGCGGAGTATCAGTTTCCGGCGGCCAATCGCACCATTGTTACTGCAGCACAATTACCGCAGCGTTATCTGATCACTCCAGAGCAGTTGAGCGTTGAACAGATTTATAGCGGTTGTGAGCAAGCGCTCGCAGCGGGCTGTGAACTATTACAGTTGCGAGCCACACACTTAGCTGAGGCTGAGTACAAAACCCTTGCGCGGCGTCTACAGGCGCTGTGTGCAGGGCGGGCGCAACTGATGTTGAAAGGTGATTTAGCGTGGCAGGCTGAGTTTGCTGATGCGGGTTGGCATTTGACCGCGCAGCAGTTGCGCGAGTTGGCCGGTCAACAGCGGCCGTTTACCCAGGAGCGCTTATTGGCGGCCTCCTGTCACGATGCAGCAGAGCTAAAAATGGCGACTGAGTTACAAGTGGATTTCGTCACCTTATCGCCGATCTTACCCACACAAACACACCCCGGAGCACCTGCTTTAGGTTGGGATGCTGCCGAAGGTTTATTGCTGAAGTGTAATGCACCCGTGTTTTTGCTCGGTGGTTTAACCGAGCAAGACACTGAGCAGGCACGCCGTATCGGTGGACAAGGCGTGGCTGGCATACGTGGCTTTTGGCCACAGGCGTTATAGTGGTTTTTCTGCCGCTTGCCAGTGAATCTCTGCACACCCTTGGTACTGTGCAATTAAACGTGCGGCAACAAAGAGTAAGTCAGATAAACGGTTAATATAACCCAGCATTTCTGGACGTAAAGCTTCGCTGCTATGCAAGGCTTCGCAACGGCGCTCAGCGTTACGTGCGCTACTGCGGCAGATATGCGCTTGAGCAATTAAACGTGAACCACCCGGTAAAATAAATTCTTTCAGCGGGCCAACCAGCACATTCCATTGATCAATGGTTGCTTCGATGCGGGTAATCTCATCGGCGTGCAAGGCTTGATACTCAGGCATGGCCAGCTCGCCGCCCATATCAAAAATGCGATGCTGACACGGTGCTAATACATCGATCACTTCTTGCAGTTGTGCAAACTTTCCGAGCTGATCTTGTAACTCCGCTAAGAGCAAACCCAGCTGGCTGTTGAACTCATCCAGCGCACCAATAGCTTCAATGCGTGGGTGACTTTTATTGACGCGGCGGCCATCGGCCAGACCAGTTTGTCCATCATCACCGGTGCGTGTGTAAATTTTACTGAGGCGGTAGCCCATCGGTGCAGTCTCCGTATGCAAGTGAATCTAAAAAGTCGGTAGCCCGTGCGTTTGTAATATATCTTGTAGCTGCTGATGCAACTGATGCAGGGCGGGTGTGTGACATTCTAACGCGAGGCTCTGTGCACAAGCAAAACCAGTGATATAGCTGATTTCAGTGCGGCGACGATTTAATACATCCTGGCGCATAGACGATGAGTTGGCGGCTGTTTTTTCAATCACTGTCCAGACTTGCTCCGATAAACCTTCTGCGGCCTGCGGCTGACCTGCGTGACAGAGCAATTGCTCTAGCTCAGCACATAAAGTATTAACCTGCTGAGGATGATCAGCCAGCCCACCGTTCTGACAGTCGTAAATGACGGTCATTGGATTGATCACGCAGTTGATGGCTAATTTACGCCATAAATAGAGCTCGATCTGTGCTGTCCAAGTGCAAGGAATAGCGGCGGCGTTGCATAGCGCCAGTAAATGCTCAGGTTCAGCTTGCTGAGCCTGTTGTAAATCACCGAGCCAGGTTTGTCCTTGTCCAGCAAAAACTGAGTGGAAAGGCTGAGTTAAATAGGCTGCTTCTGTGCTGGATGCGGCAATACAACGACTATCGGGCAGCATGTTTTGTATGGCTTGCTGGCTGCCAAGACCATTTTGCAGCAGGATCACTAGACTATCTTTGCTCAATCTGTGCGCGACTTGGCTGATGGCTGCTTCGGCATCATAGGCTTTGCAGGCGAGCAGTAAGTAGTCAATGGGCTGTGGTTCAGTGGCTAATTGGGCGCTGACGGGATAGTGCTGGGTGTGTTGGCCTTGAGCATCGCTCAGACCCACGCCGGGTGTTTGCTGGTAGCGCGCGATGGCTGCGTGATCACGTAAAATTAAATGCACAGTGTGCTGCGCTGCCGCTAAACGCGCTGCCCATAAACAACCTAAACTGCCAGCGCCAAGAATATGCCAAGTGCTCATGCGCTTGTCGCGCTATAACTAACGCATATGCCTGTATAATCAGTTCGCAATGCTGTGCAAGCTATCATGGCAGGCAAAAACTTGGCATCATCTGTAGCCCAATGATTGTGGTGTGGGTTGGGGTGTTGTTTGTTCATTGCAGGGATCTGGGTATTTAAATAAAGTATGGTTCTTTATACCCAGTCGCCTATGGCAATGGCAAGTGCTCTCGCCAAACCGAGTCATTAAAGTATTTTTATTTCAATGTAGAGTAATTTTGGAGGATCACAATGCCCTCATTTGATGTTGTTTCAGAGCTTGATACGCATGAAGTCACTAACGCAATGGATAACGCCGCCAAGGAGCTTGAGCGTCGTTTTGATTTGCGTGGTAAGGCGGAGATTGAGTTTAAAGATAAAACAATCAGCTTAACCGCAGACGCAGATTTTATGCTGGATCAGTTAATTGAAATTGTAAAGCTGGCCTTGATTAAACGTAAAATTGATGTGCAGTGTCTTGAGTACAAAGATTCATACGGATCAGGCAAAGTGGTTAAGCAAGAGATCGAGCTGCGCGAAGGCATCGATAAGGAATTAGCGAAGAAGATTGTTTCCACGATTAAAGAAGCCAAGCTTAAAGTACAGGCATCGATTCAGGGCGAGCAAGTGCGAGTGACGGGTAAAAAACGTGATGACTTGCAAGAAGCCATGGCGTTGCTGCGTAGCAAAGAGTTAGGTATGCCGGTGCAGTTTAATAACTTTAGAGACTGATAGCAGCGCTCAAAGACGTTTTTAAACGTACTGCCTGAATACAAAAATGCCCGCTGATCAGCGGGCATTTTTATGGGTTAACGCAACTTCAATAAGATGTCGGAGCGTTCTTGCGTGGTGCGATACAGTTCAGCGTTAGTTTCCAGTTCTTTCAATGGTGCGGGGAAAATAGTTGCAAGTTTTTCCTTCCACTCAGCAGAGGCGCTTTGTTCTGGGAAGCAGCGCTTGAGCAGGTCAAGCATAATGGATACAGTCACTGAAGCACCCGGTGAGGCACCTAATAAGGCTGCTAGTGAACCGTCTGCTGAACTGACCAGCTCAGTACCAAACTGCAAAACGCCGCCTTTTTTAGCATCTTTTTTAATGATCTGTACGCGTTGACCGGCAATTTCCAGCTTCCAGTCGGCTGGGTCAAGTTGCGGGTAGAAGCGGCGCAATGAGTCTAAGCGCTGTTCCATTGACTGCATCACTTCGCTGACCAAGTAACGAGTCAGGTCCATATTGTCGCGACCGACTGCCATCATGGGCCAGATGTTACTGAAGCGAACTGATAAAGGCAGATCTAAGAAGGAGCCGTGCTTTAAGAATTTTGTAGTGAAACCAGCATAAGGACCAAACAGTAAAGATTTTTTGCCATCAATCACGCGTGTATCTAAGTGCGGTACTGACATGGGTGGTGAGCCGACTGCTGCGAGGCTATAGACCTTGGCTTGGTGTTGCTCAACCACTTCGGGTTTGTCGCAACGTAACCATTGACCACTGACAGGGAAACCACCGTAGCCTTTGCCTTCAGGAATGCCTGATTTTTGCAGTAAGGGCAGAGCTGCGCCACCGGCACCTAAGAAGACAAAACGTGTGGTTACAGTGCGCTTAGCACCAGTGTTTAGATTTTTCATGCTGACCTGCCAGCCCTGTGGGCAGCGTTTTAGGCCAACAACTTTATGTTTGTAGCTGATTGTGCTGTTGTCTTGCTGATCAAAATAGCTTAACAATTGGCGGGTCAGTTCACCAAAGTTAACGTCAGTACCGTTAGCAATATGAGTTGCAGCGATTTCTGCGTCATCTTTGCGCTCAGCCATCATGAGTGGCAGCCACTCTGCCATACGACTTTTATCTGTAGTGAACTCGATCTTTTCAAAAGCGTGGTGAGCTTTGAGCAACTCAGCACGTTTTTCCAAGAAAGCGACATTCTGTTCACCTTCGACAAAGCTTAAGTGCGGTACGTGGTGAACAAAGGTTGCTGGATCACCAAAGGTGCCTGATTCAACAAGGTGCGCCCAAAATTGCTTGGACTCTTCAAACATCGCATTGATATTAATAGCTTTGCTAATATCAATCGAGCCATCTTTGGCTTGCGGAGTGTAGTTGAGTTCACAGAGGCCGGCGTGTCCAGTGCCTGCGTTATTCCATGGGTTTGAGCTTTCCATAGCTCCATCTTCCATTTGTTCAACAATTTCTAAGCGAAGGCTGGGGTCCAGTTCTTTTAGCATCACTGCTAATGTTGAACTCATAATGCCGGCTCCTACCAGCATTACATCCAGATCTGCTTGATTATCTTGTGCCATCAGTATGTCTCCAAAATGCAGCTTTGAGCGGTACAGTTACAGCTGTAGCTCGCTAAGGTAGGGGGTTCGATTATTGCGAAATAGTCAATGCTTTAACCGCTGCAAGGGGGAGGACTGTTGGTGCATGGAACCGTAAACGCCAAACTATTCATTGCTTGCCACACTCTTGTGAAGTTGTGAAACCGTTTCCCGCCATCTTTTGGAGTAGCGGATCTTTAAAAATGCTTTTACCGTCAACGCACAAGCTGCACGTGAATGATGCACAAAAAACGTGCAATAGGATAATCATTCAACGTAAGCTTATGCGCCATTCAATAGGGCACTTAGCAGCCTCTGAGCTTTAGAGCTTAGCGTTGTAGAAACGCAGTGTTAAAGCGTCAATCAGAGAGTGCTGTACATAGTTGGTTGACAATTATAACGATGAAATTATAAAAAACGATCATCTGTGTAAAAAATCTTTAGTCGAAAGGTCGTATAACTTCATTAATTTACATGATTTTGTAAGGAAATACTGGTTGTAAATCAAGTTTTTGTCTGCGCACAGCTTTGTGCTGTGCAATAGTCTACAGCTTGGTTAAACTTGAATGCATTACGTTATATTTTAAGGAATCAATGCTATGTCGCGTTATTTAATGGTGGGTGCAGCTGTTCTTTTGGCTGGTGTTTTAACAGGTTGTGGTCTGAGTCCTCAACACTTGCAGCCCGAACCACGTTTTACTGGGCAGGTCGCTAAAGCTGGTCAGGGGCAGCCGGTGACCGTACTGGTTCGCGATGCTCGATCTTCACCGATTATTGGTACGCGCGGTGGTTTGTATGCTAATTCCAGTGTGATCAGTGTCAGTAGTGCTTCTTTTTTACCGCGCTTACAAGCCGAAACTGATGCAGCTGTACGTATGATGGGCTTTACGCCGATGTCACAAGGTGCAGGCAATGCTCAGCTGACGTTAACCTTGACCGAACTAAGCTATAAAGCGATAGAGAAGAACCCTGTATCTAAAGAAGCCAAACTGCAAGCGGTGTATACGCTTGAAGCGGTTAATGGCACGCGTCGTTATAGCGGTCGTTATGCGGCAACTTTAACCCAAGGTTATGCTTCAGCGCCGAATGAGCAGAAGAATAATGAGTGGGTCAGTTCAGTATTGGGTGAAGCTTTGCAGCGTGTGTTTAATGATCCGGCAGTGGGGCAGCTGTTCGCATACTAAATTGAGCATTCTGTTTGCTGAGTTGCAGCAATCGGTAGGGTGTAGTTCGCAATATTGATTGCTGTGCTGAGTTAAAAGGGGAGTGTTGTGATAAAAAGTTTGCCACCGGCCATTTTTTTGATGGGGCCGACAGCGTCAGGGAAAACTGATTTAGCGCTGCAATTAGCGCGCGAGTTGCCCTGTGAAATTATCAGTGTCGATTCGGCGCTGATTTATCGCGGTATGGATATTGGCAGCGCTAAGCCCAGTGCAGAAATTTTGCAGGCTTATCCACACCATCTTGTCGATATCATTGATCCTGCACAAAGTTATTCTGCAGCGCAGTTTCGAGAGGATGCGCTGGCTGCTATGGCGGATATCACTGCGCGCGGGCGTATTCCGTTGCTGGTGGGTGGCACCATGCTGTATTACAAGGCGTTAACGGATGGTTTAGCTTCGATGCCGGCTGCTGATCCGCAGATTCGTGCTGCGCTTGAACAACAAGCAGCAACTGAGGGTTGGGCTGCTTTGCATGCTGAATTGGAGCAGGTTGACCCCGTCTCGGCCGAGCGGATTCACCCCAATGACCCTCAGCGAATTATACGTGCATTAGAGGTGTGGCGGGTCAGCGGGCAAAGCATGACTGAGCATCGTGCACATCAGGCGTTACAAAAACAGGCATCTAATAGTGGTCATTTGCCGTACAATGTCGCCACATTTGCCATTGCTCCGCAGCAACGCAGTGTTTTGCATGAGCGTATTGCTCAGCGTTTTCAGCTTATGCTGGAACAAGGCTTTCTTGCTGAGGTCGAAGCACTTTGGCAACGAGGTGATTTACATGCGGATTTACCCTCGATACGCGCTGTAGGGTATCGCCAAGCATGGGCCTATTTGCAAGGTGATTATACTTACGATGAAATGATTGAGCGCGGTATTATTGCCACGCGTCAGTTGGCTAAACGTCAGTTTACCTGGTTGCGAAGTTGGGCAGATGTGCACTGGTTAGACAGTTTGTCGTGTGACACGCTGCCACAGACCTTGAAAAGACTCGAACAACTCTCCATATAGAGTTAACTGAGTTGTTATTTTATGTGTCGATGCTGAGACGGCAGACACATTTTTATTTTATTGAATTGGAGTACACCCCATGTCAAAAGGGCACACGCTACAAGACCCTTACTTAAACCTCTTACGCAAAGAGCGCGTACCGGTTTCTATTTATTTGGTCAATGGTATTAAATTGCAAGGACAAATTGAATCATTTGATCAGTTTGTGATTCTGCTGAAAAATACTGTCAGTCAAATGGTTTATAAACACGCTATCTCTACCGTTGTCCCAGGTCGCCCTGTGCGCTTGCCAAGCGAAGATGATGCGAATGACGATGTAGGTAACGATTAGTTGGAGAGAAATTTGATCGCTGAAAACCCGAGTGAACGCGCCATTCTTGTGCATCTTGATGGCCATGCACCTGAGGTTCGAGAAGATCCTTATGAATTCCAAGAGCTTGTCGTATCAGCCGGTGCTGTTATTGCAAGCTTTGTCAGTGTGTCTCGGCATCAACCAACAGCCCGTTTTTTAATTGGCTCAGGTAAAGTTGAAGAACTGCGCCAGTTGGTGATTGCCGAGCAAGCTGATTTAGTGATTTTTAATCATGCCTTAACACCCAGCCAGGAACGCAATCTAGAGCGTGCTATAGAGTGCCGGGTGCTGGATCGTGTGGGTTTGATTTTAGATATTTTTGCTCAGCGTGCGCAAACCTATGAAGGTAAACTGCAGGTTGAGTTAGCGCAGTTAGACCATATTGCCAGCCGCCTTGTCGGTAGCCGTACTGATCTGAGTGGTCAGTTGGGTGGTATTGGTTTGCGTGGGCCGGGTGAAACTCAGCTTGAATCCGACCGTCGTTTACTGCGCGTACGTGTTAAGCAAATTAAAAACCGTCTGGAAAAAGTGCGCAATCAGCGTCAACTTGCGCGTCGCAGTCGTCAGCGTGCAGAGATACCTGGCGTGTCGCTGGTGGGCTATACCAATACGGGTAAATCGACGCTGTTTAATTTTCTGACTGAGTCGAAAGTTTTTGCGGCTGATCAGTTATTCGCCACTTTGGATCCTACTGTTCGACGTGTCGAAATACCGAAGCTAGGTGCAGTGACACTGGCCGATACGGTGGGCTTTATCCGTCATTTGCCACACAAACTCGTTGAAGCCTTTCGCGCGACATTAGAAGAGTCGGCTAATGCTGATCTTTTGTTGCATGTGATTGATGCGCAGTCGCCTGAGCGCGATGAGCAAATCAAGCAAGTGCACAAAGTGTTGCAAGAGATTGAAGCCGATGATGTACCGATGCTTGAGGTCTACAACAAAATCGACTTACTTGATAATGTAGATCCGCATATCCAGCGTGATGAGCAGGGCAAACCCGTGCGGGTTTGGCTGTCTGCTCAAAAGCAGCAAGGTATTGCATTATTGCAGCAAGCGATTGCAGAGCTATTGGAAGACGAAATATATATTGCTACAGTGCGTCTTTCGCAACAGCACAGCCGTTTACGTGGCAAACTGTTTGACTTGAACGCTGTCCAGCAGGAAACCCATACTGAGGATGGCGCTAGCGTATTAACATTGCGTGTGGCAAAAATGGAGCTCGATCAACTATTGAGCCGTGAAGGGATCAGCGCTGCTGAGTTTTTTGCACAGTATACTCACCACTGATCACGCTAAACTCACCAGCTGATGCTGCACTTAGCGCGTTCATTAAATATAATATAGTGCATTTTTAATGTGCATTTTGCCTTTCAAATAGATGGAGAACACTATGGCGTGGAATGAGCCGGGTGGTAACTCAAATAATCAGGATCCTTGGGGCGACCGCAAAGGCGGTGGCAAAAAACAAGGACCACCTGATCTTGATGAAGCCCTCCGTAAACTGCAGGACAATCTAAACAGCTTGTTTGGCGGAAAGAAAAAACCTGGATCGAAAGGTTCCGGTGGTGGTTTCGGCCTGATTGCTCTTGTCTTAGCTGCGCTGGCTGCGATGTGGGTTTACACAGCCGTTTACTCGCTTGATGAGCAAGAGCAGGCCGTGATCTTACGTTTGGGTAAATACCACGAAACAGTGGGCCCAGGTTTGAATATTTACTTCCCGCCAATGGATCGTAAATACGAGCAGAACGTCACTCGCGAACGTGCTTATACGCGCCAAGGTCCAATGCTAACTGAAGATGAAAATATCATCGAAGTGCCATTGACCGTGCAGTATAAAATCAACAACTTGCAAGATTTTGTGCTGAACGTTGATGCGCCAGAAATGAGTTTGCAGCACGCTACTGAAAGTGCGTTGCGCCACGTTGTGGGCTCAACCGCGATGGACCAAGTACTGACCGAAGGTCGTGAAGTCTTGGCTGTTGAAGTGAAAGAGCGTCTCCAGCGTTTCTTGGACACCTACCGTACCGGTATTACCGTGACTCAGGTGAACGTGCAGAATGCTCAAGCACCACGTGAAGTACAAGAATCCTTTGATGATGTGATTCGTGCCCGTGAAGATGAACAGCGTGAGAAAAACCAAGCTGAAACCTATGCCAATGGTGTAGTTCCAGAAGCTCGTGGTCAGGCGCAACGTCTACGTGAAGAAGCCAACGGTTACCGTGATGAAACCATCTCGCGTGCTGAGGGTGAGGCGGATCGCTTTACTAAACTGGTGACTGAATACCGCAAAGCGCCTGAAGTTACACGTCAGCGCTTGTATTTAGAAACCATGCAAGAAGTGTTCAGCAACACCAGTAAAGTATTGTTAACCGGTGATCAAGGTCAAAACAGCATGCTGTATTTGCCGCTGGATAAAATGCTTGAAGGGCGCACGACGACATCACAGAGATCGTCTGACTCTGCAGAGGGTGCAAGCCCTGTTGAAAGCAGTGTCCGTATAGGTAGCGATGCGCTGACTCGTGACTTACGCGCCAGAGGTAACCGTTAATGAGCAATAAATCGACATTTTTTCTAATTATCGTGGCAGTACTGGGTTTGGTTGCTTGGAACAGTTTTTATATTGTTCAGCAAACAGAGCGAGCAGTACTGTTGCAATTCGGTAAGGTAGAGCAAGCGAATGTGCAGCCGGGTCTGCATGTGAAAATTCCTTATGTTAACCAAGTACGTACCTTTGATGCGCGCTTATTAACCCTTGATGCACCGACTCAGCGTTTTTTAACGCTGGAGAAGAAAGCAGTGATGGTGGATGCGTTTGCTAAGTGGCGTGTGGCTGATGCTGATCGTTACTACACCGCAACCTCAGGTCTTAAACAGGTTGCTGATGAGCGTTTAGCGCGTCGTTTAGAAGCCGGTTTGCGTGACCAGTTTGGTAAGCGTACTCTGCATGAAGTGGTCAGTGGTCAACGTGATGAGTTAATGGCGGATATCACTGCATCTCTAGATCGCATGGCGCGTAAAGAGTTGGGTATTGAAGTGATTGATGTGCGCGTTAAAGCCATTGATTTACCTAAAGAAGTGAACCTCAGTGTGTTTGAACGTATGAGTTCAGAACGTGCTCGTGAAGCTCGTGAACACCGCGCTAAAGGTAAAGAGCTGGCTGAAGGTATTCGTGCAGACGCAGACCGTCAACGCCGTGTTCTATTGGCTGAAGCCTACCGCGAAGCTGAAGAGATTCGAGGTGAGGGTGATGCAAAAGCCACAGCGATTTATGCTAAAGCTTATGGTGTGGATCAAGAGTTCTATGCGTTCCACCGTAGTTTAATGGCGTATCGTGAAAGCTTTGCTGATAAAAGCGATATCATGGTGTTGTCACCTGATAACGATTTTTTCAAGTATATGGAACAAGTAAAGCCTTAAGCTTATAGAGTGTGCACGCGCTATCATCACGATAGTGCGTGCTGCTTAAGCCCAGTTAAATGCTGGGCTTGATAAGCAGTATAGAAAAGCTAGAGGCATGCACAGAATGATCTGTGGTATCATGCGGCAGCCGGGGAACTCCCGGCTTTTTTGCGCCTGTGGTCATGCAAAATGCCCAACAGGCTACTGTATTTACAATGAGGAAAGGCGCAATGGCAACGGTAGAGCGCTGGCTGCTGCCAGACGGCATCGAAGAAGTATTGCCGCAGCAAGCGGCGCAGGTTGAAGCATCTCGTCGCCAGGTACTGGATATGTTTAAAGCGTGGGGCTATGAGTTTGTAGTCACGCCACATATTGAGTTTCTGGAATCATTATTAACAGGTGCGGGCCAGAAACTCGACCTGCGTACCTTTAAAGTGACCGACCCGCAATCAGGCCTTCTCATGGGCTTTCGCGCGGATATTACCCCGCAAGTCGCACGTATGGATGCGCACAGTTTGCGTCGTGAAGGTCCTTCGCGTCTGTGTTATGCCGGCAGTGTTGTGCATGCGCGTCCACGTTCTTTATCGCGCTCGCGCAGCCCAATTCAGCTCGGTGCTGAGTTGTTTGGTGATGCTAGTCCAGCGGCTGATATTGAAGTGATCAGCTTAATGCTGGCGACGCTTGAGCAGGCTGAAATTGCTGATATCCATATGGATTTAGGCCATGTCGGTGTGTATCGCGGTTTAGCTAAAGCGGCTGAGTTATCGACTGATCTTGAAGCGCAAATTTTTGATGCGCTGCAACGTAAAGCAGTGGATGAAGTGGCTGCTTTAACCGCGCAATTGCCCACTGATTTAGCTACGATGCTCAATCAGTTGAGCCATCTATGTGGTGGCCGTGAAGTACTGGATCATGCAAAAACAGTGTTGGCTGCAGCTCCGAGTAGTGTCTTAGCGGCACTAGACCAGTTGATTGTGATTGCTGATGCATTAATTGTGCGTTACCCGCACTTACCGTTCTATTTTGACTTAGGTGAGTTGCGCGGTTACCACTACCATACTGGTGTGGTGTTCGCTGCGTTTGTGCCGAGCGTGGGTCAGTCTATCGCGCAAGGCGGACGTTATGATGATATTGGTGCGGTCTTTGGCCGTGCGCGTCCAGCGACAGGTTTTTCAACTGATTTGAAAACCTTGGTTAACTTAGGTCAGCGCGAAGAAGTGGTCTTGAGTAATGGTATTTGGGCCCCGGTGGGTGCACAAGCTGATTTATGGCAAGCGATAAGTGAGTTGCGTACAGAAGGCCAGCGTGTTGTTCAGGCACTGCCAGGTCAGTCTGTTAGCGATGCTGCGCAAGCCCAGTGTGATCGTCAGTTGGTACAGAATTCTTCAGGCTGGCAGGTTCAGCCTCTATAAGTTTACGCCGCATTTGCGGCCACGTTTCGTCGGTCATACCGACCTCCTATTTGCGCGAAGAGGGCAAAGGTTATGGGTAAAAATGTTGTCGTTTTAGGCACTCAATGGGGTGATGAGGGCAAAGGTAAGATCGTTGATTTATTGACTGATCAAGCTGCTGCTGTTGTCCGCTTCCAAGGTGGCCATAACGCAGGTCACACCTTAGTGATTGACGGTGAAAAAACTGTACTGCACTTGATTCCATCCGGTATTTTACGCGAGAACGTTGAGTGCTTGATCGGTAACGGTGTTGTTGTTGCGCCGGATGCACTGATGCGCGAAATCACTAAGCTGGAAGAGAAGGGTGTTCCTGTTCGTGAGCGTTTACGCATCAGCCCAGCCTGTACTTTGATTCTTCCGTACCACGTCGCATTAGACCAAGCCCGTGAAGCATCACGTAGCGAAGGTAAAATTGGTACGACGGGTCGCGGTATTGGTCCAGCTTACGAAGATAAAGTTGCCCGTCGTGGTTTGCGTATTGGTGACTTATTTAATGCCGAGCGTTTTGCTGTAAAGCTGCGTGAAGTGTTAGAGCAGCACAACTTTATGCTTGAGCACTTCTATAAAGTTGAGCCCATTGATTACCAAACTACTTTGGACGATGCACTCAGCTACGCTGAAATCCTCAAACCACTGATGATTGACGTGACTGCACGTCTGCACACCCTGCGTAAGCAAGGCGCGCGCATTATGTTTGAAGGTGCACAAGGTTCATTGCTGGATATTGACCACGGTACGTATCCGTACGTGACCAGCTCAAGCACAACTGCAGGTGGTACAGCGACCGGTTCAGGTTTTGGTCCGCTGTATTTGGATTACATCTTGGGTATTACCAAGGCGTACACCACACGTGTCGGTGCGGGTCCATTTCCTACTGAACTGTTTGATGAGACCGGTGCGTACTTGGCTGAGAAAGGCCATGAGTTCGGTTCAACTACCGGTCGTGCGCGTCGTTGCGGTTGGTTTGATGCGGTGATTTTGCGTCGCACATCAGAAATCAATAGCATCTCAGGTATTTGCCTGACTAAACTGGACGTATTGGACGGTTTAGAAACAGTGAAAATCTGTGTGGCTTACAAAAATGCTGCAGGTGAAGAAATTGAAGCACCGACTGATGCAGACAGCTACGTAGGTTTAGTGCCTGTATATGAAGAAATGCCAGGTTGGAGCGAATCCACCATTGGTGCGACGACTCTTGAGCAGTTGCCAGCCAATGCACGTGCGTATGTTGAGCGTATTGAGCAATTAATCGGTGCGCCGATTGATATCGTCTCAACCGGTCCTGACCGTAACGAAACTATCGTATTACGCCACCCTTACGAGGCGTAATACGATGCAGTAGGCCAAGCCTGTAAATAGGCTTGGCTTCACTGTTAAATAAAAAGCCGACCTTGTGTCGGTTTTTTATTTTAAGTCACGTAGGTTCGGTAACTTTTGGTCTTTAGCTGATAGCAGTGGTGTATGGATAGGCCAAGCGATATTCACATCAGGGTCATTCCAGATAATGCCGGTTTCATCTGCTGGGTCATAAAAGTCTGTGCATTTGTATTGAAAGTCGGCGATATCACTGAGTACACAAAAACCGTGTGCATAGCCAGGTGGTATCCACAGTTGCAGGTGGTTGTCGTCATTCAGTTCAACGCCAACATACTCGCCAAAGGTCGCTGATTGCGGATCAATATCGACTGCGACATCAAATACAGAACCGCGGCTGACACTCACTAGTTTACCTTGTGGGCGGCTGCGCTGCAGATGTAGACCTCTAAGCACACCCTGCTGTGAGCGAGAATGATTGTCTTGCACAAAAGGCAAGGTGATACCGGCGCTGGCATAGCGCTCGCTTTGGAAGGTTTCTAAAAAAAAGCCGCGCGCATCACCGAAGGCTTTAGGTTCAATAATTAACACGCCGGGTAATGCGGTTGTGGTTATTTTCATTTGAAATCACTCTATTGTTAATTGTGTGCAGAAGAGTTTTCGTTAGCCAGGCGCAATAAATATTGGCCATAGCCTGTTTTACTTAGCGCTTCACCGCACTCACGCAGCTGTTTTTGATTGAGCCAGCCATGGCGATAGGCAATTTCTTCAAGACAGGCGACTTTTAAGCCTTGGCGAGTTTCAATGGTTTGCACGTAATGACCTGCTTCCATCAGTGAGTCATGGGTACCGGTATCCAGCCAAGCAAAACCGCGTCCAAGCACCGCAACTTGTAAATCACCGCGCTGCAAGTAAGCATTATTAATATCAGTGATTTCTAATTCGCCACGTGCAGAAGGCTGCACTTTTTTAGCAATTTCAATCACGTCATTATCATAAAAATATAAGCCAGTGACTGCATAGTTTGACTTGGGTTGGCTGGGCTTTTCTTCAATGGACAGTGCTTGACCATTGTCTGCAAATTCAACAACGCCAAAGCGCTCAGGGTCAGTGACATGGTAGCCAAACACAGTGGCGCCGCTACGTTGTTCAACCGCTTGCTTAAGCATGCCGGTAAAACCATAACCGTAAAAGATATTGTCGCCGAGAATGAGGCAGACATTGCTATCAGCAATAAAGTCTTCGCCGATAATAAAAGCCTGTGCAAGTCCGTCAGGCGAGGGCTGTTCAGCGTAGCTCAGTTCAATTCCAAATTGACTGCCGTCGCCCAACAGTTTTTTAAAGTTAGGTAAATCTTCAGGGGTGGAAATAATTAAAATTTCTTTAATACCAGCCAGCATTAAGACCGACAATGGATAATAAATCATCGGCTTGTCATAAATAGGTAAGAGCTGTTTTGACACACCTAAAGTAATGGGGTGTAAGCGTGAACCTGAGCCACCGGCTAAGATAATACCTTTTGTTGAGTGTGTACTCATTGCTGAACTCCTAAGCGTTCGCGTTGATAGCTGCCATCTTGGACGCGCTGGCACCAAACTTGATTGTCGAGATACCATTGCACAGTTTTACGCAGACCTGACTCAAAGGTTTCTGCCGGCATCCAACCCAGTTCTTTGGCTATTTTGCTGGCATCAATTGCATAGCGGCGATCATGACCTGGACGGTCTGCGACATGGGTCAGTAAGCTGCTGTAGCTGATTAATGCTTGGCCATCAGCCGTTTTAAGATTGCGTGCTGAGGCGGGAGCGAGTTCATCTAAAAGTGTACAAATAGTGCGAACTACATCAATATTTTGCTTCTCGTTATGTCCGCCAATATTGTAGGTTTCACCAACCTGACCTTCGCACACCACTGTATAAAGTGCACGAGCGTGGTCTTCAACATACAGCCAATCACGAATCTGATCGCCTGCGCCATAAATCGGTAGTGGTTTGCCTTCTAAGGCATTGAGAATCACCAGCGGAATGAGTTTTTCTGGGAAGTGATAAGGGCCATAATTGTTTGAACAGTTGGTGACTAATATAGGTAGGCCGTAGGTGCGCTGCCAAGCGCGAACCAGATGGTCAGAGCTGGCTTTACTAGCCGAATAGGGTGAACTTGGAGCGTATGCAGTGTGCTCGGTGAACAGCGGCAGACTGCTGTCGCAGGCATGGCCAGCTCCTACGGAGGATTGAGCAGGCGCATCATTTGGATGTGGCAGGTCGCCGTAGACTTCATCAGTGCTGATATGGTGAAAGCGAAACGCCTGTTTGCGTTGCTCGTCTAAACCGTTCCAGTACGCCCGCGCAGCTTCCAGTAACTGGTAAGTTCCGACAATATTGGTTTGAATAAACTCAGCGGGGCCATCAATGGAGCGGTCAACATGGGATTCAGCAGCTAGGTGCATCACTGCGTCGGGCTGATGCTCGGCAAAGACTTGATCGAGTGCCGCACGATCACAAATATCCACCTGAGCAAAGCAGTAGCGCGGGTTATCACTGACGTGGGCCAGTGACTCAAGATTGCCTGCGTAGGTCAGCTTGTCGACGTTCACTACCGAGTCTTGCGTGTGCGTCATAATATGGCGAATCACTGCAGAGCCAATAAAGCCAGCGCCACCGGTTACCAAAAGTTTCATCGCCCAATCCTATGCTTTAAAAATAACGTGTTAGGTTAGCAAAAATGTAGGCTGTTTGCTCTAATTCTATTGGTCAGACTCATCTTTCCAGGGTGCTTGTAAATAGCGACTGTAATTAAACGTTTCCAGCCATTCAGGTTTAAATACAACAAAAGCAGTGACTGCCATACCATTAATAAATGCCTCTGGAAAAGAGACTAGTAATATCATGCCGAGAAAATCGCCAAGCTCGGATGGCAGCTCATAAATACCACTGCTCCACAACAGCAGTGTGCCGCTAATAATACATAGAGCAGCGGTCAGTGCTGCGGGGAAAAAACCGGAGAAAAAGATATACATAAACAGGTTTTCAGGCTGTAAACGCTCAATACCTCTAGCACAGCAATGGGCGATAAACACGGGCAGTATAATCAGCAGCATGCCATTAACACCCAAGACGCTGAGTTCTTGTTTGCCCAATGCCAGCAAAGCCAGTTGTGCAATAAAACCTGCCAGTATCGCCAGCGGCCAGTCCAATAGTAGTGTGACTGCAGTCATGCCGATAAAGTGAAAGGATAAACCACTGGGGAAGTCGCGACGTACCAACCATAGAATACACAGCACAAAAACAGTGCCAAACAAAAGATGTTGACGACGGTTGTCACTGAGCAACTCTACCCAGGGTGCACGCCAGATCGCGTATAAGAGAATAGGGCCATATAACAGCCAGCTCCAAAAAAGCGTGGTTTCATTTAATAGCATGCTTGCAATCATAAAGTGACCTGTTCCAGTAATGTGCACTTTTACAGTGCTGTAAAACGTCGCACTACTTTAGCAGAAAAGCGCCATTTATCAGGCTGAGGATGATTAAAAAATCGATATACAGCGGCTAAATCCCCGATTACCGAGTACGGCACTGTGGACTTGGTGGACTTTGAGGTAAACTGACGCATCCTGATGAATTAACGCGACATAATCAATGCCTACGACTTTTCATGAAATCCCTGCTGAACGCCCCATTACGCCACTGTTAGATCGTGTGCTGACGCCAACAGAATTACGTCTGTTGTCCGAAGCAGAACTGGTCACCTTAGCGGATGAGCTGCGTTTATTTCTTTTATGGAGCGTTGGCCAGACCGGCGGGCATTTTGCCGCGGGTCTAGGCGTGGTTGAGCTGACCTTAGCGCTGCACTATGTGTTTGATACGCCAGATGACCGTTTAGTGTGGGATGTTGGCCATCAGGCCTATCCGCATAAAATACTGACGGGTCGTCGTGAGCAAATGCTCAGCATTCGCCAGAAAGATGGGTTGTCTGCTTTTCCGCGCCGTTGTGAAAGTGAATACGACACCTTTGGTGTGGGGCATTCAAGTACTTCGATCAGTGCCGCTTTGGGTATGGCGATTGCGGCCAAGCTACAAGGCAGTAAGCGTAAAAGCGTTGCGGTGATTGGTGATGGCGCTATGACGGCCGGTATGGCGTTTGAAGCGCTCAATCATGCCCCAGAGACGGGTGCTGATATGCTGGTGATTCTCAATGACAATGATATGTCGATCTCCAATAACGTGGGTGGTTTGTCCAATCACTTAGCCAAAATTCTGACCAGTCGCACCTATTCCACCATGCGTGAGGGCAGTAAGAAAATTCTCTCACGTTTGCCAGGTGCGTGGGAGATTGCCCGTAAAACTGAAGAGCATGCCAAGGGTATGTTGGCGCCGGGCATTATGTTTGAAGAATTGGGTTGGAATTATATCGGTCCGATTGATGGACATGATTTACCGACGCTGGTGGCCACTTTACGTAATATGCGTGAGTTAGAAGGCCCGCAGTTTTTGCATGTGGTGACCAAGAAAGGTAAAGGCTTTGCGCCAGCTGAGCAGGATCCGATTGCTTACCATGCCATGACTAAAAAAGCCTCTGCGCCGAGTCAGCCGAGTGGACCGCGCTATTCGCGCGTGTTTGGTCAGTGGCTGTGCGATATGGCTGCGCAGGATGAGCGTTTGCTGGGCATTACTCCTGCAATGAAAGAAGGCGCGGATATGATTGCTTTTAGCGAGCAGTATCCAACGCGTTACTTTGATGTGGCGATTGCTGAGCAGCATGCAGTGACTTTAGCTGCGGGTATGGCCTGTGAAGGTGCCAAGCCTGTTGTGGCTATTTATTCAACGTTTTTGCAGCGTGCTTATGATCAGTTGATTCATGATGTGGCGGTGCAAAATCTGGATGTACTATTTGCTGTGGATCGCGCTGGTTTAGTCGGTGAAGATGGTCCAACCCATGCCGGTAGCTTTGATCTGTCCTATCTGCGTTGCATCCCCAATATGGTGGTGATGACGCCCAGTGATGAAAATGAATTACGCTTGTTATTGAATACCGGTTATCACCATGTAGGCCCTGCAGCAGTGCGTTACCCGCGCGGTACTGGCCCGAATGCTGAGATCAGCGCAAGTCTAGAAGCTGTGCCGCTGGGTAAAGGTGTGGTGCGCCGTGAAGGTCAGGGCGTGGCTTTCTTGGTGTTTGGTGTGCAGTTGGCGGCGGCTTTACAAGCAGCAGAGCAGTTGGATGCAACTGTAGTCGATATGCGTTTTGTGAAGCCATTAGACGAGGCGCTGATTAAGCGCTTAGCTCAGGATCACAGGCTGTTTGTCACCATTGAAGAAAACGCCGTGATGGGCGGTGCTGGCAGCGCAGTAGGTGAGTTTTTATCTGCCGCGCAATTGAACGTACCGCTATTGCAATTAGGCTTGCCTGATAGCTATGTCGAACATGCACAGCCTGCGCAAATGCTCGCTGAATGTGGACTGGATGCTGCAGGTATCTTGCACGCAGTACAGCAGCGCTTAGCCTAAATACCACCTGATTCTCCAGCAAGCCAGCGCCCTAAGGTAAGGAGCTGGCCATGCCTGCGATCGCTCTATTTCAGCACCCATCAATGTGTATGTTTTGCTAAACACAGCTCGCTTATAAAGAAAAACTCTTTATTTTGGAACTTTTTACACATTAATTGTCGTGACTGATTTCTCTAAGACTTGACCCTTTGTGTGGGTGGGTCTATTGTGCGCGCACTTTGATTCTGTAAGGTGCGCTGGTTATCCCAGCCTGAAAAGGGAAGTTAAGCGGTCATAACCGACTTACGCTGCCCCCGCAACGGTACACGATGCGCATTAAAATAATGCGCGAGTTTGCTCAATAACCACTGGCTCTTAAGCTGGGAAGGTGAGCAAATATTCGTCAGCCCGTAGACCTGCCTTATAGATTTCGACTGGTGTTGCGGAGGGCTTCACCGTCAAGTGCCGCCTGTTATTTGGGCGCAAGCGCTTGTTTGTGCCCTCCTCAAAAGTTTTTCCTATTTTGAGGATCTACCTGAATGAAATTGTCCCGCCTCGCGCTTGCAGTAGCCTTGCTACCTGCAGCCAATCTGTATGCCGCTGATAAAACTGAAGAAGCACTTAAACTATCTGATTCTGTTATCACTGCCAACCGTACCGCTGAAGATCGTAAAGACTCGACTGCAGCCGTGACTGTATTTACCCGCGCTGATATTGATCGTTTACAGCCGGTGAATGTACCTGACTTATTAAGCCGTGTGCCGGGTGTGCAGATTCAGCAGTCAGGTGGACGTGGTAGTACGACAGGCGTATTTATTCGTGGTACTAAAACTGCACAGACCCTCGTTCTTGTTGATGGCATACGTGTCGGTTCTGCTTCAGCAGGTGGCGCTAGTCTGCAGCATTTAAACCTAGATCAGATCGAGCGCGTTGAAGTGTTACGTGGCGCACGTTCTGCTGTCTATGGTTCTGATGCAATTGGTGGTGTGATTCAGATTTTTACCCGTCGTAGTGCCGGTGAAGGTTTGCAAGGTCGTATACGTGTTGCCGCAGGTAATAAAGGTGTGTGGGAGCGCAGTGCTGGTATTTCTGGCGGTGATCAAGATACGCGTTTTAACCTCAGTGCTAGCCTTGATGAAATGACCGGTTTTGACCGTACTAACACATCATACAGTTCAGACGCAGACCATGATGCCTACCGTAATAAAGCCATTAGCTTTAGCTTGTCGCATGCATTTAACGAGCAGTTGAGTGCGGGTATCAACGTATTAGATCAGCGTGGAAAAACGGAATACGATAATCCGTTTGGTCGCTTTGATATGAATACCTTTACCAGTTTTGCTGCGCAGCCTTATGATAAATATGCTGTGAGCAGTACATCTGTATTTGCTGAGTTTCAGGCGAGTGAGCAATTAACCAGTCGTGTAGAGCTGGGTCATAGTGAAGATAAAGCCAGTTCCTACGATAAGCTGTTTGCGGGACGAGATGATTTTGATACCTATCGCGATTCTGCTGCGTGGTTAAATACATTTGCTATTAATGAGCAGCATAGTGTCTTGGCCGGTGTTGATTACACTAAAGATAAATTACGTAGCACTGAAAACTTTGAGAAAGACAGTCGTTGGAACCAAGCTGTTTTTATTCAACACAGCTACAAAGGTGACATCTTCGGTACAGAGCTGGGTTTACGTCATGATAAAAACCAGCAGTTTGGTAGTGAGAATACTTGGAATGCTGCGGTCAGTTTGCCAGTAGGCCAAGCCAATGAATTTATTTTGTCCTATGCAGAAGGCTTTAGAGCGCCGACCTTTAATGATCTGTATTACCCGATGTATGGTAATTCAAATTTAAAGGCTGAAAAATCGAAAGGTTATGAATTGCAGTTGCGTAGCCAGCTAGCGGATACCGTCCGTTTAGAGACTTCGATTTATCAAAATAAAATACGTGATCAAATACAGTATCAGGGTAATAATGTGCTGAAAAACGTACAGGCACGTATGAATGGTTTTGAGGCATCTTTGCAGCATGAGGTATTCGCAGCACAGGGTTCTTTAAACTTAAGCTTGATTGATGCACGTGAACGTAAATACGGACATCAATTACCGCGTATTGCTAAACGTACGTTAAGTTATGACTTAGATAAGCAGTTAGGTGCGTTTGGTGTGGGTGGTACTTGGCGTGTTGCCAGTAAAAGTTTCAGCGATGCCAATAATAACGTGAAGATTGCTGGCTTTGGCACCATGGATTTACGTGGTAACTGGCAGGCAACGCAAGATCTAGGTATTGATCTGCGTTTAGCCAATATTTTTGATAAAGGTTATACGCGCGCTATGTATAACTACGGTGGCGAAAACTACGGTTACCGTGAAGACCGCTTCACAGTACTGTTAGGTATGACTTGGACACCTAATCTGTAAGATTAGCCAGTCAATCAACGTCATCGCGCAGCATCAGTCTGCGCGATGACGTTTGGCCTTATGTCACAACACTGTATATTCGTAACACCATCGTTGATCACATTCAGTGACACAATCCTCAATCCAGATAACTCAATGAAATCACGCCTGATCGGCTTTTGCGCCTCATTATTCTTCTCGGTACCGACAGCAGCCTTACTGTGGCTGAGTATTAATCGACAGCTCACCTATGTCGATGGCGGGTTTTTAAGCAGCAATTATCTACTTGGCTGCATCAGTATTTTTGCGCTGATTGGCTTTGTATTACCGCAACTGTTCCCATCGGTACTGGGTTGGGTATGGCGGATGATGTTGAAGATTGGTTTATAACAAAAATGCTTAAAGCGTTATTGATACGATCTGTATTCTAATGCTTGCAGACATGAAGAATATTCCAGTCAGCACCATCAAGCTCTAAAAACGTCCAGCACTATCCATGCTCAACAGCCAGCAGCACTGTTGCCGTGACGAGCGTAGCCATGGATGGCGTAGCGCCCGAATTGAGCCCAGGAAGGGCGGTTGAGGGAAGAACGGCAATAGTGCTGCTGGCGCAACCTATGGCCGTATAGCCAAGAAATACTCTACAGAACTTTCAGGTTTACCGACGCTCGAGCAACACGCCACTTTCCATATGATCCGTCCACGGGAACTGATCAAACAGCGCCGTCTTAACAATCTGGTGCGTATCACTGAGTTGACGAATATTCTCTGCCAAGGTTTCTGGGTTACAGGAAATATATAAAATCCGGTCAAAACGGCGTACTAGTTCGCAGGTATCGCTGTCCATGCCCGCGCGCGGTGGGTCAACAAACACTGTACCAAACTCATAACTGTCTAAATCAATATTGGCTAAGCGACGAAACTCGCGCACGCCATTCAGGGCTTGGGTCAGCTCTTCAGCCGATAAGCGCACCAGCTCAATATTATCAATCTGGTTATCTTGCAAATTTGCCAGTGCGGCATTCACTGAGCTTTTGCTGATTTCTGTGGCCAGTACTTTACGCACACGGGTTGAGAGCGGCAGAGTAAAGTTACCGTTACCGCAATACAGCTCCAGTAGGTCATCAGGTTGCTCGCCCAGCGTCTCGTAAGCCCAATTGAGCATATGTGTATTGACTGCGCCATTGGGCTGGGTAAAGGCACCCTCAGGTTGGCGGTAACTGAATACACGGCCCGCAACATCGAGTTTTTCTACTACATAGTCACGGCCAATCACTGAGCGTTTGCCACGTGAGCGACCAATAATACTGACATTTAAGTCCGCTGCTAATTGCTCAGCCACGGCTTGCCAGTCCTCATCTAGAGGGCGGTGATAGCACAGAGTTACCATAGCTTCGCCAGAGAGCGTGGTTAAAAACTCCACCTGAAATAGACGCTCAGACAACGCTTCACTGCTATTCCAAGCCGCTTCTAAGCGTGGCATCAGCTGGTTGATCAGCTCGCTGGCAATGGGGAAATCGTTGACGAAAATCGGTGTACGGTTATCGCCGGGTGCAAACATCGCATAGAAGCGTTTACCGCCTTCACGCCAGAGTCGAAACTCCGCGCGCAGGCGGTAATGTTGCTCAGAGGAGGCAAACACTTGCGGTTCAGGTGCATTAAACTCGCTGAGTAAGTTTTGTAAGCGGACTTGCTTAGCGTGCAGTTGCTGTAAATAAGCAGCAGGAGAATAGTCAGTCTTGGGCATCAGGGAAAGAAACCTAATTTGATAATAAAGAGGATGGATAAAATCCACATGGCACTGTTGAGTTCTCTCCAGCGACCGCTGAGTAGTTTAATGGCGGTCCAGCTGATAAAGCCAAAGGCAATACCGTTGGCAATCGAAAAAGTGAAAGGCATGGCGAGTGTTGTCACCATCACTGGCGCGGCAACAGTGATGTCGTCCCAATCAATATTGGCGATGCCACTGGCCATTAATACAGCGACAAAAAACAAAGCGGGTGCCGTAGCATAGATTGGAATAGCAGCAGCAAGCGGAGCAAAGAATAAGCTCAGTAAAAATAGCACGGCCACGACACAAGCGGTTAAGCCGGTACGGCCACCCGCTGCTATGCCAGCAGCAGACTCAACAAAGCTGGTGGTGGTTGATGCGCCCAGACAAGCGCCAGCCATTGTTGCTGTGCTGTCGGCTAATAAAGCATGACCCAAGCGCGGCATATTACCGTCTTTGTCCAGTAAATCAGCTCGCTGCGCCACACCAATCAGCGTGCCTGAGGTATCAAATAAGTCCACAAACAACAGTGCGAAAATCACACTGATCATCCCTACATCTAAGGCACCGGCAATATCCAGTTGCATTAAAGTTGGCGTCAGGCTGGGCGGCATACTGAAGACGCCGTCTAAGCCAGAATAGCCCAGTGCAATCGAAGCAACGGTGATTAATAGAATGCCGATCAAAACGGCACCCGTCACCTGTCGATAACTTAAGGCCACCATAATGGCAAAACCCAGTACCGCAAACACTGGCGCAGGCTGAGCTAAATCACCTAGAGTGACCAGTGTGCCGGGGTGGCTGGCGACAATGCCTGCGTTTTGCAGGGCAATCAGCGCCATAAATAAGCCAATCCCAGCGCCGATAGCTGAGCGCAGTGGCAGTGGAATACTGTTAATAATCCACTCGCGCACTTTGAAAATCGACATGGCAAAGAATAAAAAGCCCGCAATAAATACAGCGCCCAAGCCGACTTGCCAGGAGTAACCCATGGTGCCGACGACGGTATAGGTGAAAAAAGCATTGAGTCCCATGCCGGGCGCTAAGGCAATCGGGTAGTTGGCTACTAAACCCATAATCGCCGAGCCAATTGCTGCAGCCAAGCAGGTGGCAACAAACACTGCACCGTGATCCATGCCGATTTCGGCCAGCATATTAGGGTTGACCAGCAGAATGTAGGCCATCATCGTAAAGGTGGTGACACCAGCGAGCACTTCAGTGCGAAATGTGGTGTTGTGAGCCTTTAATTGAAAGAGACGTTCGAGCATAAATATTCTGCTTGGACAAAAAGACAAATAATAGCAGTCTATGCCTAATAATGCAGACGTTTTGCCGCTTTATAGTCGGCCTTGACTAGGCTTGTTTGCTATTGCAACGCATTCGTGTGCCGGTTGTCAGCGACATCAGAATTTCTTCGGCGCGCAGATTGTTGGCAAAATAACAGCCTGATATTTTAGCGCCATTGATGGTGGCTCCTTCGAGCAATGAGTCTCGAAAATCAATACCGCGCAGATCACTGTGGCGAAAATAAGCATTACGAAAATCGATACCTGTCGCATCCAGGCCGCGTAAGTTTAAGCCGCGTAAATCGGCGCTTTGAAAGTCGAGTGGCTTAAGTACAGTGAAAATATCGGCTTTTTGCTGATTAAAATTGTCAACATCCTCATCCATCAGGAGTTTAAATAGAGGGTGTTCAAGTTTTTTTGGACGGCTCATAGCATCACTCCAATTTTGTATTGTTGTGCTTCAGTATAGGCACTGTTTTTTAAGATTGTAAAAGATCATTATTTTTGCAAAGTGTGAACTGCTTAGCGGTGTTGAGTTTGCGCTCAATACGAACTGTACGCATAATCGCTAGCCTATATTTTTATCGCTTGAGTGGTATTGATGCAGCCTTTAAAAGCACCGGCTTATATAACTGTGGTGCAGTTATCAGACAGTCATTTATTTGCCAGTTCAGCCACACGTTTGTTGGGGATGGATACGCGGCATAGTTTGCAGCATGTGATTGAGCTGGCGCGTGCCGAGCAGTCGCAGATTGATCTGGTGCTCTGTACCGGTGATATCTCGCAAGATGCGTCCGCTATGGCGTATCAACGTTTTGCTGAGATGGCGGGCAGCCTCGGTGCACCGATGCGCTGGTTTGCTGGTAATCATGATGAGCGCTTAGCTTTGCAACAGGCTTGCACAGGCACTGATCGCCTTGAGCCGGTTTATGATCTGGGCGCATGGCGTATGGTGATGCTTGATTCTTCAGTGGCGGGCAGGGTACACGGTGAGCTGGCGCAGGATCAGTTGCAGATTTTAGAGCAGGCGTTAAGTACAGCGGGTGCGCGCCATGTCTTAGTGGCGTTACATCATCATCCAGTGCCCGTCGGCAGTCGTTGGATTGATGCTATTGGTTTACATCATGCTGAACATCTGCACGCGCTGATAAGCTGTTATAGCAATGTGAAGGTGGTGCTATGGGGGCATGTGCATCAAGAGTTTGATCAGCAGATGCAAGGTGTTCGTTGGCTGGCTGCGCCGTCAACCTGTGTGCAGTTTACCACGCACAGTGATGATTTTGCTGTGGATGATCAAGCGCCCGGTTATCGCTGGTTGCGCTTATATGACGATGGCCATCTGGAAACCGGCGTGTCGCGTGTGACAGGTGTTGAGTTTGAGTTGGATATCAATAGCGGTGGTTATTGAGTCGATTATCGCTACGTCGTTGTTGAGTTTTTTGTCTCAGTACTTGATCCACTACGCAGCCGCTTAAGCATGGTGGTATTCTAGGCCCCTGTCTTTGCTGTGTAGTGGTGTATGTGTAATAGTCCAAGTGTCGTTTATATCCATGGTTTTAATAGTTCGCCCGCTTCTTTTAAAGCGCAGCATGTGCGCCGCGCGTGGCGGCAGTTGGGCTTGCCTGAAGGACAATTGCTGATTCCTGCTTTACATCATCATCCTGATCAGGCCATTGCTCAGCTGCAAGCAGCGATTGCGCAACTGGACCAGCCGCTATTGGTGGGTAGTTCGCTGGGTGGTTATTACGCCACCTATTTGGCGCAGCAGTTTAATTTAAAAGCCTTGCTGATTAATCCAGCGGTGCGTCCGCATCATTTGTTTGATGACTTTACCGCCGAACAAGAAAACCTCTATACCGGTGAGCATTGGTTGCTGACTCACTCGCATTTACAGGCACTGGCTGCGCTTGAAGTCGCGCCGCCAGACGACCCTCAGCGCTTTTGTGTGTGGTTGCAAACTGGCGATGAAACGCTAGACTACTGTTTAGCTGAACAGTACTATAGTGCCTGCTCTGTACAGATTGAACAGGGCGGTGACCACGGTTTTCAGCACTTCGCTGAGCATCTTCCAGCATTATTTGCTTTTGCAGGTCTTGAGTCTTCAGATCTGCAAGCGCTCGATCTTTCTGCTTTTGAGTAACGACACTACCCATGACTAATTCGACCTATACCGCTGATGCCATTGAGGTTCTATCTGGGTTAGACCCGGTGCGTAAGCGTCCAGGCATGTACACCGATACCACACGCCCCAATCACCTCGCCCAGGAAGTGATTGATAACAGTGTCGATGAGGCACTGGCAGGCCATGCACGCAATGTGCAAGTGATTTTACACACTGACCAATCCCTTGAAGTGATTGATGATGGGCGTGGGATGCCGGTGGATATTCACCCTGAAGAAGGCATTCCGGGCGTTGAGCTGATTTTTACTCGCCTGCACGCCGGTGGTAAATTTTCCAGTAAAAACTACGAGTTTTCCGGTGGTTTGCACGGTGTCGGTATTTCAGTGGTGAATGCGCTGTCCACTTTGCTTGAAGTGCGTGTGCGCCGAGATGGTCAAGAACATGAAATGACTTTCCGCGATGGTTTTAAAGCCACGGACCTGGAAGTGATTGGCACAGTAGGCAAGCGTAATACGGGCACCAGTATTCGCTTTTGGCCCGATGCGAAATATTTTGATACCGGTAAATTTTCGGTCAGCCGTCTCAAGCATATTTTAAAAGCGAAAGCGGTGTTGTGCCCAGGGCTTACGGTAAAGTTTGACGATAAAAATACTAAAGAACAGATCACTTGGTTTTATGAAAACGGTCTGCGTTCCTATCTGACTGATGCGGTTGCAGAGTTTGTCAGCCTGCCAGAAGAGCCGTTTTGTGGACAGTTTGCTGCCGAGACCGAGCGAGTAGAGTGGGCGGTATTGTGGTTGCCGGAAGGTGGTGAACTGGTTCAAGAAAGCTATGTGAACTTGATTCCCACTGCGCAAGGCGGCACCCATGTCAATGGTTTTCGTCAAGGCTTGTTGGATGCGCTGCGCGAGTTCTGTGAGTTCCGTAATTTGCTACCGCGTGGCGTGAAGCTGGCGCCGGATGATATTTGGGAGCGCATCAGTTTTGTGCTGTCGATGAAAATGCAGGAGCCGCAATTTTCTGGGCAAACTAAAGAGCGCTTATCTTCACGCACGGCAGCCGGTTTTATTGGTGGTGTGGTCAAAGATGCTTTTAGCCTGTGGCTGAATACCAACTCAGAGTTGGGTTTGCAGTTGGCTGAATTAGCTATTAGCCATGCCGGTCGTCGCCTGAAAGCCGGTCGTAAAGTTGAACGCAAACGCATTACTCAAGGACCCGCCTTACCCGGCAAATTAGCCGACTGTGCGGGTCAAGATCCGATGCGCGGTGAGTTATTTTTAGTGGAAGGGGATTCAGCCGGCGGTAGTGCCAAGCAAGCGCGCGATAAAGAATTCCAAGCCATTATGCCGTTGCGCGGCAAAATCCTAAATACCTGGGAAGTGGATGGCAGCGTGGTGCTAGGTTCGCAAGAAGTACACGATATTGCTGTAGCGATAGGTGTTGACCCAGGCTCAGAAGATGTCAGCCAACTGCGTTATGGGAAAATTTGCATCTTGGCCGATGCGGACTCCGATGGGCTGCATATTGCCACGCTGCTGTGTGCCTTATTTATGCGTCACTTTAGACCACTGGTGCAAGCCGGACATATCTATGTGGCGATGCCGCCACTCTATCGTGTCGATATTGGTAAAGAAGTGCATTACGCGCTGGATGACGATGAGCTAGAAAGCATTATGAATCGTATTCAGACTGAGAAAAAACGCGGTAAACCACAAGTCACGCGCTTTAAAGGTCTAGGTGAAATGAATCCACCGCAACTGCGTGAAACCACCATGGACCCCAATACCCGTCGCTTGGTGCAACTGACGCTGGATGATTACACCGGCACCGTAGAAATAATGGATATGCTGCTGGCGAAAAAACGTGCCAGCGACCGTAAAGCCTGGTTGGAAAGCAAAGGTGATTTAGCTGAGGTGCAAGTTTGATGCGCCACCTACACCACGCCAACCCTGCTTTTACTGCAAATCGATTCGATAGAGGCCGTGCATGACACAACCTGTTGATTTAAGCCTTGAGGGCGTTGAACGTCGCTCGATGGCAGAGTTTACCGAGCAAGCGTATTTAAACTATTCCATGTACGTGATTATGGACCGTGCTTTGCCGCATATTGGCGACGGTTTAAAACCCGTACAGCGTCGTATCATTTATGCCATGAGCGAGCTGGATTTGAGTGCTGATTCCAAGCATAAAAAATCCGCACGTACGGTCGGTGATGTGTTGGGTAAGTACCATCCACACGGTGATAGCGCTTGTTATGAAGCCATGGTGTTGATGGCGCAGCCGTTCAGTTATCGTTATCCGTTAGTCGACGGGCAGGGCAACTGGGGTGCACCGGATGATCCGAAATCCTTTGCGGCGATGCGTTATACCGAAGCACGTTTAGCGCGCTATTCGGAAGTGCTGCTGACCGAGTTGGGTCAAGGTACGGTGGATTGGGTACCCAACTTTGACGGCACGATGAATGAGCCGTCGGTGTTGCCAGCACGCTTACCGAATTTACTTCTGAATGGTACGACTGGTATTGCCGTGGGTATGGCCACCGATGTACCGCCGCATAACTTGCGTGAAGTCGCCGCAGCCTGCGTATTGTTATTGGATAAGCCTAAATCCACCTTGGAAGAGATCTGTGAGCATATCCAAGGGCCAGATTATCCAACTGATGCTGAAATTATTACCCCGCGCGCAGATATTATAAAAATCTATCAAAGCGGTCGTGGTTCGGTGCGCATGCGTGCTATTTACCATATCGACGACGGTGATGTGGTGATTACTGCACTGCCGCATCAGGTATCAGGTGCAAAAGTCATTGAGCAAATCGCCGCGCAAATGCAGGCGAAAAAGCTACCGATGGTGGCGGACTTGCGCGATGAGTCGGATCACGAAAACCCCTGCCGTATTGTGATTATTCCACGCTCCAATCGTGTCGATGCGACTGAGTTGATGCAGCACTTATTTGCGACCACTGATTTAGAGTCCAGCTACCGCGTCAATACCAACGTGATTGGTCTCGATGGCCGTCCACAAGTTAAAGACCTGCGCAGTATGTTGGTCGAGTGGTTGGTGTTCCGCGTCGAAACGGTACGCAAACGCTTGCAGTTCCGTTTGGATCGAGTAGAAAAACGTCTGCATTTATTAGAAGGCTTGTTGATCGCCTTTCTAAATATGGATGAAGTGATTGAAATCATCCGTAGCGAAGATCAGCCAAAGCCGGTGTTAATGCAGCGTTTTGGTATCAGTGAGATTCAAGCCGATTACATTCTGGATACGCGTTTACGTCAATTAGCGCGTCTGGAAGAAATGAAAATCCGTGGCGAGCAAGATGAACTGGCCAAAGAGCAAGCGCAGCTAAAGGGCTTACTCGGTAGCCCCACCAAGCTAAAAAACTTGGTGCGCAAAGAATTGATTGCTGATGCAAAAACCTATGGTGATGATCGTCGCTCACCTCTGGTGGAACGTGGTGAAGCCAAAGCCTTGTCAGAAACTGATTTATTACCCACTGAGCCGGTCACTGTAGTGATGAGTGAGCAAGGTTGGGTGCGCAGTGGTAAAGGTCATGATCTTGATCCAACCGGATTGTCGTATAAAGCCGGTGATGGTTTTAAACAAGCGGTGCAAGGCCGGTCCAATCAGTTTGTGGTGCTGTTAGACAGTACAGGCCGCAGTTATTCGTTACCTGCACATACCTTGCCTGCAGCACGCGGCCAAGGTGAGCCGTTATCAGGACGCTTAACCACGCCGCCGGGTGCGACGTTTGAATGCCTATTGATGCCCAATGATGAGCAACTGATGGTAGTGGCTTCGGATGCGGGTTATGGCTTTGTGGTTAAAGGCGCGGACATGCAGGCGAAAAATAAAGCCGGTAAAGCTTTAATCACCTTGCCTAAAGCTGCCCGTGTATTGATGCCTAAAGCCTTGACTAACTTTGCTGAAGACTGGTTAGCAGTGGTGAGTAATGAAGGTCGTTTATTGGTCTTTAAAGTGTCTGACTTACCGCAACTGAGCCGCGGTAAAGGTAATAAGTTGCTGGGTATTCCAACCGATCGAGCGGCTAAGCGCGAGGAGTGGCTGGTGGACTTTGCGGTCTTTAATGAGCAAGCGACTTTGGTATTGGTGGCCGGTAAACGTACCTTGTCGCTGAAGTTCAGTGATCTTGAGCATTATCAGGGTGAGCGCGGACGTCGTGGTAATAAACTGCCGCGTGGTTTCCAACGAGTGGACGCGTTACGCGTTGAGACCTAGAGTAGGGCCAGCCTGCGTATGCTATTGCGCAAGATGATGCTGCACAGCAGCTGTTAAAGGATAGCCAGATGAATAAAGCACCGTCATTAGATTGGGATCACAGCAGTGCTGCACCCGTGCTGCAGGTGAATGGCAGCTGGACCCTAGAACAGCGTAAGCCTGAGTTAAACGACGTCTGGCGACAAGGCGGACGTCTGCCCGAGCAATTAACCGTGCAGGTTGCGGTGGAAACTTGGGATAGTAGTTTGTTGGCGTTACTGCGCCGCATGCAGCGTTTGGCAACAGAGCAGCAGGTGGCGCTTGATTTACAAGGCTTACCGGATGGCGTTGAGCGCTTATTAGAAATGGCTGACAGCTCATCCACTCAAGTTGATAAGGCCGATCAACCTGAATATGGTTGGGTCTCTCGCATTGGCTTAAGAGCGCAAAATGTCGCTACGGCGGTGGGGGATTCTTGCACCTTTTTAGGTGAAGTGACGCAGGCGATGGGTCGATTGATGACCGGTAAAGCACGTATGCGCATGAGTGATTTCTGGATCGCCTTACAGCAGTGCGGTCCTGGAGCGTTGCCGATTGTAGCGTTGATTGCCAGTTTAATCGGTTTGATCTTAGCCTTCGTGGGTGCCATACAGCTGGAAGCCTTTGGCGCGCAAATCTATATTGCCAATATGGTGTCCATCGGTATGACCCGTGAAATGGGGGCATTGATGACTGCGGTGATTATGGCCGGGCGTACCGGTGCCGCTTATGCTGCGGAACTGGGCAGTATGCAAGCCAATGAGGAAATCGATGCGTTAAAAACCTTTGGGTTTCCAACTTTAGAGTTCTTAGTCCTGCCTCGCGTACTAGCTTTATTAGTGAGTATGCCGATCTTAACCGTATTTGCCGATATCTTAGGTATCTTCGGCGGCTTTGTGATTGGCTCAGGCTTATTTGATATTTCCGCCACACAATATATCAATCAAAGTTTAGAAATGCTGACCTTAACCGATTTCTTAATTGGTATATTTAAGAGTCTGGTATTTGCTGTACTGATTGGTTTAATCGGCTGCTATTACGGTTTATCTTGCGGGCGTAATGCGCAAGCGGTAGGCCAAGCTACCACCAATGCAGTGGTTAGCATTATTGTTGCTTTAGTGATCAGCGATGCGGCGATTACCCTTATTTGCACGCAGTTGGGGATCTAAGCATGAGCGATGACATCTTAATTGCCGAAAATCTAAGTGCCGGTTACGGCTCGCTGGTCATTCAGCGCGATCTCAACTTCAGCATTAAACAAGGCGAAGTTTTTGTCATTATGGGCGCCAGTGGTAGCGGTAAAAGTACGGTGCTGCGCCATCTAATAGGTTTGCATGCGCCTTTGGCGGGCCGTGTCTTGTTTCAAGGTGAAGATTTTTGGGCGCAAGACGCCAATAGCCGTGCTGATTTGCAGCAGCACTTTGGTGTGCTCTATCAAAACGTCGCCCTGTGGGGTGGCATGACCTTAAGAGACAATATTTGCCTGCCTTTGAGTACCTGGCGACCGGAACTGAGCAAAGCAGATTTACATGAGCTGGCTGCAATTAAATTGGCGTGGGTGGGTTTGGCGGGCTGTGATGAGTTGTACCCAGCAGAAATCTCTGGCGGTATGCGTAAACGTGCAGCCTTGGCACGTGCGCTGGCTTTAGATCCGCAAGTGTTGTTTTTTGATGAGCCGTCGGCAGGGCTTGATCCGCTCAGTTCGATGGCGCTGGATGAGTTAATCTTACAACTGCGCGATAGTTTAGGTACCAGTATTGTTTTGGTGACTCACGAGCTGCCTAGTATTTATGCTGTGGCGGATACTTGTTTGTTTTTAGATAATAAAACTCGTACGCAAATTGCTTTAGGGCCGCTGGCTGATTTGTTAGAGCATGGTCCTGAGGTCGTGCAGCGCTTTTTACGGCGCGGTGAAGCTGCAACACATGAGGTGATAAAATGACTGAATCGCGCAAACCATTTTTTATAGGTGCTTTTTTACTGGGTGGCATCGCCTTGCTTGCGGCAGGATTACTACTGTTAAGCCGAGATAGCTTACTGACCAAGCCCATGGAGTATGTGGTGTATTTTACCGGTGCTTTGGATGGGCTCGATGTGGGGGCGGATGTCACCTATCGCGGTGTCAAAGTCGGTAACGTGCGACAGATTAATTTATCCTATGACCGCGCTTTAAATGATGTGGTGATGCCGGTGACGATTCGTATTAATGCCGAAAGCGCACGCAGTAAAAGTACGGACGGTGGTTTCGATCGTTCCATTCATCGCTTAGTTGAGCGTGGCTTGGGTGCCCAATTGCAAACGCCGAGCTTTTTGACCGGTAAAGCTATTGTTGCGTTAGATTTTTTCCCTGATCAGGAAGGCTATATTCGCGATCCGCATGAGATTGATTTGCCTGCTATCCCAACAGTACCGTCAAAAATTGATCAAGTCGCCGATGTGTTGCGTGATTTGGTTGAAGGGCTGAAAGAAATGCCCATGAAAGAAACGCTAGAGGCTGCGAATAAGACTTTATTGGCTTTTGAGCGCTTGGCTTCTGCGCCAGAAACACAGGCAGGCATTCAAAGTTTAAGTGTCTCTTTAAATAATTTTGAAAAGATCAGTCAGCAATTACAACAACGCTTGCCTGGAATGTTAGACAATGTGCACAGCGGCAGTGTCGAGCTCAAGGAGGCATTGAGTGATGTGCGCTATGCCGCGCAAAGTGCTCGCGATGCTTTGCAGCAAATGGATGGCATGGTCAGTGAAGGTCGTCGCAGTATAGGCCCGCAGTCAGAATTACAATATGAGTTGTTACAGTCTTTACAAGACTTAGGGCGGGTCAGTAAAGCGCTCCAGCGTACGGCAGAAAGCTTAGAGCAGCAGCCACAATCTATTATATTTGGCAAGAAACGGTGAACAGATGAAACAGTTAACGCGCTTGCCGCGGGCGATAGCTATGTTGGGGGTTTTAGCAGTCGGTGCGGTGGGTTGTAGTGTTGCTCCGCATACTAATTTTTATCAGTTACAACAACCTGCAACTGAAGTTGTTGAAGATAAAAATACAGCCACTGTGCTGTTGGGCCCATTAACCGTCGCTGATTATTTACAGCGCGAAAGTATTGTCCAGCGCGAAGCGGACGGCAGTCTTAGTTTGAGTCAAGAAGCACGTTGGGCTGGTAGTTTGAGCGATGATATGGGGCAGTTATTGTTGCGCCAAGTATCGAGAAAACTTGGTAGCAGTCGCATCTCTCTCTATCCCGATCGTATTGGTATGATTGCCCAAGTACAGATTGTTTTGAGTATCAGTCGTTTAGACTCGGGTGTTGAGCAGCCTGCAGTTTTAGAAGCACAGTGGCGTTTGCTGGATGAGAAAGGCAGTGTGCAGAACAGTCGCGTGGTACGCCTTGAAGCAGAGCATACAGGTGATATGCAAGATCAGGTGCGTGCTCAAAGTGAGCTCTTGGTTCAGTTATCTGAGCAATTAGTGCAGATGGTTAAACAAGCCTTGCCGGCGGCTGTCACTCAAAAAACACCATCTCAAACCAGCACTGAAACAGCGGGTAAAAAATCATCAAAAAAATTGCTGGTACCGCTAGATATCCCTGTAGTAGAACCGGTGCGAGAGCACGAAGTCTACCGTTTTTAAGTGACGTTCAATCTAGCGCGCATCTGTTTGATACACGCTAGATTGAGCTGAGTTATGAACTCTGTTGCAAGCTCTGCAGTTGACTGTCTAAGACGCTTTGGTAGGTTGGCAACAGTGATTCTAAACGGCTGGTCTCTGCTGGTTCGTCTGCAGAGTAAGTGAGTGCACAAGCAGCTAGACGGCTGTTGTGCGCTAAGCTGTTACTGATTAGCAGTGTGTTATCACTGTGCTGGCTCAAAGCCAAAGCGGTTTGCGTACTTTCATTTAAGAGTAACTCGCCTAGAGAGGCATCTTTGAGCAGTGCGCCTTCACTGAGTCCAAGATGAAGATGTGGGCCGATCTCGGTGTCGGCCAACTCCGCTTGTAACCCTTGTGAAAATTTACGTAGCAGTTCAGCGCAACATACTGCATTGCGTGGGTATTCAGCACTCTCAGTATTAAATGTAATCAAACTACGGCTATCAGCTAAGGCATACACTTGGCCTGCATATAGAGTCGCCGCTTGCTTAACAGCATGATTGTAGTGTTTTAACAGTGTAACTCTACGCTCATCAGGTAATTGGCGCAGTTGTTCCATAGTATTAAGTTCTATGGCTAGAACAGCGGTACGGGCGACTACAGGCTGTGCTGGCTCTGGAGTGCTTGGTGCTAATGTTATTTTGTCTGTGGCTAGGGGTGGCGCTGCAACCCCGCTATTGAATTCGCTATCCAAATGAGGTTCTACCCCTGCTACTTGCTCAAGGATAGGGATTGATTCTGTCTGCGTATCGTCAATAAAGTACTGATTAAGCTGTCGGGCTAATAAACCGATTTCATCACCGCGCTGAATATGTGGAGCGGGAGGCGCTGGATTAATCAGCCAGTTGCTTAAAGCTTGTAGCGGTAAAGCCAATGATCGGCCTAAATGTATCGACAAAGTTAAAGCGAAAAGTAAGACCACTACCCCAAACGCACCGATGGTTTGCATGCTGGTGGTCAGTGGTTTCTGTAATTGAGTCATATCAATATGCAGGTCCATCGAGCCGGCCAGTACATTTTGTGGCGACAGATCTTGTGTATACATATTGTACTTTGCACTGTTGGTCTTGGGTCGTTTACCCGCTTCGGCAAGAATACGCTGATCCGTGCTGTATAACGTGGCATGCGACACATAAGGGTTTTCGACCAGTTCGCGTAATAAGACCGCCACACTGAGTGTGTCGTTCGCCGATAAAGCGCCTTCTGCGGTACTGCGAGTCTGTTGCAATAGACTTTTACCTAGAGCATCCGCTTGTTGCTGTATGGACCATTGCAGTTGTGTATGCACCAGCCAGGCTAAGGTTAATAGGCAGAGGGTGATAATTAAAAAAACATAACCTGCTATACGCGAAGCAATGCTGCTACGTCGTGGATGGGTTGAATCAGGCTGCATAAACAATATATTCCAAAGAAATAAAGGGTATTTAAACGTATAAAAAGTGGGCTAATACACTGTGAGTCACAGCAATAACGCTAAAGTATAGCGGGCGTAAAACATAGAACAAGCAAAAGGACTGCACGTTAGACGATTAAATGGCTAGAATGCCTCTTTTTATCTGCGGAGAATGCACCGTGCGCGAAATTGTCCTGATTAACATCACAGGTGAAGACCGTCCGGGGTTGACCGCCGCCATCACTGGCGTATTGGCGCACAGCGGCGTGAAAATTTTGGATATTGGCCAGGCGGTGATTCATAACACCTTGTCCTTTGGCATTTTGGTTGAAATTCCAAGCACTGAGCAGGCGTCAGCCGTGCTGAAAGATGTGTTATTTACCGGTTATAAGCTGGATCAACAGGTACGCTTTAGCCCCGTCTCAGAAGATGATTACAAGTTGTGGGTCGCGGGCCAAGGTAAAACACGCTATATCGTCACGTTATTAACGCGGCAAGTGACGGCTGAGCAGTTGCAGCGTGTCAGTGCGATTACCGCACAATATGGCTTGAATATTGATCATATTGATCGCTTGTCTGGCCGTATGCCACTGGATACGCCTGAAAGTCAGGGTAAAGGCTGTATTGAGTTTTCTGTGCGTGGCGAACCGGCTGATGCGGCGGCGTTGCGTGCTGAGTTCTTAAGCGTGGCACAAGAGCTGAATGTAGATATTGCTTTCCAGCGCGACACGGTATTCCGTCGTAATCGTCGTTTAGCGGTTTTTGATATGGACTCCACGCTGATTGAAGCTGAAGTGATTGATGAGCTGGCTAAAGCCGCTGGAGTCGGTGAGCAAGTTGCGGCGATTACTGAACGTGCGATGCAGGGCGAGTTAGACTTTAAGGCCAGCTTTAAAGAGCGCTTAGCGCTGCTCGAAGGCTTATCTGAAGATGTCTTGGTTGAGATTGGTGCATCACTGCGCTTGACTGAAGGCGCGGAAGTGTTATTTACCGAGCTGAAACGGCTGGGTTATAAAACTGCGATTTTATCGGGCGGCTTTACCTATTTTGCCAAGCAGCTGCAAGAGCGTTTAGGCATTGATTATGTCTATGCCAACGAACTGGAAATTGTCGATGGTAAATTGACCGGTCGCGCCATTGAACCGATTGTTGATGCGCAGCGTAAAGCTGATTTATTGCGTGAGTTGACTGCTTTGGAGGGCCTGCGTTTAGAGCAAACCATAGCAGTCGGTGATGGTGCCAATGACTTGCCTATGCTGGGATTGGCGGGCTTAGGTGTGGCCTTCCGTGCCAAACCTATGGTAAAGAAATCAGCACGTCAGGCGATTTCAACATTGGGTTTGGACGGTATTTTATATCTGTTAGGCTATCGTGATCGTGAAGGTGGTGACGAAGATATCTAGGCTGGTATTGATCTGGAATATGTTTGCTGTGCGCTGCAATGTGCCTGCACAGCAAACACAGTCGTTTTAGGAGAGACTGCCTAAAGCAGTGCGGCTGAAGGGCAGAATTTCATCTTGACGGTTATCGCGTACTTTTGCAGCCCACTCAGGGTCGACGAGTAAAGCACGGCCTACAGCAACCAAATCAAACTCCTGTGCAGCGAAGCGGGTTAACAGACCTTCTAAGCTGGCTGGTTGTGCGACTTCATCGGTATTGCTCATAAAACTGGTAAATTCACTACCATCTAAGCCTACACTGCCAACGGTAATCGTAGGTTTACCGGTGAGCTGACGTGTCCAACCGGCTAAGTTTAGCTCAGAATCAGCAAACTCAGGCTCCCAGAAACGGCGAGTTGAGCAGTGGAAAACATCAACGCCAGCATCCACTAAGGGTTGTAAGAACTCTTGTAGTTCATCAGGTGTTTGCGCAAGACGTGCGCTGTAGTCCTGTTGTTTCCATTGTGAATAGCGAAATACGATCGGAAAGTCAGGACCGACTGCGGCGCGTACTGCTTGAATGATTTCTACAGCAAAACGGCCACGATTGGCCATAGTGCCACCGTAATGATCGGTGCGTTGATTGCTGCCTTCCCAGAAAAACTGATCCAGTAAATAGCCGTGTGCACCGTGAATTTCGACACCATCCATACCGATTGATTGTGCATCTTTTGCCGCTTGGGCAAAGGCAGCAACAATCTGATCAATATCAGCTTGGGTCATGCCATGGATAATTTCTTTACCATTTTTATATTTTTGCATGGGGCCGTAGCCGGGCACGCTGGCATCGGGTTCTGTACCTAAACGACGCACATTACCGACATGCCAGAGCTGTGGCATGATTTTTCCACCGGCGCTATGTACGGCTTCAACCACTTGTTTCCAGCCATCTAAAGCATCTTCACCATAAAAGCGCGGCACATTCGGATAGCCATTGGCAGCGCAGTGGTTGACGGTGGTGCCTTCAGTGATAATCAGACCGACACCAGCTGCGGCACGCTTGCGGTAATACTCAACAACCTGCGCGTTGGGTACGCCGCCGGGCGAGAAGCTGCGCGTCATCGGTGCCATAACAATACGAGAGGGTAAGGTTAAAGAGCCCAGCTGCAAGGGCTCAAACAGTTGCTGTGCATCATTCATTGCGTGCTCCATTTTTTATTCTGGAATTTTTGAACATAAGAGCCGCTTTGAGTCACAAGGCGACTTAAGTGATGTGTAAGGTATCAGACACTTCACCACTAAAGCCACGGTCCAGCTTGATTTTTAAAGTCAGATCGGTACGTGAGTCTGCGAAACTTAAAGCATTTTCTAGGCTGATTTGTTCAGCGCTGAATAATTTAAACAGCTCTTGGTCAAAGGTCTGCAAGCCTTGCTCTTGTGAGCGTGCGATAGCACTTTTAAGCTCGTCGAGCTTGTCGCGTTGAATCAGATCTTTGATATAGGGCGTACCGAGCATCAGCTCAATGGCAGCCACACGCTTTTGCTTAATACCTGGAACCAAACGCTGACCAATAATCGCCACTAAATTTTGTGAGACATCGGCCAGCACTTGTTTGCGAGCATCGTCGGGGAAGAAACGCGCGATACGTTCTAGCGCATGGCTGGTGCTGGTTGCATGCAAGGTGGCGACACATAGGTGCCCTGTTTCTGCATAGTGCAAAGCGTGCTGCATGGTGTCGGCATCGCGAATTTCACCGATCATAATTACATCCGGTGCTTCACGTAAAGCGTTATGCAGTGCAGCGGCAAAACTGCGGGTATCAAGGCCCACTTCGCGTTGGTTCACCACTGATTTTTTGTGTTTATGTAAAAACTCAATCGGATCTTCGATGCAGAGAATATGGCCACCGGTATGGGTGTTACGGTAATCCAGCATCGCGGCCAGTGTGGTTGATTTTCCCGAACCTGCTGCGCCGGTGACAAGGATTAAACCACGGCTGAGCATCGCCAACTGTTCAAGTTTGACTGGTAAACCTAAGCTACTAAAATCAGGAATGGTGTTTTTAATATGGCGTATCACCATCGACACTTCGCCGCGCTGGTAAAATACGTTAACGCGAAAACGTCCAGAATCTTTGACGCCCACCGCCAAATTCATTTCTAGGTCGCGTTCAAAGTCCGACACTTGTTTTTGCGTCATCAATTGATACGCCATCTGTTGCACAGATGAAGGCGGTAGTCGTTCATGACCGACCGTGCGAGATGTACCCTCAACTTTCATTTGTGGCACAGCACCCACGCTAAAGTATAGATCCGAACCTCCTTGTTCGTGGAGCGCGTTTAAATAAGGAAACACATCATAAGCGGACATTACATATCCTTAGAGGAAAAACGAGAGTCTTGAGGAGGTTTGCAGTGATTTATAGCAGCAATGTTAGCCTGTTCATCGTTGATAAAGTAGCTGGGGAATAGCCTTTTTTAAGCTAAATTAGCTTTTTTAACCTTTGGTAGCATTTTTTTATATTTGTAAGTATGTCTTTTGTGGCGGGGCTTACAGGGCTTTTATGATTTTTTTTCGATACTTTTTTTAAGAAAAAACACTGTGTAACGAGTCAGTTCGGTCGTAATCCGTTAAAATGCATGGTTTTGCACAGCCCATTATAGATAGGGGCTTACACTTTTAATGACCAAGGTTTAAATCATGCCACAACAAATAAACCAACATATGCCTTCGTATTTAGACCCTGAAAACCCAGGCCCTTGGGGTATTTTTCTTCAGCAAGTTGATCGGGTTGCACCTTATATGGGTGAGCTCAGTCATTTGACCGATACCTTAAAGCACCCAGAGCGTAGTCTGATTGTTGATGTGCCAGTGCGTTTAGATGATGGCAGTATTGCCCATTTTGAAGGCTACCGTGTGCAGCACAGTCTTAATCGTGGTCCGGGTAAAGGCGGTGTGCGTTTTCACCAAGATGTGACGCTATCAGAAGTGATGGCATTGTCGGCATGGATGTCAGTTAAAACAGCTGTCGTTGGCTTGCCATTTGGCGGTGCTAAAGGCGGTATTCGCATTGATCCGCGTAAACACTCACAGGCTGAAATTGAGCGCATTACGCGCCGTTACACCAGTGAAATCAGCTCTATTATTGGTGTAAATAAAGATATTCCAGGGCCTGATGTCAATACCGATGCACAAACCATGGCTTGGATGATGGATACCTACTCCATGAAAGTGGGTACAGCACAGCCTGGTATTGTCACTGGTAAGCCGATTCCACTGGGCGGCAGTTTAGGCCGTGTTGAGGCCACCGGTCGCGGTGTGTTTATTGTCGGTGTGGCTGCGGCTCAAGATGCAGGCATTGACTTGCAGGGTGCACGCATCAGTATTCAAGGTTTTGGTAATGTCGGCGGTACAGCGGCGCGTTTATTTACCGAAGCTGGCGCTAAAATTGTTGCAGTACAAGATCATACTGGGACCATCTGTAACCCTGAGGGTCTTGATGTTGAAGCACTATTGGCGCATGTAAAGAAAACCGGCGGTGTCGGCGGAGCAGCCAATACAAATTCGATTGCAGCAGATGATTTTTGGGGCATCGAAACGGATATTTTAATTCCTGCTGCTTTAGAAGGGCAAATCACCAAACATAATGCGCAGGCGATTCGTGCGCGCATTATTGTCGAAGGTGCTAACGGTCCAACCACGCCGGATGCAGATGATATTCTCACCCAGAAAGGCACAGTGATTGTCCCTGATGTACTGGCCAATGCCGGTGGTGTCACGGTCAGTTATTTTGAGTGGGTACAAAACTCATCGAGCTTTTACTGGACGGTTGAAGAAATTAATCAGCGTCTAGAAAAAATCATGTTGGATGCTTACCAGGCGCTGGCTGCAACAGCAGCAGAGCACCAAGTGTCGTTACGTACTGCGGCCTTTATTATTGCTTGTACGCGTATCCTTGAAGCGCGTCAGTTACGCGGTGTCTTCCCGTAATACGACAATAGACCGTCCGTGATTGAAAACGCCCGCTTAATGCGGGCGTTTTTATGTCAGTGTGAGAGTGTTTATTTATAGCGGTATTGTGAGTTACATCGGCTGAGTCATCGGCTATGGGTCGTAGATACAAAAAAGCCTGCACAGTGGCAGGCTTTAATATGGATTACGCAAGAGTTAGTCGCGCTCATCCGGTAAAGCTGCAATCACATCTTCAGCTTGTAAACCTTTGTCACGATCCATCACTGTAAATTCAACGCGCTGGCCTTCGACCAAAACACGGTGACCTTCACCACGAATCGCGCGAAAGTGTACAAAAATATCATCACCTGAATCACGTGAAATAAAACCAAAACCTTTTGATGTGTTAAACCATTTTACTGTACCAGTTTCACGATCGCTGAGGTCTTGTGACAGTGGTGCGCTTTTGGTGCTGACTTTGCGCAGGTTCAGGGTTAGGTGCACTGCAACTGCAACGAATAGGATAATTAAACCTAAGCTACTCTTCGAACTGCTAAAGCTAAAGATCATTTGTACAACGGTAGCAAACACGATTAAGGCTGATACTAAGCCTTGTAATTGACGACGACGGCCACGTGCCCAAGTGGGTAAGATCGGTGCAATCAGTAAGTTGGCTAAAGCAAAAGAAGTCAGCATAGGTGCTACTTCTGAGTTTTTACTGGCCAAAATAAGCGAAACAAGCAGTGCGGCAGCACCGGTAAATAAATGAATAATTTTCAACATACGCAATGGACTCACCTTGATAAGAATCACAATAAATAAGAGAACAGACTACAAGTACAGCACTCAATATAAGCAGCGCCGCTGTCGTGTTCAAGAGGCTGTGGATAAAAACCTTAGCCACTCTTTGCTTATTAAACAGCAAACACCGCCATGACTCAAACAACTAAAGTTGCATACTGTCAGTTGAAGGCTCAATAGCCTGCTATAGCGTGCTGCTTCGCACAATTATGCGACTGCCTTATTGTGTGGTTTGACATGGCATGGCGGTTAGCGCTGTTAGGCTATATAATCAGGGTTTTCTGCGATGGCTTTGCGCGTGCGCTGCAAACGAGCGTTTTGGTTGCAATGGCTGTCTGTTATTTTAAACTTTCTAGGAAGCGAACGCTATCATGATGCGCAGCCACTATTGCGGGCACTTAAACGAATCCCTAAGCGGGCAGACCGTTACTCTTTGCGGTTGGGTACACCGTCGTCGTGACCACGGTGGAGTTATTTTCCTCGATATCCGAGATCGCGAAGGCCTTGCTCAAGTCGTTTTCAACCCTGAGCAAGCCGAAATTTTTGCTAAAGCCGACCGTGCACGTAGCGAATATGTTGTAAAAGTGACAGGTCTGGTGAATCCACGTCCAGATGGCGCAGTGAATCCTAATATGCCCAGCGGTGGCATTGAAGTGATTGCCACAGATTTAGAAATCTTAAATCAAGCTGAAACCACACCGTTCCCGTTGCATGAGCATTCGGATGTCGGTGAAGAAACCCGCTTGCGCTACCGCTTTATTGACTTGCGTCGCCCAGAAATGGCCGCCAAGTTGAAACTGCGTTCACGTGTGACCAATAGCATTCGTCGTTATTTAGACGACAACGGTTTCTTGGATGTGGAAACACCGATTCTGACCCGTGCTACACCGGAAGGCGCGCGAGACTATTTAGTCCCTAGCCGTACTCATCCAGGCAGTTTTTTTGCATTGCCACAATCACCACAGTTATTTAAACAATTGCTGATGGTGGCCGGTGTTGATCGTTACTATCAAATCGCTAAATGCTTCCGTGATGAAGACTTGCGTGCTGATCGTCAGCCTGAATTTACCCAGATTGATATTGAAACCAGTTTTATGGATGAAGCGGACATTATGTCCATCACCGAAACCATGGTGCGTCAGCTGTTTAAAGAAGTGTTGGATGTAGAGTTCGCTGAATTTCCACATATGACATACGCAGAAGCGATGCGTCGCTTTGGTTCTGATAAGCCTGATTTACGTATTCCGTTGGAATTAGTCGACATTGCTGATCAGTTGACTGGCGTTGATTTTAAAGTGTTCAGTGGTCCTGCTAATGATCCTAAAGGTCGTGTGGCAGCACTGCGTGTACCGGGCGCTGGCAGCATGCCGCGTGGCAAGATTGACGAGTACACCAAATACGTCAGCAACTACGGCGCGCGTGGCTTGGCGTATATTAAAGTCAATGAGCGTGCTAAAGGTGCGGAAGGTTTACAGTCACCGATTGTTAAATTTATCCCAGAAGAGAATCTCAATACCATTCTTGATCGCGTGGGTGCGGTTGATGGTGATATCGTGTTCTTTGGTGCCGATAAAGCACAGGTTGTGAGCGATGCCTTGGGCGCGTTGCGTATCCGTATCGGACACGATTTAGATCTGCTGACCTGTAAGTGGGCGCCCATGTGGGTGGTTGATTTCCCCATGTTTGAAAGCAATGATGATGGCTCGCTGACCGCGATTCACCACCCGTTCACTGCTCCAAAATGTTCAGCTGAAGAGCTGCGTGCTGATCCAAGTACCGCGTTATCACGTGCCTACGATATGGTTCTGAATGGAACTGAGTTGGGTGGTGGTTCGATTCGTATCCATGACCGCACCATGCAGCAAACTGTATTTGAAATTTTAGGTATTGATGAAGCTGAGCAGCAAGAGAAGTTTGGCTTCTTGCTCGATGCATTGAAATACGGTGCGCCACCACACGGTGGTTTGGCCTTTGGTTTGGACCGCTTAGTGATGTTGATGACCGGTTCACAGTCGATTCGTGAAGTGATTGCCTTCCCGAAAACACAAAGTGCTGCATGTGTGATGACACAAGCGCCGGGTACCGTTGATGCAACTGCGCTACGTGATTTACATATCCGTCTGCGTGAGCAGCCTAAGGCTGAGTAAGAGTCGTTTGAGTTAGACTGGTGATGTCTTGCTGCGCGGATATTGAGTGCAGCAAGATATTTTTACACAGTTTGTTGTCACCACAATAAAGACATAGAAACGGGAGTTGTTATGGCAGGGCATTCCAAATGGGCGAATATCAAGCACCGCAAAGAGCGCCAAGATAATAAACGCGGTAAGATTTTTACCAAACTTATTCGTGAGTTAACGGTAGCGGCAAAACAAGGTGGGGGTATTGTGAATGACAACCCACGTTTGCGCTTAGCCGTTGATAAAGCGCTGTCTGCTAATATGACCCGCGATACCATTGATCGTGCTGTGGCCCGTGGTGTGGGTGCTGACGATGGCGATAACGTTGAAGAGTTGGTATATGAGGGTTATGCACCCAATGGCGTGGCCGTTTTTGTTGAAGCCATGACCGATAACCGTAACCGTACTGCTGCTGAGATTCGTCACGCATTTAATAAATACGGTGGCAACCTTGGTACTGATGGTTCGGTTGCGTATCTGTTTGAGCGTAAAGGGCAGATTTGTTATGCACCGGGCGTTGATGAAGAAGCGCTGATGGATGCCGCTTTAGAGTTGGGCGCGGATGATATCGTCACCAATGATGATGGCTCAGTTGAAGTGTTAACTACCTTTGCTGACTTTATCACTGTGAGTGAAGCGCTGAAGGCTGCGGGTTTTGTTGCCGAAGAAGCTGAAGTCACTATGATTCCAACCCTGAACGTTGAACTGGATTTAGACGGTGCGGAAAAAGTGATGCGTTTGATTGATATTTTGGAAGATTTAGATGACGTGCAAAACGTGTATTCTAATGCTGAAATTCCAGATGAAGTGATGGAGCAACTCTAAGCCTAGGCTTGCTTTGTGACTCAATAAACCTCTGGTTGCTTGTGTAAACAGGCCCAGAGGTTTTTTATTTGCGTGAGGTATAACTCATGCTGAATATAGTGCGTTAATACGCTAATAAAGGATGCCAAGATGACGCTTATTTTAGGCATTGACCCGGGATCTAGAATTACGGGCTATGGAATTATTCGTGATACAGGGAGCGGCTGCGAGTATGTCGCCTCCGGCTGTATTCGTACCGGTACAGGCGAATTGCCAGAGCGCCTCAATGCTGTATTTGCTGGGGTGGGTGAGATTATTCAAACCTACCAGCCGGTCACAATGGGGATTGAGCAAGTCTTTATGGCGCGCAATCCCGATTCTGCACTCAAGCTTGGCCAGGCCCGTGGCGCAGCGATTGTTGCCGGTGTGCAAGCCAATTTACCAGTATCGGAATACAGTGCGACGCAAGTGAAGTCTGCAGTAGCGGGCAGTGGTCGTGCGGCGAAAGAGCAAGTACAAATGATGGTAATGCATTTACTCAAACTGACTAAAAAGCCACAAATTGATGCGTCGGATGCGTTGGCGATTGCCATATGCCATATGCACCATCAGCAAACGCTGTCTGCACATGGATTATTAGCAGCTAAGCTGCGGGGTGGGCGCCTGAGCCTCTGAGTTGCACTGCTGCAACCGTATCAAGAGGCTTATATAGGTTATTGGCAGAGCTGTTTATACAGCAGGCTGTCGCGGGCAATAAGCTCCACTTTGCTGGTTGCTCGTTTATCGTTTTTCGGCACTGCTAGTTGCTCGCCCGTTGTGCAGTTGAGCACGTAAGGCTGACTCTCCAGGCGTTCTGTATAGTCGTTGATAAACTCATAGCGGATATATTCGACCAGAATGTGTCCCTGCTGCTGAGTTTCTTTGACTTTGCCATCCAATACCACAAAAGATGAAACAGGCGGTGCGATGTAGCTCCATGGCCGAAAAAAATTACCCGCTCGACCTTGTTCAACTACAACCGACTCAGCAGGGAGTTGGCTGCGTTTAAAGTCAAACCAAGTGTAATCGTAATAGGCTAAATAGCTGAGCATTCCTATTCCCGCAGAGACTGGGATAAGCCACTTAGGTAGCCTATTACGACTGATTTTTATAAAAAGAAAAGCAAGACTACCCGCACATATACCAAAAATAAAAACTGCCATCAAATGCCAAATCATACACAGTACTCTAGATAAAAAGAGGGCCTCCATAAGGAAGCCCACTTTGATATAGGTAGCCAATGGCTACAAGATTAATGTTTTCACTGCCTTATTATGGGTAGCGCACGTTCTCAACCATTCTTTGAATTTCTGCAGAAGGCTTCTCTGTCATATAGGATACAGAAATGGCAACGATAAAGTTAATGAGCGCACCAATACAACCTACAGATAGAGGAGAAATACCCATAACCCAGAACTCAGGTGTATTTGGGAAACTATTTGTGCCTGGGATAAAGAACCAGCCGAGGTACGTGAAGATATAGCTCAGTGTAAACGCTGAACCAAATAGCATACCTGCTACTGCACCTTTAGCATTAATACGTTTGAAGAAAATACCCATCATCAATACAGGGAAGATTGATGATGCGGCCATCCCAAACGCCAGAGCCACCGTTTGCGCGGCGAACCCAGGCGGATTAATACCCAGCCACGTTGCAATTAAGATTGCACCGACCATGGAGATTCGTGCACAAAGCATTTCCGTTTTATCGGAGATCTGTGGGAACAAGGTATTTTTAATCAAGTCATGACTCACCGCAGAGGAAATTGCTAGGAGCAAGCCCGATGCTGTGGAGAGTGCTGCAGCGATACCACCTGCTGCCATTAGACCGATCATCCAACTTGGCATATTCGCAATTTCAGGAAGTGCCAATACCAAGATGTCGTTGTTGATGGTGAGCTCGTTACCTGCCCAACCACGATCTGCTGCAGTGCCTTGTTCAAACTCTACGTTTTTGTCGTTGTAAAACTGGACATGGCCATCGTTGTTTAGGTCCTCAAACTTAACTAAACCTGTGACTTCCCACGTTTTAAACCACTCAGGACGCTCGTCATACACTATCGGTGCTTGTTCAGTACCTGCAGGGTAAATGGATTCTATCAAGTTCAAACGAGCCATAGCTGCCAATGGTGGCGCAGTGGTGTAGAACAGAGCAATAAACACTAAGGCCCAACCTGCAGACCAGCGCGCATCAGAGATCTTCGGAACGGTAAAGAAGCGAATGATCACGTGAGGCAAACCAGCAGTACCCACCATCAAGGTTAAGGTAAACAGGAACATATTCCATTTGTTCTCTACGTTCGCAGTGTAGTCTTGGAAGCCAAGGTCGCGAACGACTTCGTTAAGCTTATGCAGTAAAGGTTGGCCTGATTCTAAGTGCTGACCAACAAAACCGGTTTGTGGCAAAAAGTGGCCGGTCATTTGCAGAGACAGGTAGATAGCAGGGATGGTGAACGCAAGGATCAACACCACATACTGTGCAACCTGAGTATAAGTTACCCCTTTCATACCACCCAGTACCGCGTAGAAGAACACTACGACAGCAGAGATGATCAAACCTACGGTGCTGCTCACTTCCAAGAAGCGTGCAAAAGCAACCCCTGCACCGGTCATTTGACCAATTACGTAGGTCAATGAAATAATAATTAACATTACAACGGCCACTAGGCGCGCTGTTGTACTGTCGTAGCGTGAGCCGACAAAATCGGGCACTGTGTATTTACCGAAGCGACGCAAGTAAGGCGCCAGTAAAGTCGCCAGTAGCACGTAACCACCGGTCCAGCCTAAGATAAAGGATGAGTTGACGTAGCCGACCGAGATCAGACCTGCCACCGAGATAAAGGATGCAGCTGACAGCCAGTCAGCCGCTGTTGCCATACCGTTAAATACGGGGTGCACTTCACCACCGGCGATATAGAACTCGCGGGTCGATTTGGCACGAGCCCAAATCGCAATCCATGTATAGATTACGAAGGAGCCAGCAACAAAGATCATGTTGATCATGAATTGACTCATGGTTTACTCCTCCAGGCCGAATTTTTTATCCAATTTGTTCATTCTCCAAGCATAGAAAAAGATCAAAATTAGAAATGTAAAAATTGAGCCTTGTTGGGCAAACCAGAAGCCCATGTCTGCTCCACCGATGTGAATATTCATGAGCCAGGGACGAAGTAGCATTCCAAAGCCATAAGACACGGTGGCCCAGATAATTAAGCAAAAGACGATTAGCCGCAAGTTTGCCGACCAATAGGCTTTGTTTGATGCTTCTTTAGAATCAGTCATGACAACTGCTCTCCATTTATTGTATTTATAATAGGGGTTATGCTCTTTTTTTAAAGGTAACCGAATGTAACTATGCGGAAAATACGAGAAATAAGAAGTCTCTACTTTGGTCTGATGCTTAATGTTGTCTTCATAAAAGGCTTTAAATAGCCGTTTTGCGGTAGTTATTGTTTGTTTTTTTTACCTGTAATTTACTGCAGTACAACTAAAGTATAGTTTTTCTGTGCTTTTTCGTTGGGTTTTTAATTGAAAAAAAAGACCTGTTTAGAGTTGTTTTTGTCATCGAGCGTATATTTAAAAGACCTGATGCATTACATGTTTATTATGAGTTTTTTGCTGTAAGGCGATTGATTATTCTTTTTAAATGCACACTGTCTCGTCAGAAATTGTGATCTGTGTAGGGGCAAATAAAGTGATTCTGATGATTGAAGGGGGACTTGAAATTTGCAGAGTCGGCCATATTATATAAAGTATGAGAGTGAGCGCAGGTGGTAGTGTAGAGTGCTGATAAACCGGCTCATCGTATTAACTACAAGGAAATAGCTATTATGCGTATTGATCGTTTTACTAGTCAGCTTCAGCTGGCATTGTCAGATGCACAATCATTGGCTGTAGGTCAGGATCATTCTGCAATTGAACCGTTGCACTTGATTTCAGCGTTATTAGATCAGCAAGGTGGCGCGATTCGCCCATTGCTGATGCAGGTGGGTTTTGATGTTAAAAGCTTACGTGAAGCCCTGGATAAAGGTTTAAATCAGCTCGCTAAACTGCAAAGCCCAACGGGCGATATGAATATGTCGCAAGATTTAGCGCGTTTGCTCAATCAAGCGGATCGCTTAGCCCAGCAGAAAGGTGATCAGTATATTTCCAGTGAGCTGGTGTTACTGGCAGCCATGGATGATAAGACTGCGCTGGGTAAAATTCTGTTGGCACAAGGTGTTAACCGTCAAGCACTTGAAAATGCCATTACCAACTTGCGTGGTGGTGACAAGGTTGATGACCCGAACGCTGAACAATCACGCCAAGCCTTGGACAAATACACCGTTGACCTCACCAAGCGTGCTGAAGAAGGCAAGCTCGACCCAGTGATTGGTCGTGATGAAGAAATTCGTCGTACGATCCAAGTCTTGCAACGCCGTACGAAAAATAACCCCGTACTGATCGGTGAGCCGGGTGTAGGTAAAACTGCGATTGCTGAAGGTTTAGCGCAGCGTATTATCAATGGCGAAGTGCCGGATGGCTTAAAAAGCAAACGTCTGCTGTCGTTGGATATGGGTGCGTTGATTGCCGGTGCTAAATACCGTGGTGAATTTGAAGAGCGTCTGAAGAACTTACTTAATGAAGTGGCCAAGCAAGAAGGTCAGATCATTCTGTTTATTGATGAGTTGCACACCATGGTCGGCGCCGGTAAAGGCGAAGGCGCCATGGATGCCGGTAATATGCTGAAACCTGCGTTAGCGCGCGGTGAGCTGCACTGTGTGGGTGCCACCACTTTAGATGAGTATCGTCAGTATATTGAGAAAGATGCCGCCCTTGAGCGTCGCTTCCAGAAGGTACAGGTGGATGAGCCGTCTGAAGAAGACACCATTGCTATCTTGCGTGGCCTGAAAGAACGTTATGAAGTGCACCACGGTGTCACTATCACCGATGGTGCGATTATCGCTGCTGCCAAACTCTCACACCGTTATATTACGGATCGCCAGCTGCCAGATAAAGCCATCGACTTGATTGATGAAGCGGCCAGTATGATTCGCATGGAAATCGACTCCAAGCCTGAGGCATTGGATCGTTTAGAGCGCCGTTTGATTCAGCTAAAAATTGAGCGTGAAGCGCTGAAGAAAGAAGACGATGCGGCCACCATCAAGCGTCTTGAAAAGCTTAAAGAAGACATCACTGAGCTGGAACGTGAGTACGCTGACTTAGAAGAAATCTGGAAATCAGAAAAGTCAGAAGTACAAGGTGCAGCGCAACTGCAGCAGAAAATTGAACAAGCCCGTCAAGAGATGGAGTTGTCGCGTCGTAAAGGTGATCTGAACCGTACCGCAGAATTGCAGTATGGGGTGATTCCTGATTTAGAACGCAGTTTGGAAATGGTTGATCAAAATAGCAAAGTGGAAAATCAGCTGTTGCGTACTAAAGTGACGGATGAAGAGATTGCTGATGTGGTGTCACGTTGGACCGGTATTCCTGTTTCGAAAATGCTCGAAGGCGAACGTGACAAGCTGCTGAAAATGGAAGAATTGCTGCATACCCGCGTGATTGGCCAGAATGAAGCAGTGATTGCGGTCTCCAATGCGGTGCGTCGTTCGCGAGCAGGTTTGTCTGACCCTGATCGTCCAAGTGGCTCGTTCTTGTTCTTAGGCCCAACTGGTGTGGGTAAAACCGAGCTGTGTAAAGCACTGGCTGAGTTCTTATTTGATACCGAAGATGCCTTGATCCGTATCGATATGTCGGAGTTTATGGAGAAGCACTCGGTCGCGCGTTTAATCGGTGCGCCTCCAGGTTATGTCGGTTATGAAGAGGGCGGTTACTTAACTGAAGCCGTACGTCGTAAGCCGTATTCTGTAGTGCTGATGGATGAAGTGGAAAAAGCCCACCCTGATGTATTTAACGTGCTGCTGCAAGTGCTGGACGATGGCCGCTTAACTGACAGTCACGGCCGTACCGTAGATTTCCGCAATACCGTGGTAGTGATGACCTCTAACTTAGGCTCAGTGCAGATCCAAGAGATGATGGGTGATCGCGAAGGTCAGCGTGCAGCAGTGATGGATGCAGTCGGCCAACATTTCCGCCCTGAGTTTATCAACCGTATTGATGAGTTGGTGATCTTTGAGCCACTGGGTACTGAGCAGATTGCCGGTATTGCTGATATCCAACTGGGTCGTTTACGTCAGCGCTTGGCTGAGCGCGAACTGCGCTTTGAGTTAACACCTGAAGCCTTAGAGAAGTTGGTGGCTGAAGGTTACGATCCGATTTATGGTGCGCGTCCATTGAAACGGGCGATTCAGCGTTGGATTGAAAACCCGCTGGCGCAACAAATTCTCTCTGGAGAGTTTGAGCCGGGCAGAACCATTCAAGCAACCCTTGAAGACGGTGAGATTGTGTTTAAATAAACACGGCTTAATCCGTTATACAGAGCGCAACCTTCGGGTTGCGTTTCTGTTTATGGCGCAGTTATGATTGTTGTAGGTCGCGCATATTGAGTCAGTTCAGCTGCTATTGAAAAGATGGACAGACTACTGATTAAGGCCTAGCGCAGCCATCAGCTACTCCACGAAATCTGTTAAACTCTAGGCTTTATTCTTTTAGGTTATTACCCATGCCGCACGCCGTATCGCGTTTGCGTGATCAACGCTTGGCTCGCAGTCAAAAACCTTTCTTGGCCCGTGGTGCCTATTTAGTGCGCTGCGAACGGTGCCGTGTCAGTGCTGCCTATTGCATGTGCGCTTGGCAACCTAAGGTGACCGCGCAAAGTGCTGTGTGTTTGCTGATGTACGATGCCGAGCCATTAAAACCGACGAATACCGGCTGGCTGATTGCCGATGTCGTACCGGATACCTTTGCTTTTGGTTGGTCGCGCACTGAAGTGGATCAGAATATTCTTAATCTATTAGCCGACCCGCAATGGCAACCCTATGTGGTGTTTCCAGAAGAATACGTAGCCACTGAGCGAGTGGTACATGATGTAGAGCATGCAGCACTGAAAGCCTCAGGCAAGCGCCCGCTGTTTATTGTCTTAGACGGGACTTGGACTGAGGCGCGCAAGATGTTTCGTAAGTCGGCTTATCTGATGGATTTACCGGTACTGAGCTTGCAGCCTGAAGATATTTCCTGCTATCGCCTACGCCGCTCCACTCGCGAAGAGCATCTATGCACCGCTGAAGTCACCGCTTTATGTTTGCATCTGGCCGATGATACGGTAGCTGCATTGGCCTTAGAGACGTGGTTTGCACGTTTTAGTCGTCATTATCTGGCCGGGCGCAAACCACCCTCGGTCGCAGAGAAAGAAGCCCTGCGTAACGGTACCGCTCTGTAGTTATGTGCGCATAACCTATTGGGTAACTGCTGGCTAGATTCACACAATATATTGTAAATAACGCAGCTGTAACGACACGGCAGGTGCGCATGGCTTACTTTTTTTGATATAGTTAGCTAGCTAACTAATTCGGTAAAGGTATTATGAGTACAACGTCAAAACCACTCTATGGTATTTTATTAGTCATGTGTGCTGGCTTACTATTAGCCACACATGATGGGATTTCTAAGTATTTAACCCATATTTATCCGCTGATTATGGTGATCTGGCTACGCTACTTTGTGCAAACACTGGCGATGATTGTCTTGTTCTTTCCAAAAATGCGCTGGGCAATTTTACGCACCCAACGGCCACGATTGCAGCTATTACGTGCTATCAGCTTGCTCAGCGTCAGTCTGCTATTTATCAGTGGCCTACGCTATATTCCATTGGCTGAAGCCACTGCAGTGATCTTTTTAGCACCGTTGATTGTGACGGTGCTTTCGGCAGTGGTGCTGCATGAAAAAGTCAGTAAAGGGCAGTGGGCCGCTGTTAGCGTTGGATTTTTAGGTGTCTTGTTTATTGTACGTCCAGGTGGGGATTTATTTACGCCGGCCATATTGTTACCGGTGTGTGCATCGTTATGCTTTGCGATTTATCAGCTGATTACTCGTCGTCTCGCCAGTACGGACCACGCTGTGACCAGTAACTTTTTATCCGGCTTGTTTGGTACGGTTGTGCTGACCGCATTATTACCCGGCCAATATACATTGAGCGTAGCCAGTGTTGATCTGCTGTTTATGTTGGCGCTGGGCTTACTGGCGATGACCGCACATATGTTGCTGACTATGGCGTTAAAATACTCTACCGCAGCAACGCTAGCGCCGTTCACCTATGCGCAAATTGTTTTTGCTGGCGTGGTTGGCTATATTGCTTTTGGGCATCTACCTGATATTTTCTCGATTATCGGCGTGCTTATTATTAGCAGTAGCGGCTTAGCCGTGGCGTATTTGCAGCATCAAGCACCGAGGGCCTAAGGTTAACCTTGTGGTTGATTTTTACGCAGGATGGCCTGCAGCTTAGCCAGTTCGATAGGTTTAGCTAAATGACCATTCATGCCGGCCTGCTTGGCGCGCAGATGATGCTCTTCCAGTACATGCGCTGACAGTGCAATAATCGGTACCGGGAGTAAACCGTGCGCTGTTTCGTAGGCGCGCTGTTTTTGTGCTGCAGTAAAACCATCCATCACTGGCATTTCACAATCCATTAACACTAAATCATAGCGATTTTTTTGCAGCATCTCTAAAGCGATTTGACCGTTGGCTGCGACATCAATTTTAATACCCAGCTTACTTAATAAACCTGCGATCACTTTTACTGAGGTCGGATCATCCTCCGCGACTAAGACGCGCTTACCCGCAATTGGAGTTGTATCAAGCGGTGCGCTACTGTGTTGCACCGCATTGATCAGCGTGGTCTTTAACGTTGAGGCGCTGACGGGTTTCATCAGCACATGACTGATTCCAGCGTTACGTGCCGTGACTGCATCAATCTGACTGCTGCTGGTCAGCATAATTAAGGTGCTATTAGCGGTAAGTATCGGGTCTTTTTGTATCCGTACAGCGAAGGCAATCGCCGTTGATTTGTGAGTTGTTTCACTGATGATAATGGCGTCAAAGCGCTGCCCTTGCATGTTTCTATTGCGCAAGAGCGCCACGGCTTCAGTGATTGAGGAGCGAGTGCTGACGAGCATGCCCCATTCGCTACATTGCTGCGCCAAGACTTTTTGCGAGAGCGCGTTACTATCAATAATTAAAATATGTTTTTGGCGTAATGCTATATCTGCTTCGATATGGCTGACGGGGTTCTGTTCGGCATTGAGTGGCACGTTAAAGGTAAAGACTGTGCCGTGCGGGCTGCGCTTTATTTTGAAGCTACCGGTCATTAAGTTGATTAATTTACGCGCAATAATAATACCTAAATTACCGCCGATAAAAGATGTGCTGAGCAAGTCTTTACTGTGCAATTGTGCGGTACTTAGAATATGACGTTCTTGATCACTTAAAGGGGTGCCGGTGTCTTGCACGCTAAAAATTAACTGCTGCTGTTCGCTGCTTTTGTCGACCATCACGCTTAGAGTAATCTCACCGTTGTAGGTTCGTTTAAATGCATTACTCAGAATACTGAGTACAACTTGACGAAAGCGTACAGGGTCACCCAATACAGTTTCTGGGGTCTGGGGTTGCAAAAAAACAGTCAGTTCAACTTGCTGCTCTTTAGCGCGAAAGGAAAAGGCTTGGGTGCATTCCTGCAGTAATCCGGCCAAGTTAAAAGGCGTGTGACTGAGCACAATCTCATTAGACTCAAGACGTGAAACATCTAAAATCGCATTAATAAGGCTCAGTAGTTCATTGCCTGAGCCTTGAATGGTATGTGCGTAATCACGCTGCTTAGTGGACAGCGGCGTGTCGAGCAATAAGGTTGTCATACCCAATACACCACTCAATGGGGTGCGTATTTCATGGCTGATTTTTGCTAAGAGTTCGGACTTGGCGCGACGTTCAGCTTCTTCAGCTGCTTGCGTGCATGCAAGTTCTGATTTTTTAACCACTTGCAGGCTATGGATTTGGCTTAAACCCATACTAATGATAATTGCGTTGATCGATAAACTGATCAGGAAAAAGAGTATAACCCCGTCTGGATAGAGTACATGCTGGTTGAGAAAGTAGGGCCAAACGACAAGTAGTGTAAGGCATAGAGCAGCTAAGCCTAGCGATAAGAAGCCGGTGGGAATAGAGTCACTGTGCTTAATCTTTAAGCTGTAGCCCAGCAATATAATGGTTGAGCTGATCAGCAGATAGAAAGTTAGAGCGTGAGCGCCGTCAACTGGAAGTATAAGCAGTCCAATGAGGCTGAGGCACAATATTGCCATATGCCGTTTGAGTTGCTTGGATAGCCGGCTTGAATCGGGAGATTTGGGTATGCATTGTAAACATGCAGCATGCAAGAATAATAGACTCAAAATAACAATGATATATATCAATTGTGCCGTTTGAGTGCTCATTAAATTAGGTGGTGTAAGCAGTTGCTTGGCGGCTAACAGTGAAAATAACAGTAGAGTGCTGAGGGCCAGAGCAAAGAATAAGTTGCTGTAATAGCGAGTGTGGAGAAAGCGCAGCAGGTTGTAGAGTGCAACGCTAAGAATGCTACCCAATACCATACCAAACAGCAGTGGTGGGGTGCTTTGTAAGCTTGAGTCTGTGACCAACTTTTGGTGGATCATGCTGAGTGGAATCGCACTGTCTGCCGAAAACACTAACTCGTAATAGTAGGGCACACTGACAATTAAAAATGCAGTGCCAAAGATCATACTGATAATTAGGGCGATTGCTAAGCGAATAGGATTCACGTCAGTACTTAACGCCTCTAAATGATTAAAAAACGCCCCGTATACAGTGCATAGCGGGGCGTTTAGATATGAGCCTAGCTATGTGTTACTGCTGCTCACGCTCAATGGCACGATAACCAATGTCTTTACGGTAGAAACTGCCTTCCCAGCTGATCTTCTCAGCCAGTTTGTAAGCATTCGCCTGTGCTTCGGCTACGGTATCACCCATTGCCGTAGCGCAGAGTACGCGACCACCGGTGTTGATGATTTTTCCGTCTTTAAGGCTGCTGCCAGCGTGGAACACTTTACCGTCGAGCTTTGCTGCTGCATCAAGACCTTGAATTTCATGACCAGCGCTGTAGCCGTCAGCAGGATAACCGCCTGACGCGATGACCACACCCAAGCTTGGACGTGGATCCCACTGTGCTTCAACTTTGTCTAACGCCTTAGCTAATGCTGCTTCAATTAACAGAATGAGGCTGGACTCTAAACGCAGTAAAATCGGCTGAGTTTCTGGATCGCCAAAGCGGCAGTTGTACTCAATAATTTTTGGCGCGCCGTCTTTATCAATCATTAAGCCAGCGTATAAAAAACCAGTATACACATGACCTTCAGCCGCCATGCCACGCACAGTTGGGTAGATGATTTCTTCTAGTACACGTTTGTGTACCGCATCGGTGACGACTGGAGCAGGAGAATAAGCACCCATGCCGCCGGTGTTCGGGCCAGTATCACCATCGCCAACACGCTTGTGGTCTTGACTGGTGGCCATCGGTAGAACGTTTTCACCGTCAACCATGACAATAAAGCTGGCTTCTTCACCATCCAAAAACTCTTCGATCACTACGCGTGAACCGGCTGCACCAAAGGCGTTGCCAGAGAGCATATCAATCACTGCGGCTTCGGCTTCTTCAAGCGTCATTGCAACAATCACACCTTTACCTGCAGCTAAGCCATCGGCTTTAACCACTATCGGTGCGCCTTGCTCACGTAAGTAAGCCAGTGCTGGCTCCACTTCAGTAAAGTTAGCGTAGTTACTGGTCGGGATATTGTGGCGCGCAAAGAAGTCTTTAGTGAAGGCTTTAGAGCCTTCTAGCTGTGCCGCGGCTGCAGTTGGACCGTAGATATCTAAGTTGCGCTTGCGGAAGGTATCCACTACGCCAGCAACCAGAGGGGCTTCTGGGCCAACAATAGTGAGATAGACATTGTTCTGCTCAGCAAAATCAGCTAATTCGTCAATGGCTAAAACATTAATCGCCACGTTCTCACACTTAGCTTCAGTGGCAGTACCGGCATTACCCGGTGCGATAAAGATTTTCTCAACACGTGGATCTTGCGCAACTTTCCACGCCAATGCGTGTTCGCGTCCGCCGTTACCAATAATTAAAATATTCATACAAGTAATCCTATGTAGAGCAACTTAGTGGCGGAAGTGGCGCATGCCAGTAAACACCATGGCAATATCAGCTTCGTCAGCTGCAGCAATCACTTCAGCGTCGCGCATGGAACCGCCTGGCTGAATCACCGCACGGATACCCACTTTTGCCGCGTTGTCTAAACCATCACGGAAGGGGAAGAATGCATCAGAGGCCATTACAGCACCAGCCACTTCTAAATTAGCTTGCTCAGCTTTGATCGCAGCAATACGTGCAGAGTTGACGCGGCTCATTTGGCCTGCGCCGACACCGATCGTTTGACGGTTCTTGGCATAGACAATGGCGTTGGATTTAACGAATTTAGCCACTTTCCAAGCAAAGATTAAATCGTGGATTTCTTGCTCGGTCGGCGCGCGACGCGTGACAACCTTTAAGTCATCGGCAGTGATCATTTGAATATCACGGCTTTGTACCAGTAGGCCGCCATTCACACGCTTATAATCCCAGCTGGCGCTACGCTCAGCAGGCCACTGGCCGCACTCTAATAAGCGCACATTGGCTTTGCTAGCAACAATATCACGTGCGGCTTGGCTGATGCTTGGAGCAATAATCACTTCAACAAACTGACGGTCAACAATGGCTTGTGCAGTTTCAGCATCCAGCTCACGGTTAAAGGCAATAATACCGCCAAAAGCTGATTCGCTATCGGTGGCGTAAGCTAAGTCGTAGGCCTTACGGATACCGCCTTCTGCGTCAGTCGCTACAGCAACGCCGCATGGGTTAGCGTGTTTAACAATCACACAGGCGGGCTTAACAAAGCTTTTCACGCACTCAAGTGCAGAGTCGGTATCGGCAACGTTATTAAACGACAGCTCTTTACCTTGCAGTTGTATTGCACTGGCAATGCTGGCTTCTTGTGGATTGGCTTCGGTATAAAACGCCGCACTTTGGTGTGGGTTTTCGCCGTAACGCATATCTTGCGCTTTAATAAACTGGCTATTAAAGGTATTCGGGAAAGCGCTGCGTTGTTCAGTACTGAGGGTTTCAGCGGTCTGGTCAATAGTACCCAGATAGTTCGCAATCATACCGTCGTACGCAGCGGTGTGTTCAAAGGCTTTCAGCGCTAAGTTAAAGCGTTGTGCGTAGCTTAAGCCGCCTTGCTTGAGGCCTTCGATAATCATGCCGTAGTCGCTGGTGTTGACCACAATCGCTACGTCTTTATGGTTCTTCGCCGCGCTGCGTACCATAGTTGGGCCGCCGATATCGATATTTTCAATCGCGTCGGGCAGGGTGCAGCCAGACTTGGCGACTGTTGCTGCGAACGGGTAAAGATTCACTGCCACTAAATCAATGGGCTTAATACCGTGCTCAGTCATAATGGCGGCGTCGATATCACGACGACCTAAAATACCACCATGGATTTTTGGGTGCAGGGTTTTAACGCGGCCATCCATCATTTCAGCAAAGCCGGTATAGTCGGCCACTTCAATCGCAGGAATAGCGTTATCTTTGAGTAATTTAAACGTGCCGCCTGTCGAGAGAATCTCAACGCCTAAAGCGTCTAGCGCTTGCGCGAATTCAACAATACCAGTTTTATCAGAGACACTGATCAGTGCGCGACGGATAGGCGTTTTTGAAGTGTGGTCAGTCATTGGGTTTCCTAACTATAAACGGCAAATTGCGCAAGACTCACAGGTGAGTTGCGCAGGGTTAGATTTTAAAGAAGGTTGTACTGCTTAAGCTTTTTACGCAAAGTACCGCGGTTCAGGCCGAGCATTTCTGAGGCGCGCGTTTGATTGCCCTGCACATGCTGCATTACTGAAGCAAATAAAGGCGCTTCAACTTCGCTCAGTACCAAGTTATAGACATCGTTGACGTGCGCACCATCTAAGTGGGCAAAGTACTCTTGCAACGTTTTTTCAACACATGAACGTAATGTTAGGTGTTCATTGTTGCTGATGGTCATAAGCGGCATAGTAGTTTTTGTCACGACAGATATCTCATAACGGAACGTTTTATCATTGGAATCATGCAGCGTCTGTTAAGCCTAGAATGCGCAGTTGCTCAAAGAACACTTGAATCTGGTGTTTTTGTGCGGTTTCGCAATCCAGCTGATTAAACGTTGTACGAAATTGTTGTGCCCCTGGCAGTGATGCTAAGTACCAGTGCGTGTGTTTGCGAGCAATCCGCACGCCCATCGGCTGGCCATAAAATGCATGCAAGAGCTCAAGATGCTCGAGCAAAATTGACTCTAGTGCGTTTAAACTGATGGCCGGCAGTAATTGACCCGTAGCGAGGAAATGATTGATTTCCTGAAAGATCCACGGTCGTCCTTGTGCTGCGCGACCAATTAATAAGCCGTCTGCACCCGTGTGCTTGAGGACCTGTTGTGCCTTTAAAGGGCTATCAATATCGCCATTGGCAAAGACTGGAATCGATACGGCCTGCTTAATAAGCGCAATAGTATCGTATTCGGCGTCACCATTGTAGCGATCTGCGCGTGTGCGGCCATGTACCGCAAGAGCATTGATGCCTGCTTGTTCAGCAATTTTAGCAATGGTAACACCGTTTTTATTGGCTTGATCCCAACCGGTGCGGATTTTTAAAGTCACGGGTACATCAACAGCTGCACGCACCGTGTTTAAAATTTCAGTGACCAATTGCTCATCTTTAAGCAGCGCTGACCCTGCCGCTTTATTGCACACTTTTTTCGCCGGACAACCCATATTAATATCAATAATATGCGCGCCTAAAGCTACACATTGCTGCGCTGCATGAGCCAGCATAGCGGGGTCTGCACCGGCGATTTGCATCGAGCGAGGTTCAGGATCACTGTCAGTTAATAAGCGTAGGCTGGATTTTCGGCTTGACCATAAACTGGTATCACTGGTGAGCATTTCAGATACGGTTAAACCTGCACCAAAACGTGCACATAGTTGACGTTGTGGACGGTCAGTAACGCCAGCCATCGGCGCGAGAATCAGGTTGTTAGCTAATGTGTAGGAACCAATACGAACCATCGACATGGATTGCCCAGCCTGCGCGCAGCATAAAAAGAAATAAAATAAGATCGCCTATGATACCTGCTCTAAGCGTATCGATAAAGCGGCAAGCCCATTGTTCAGAGAAAACCTGTCTACAGCGGCTGAGGCTTAAGCGTTAATGCACAAGTCGCCGCTGAGTAAGCACTATATAGACTCGGACTTAAAGTGACTTCCATAGAGAGTCAAAATCTTCACCGAGTGAGCTGACTGTTGATGCTTCAGTGGTTTGCGTTTCAACGGGTTTGATCGGTGTTGTAACCTTGTATTCAAATTGACTGATGCTGCCCGTGTGCATTGAACGCTTTGCTAACGTTGCTTTAAGCTCCGTACCTTGCTGGTTAATAGCGACTTTATGCCCTTCTTGAAAAGGTATGCGGGGCGCTATAACGCTGGCAGGTTGTGATAAGGCTGGGATCTCGGGCACTAATAAAGCACGTAAGAAATGGCTGGATGTATCGTTGCTGCGCAAAAGTTGTAAGCCGCAAGGCTGTGCGTTGGGTGCAATCAATTCAATACCCATTTGCGTGCCTTCAGTATCAACTTGGCGAATCCAGCGAATCAGAGCCGTTGACCATGCGTTATTTTCAACTTGGCAGATGGCAATGATTTCCCCAGCCTGCAGCTGAGAAGGGACTGCGTCGTGCCACGCTAAACAGTAACCACCTGGGCTGCTGTTAACGATAGCCAAGGTGTACGTTGGGTACAGTGCTGCAGATGCTTGTGTGTCGCGTTTATACGCAGCAGCACCGAGTGGGGGCATGCTGCCATACTCGATCAAGTCGACTTGTAAAGGATTGAACTCACCGTCTGATTTAACATCACTGGCAGTGTCCCAAATATCACGTTCGGCGTTGTCAGTGTTGTACTTAACCAAGCCAACTTGGTGTGATTTGAGTGTGTCTTCAAAAGGTTCTTGGTCAGATAAATAGTAATGTACAGCGCTCATACCAAGGCAGACCTGCAATGTGCCATTACTGCTGGTACGTTGGAAGTCACGTTGTGCAATATTGTCCCAAGCACTGCACAGTTGGGCCAGAAGCGTGCTGGACATATTGTCAGGTATCGCAATTTTGTGTTTGATACTTGGGTTGCCAAACGATTGCTGATGACGCACCAGCGCTTCAGCTAAATCTTGAGTGTTGAGACCCACTCGCGTTTCGCTGCTAGCGCGCTCAAGCAGCTCTTTATAACGTGGTGGAGCATCATGATTGAGGTCGGCTACAAATAAACTGCTGGGTAAGTCTGCGTTTTGCAGTTTAGTCAGCAGCACCCAACTGGGTAGGATATTGGCTAAAATTGCAATATCGCTTTGGCGCATTTGGTTAGTGCGTGCGCAGCTTAACAAAAGAGCACAACTATACGCCGACTCAACACTCTGTTCAGAGATTGGGTCGAGCATCGGGTCACGAGTTAATTGCGTATGCATATTGTTTTTTGATGCAATTTTATACAGTTGGTGTAACTCAAGCCAAAACAGAGGTGGCGCTGTGAAATACAACTGATAGGTGCGCACCTGAGAAATAAACATACTGTGTACGGCGCGCTGCAAGGCTAAAGCGAGCACTGAGTGTTTCTGTTGGAGGGCTTCAACAATGGCTATTTTATAGCCGACAGTCAGGTGGTTCTGTAATGCTTGGCATAAATTAGCGACTTTTTGCGGGCGCTCATCAAGCATGACTGAGTTGTTTAAAAAGTGTTTTTCCAACTGAGAGTTAATAAATAACACTTCTGGTCGTAATAATTCTAATAGCTGTACGCGGTTCTCGGCATCTGTTTTGAAGTTGTTCAGTTCAATCAATGCTTGATATAGGAGGCGCGCAGTCTCACCAATATTGGCTTTGGGTAGGTCTTGGATCCACGATTTCAAATCACGCACATTGGGCTTACAAAACGCTAATCTTGTTTGTTCTGGTGTAGGCACTTGTAAACGTAATTGTTGAATTTGTGTATCCATTGGTTTTCCTACTTAAATTGCCGAGAGTCGCTACAGCTAAAGTGATGGCTATGCGCCATCAGGTATTGTACATTTTTATAACTAAATTTCTACGGCCATACGTTGGCCCACTTGGACTGCACTGGCTGCTTGTAATTCGCTTTCCCAGTTCACATGTCCCGGACCAAATAATACAACTGCAGTTGAGCCCAGTTTAAAGCGACCCAGTTCAGCACCTTTCTCTAGCGTGATCGGTTGACGGGCGGCTTGACTATAATCATAGCTGCGTAACTCACGTAAGGGGGGCGTGATCATGCCTGCCCATACGGTTTCAATGCTGGCAACAATCATCGCGCCGACTAGAACAACTGCCATTGGGCCGTGTTCTGTATCGAAGATGCAGGCCACACGTTCGTTGCGTGCAAATAATTCAGGAACATTCTCAGCGGTGGTGTGATTAACAGAGAACAAACGTCCAGGGATATAAACCATTTCGCGCAAAATCCCGGTTAAAGGCATATGCACGCGGTGGTAGTCTTTGGGTGATAGATATACGGTTGAGAAGTTGCCGCCCATAAAGGGTGTGGCGCGTTCTGCATCACCGCCAAGCAGTTCGACCAAGCTGAAGCTGTGGCCTTTGGCCTGAAAAATACGGCCATGTTCAATAGTGCCCACTTGACTGATAACACCGTCAGCAGGTGATAACACAGCTTTTTCACTCTGGTCGAGCGGGCGTGCATCAGGCTTAAGTGCTCGAGTAAAAAAGTCATTGAAATGCTTGTAGGCGCTTGTATCTTCGAGTTGCGCTTCACTCATATTCACTTGATAACGTTTAACAAACCAAGTAATCAAGCGGTTTTTAAACCATGTTGTTTCGCACTCTGCCAATCTGCCAATCAAACGTGACAACAGATGGTGAGGCAATACATATTGCATAAAAATAAACAGACGTTGCTTGATGTGCATGTATATTGGGCCCTATTTAGCTGTCGTGATAAATATGTGAGTCGTCATCTTAGTGAGTTTAGCAGAAGTGGGTGATTGCGCTTGTAGATGAACCAATGATGCAAATAATACTATTGCACCGATTCAATAGTGCGTGCTGATACACCACTCTTATCTTAGCGCTTACGCGAGCTAAAGAGTACCAATGCGCGCTGGATATATTCTAATGTTTTTTTCAAGCCCTGTATTGTGACTGGATGCAGAGCTGTGGTGAATTGATCTACGGCGATCAGCATGGCAACTCGGTTGCCGTTGGACAGTGATGCCAGCATCCAGTGTGTATCGGCAAACACGCTGATAAGTTCAGCTGGCAGTTGCGTATTAATGCGCGACGCGTTGCTATCGTCAATCAGTAAATGTGTTGGCTGTGTCATAAAGTGTTTGATTGCAGGCGTTGTACCCAGTGCAAATGTGTTGGGAAGTTGTTTAACGTGAATACCGTATAAATGGCTGACTTTTGCATAGTGAGCCTGCTGGTCAAGTGTCATAATGCAAATGCGCTGCAGGCCGCAGGCTTGTAATGCAAGACTGATACGCTCTATTAACTGTACTGGGTTACTAAATGGGCAGGGTGTGCGCACCAGCTCAGTACAATGAATACGCCACTGTATTAAATCTTCACTGCTGGGTGCATAGCGGTCGGCTGATGTCGAGGGTTGGCGTAAGCGTTGCGTTTGCCATGGCCAGAGTAAGGCTTGCGCAGGATGCCATAGATCACGATTGCTTTGTTGGTGCGCATGGCTGACAGCCAATTGGTGGGTGGTTTGTTGTACCGTGGCAAGGTCATCTTTTAAGTACAAACTGATTAAACGCTGCCAACGAATACACTGTTCAGTGCCCCAGGAACTGTGTGCAGCCATGACTAAACCACAGGTGAAAACTAAGGTGTTGGCTGGGCGGTTCAGCCAGCTATTGAGAGCCGGCAATTGGTCCAGTTTTTGTTGCTGTAATAAAGGCTGCTCTATTTTTCGCGCGATATGCAAGGCTTTGACTAACATATGTGGGTTATCACTGAGTAAGCTGTAGCCTTCAATAATCCAACTGGGTAATTTCCAATGCTGCGCTAGGCCTAAGCAAAGCGTGGTGAGCGGCATACCGAGCAGTTCACGCTCCACATCAACAGCGGGTTCATTGTTGCCTAAAACACGCCGTTCCCATTCGGTAAAAAACTCAGGATAACGGGTCAATAGCGGCCAGCTTGGCGATAAGAACAGCAGGCTGCCCCAATGGATTTCATGCCAGAAGCGCGCCATACGCGTGCTAAATAAACCCATGGCTTGAACATTCAGATGTTGGCCAATCAGCCATACTTGGCGTAATGCAAAAGGAATGCTGGTTTCTTCATCATCGATCAGGCTTCGTAATAGTGTTGCGCAGCGCTGTAAACCGAGACGCGATAAAGCATTTTCCAACGTTTGTACCGGCTCTGATAGGGAGCTGTGGCCGCGGTTGGCTTCACGCATAATAATAAAAGCAATAGTAGGCGCTTGGCTGATCACCTGTGCGATATCACGTAATGATTTATTTGGACTTTGTAAAATATGTAAAGCTCGCTCACGGTGCGCTTTATAAACAGGCAGCCGAGTGTTATCCAGCTGTTTTATCCACTGCTCTAAACTTTTATTGTGAGGTGCTATGCTCGTCATATATTCAGTCTCAAGACTGTGCCCCAAGGGATATTGGTTTTAACATAGTAACCAATATTTACAAAGGCTGTTATCCTTTACCTAGTTTTGGAATTAGTGCGACTTATCTTATGATAAAAATCATTGGAATCATTGTTGTTTTCGGTAGTGTCTTAGCCGGATTTGTTTTATCGGGCGGGAAAATTGCCTCTATTATTCAACCGTTTGAAGTGCTGATTATTGGTGGCGCGGCGATGGGGGCTTTTTTACAAGCCAACCCTAGCAGTACCTTTATGGAGGTGCTTAAAAAATCGTTAGCGATGTTTAGCTCGCGCTTTACTAAAGCCTTGTATTTAGATGTACTGAAAATGCTTTACGAAGTACTGAATAAAAGCCGTCGTGAAGGCATGATGGCCATTGAGGCTGATATTGAAGATCCAGCCTCCAGTCCTATATTTAGTAATTATCCAGCCATCCTCAAAGATGAGCGTATGACCGAGTTTGTCTGTGACTATTTGCGGATTATGACCACCGGTAATATGGCGCCGCATGAGTTTGAAGGCTTGTTCGATATGGAACTGACCAGCCTTAAAGAAGACCTCGATCACCCCAGTCATGCGGTAACCAGTGTTGCTGATGGATTGCCAGGCTTTGGTATTGTGGCGGCGGTATTGGGTATCGTTGTAACGATGGCGATGCTAGGTGAGGCTGAACAGGCTGCTTTAGGTCAGCACGTTGGTGCTGCTCTGGTGGGTACATTCTTAGGTATTTTGGCGGCCTATGGTTTCTTTGGTCCTTTAGCGACCAGTCTGGCGCATGACGCTAAAGAGGAACTGAATTTGTATGAGGCGATTAAGGCAACCTTAGTGGCTTCAGCCTCTGGCATGCCACCCAGTTTAGCGGTGGAGTTTGGTCGTAAAGTGTTATTTGGAGGACATCGCCCAACCTTTGCTGAATTGGAACAAGCTGTACGAGGCGGCTAAATATTATGGATACCAATCAGCCGATCATTGTTAAGCGCGTTAAGAAAATTGCTGCAGGCCATCATGGTGGCGCATGGAAAATTGCCTTTGCTGACTTTGCCGTGGCGATGATGGCGTTTTTCTTGGTGATGTGGCTGATGTCCTCGACCACTCCTGAGCAAAAAAAAGCGATTTCAGGTTACTTTCAAGACCCGATAGGTTTCTCAGAAAGCGGCAGCCCCTATGTAATTGATTTGGGCGGTACACCCACGCCGGCACCTGATCAAACCTTAAACCCTGAAATCAGCGATGAAAGTTCTTTAGATCCGCAGACTCTGACTGAGCAGCAGACTCAGAAGCTATTTGAGCAGTTAGAGCTTGAGCGTTTCGATATGTTATTGGTTGAATTGCAGCGAAAAGTCAACGATGACACTGCTTTGCAGCCTTATAAAGATCAAATTCTGATGGATGTCTCGCGTGATGGTTTACGTATTCAGATTACTGATGCAGCGAATCGTCCGATGTTTGACTTAGGCAGTGCGCGTTTACAGCCTTACTTCGAAGATATTCTATATATCATGGCCGATACCATGCGCGCTGTGCCGAATAAAATCAGTATTGGTGGTCACACTGACGCGAAACCTTTTGCAAGTAATTCGGGCTTTGGTAACTGGGAATTGTCAGCCAACCGTGCCAATGCCGCGCGTCGTGCATTGCATGCGGGTGGTTTAGAGGATGATAAAATCGCACGGGTGGCCGGTTATGCCTCATCAACATTATTTGATCAGGCCGACCCATACAGTCCAAATAATCGCCGGATTGATATTTTAGTGCTGACGAAACGTGCTCAGCAGGTGATCGAAGGTGTTGAAGATGCAGGGCCTGAAAAGGCTGAGGCGATAGACGCGAGTGCTGAACCAGCAGGAAAACCGCTGCGCGAGCGGGTCAATGTGTTTGAACAGGGTGTTTTGCAGTTTGAAGATATAGCTAATTAGTCGATCAACAGCCCCAGTTCATTGATTGTCCTAGGGCTGTAGTACTATTTAGTACTGTTCGGTTTTGATGCCACTGATAATATGTTTAAAACTGGCTAAACGCTGAGGGTGGATTTTACCCGCTTCAACAGCGGCTAATAACGCACAGCCAGGTTCATGTTCATGACTGCAGTTACGGAAGCGACACAGACCTAAGTGTTCCTGAAACTCAATAAAGCCAGCTTCCACATCAGCCACACTCACGTGACCTAAGCCAAACTCACGGATACCCGGTGAGTCAATCAGTTGACCGCCAGCAGGGAAGTGAAATAAGCGTGCGGTGGTTGTAGTGTGCGTACCTTTACCCGTCAGCTCAGACAGTGCACCAACACGTGTATCTGTATTGGGCAGTAAGCGGTTGACCAAAGATGATTTACCGACACCGGACTGGCCGACAAAGACGCTGACTTGATCATTGAGTTGCGCTTGCAGTTTTTCCAGACCATCACCCGAATAGGCTGAGACTTCCAGCAGTGGATAGCCCAATGAGTGGTAGGTGTTGAGTAAGTTATGCGCGCGCGACTCACCACTGGGGTCGAGTAAATCAGATTTGTTCAGCAGTAACAGCGGCTTAATACCGGCGTGTTCTGCTGCAATAATATAGCGGTCAATTAAGTTTGCGTGGGGTTCAGGCAGTGGTGCAAAAACAATCACAATGAGGTCGACGTTGGCCGCAACAGGTTTTAAAGTGCCGCGTGAGTCAGGGCGACGTAATTCACTGTGACGTGGTAATTGCGCAACGATAATGCCCAGGCCTTGATTACCTGGACGCCACACCACGCGGTCGCCGGTCACCAGTGCAGGTAAGTTGGCGCGTAAATAGCAGCGATAGGTTTGACCGGACAGTTCAGGTGATTCGGCTTCGACTTCCACCTGCACACCAAAGTGTGCGATGACTAGACCGTGTTGCTCTTCACCTAAATCGCCACCTTCGAGCTCTTCCAGCGTACGCTCTTCGCGTTTGGCGGCACGCGCAAGGCGTTCGTCTTGGATTTTATTAATACGCCAGCCTTGGCGGCGATTAAGAGTACGTTTGGCCATATAAAACTCATTATGTTGATGCGCTGAACAGAGTGTGCTGATTCATCATCAGTACACCTTGAAATTATTGATCTGCAGGTAAGCCGCGCTGGAGACGCCAAGCACGCGCTGCAATCACAAATATAGTAATAGCTGTTAACGGTACCACATAGCCAAGCATGGCATCGGCAAAGGTGCTGGCAAAGGGTTCGCCATTGCTTTGCATAATCAGGTAAGTGGTATATGCGATGTAGTAGCCTAAAAACAGTGCGCCTTCCCAGCGGTTGATACTGTAACCGGCAAAGAAAACCGGCAAGCAGGCGACCATCACCGCCATCATCACTGGGAAATCAAAATCAATGGCGCTACGAGCGACTGAGATACTTTCAGGCGACACCAAACCGGCCAGACCCAATACTGCCAGTAGATTAAATAGGTTACTGCCGACGATATTACCCACGGCAATATCACGTTCACCTTTCCAGGCAGCAATCAGAGAGGTAGCAAGCTCTGGCAGTGAGGTACCGACCGCGATAATAGTTAAGCCGATCACTAATTCAGATAAACCCAGCGCTTGCGCTAAGCTGACTGCGCCGCTGACCAGTAGATTTGAACCGATCACCAGCAAAGCTAAACCGGCCAAAATATAAACGAGATTAATCAATGAGGCAAAACGACTGGGGTTGACCTGTGAACTGTATTCATCATCAATATCAATCGCTTTGCCTGCTTTCCAAGCTTTTAAACTGCTGATAATTAAGTAGCTGGTATAGGCAATAATACAGGAGAATAAAATAAGACCGTCTAAGCGGTTGTAGCTGCCATCCAAGGCTAATAGCCACGCTAAAAAGCCTGCCGCAATCATAATGGGCACATCAATACGCACCAGTCGATGCGAGACTAATAAAGGTGCGATTAAAGCGGATAAGCCTAAAACCACCAGCACGTTAAAAATATTACTGCCAATCACGTTACCAATAGCGATATCGCCTTGGCCAAGAAAAGCGGATTGCGTACTCACTGCCATTTCTGGTGCGCTGGTACCAAAGGCCACCACAGTTAGGCCAATAATCAACGGTGAAATACCAAAGCGTGCTGCCAAACGGGCGGCACCACGTACCAGCACTTCTGCGCCGATAACTAGCAAGATAAAACCGCCGATAAGGTAGATAAACATTTGCATGGACATGCGGTGACTCCGACTCTTTACGTTGTAATGGCCGCTAGATTAGCAGGTTGTGAAGCTGCGGTAATAGGATTTTAAGAGAAAATGTTAACGCAGTACTTGCAGTTGTACGGGGGCGACACCGCTGTTGATCATATCGATTTTTTGTGCTGCAGCGCGGGATAAATCAATCACCCGGCCTTTACTGAATGGGCCGCGATCATTAATGCGTACAGTGACACTTTTGTTGTTGCGGATATTGGTAACTTTGACGCGCGTACCAAAGGCTAAGGAGCGATGGGCGGCAGTCAGTTTGTTTTGATTGAAGCGTTCGCCGCTGGCGGTTTTTTTACCATGATGCTTGGAACCATACCATGAGGCTTGGCCGCTAATAGCAGAGTCAGGGCTGGTGCGGTGTGATGAGCAGGCGCCTAAAAATAACAGCGCAGCAAGCAGCACATAAATGCGCATAAGCAAGCTCCTTGGGTGTGTTTAGAGTGACTTAGATGCAGCTGGCCCTTTCAGGCCAGCTGTAATGCAGAGTTACAGATTACTGATCAAGCTTTTGCTTGAGTAACTCATTGACTTGTTGCGGGTTGGCTTTGCCTTTTGAAGCGCGCATCGCTTGACCCACAAAGAAACCAAACATTTTACCGCGCTTGTTTTCATCGCTGGCGCGGTACTGTTCAACTTGCTCAGCGTTGGCTGCAAGCACTTCATCGAGCATGGCTTCGATAGCGCCGCTGTCGGTGACTTGTTTTAGGCCTTGCTGTTCAATAATCTGATCGGCATCACCTTGGCCTTGCGCCATGGCTTCAAACACTTTCTTGGCAATATTGCCAGAAATGGTGTTGTCTTTAATACGCAAAAGCATGCCGCCCAGTTGTTCGGCGCTGACAGGCGATTCGGTGATCTCCAGGTTTTCTTTATTGAGTAGGCCGGAGAGGTCACCCATCACCCAGTTGGTCGCTAATTTAGCATCTTGGCAAATCTGTTCTACCACTTCAAAGTAATCGGCCATTTCACGGCTGGCAGATAAGACACTGGCGTCGTAGGTGGATAAGCCAAAAGCTGACTCAAAACGCTCACGCTTCTGTGTGGGTAACTCAGGCAGTTGAGTGCGTAAGTCATCCAACATCTCGCGTGGAATATGCACGGGCAATAAGTCCGGGCAGGGGAAGTAGCGGTAATCGTTGGCTTCTTCTTTGCTGCGCATGGAGCGAGTTTCGTCTTTATTAGCATCATAGAGACGGGTTTCTTGTACGACCTTGCCACCGTCCTCAATCAATTCAATTTGACGTTGAATTTCATGATTGATAGCGCGCTCAATAAAGCGAAAGGAGTTGACGTTCTTGATTTCTGTACGTGTACCCAGTTCAGTTTGGCCTTTGGGGCGCACTGACACGTTACAGTCACAACGGAATGAGCCTTCAGCCATATTGCCGTCACAGATATTCAAGTAACGCACTAAGGTGTGAATCGCTTTAGCATAAGCTAC
>JAVETP010000148.1:0-4248 GCA_034006005.1 Pseudomonas sp.
CAGAAAATCCAGTGTGCAGATGAGTCGGAATCTCCAGTGCTTTCAACCCTAAGCTTTCTAACACCTGAAAGATTCCGTAAAAAGTAGGCGATTCAACAGCGATCACATCTCCCGCATTCGCAACCGCTTTTAACGCTAAGTTAATCGCTTCAGTGGCACCACTGGTGATAAGTATCTGCTCAGAATCAATAACGATCCCACTTTTAAGCGCGTGATCTGCTAGAGCCGCACGCAGCTCTGGATCACCTTTTAATGGTGGTGCTTCAGAAAAAACTTGAGGTTGTAACCGTAGCGCACGCATCAAGTGGGTCCGCAGTGCTTGCGTTGGATAAAGATCAGGCGTTGCGCATGCCTGCGATAAATCGTATTTAAATGAGCCTGATTCGCGCAAAGCAACGAAGTTAGAAACCTCAGTATGAATGCCAATATAGTGTGCGCTATCAGGCAGACCGCGCACCGTATGCTCTGAGTTTTTTAGACTTAATGTACTTGGCGCACTCACAAAATAACCCGAGCGCGGGCGCGCTTGCACTAAACCAGCCACTTCCAATGTTCGGTAAACCTGCATCGCTGTACTGACGCTAATACTGTGAATACGCGCCAGCTCACGCACTGATGGCAGTCGAGCACCAAGCTTAATAGTGCCCAGCTCAATGGCTTTAGCATAAGTATCCGCTAGCTCAGCATACAACGCCAAAGAGCTCATTTTAATGATTCCTTTCTAGAAAATATGGTCTAAGTCCAACTCGGAAAGTTTCACCCAATACAGTTGGCACAAATAGAGGCATAACAGAATGTAAAAAAGCGGACTGCATAGCTGATTAAGTTTATTTTTGTGTCTTTTTTACCACCCATCATAATGTCACTATTTCCAGCACCAATCTATTCATAGAATTATTAAAGAGATCAAACATGGAGTTGAGCTGGGATTTACTTGCAGTATTAAGTTTAGTCGCATTTATAGCAGGTTTTATGGATGCCATTGCAGGTGGTGGCGGTCTCATAACCTTACCTGCATTACTGATCGCAGGCATTGATCCGGTCAGCGCTATCGCAACAAATAAGTTTCAAGCAGCATCTGCAACGGTGTCTTCTGTGCATGCCTTTGCCAAAAAAGGAATGATCGAATGGAAAAAAGCAGTACCCTTAGGGTGCGCAGCTTTTGTTGGCGGTATGTTGGGAGCACTATTTGTCAGCATAATCAGCCAGGCTTTTTTACAAGGGCTCGTCCCTATCATGCTGCTAGCTGTAGCAACTTACTTTATTTTCTCTCCAAAACTAGGCGAGCATAAAAACAAGAAGAAGCTGTCACTTGTGGCTTTTTCATTCATGATTGCGCCACTACTCGGTTTCTATGATGGAGTCTTTGGCCCAGGTGTTGGCTCTTTCTTTATGGTTGCGTTTGTATTTTTAACGGGCTTTAGCTTTATGAGATCGATGAGCTTTGCAAAACTTGCTAATGCGTCTTGTAACTTGGGCTCACTATCTATTTTCATCATAAAAGGTTCGATTATATGGCCGATAGCTTTAGCGATGGCCCTTGCTGCGTTTGCAGGAGCGCAACTGGGTACTCGGTGTGTCGTAAAAGTCGGACCTAAACTTGTTAAGCCTATGCTGATAGGTGTTTGCTGCTTACTTGCTATGAAATTGCTAAGTGCCGCGGATAATCCTTTGCGTATGTATTTACAAAGATTGCTGTTCAATTAACAGATTTTACTGGCTGAATGTCTTGTTAAATACTGAAACACACCTTGGTTCTAAATAGCCACGCTGCGCTATAGTTCTAACTTAGAAGAACTACGGAAGCTCAGGCCAGCGGTGCTGCGTTGTGCATCTATGAGCGTGAAGAACTAAAAAAGTTACGGGCTGAAAATAAACGCTTGCGCATGGAAAAAGACATCTTAAAAAAGGCGTCGGTGAGTTCAAACGGTCAATGCAACATACTATACTGGTCAACGAATTGGATATTTACTAATGGCAACGATCAAGGAGCGCGGGCTTTAAGCCTCGCATTCTCAGTAGCTAAGTAATGCTGCTGCGTGATTAGAGGATCAGGATTGGCCGCTTGCTTGTGTTGCTTGAGCCAGTTGTAAAGACTGTGGTCTGAAACGCACAGTCGCTCAGAGACGTCTTTTACAGAATAACCGCGTTCGGTTATTTGTTTGATGGCCTCAGCTTTGAATTCAGGTGTAAACCGTGGTTTTGCCATGATGCCCTCCTAAAGGTTTATTCTAACTTAAGGAGTGTCTAGTGTTTTAGGGGAAGTCCACTAGCCTGATGTATTTGCGTGAAAAATATTCGCAATCGTAACCCTGTAGCAGTTTCGTTAATGCTTGGTTTAAATATTTTTCACGCCGCTACTCTATTGCTCTATTAGTCTTAATAAAGTAGCCACCAGTTTTTGGTGCGCCCCTAAACTCGATTTGTTCGCGTTCACGCAGAGATTTTATCCAGCGCTCAATTGTTCTTTGCGGCACATTGAGCTTATCGCTAATAGCTTTTGCGCTTAAGCCAGGATTGACTTGTATAAAATCAAACAGGCTATTTACACCGCCAATTACACCGCCAATCTGTACGTTTTGCTCCACCAGTGGGCGAACATGTTCTTTAGAAAACTCAAAAATCACCCATAAACCACCGGGTTCAAGCTGCCATTTTGGCACTGGATAATTGCCCTGACGGCAGGTATCAATCATGCGTTCTATGCCACGCCCCCAAGACTCAATTAAACCTGCGCGGAAAAACGTGTTAGCTATATCCGGGTTAAATGGGCATGACGCATGCTTAGACATCAGTTTATCCAACGTCCAGTTTTCTGGTAATTGGCCAGGGTTCCAAATCATCAGCTTGTCAGGATATACACTGATTTGAATGGCGGTAGCTCTGGCGTAATCCTTGTGCACCACAGCGTTTAAAATTGCTTCACGCAAAGCAGCCATCGGCACAGGATAACTTTCATTACGATAGAGCTCGTCATAGCTGATTAAGGCTCTTAGATATTTAAGTTTAAGAACCTCTATAGTGTTTTCAATTTGAGTAAACAGGTTGCCGGTGATCTCATCCTGATGGAGTAAGTCAGCATCGTTCACACCAAACGCACCAATCTTGATACATGCGCCAGTGATAAAACGCTCTGGATCAGGATGGAACAGCAGGGCAACAGCAGGGCAACAGCACGTTTTAAATAGTTGCTTTGGGTCAAGCGCAAGCGCTCTAGCAACAATTTCGGACTGTCATTGATAACACTGGCAGGCAGGCGCTGGCTATTAATCGCGAGCTGACGAAATTTATTAAGGGTAGCAACATCTAGGCTGTTTTCTTCAAGTCCTGGTAGGGGCACTGCATCCCAGTGCAACCCTTGCTTGCTCAGCAGAAAACGATCCAACGCTGCGCCTTTAAGTTCTTGTTTGGTCGTACCGCTACGGTAGTGATACTCACCTTTGTAACTGATTGGGTAGGGATAAGCGGGAACTTCAATATGCAGCGTTTCCAAACGGTCATGCACAACAAGATTCACGTCGACAACAATGCCAAGAATATCACGTACTTTATTTGGAATATCTTCTAGCAGTTTGTCTGCTTTTTCGATTCCAAATATTTGCCCTTGATCATCATAGCCAATCATCAAAACACCACCTTCGGCATTAGCAAATGCACTGATCCATTTCAGCCAGTCGTCTTTCCAATGACGTTTAAACTCGGTGTGTTGTGATTCTTTCATTGATTAAACCCTTGTCTTTCTATTACAGCTATAACGTGAAAAATATTTATTTTGTAGTTAATCATAGCTACAAAACCTGCTAAAAATAAAAAACTATATCGCCTTTTTTATGACGCTAGTAGCTCAGAGTTGCGTCGATGCTAGGGCATCTTAACAAGCTTAATGCTTTAGCGCTCGACACTTAATACTTCACACCCATAGGCTTGTCGGCTCTAAAAATAAGACCGTATTTTTAAGTTAAAAACAGCGTAATCGGGCGACAGGCACAAACATTGCCCGAGAAATCGTACAAAAAGAGTTAAATTTTTGTGAAAGATATTTTTGCTTTTAGTGGTTTAAAGGTCAGCGTAAAACCGCTAAAATAAGCTGCAAGCCTTGATTGACAATGGATGTAAGGAAATGTACATTAACGACATAAAGGCTTTTGACGGGCTCATAACCCGAAGGTCGTAGGTTCAAATCCTGCTCCCGCAACCAGATACTAAAGCCTTAACTTTCAATAAGTTAGGGCTTTTTTTATGCCTGCG
>JAVETP010000149.1:0-4240 GCA_034006005.1 Pseudomonas sp.
AATGAGCCTTCAAGGCTCATAAACGGGAAATATAGAGTTGCCTCAGTGCCATCGTTGTAGATTTCAGGGGTCTGGTCATTAATACTCTTAAGGCGTTGCAAGTGTTTTTCAAAAAAAAGACTCCCAATTTCTTCTGATGTAATATGATTTGCACCAAGGCACGTGCAGCCCCCTGTGTTATCTATGCTAAAGATAGCGCCGCGTTCAATTCTCAGTTCCTCACATATGACAACAATAATTTCTTGAATTCTTGCTTCGGGTTGTGTCCAAAATGAATTCTTTTCAAGGCATTGGGTAAGGGCCTCAACCTTGGCAAGTTCCTCTGAGTCTGTCAGCAGATTAGGGCGCCGCTGGTAAGGAATCCCATCGTAACTCAGGTGCTGGGAAAAGAGTTTTTTGCCTCTGGCGTAAAGCGCATTTGCTTCTTCTTTTGATCCCGCCTGTTCATATGATTGAGCCAGTGCAAGACATGTTCGCGCCAACTCCAGCGGCGCCTGTGCTGCCTCGGCATAGGCCAGGCTTTGGCGAAGAGTCTCTGCCACCACATATGGTGCAGCCCCGTCTCGCTGATACTTCTTGGCCCGAATGCGTAACGCTGCGGCACGAAACATCTTGTTAGGCCCACTCAACGCAAACGAAAGCTCCTGCTCAAAATCATATCCAGGTATGCGGGGCAAATCGTGCTCTTCATACGACCACAGCATGTCAAAAAGCCAGGTGCACCCGTAATACGGACGAGATTGCCCATATAACGCCGCCTGCTGCATGCTTTTATGGAGGACAGCATGCGATTCCGTAATCATATTTCTTTGATAATAATAAAAGGCAAGGACTCTTTTTCCCCAAATCCATAATCGAGTTTCTATTTCAACCTGCGTAGAGGAAAATACATCATCAAGAAATTTTAGCGATTTGTGATGTTCGCCCATACGCATCAAAACATCTGCAACTTGAACTTCGCTCCACAATTCTGCAAGGCGGTTGCCCTGAACATGAGATTGCCTGCGTACAGATTCCATTAATCCAAGTGCTAGCGTAAAGTCGCCGCAGCTACAAGCTGCACTAGCTGCAGTTCTAATTCCCATTGCAGAAAAATAGTCAAATCTATCTGCAAAAATTCCTATTTCATGCAGTTGTAAGCAGCGCAAAGTTTCCTTGCACTCTCCTTGCATAAAGTAAATAAGACCTTGAGCATATTTAGTAGAGCTCAAAATATCAGAATCTGCCAAAGCTTCAAGATTTACAATTGTCCTAGACAGAAATGCGTGCGTGTAAGCTGTATTGTGCTCATTTGACAAATGCAATTGGCAGGCTTCAGTCAAGTCAAGCAACAGGGTTGAACGCACATCACCAATAGATGCTGCGGCCCGCCTTGCGTTAGATAAAAGGGCAAGTGCTTCAGGGACGTTTTTTGCCAGGTACATGGCAAGATTCTCTGTACACCGAATCAAGACAACATACTTTGCGATGGCATCCGCTTGAGCGTTGTGCCATGACCACCCCTGAAGAATTTCCATCAGCATATCAAGGCATGTCTTTGCCGCCGCGCTTTTGCCGAAATGAATGAAGGAACGCACTTGTTTCAGCAAGGCTTCACTTGCACTGAGGTAATCCTTGTTGTGAAGCAGGGCTAGACCTTTGGCAATATCGTGCTGCGCATGCCCCTTCTCTACAAAGCATCCGACAGAAAAATTGACTACCTGCGCAGGTTGACAAGTCTCGGTCAGCATCCAAAGTCCTGCCGACTGATCGTGCATAGTGTGCCCTTGTTTTTCCAATTTAGTAAGCAAAACAAGCGCTTCTTTCTGTGAAATACCCATGGGTTCTGCAAGGTACAACAGGGAAACTGGTTTGCCTAAAGCAGACAGCAACAACAACAGCACTGACTTCACCGAAGGATCGTTATTGACAGGCATGGTCATCCCTCTCCCCGTGCAGATTACAAGAAAAAATCCAGAAAATTGGATTTTTTCCTGTAACATGGAGCATAAAAAATGAGAAGCGATAATATAAAATTCTAACAAACCAGCATGTTACATGAATTCAAGTTCTATGGCACACGCCTTGCTAATTTGAAGTCAATAATTGGAAGGATGATCCGTCATAAACTTGAGTTGAGGAGGGTAACGTGACCACACAAATTCTGTCGCCACCAGTGTTACAAGAATCAAACAAAAAACTTTACGTATCTTGCATCAAATGGGGGACAACCATCCTAGCGCCAAGCATGATAATTCTTGCATGCTTCTATGGCGGGCTTAGTAAAGAGGTAGCCTACTTTCTGGGGCTAACAGCGTGTGCCGTTTGCATGTGGGCGACAGGTGTTATGCCAAGCAATCTCGTCGCCATGATGCTGCCTGTCAGTTACATTTTGGTGGGAGTGGGAACGCCGCACGACATGTTGGTCAGTTGGACAGCGCCTATGGGGTGGCTGGTTCTTGGTGGGTTGCTAACTGGTCTTGTTCTTTCGCACACAGGGCTGGCCAAGCGCATTGCCCTTTGGTCGCTCCATAAAACGAGCGGCTCCATGTTTACCTTGCTCTGTGGCTTGTTGCTTGTCGGATTTATCATTGCCCCATTGCTTCCTACGGCACTCGGTAAGGGCATTCTTATGTCGGTCATCTGTATCGGCATTTGTGATGCTGCTAAATATGCCCCCAAATCACGTGAAGCATCGGTCATCATGTTAGCCGGATTTCTTGCCTCAACAGCGCCGCGCATGGGGCTGTATACAGGTGGCGGAGATGTGACTCTGGCTCTGGAACTGATGAAGTCAACCGGAGTCGCTCTGACCTGGGGCGACTATTTTATCCAAAACTATGTGCCGAACATTGTCTATTGTGTATGCTCAATGCTGCTCCTTCTGCCGGTGCTTCGCCCGAAACAAAATATAAATACTAGGAGCTATGTAGAAAGCCAATACCGGCAGATCGGAACAATAAGCACCATAGAAAAGCGGGCGGTATGTCTGTTCATCATCCTGACTGCATTGATGATGACTGATAAATACCATGGCATAAATGCCGGTTGGACCATCATGCTGATCGGGTTTATCAGCTTTATCCCAGGTCTTGGGCTTGTAGATAAAAAACAGCTGGAAACACTGAAGCTCGGTCCAGTCTTTTTTGTAGTCGGCTGCATGGCTGTCGGCGCAGGTGCAAAAGTCACAGGCGTGGATAAGCTTATTGCTGCCCAACTACTCCCCCTCCTTAGTGGCAAAGGAGAGTTGTTCACTATCGTCAGCACGTATCTTTCAGCCACAACGCTTAAATTTTTATTGACCCCAGTAGCGGCAGCCGGAGCTTTTACTGTCCCCCTGGTAGAGATTGCGAGATCTCTTGGGATGAATCCTCTTGGTCTTATATATACCTTTATATATGGGCTGGATCAGTTTGTGTTGCCCTACGAGTACGCTGTTCTGCTCGTGTACTATGCCACCGGATATGTCAGCTTAAGCTCTATAGTGAAATTTTTCACAGCACGGTTATTCATGACCTTGATTTTGCTCGTCATCGTCTTTTACCCGTACTGGAAATTGGCCGGAGCCATCTGATCGATAAATCCACTCATAAAAGGAGACGCTGCCAGGTTGTTGTGTGTCACAAGTAATCTTTAAACAAAAGGAAAAAGCGTATGATTTCCACATGTACATCAGAATTGCTGCCCGAAGAACTTATGGATCTCGACCGTATTGGTCGCACAGTGCTGGACGAATTTATTGAATACTTCAGCCGCGCTAATGCTCTGGAGTTAGCGCAAAAGTTGCACTATCCGCATGTGCGAATCGCGGGAGACAAGATTCAAATCTGGCAAACACCTGAAGAATATGCCAGAGACAGCGGGCACGAGGCCCTTAAGGATTCCGTTCAATGGGGGTATTCTGCATGGGGTCTGCGTCACCTTATCCAGGCCAGTGCCGATAAATTGCACTATGCGGTTGAGTTTTCAAGATTTACCAAAGAACATAAGCGCATTGTCACCTATGAATCTTTCTATATTATCACAAGGCATGGAGATCACTGGGGCATCCAGTCGCGTTCCAGTTATGCCGGTGTAGCCTCTAATAATACAGCTTACTAAAAGCTTTTTGTATCCTGGGCTGCTAGGCTTTAGTGGAGTTGCCCCTGCTAAACCGGACACTCCAAGATTTGCAATGAACGGATAAACTCACGAGGCGAGAGCATCCGCAGGGCCTTGTGCGGGGCATTTTCATTATAGTCTTCAAACCAGCAAGGGAGTA
>JAVETP010000005.1:0-108377 GCA_034006005.1 Pseudomonas sp.
TGACATTTTTGATTACATCGAGGTGTTTTATAATCGCCGTCGCAGACATAGTCATTTAGGCCAGTTATCACCGGCAGATTATGAAGAAAAAGAACGTCTCAACGAGGCAGCTGAGTGTCTATAAAATCGCGGGAAGTCCAGGAAGAAATTAGGTGACAGTATGAAAACAAGACCAAAACGTAATTTCAGTCCTGAGTTTCGACTCGAATCAGCATAGTTAGTTGTTGATCAAAACTACAGTATCCGGCAAGCAGCGGAAGCCATGAATGTCGGTCTATCGACTATGGACAAATGGGTTCGTCAACTGCGCCAAGAGTGCAGCGGCGAAAGTCCAAAAGCAACGCCAATGACGCCAGATCAGCTCAAGATTCGTGAGCTTGAAAATCGTATTCGTCGAATTGAGATGGAAAAAGACATATTAAAAAGGCTACAGCTCTCTTGATGTCAGACTCCCTGAGATGTGTTTTGGAGTGATTAAAAATTAAACAGAATATCAGGTTCAAACACCTTAATTTAGATTCTTGAACCTGATAGTGAGAGATGGTATCTACATCCATGCTTCCTAAAGAATTTACCAGTAGTAAGTTAGTCCTGGGATACTAGGTATATCATTATCGTGAGTAATTATAATTCTAACACAGCAATTTTCAGTAAAAGCTGTATGACATATTCCCATATTAGCTTCTATTTTATTATACTCAATAGAAGCAAAATTCAGTAGTAAATCAAAAGCTCTAAGTTCATTATTACTAAATCCAAATTCACGCTTAAGAATCAATGCCATAGTATTATAATAAGTATAATTTTGATTGTTATGATGACCAAATTCAAAATACAAGAAACTGGGGGCAAGCTGACCGCTAGACATAATCTCTTCAAAAGCAGGGATTTCAAATGGCTCGTTAAAATTGTTTTCAATCTGCCATTTTATAACTTTACGAATTTTTGAGTAGGTTTCTTTAGGCAAGTTAGTGGCTGATAGTGTAATATTGAATTGTAATTCCATAATAATATAGTCTCATTAGATTTTATATTGCAAATAAAAATACTTGATGATAATCAAATTCACAGTAAATGCATCAATTGATTTAGTCTTGTCAGCTAATATTAATGAAGAACAAAAGCACTAGGTGTTGCACTCAGAATTGGCCGCCAAGCAGCTTCCTACTAGATTCAGGCACTTCTTAAGTGCAGCAGCGTTAAACGTAATAGCCGTAACTTAATCGCTCTTCATGTAACTCAATAGCCCGCTCTGTAAATAATCGCTGAGGATCAGGCATAGTGCTGACACGCCACAAGTCGAGCCTGTCTGAGTCCCAGCATATTTGTTGAGTAATAGTGCCTGTTGGGTGTGACTCGCTGTGCAAGGTGATAGCACCAATTAACTCGGTGTATTCAGTTGAGGTTAACTTTAGCCAGTCTGCACCGCCTTTTTTTTCAAGAAACTGAGCCGCTCTTAAACCATGCCCATAGTCACGGCCTTCATCGATACGTGCGATATCATGAAACAAACTAAAGTAATGCAAAATGGCATGGTTAGCTGGATACGCTTTTGCGATGATTTTGCTGTTATTACGCACCCGCGCCCAGTGGCTTGCACCATGATAACCGTGCCAATTTAGGCGAAAGGTGTTTTTGAGTACTTGGGTTATTTCTTTTTGTGTAAGCATTTTTCATCCAAACCTTGTTGCGGATACAGTGGTGAGTACTGCCACAGGATTATAGGTCACATAAATTATCTACCCTTTGATAGACTATCAGGCGTTTATCGTTATAAGTAACTATTAAAAGGAGTTTTTAGTGGAAAAAACAGTAGAGTTTGACCCTATACACAGAGTATTGCGTGATGCAGAGGGGCAAACTTTAAAGAAGGTGTACTGCCCAAAACGTAAATCATGGAGCACCCTTGCAGGCGATACAGATGCCCAAACGCTAAAACGCCATTGTGACTCATGTGATAAATCAGTGGTCGATACGGCTTATCTGAGCTATGACGAAATTGTTGAGGCCGTTAAGCATGACCCGCAGGTGTGTTTTAGAATTCGTTCAAATCAAGACAATATAATAGTTAAGGCCAGGTATGAGATATCTAGATAAGAATCCAAAATTACGAGTGATTCAGACTGCTCGTACAGCAGAAGATATCAATGAAGCAGCTCGGGCTGGGTTTTTTCCGTTGGTTAAAGCAATATCCTCCAAGTCAGAAGTACGTGCCATATTCGCTGTGTATCAAGATCCGCAGAGCGGTGAAATTACCGTAGCTAGAAATCTTCGCGTGCGTGGGCTCAACCCAGAAGAACAAGTCATAGGTTTCACTGCTTATTATCCGCATCATTTCCCCAACCCTTTTGCAGCGTATTTAGTTCCTGCAGACCTTGTGGTAGGAGAAGTTGTGATCTTAGAAGACTTGATTGAAGATTTAGTAGGTGCTCGTACCAATCAAGGGGTGGTCTACCGTCTTGAATGGAGCGAAGCAACTTGGAATGGCAAGGACTTTATTATTGAAGTACCTGTTGACTCAGGCCTTTATGACATTGTTGGTTAGATTCAAAGTAGCTGATGATGTTTCTCTAGGTATTGCTGGACTTTTATTAACTAACGATATTGGAAAGTAACATGCATATCGGCGTTCTAACCCTCACTTTTTCCCTACCTGGTTGCGCCTCTTTAAAAGAAAAACGCCAGCGTATGGGCGGCATGCACGAACGCTTCGGACGTAATCCAGCGGTGGCTGTTTGCGAGAGTGGCGAACTCAATCGGCACGATGCCAGCGAGTGGTCATTCGTAGTGGTGGCGACTTCTAAACGCGAGATTGAATCGTTGTTGAGTCAGATTGAAGACAAAATACAGCGCACTGTCGAGGCGCGAGTGATGGATGTGAGGCGGGAGTTGCTTTAGTTCTGCAGTACAGCAATATTTCATAGCTCGTCTGTGTGCGAGTACGACTTATCACTGCGGTTGGTGAAAATGCTCAGGCGTCATTTTATTGCGCAAAGATAAGGGGGCGTGGTCATTGACGAAGTGTATCGCCTCGTCTGGATTGAGCGCATCCAACACACAGTAATCCCCCCTTAAAATTAATTGTGTTTTCACGCCATAATGTTATGGCCCGCATCAACATAATACACACTGCCCGTTATACCAGATGATAAAGGGCTCACTAAAAATGCTGTTACGTCGCCAACTTCTTCTATAGTACATAAGCGTTTAAGAGGAGATTTTTTTATAGCACTGTCAACCAGCTCATTAAAGTTATCAATACCTGAAGATGCTCTTGTCTTCATCGGGCCAGGAGAAACGCAGTTGACTCGAATATTACTGCTACCCAGTTCAGCAGCAAGGTAGCGTACAGAACTTTCTAATGCTGCTTTAATTGGCCCCATCATATTGTAGTTATCAACGACTTTATCTGCGCCGTAGTAGCTCATAGTAATTAAAGAACCACCATTCTTCATTAAAGGCTCTGCAAGTTTTGCCATACGAATAAATGAGTGACAAGAAATGTCTATTGCTTTGGAGAAGCCTTCGCTTGTGGAGTCTACAACACGTCCATGAAGCTCATTAATAGGAGACCAAGCAATCGAATGGATCACAAAATCAATTTGCCCCCACATGTCTTCTACGGCCTTAAAAAACGCTTCTAATTCACCTTGCCTAACCACATTACAAGGCATTAAAATTTTGGCATCAACCATTTTTGCTAAAGGCTCTACAAAAGGTAGTGCTTTCTCATTTTGGTAAGTCATTGCAATTTCAGCACCTGCTGCATAAAGCGCTTTAGCACAACCAAAAGCAATACTTTGATCATTGGCAACACCAACAATAATTCCTTTCTTTCCCTTTAATGATAATGACACTCTTTCTCTCCACAATTTAAAATAACCTGGGTTCAACTCTCAAGTACAACTTATTGAGTTAGGACTGGAAGGTAAGTTGCGGTAGCACCTTAAACTTTTTAGTCGGCCAATAATGAGAAACAAACATGATAAAGCATATAAATTTTACCAGAAAGCAACGATGCCAGTACTTTAAAAGGTCATCCAGTTAGAGTTTATTGTGTTAAAAATACAGTTAGTCTTTCTTAAGGCTTTCTGCAATGCAACGGCATCACTAGCAGTGGTTTAAGTTTGGGCGTGGCGTTGATGTGCCTTAAGTTGCTGCAGGGTTTTAGATCTAGATTGAGTCGTGTAGTACCTCTGATAAGAGCTTATTAGAGTTGCTTATTGAAATAGCTTCGATTCACAACATTCCCCCCAAAAATACTGGATAATAGCGCCCATTCTTTTCGCTCTCTTATTCTGGTAATCCCCCATGGAAATCAAAGTTAATTTTCTCGACAATCTGCGTCTTGAAGCCAAGTTCGATGACTTTACGGTGGTGGCTGACCAGCCCATCCGCTACAAGGGCGAGGGTTCTGCGCCCGGTCCGTTTGATTATTTTCTAGCCTCATCGGCGCTGTGTGCGGCGTATTTTGTAAAGCTGTATTGCCAAGCGCGCGATATTCCGACGGAAAATATTCGTCTGTCGCAGAACAATATTGTTGATCCAGAAGATCGCTACAAACAGATTTTTAAAATTCAGGTTGAGCTGCCAAGCGATATTTCTGACAAAGATCGCCAAGGTATTCTGCGCTCCATCGACCGTTGTACCGTTAAGCGCGTCGTGCAGACTGGGCCTGATTTTGTCATTGAGATTGTTGAGAATCTAGAGGCGGATGCGCAGGCCTTGCTTGGCACTTCGCTGGATGACGGTACCAGTACTTATATTGCCGGTAAAGATCTGCCGCTGGAGCAAACCATCGCCACTATGTCGGGTATTTTGGCTGGCCTCGGTATGAAGATTGAAATCGCTTCATGGCGCAATATTGTTCCTAACGTCTGGTCACTGCATGTGCGTGATTCGCAGTCGCAGCTGTGCTTTACCAACGGTAAGGGCGCCACCAAAGAGAGCGCACTGGCCTCGGCGCTGGGCGAGTTTATTGAGCGTCTCAACTGTAACTTCTTTTATAACGATCAGTACTGGGGTGAAGACATCGCCAATGCCGCCTTTGTGCATTACCCGAATGAAAAGTGGTTTCAGCCAGGTCCCAAGGATGAGCTGCCAAAAGGTATTCTCGATGAGCGTTGCTTAGAAATTTATAACCCCGATGGCGAGCTGCGTGGCTCGCATCTGTATGACACCAACTCCGGCAATATCGAGCGTGGTATTTGTTCGCTGCCCTATGTGCGTCACTCTGATGGCGAAGTGGTGTATTTCCCATCCAACTTGATTGAAAACCTCTTTCTCAGTAACGGCATGAGTGCCGGGAATACGCTGGTGGAAGCGCAGGTGCAGTGCTTGTCAGAGATTTTTGAGCGTGCAGTAAAACGCGAGATTCTCACTGGCGAAATGGCCTTGCCAGAAGTGCCGCGTGAGGTGTTGGCCAAGTACCCAGATATTCTTGCAGGCATTGAAGCACTAGAGGCGCAGGGCTTTCCGGTGCTGGTCAAGGATGCGTCGCTGGGTGGGCAGTTCCCCGTGATGAACGTTACTTTAATGAATCCACGTACCGGCGGTGTATTTGCCTCCTTTGGTGCGCACCCAAGTTTTGAAGTGGCGCTGGAGCGCAGTTTGACTGAGCTGTTGCAGGGCCGCAGTTTTGAAGGCCTCAATGATTTAGCCCGCCCAACCTTTTCCAGCCATGCGGTGACTGAGCCGAACAACTCTGTGGAACACTTTATTGATTCCAGCGGTGTGGTGTCGTGGCGTTTCTTTAGTGCGAAAGCCGATTACGACTTTGTCGAATGGGATTTCACTGATGGCGGCAATAACAGCAATGCGCAGGAAGCTGAGTTGCTGTTTGGCCTGCTGGAAGACATGGGTAAAGAAGCTTATGTCGCGGTGTTCGAGCATCTCGGTGCCACGGCCTGTCGTATTCTAGTACCGGATTATTCTGAGGTGTATCCGATCGATGATTTGATCTGGGATAATACCAATAAAGCGCTGTTCTTCCGCGAAGATATTCTTAATCTGCACCGTCTTGATGATGATCAGTTAGCGGCATTGGTCGAGCGCTTAGAAGAAAGCGAGCTGGATAACTACACTGATATTATCACCTTGATTGGCGTTGAGTTTGACGACAATACGGTATGGGGTCAGTTGACGATTCTTGAATTGAAGCTGCTTATTTATCTGGCGCTGAATCAGCTGGAAGAAGCATTGGAGTTGGTCGAGGAGTTCCTGCAGTTTAACGACAATACAGTGGAGCGTGAATTGTTCTATCAGGCGATGAATGCGGCGCTGGAAGTGGCGTTGGATGATGAGCTAGAGATGGATGATTACGAGCTGGTTTTCCGCCGTATGTTTGGCGAAGAACGGATGGATGCGGTGCTGGGTTCATTGAATGGCACGGTGCGTTTCTCTGGCTTAACGCCGACCAGTATGAAACTGGAAGGGTTAGATAAGCACTTACGTTTGCTGGATAGCTTTAAAAAGCTGCATGCGGCGCGGGCTCGTTTCACCGGCTAATCACTGTTTGTACCAACACAAAAGGGCACCTTTTTGGTGCCTTTTTTTATGCTCTCTTTTTCTGTGTCGTGTTGGGTGTTTTCTGTGCTCAGCAAAGGTATAAGCGGCATAAAAGACACGCGTTAAAATACAGGTCATGTTTTTGCAGTTGTGCTTAAATGGATAAACTCGCAACGGCCAAGTGTTGAGTGCTGCCGAGCGAGCCTTGCGCTATTTTAATACAGAAATACTAGGAGACAGGCTATGTTGAAATTATTATTCAGTGCGGCATTAACGCTCGGGCTGGCTGCTTCGCCTGCGTTCGCCGATGAAAGCGTGGCATGTCCAGCCTATCTGGACCACGATTTACCTAAACTGCATTCCAAAGATACCGTTAATTTGTGCAACTTTGCCGCGGGCAAGCCGATGTTAGTGGTCAATACTGCCAGCTTCTGTGGCTTTACTGGGCAATTTAAAGGCCTGGAAGCCTTGCATGAGCGTTATGGCAAGCAGGGCTTAGTGGTGGTTGGTTTTGCCAGTGATGATTTTAATCAGGAAGCAAAAACCGAAGAAGAAGCGGCAACCATTTGTTTCAAGAACTTCGGCGTGACCTTTACCATGATTGCACCGGGTCCAGTGACCGGCGCTAATGCAACACCTCTATTTGCGCACATTAACCAGCAGGCCAAGGCGCCGCGCTGGAACTTCACCAAATATGTGCTCAATGCCAAGGGTGATGTGGTTGACTCTTTCGGCAGTACCACCAGTCCTGAAAGTAAGTCGATCACTAAGGCAATTGAGTCAGTTTTGTAACCGTCAAACTGACTGGCGTGTTTCGCTCAGTGAAGTGTCGATGTTTGCCAGCCCAAGGTTGCCTCCTAAACAGGAGCGCAATCTTGGGCTGTTTATTAATAGCTATGAGTCAATTCAAGCAGGTCGAGGCTTTATGAATGCATCGGTACGCGGCGCCATGACGCGGATATTTATTCTGTTGTTGTTTGTCTGTGCAGGGACGTATGCATGGGAAGCCTCCAGAAATTCCGATATGCAGCCAGTGACGGGGCAGGTGATTGGCACAGTATATAAAGGCTATAGGATTGGCTATGAGCTGCAGGAACAGCGCTATCAGTTTGAAACGCGTTTGGGGATTGTCGATTCGTTCGGCGATCTGCATGCGTTGCCTGTCGGCGCTGATATACCGCTGTTAGTGAATCCAGCGAGTTATCAAGATCCTGTGATTAATACGCTAAATGGCCGTCATGGCATCACGCTAAGCTTTGTTGCGTTGCTGTGTTTATTTGTAGTGATTGTGCTGATATCAGCTAGCAAGAAAGGCGGGCGTAAACAGCTCTGAAATGACTCACTACTACCTTCGTTTATGATCTATTGCTAATCATCGAATTTAGCTTGCGCATGTTGCAACACACCTTGTTGCGCTTAATCTTAAAGCCTCCTTTTTAAGCTTTTATAAGCTCGCAGTGCTCTCAACTACAGCACTCTGAGCTTCATGAGTGATATGCGTAGCTTTGTTTTCTAGCCTATAAAATACGCTTTCAAGTGGGTTTAGGTGACAGCTATGCACCACTTTTACCTGCCTTAGCCGGTTCTATCGGTAATCCTTGACGGGTGCCTGTCTTGTAAAGCTGCGCCTCATTTATGAATCAAAATGAATATATAACAAAGATACTATTGATAATGCTTATGATAATCATTATTATCTTGCAGCTGGTTTTGGCATCCATTTGTAGAAAGGGTTATTGGCCGTTACAGCATCCAAGATGAGTTTATTGGTTAGACAACTGAGCAGGGAGGGTTGACTCGTATGCAAGATTGCTTTTTTGAAACTTTGTCTGGTTAAAAAAATAATAAAGGTAAATGGCAATGCTGCTACGAAACTAAGTCATGTGCTTTGGGCGAGTTGACATAAGCACTAGATATTACACATCAATAAAATCTACTGATATTAATCTGTGAATTAAATTAGAGATTATAAATGATGGAAATATATTTAAAATATAATAGGATTAATAAATGGATTTTTTTAAATCAGCCTCAATTGTTCCTGCTTTAGCTTTATTATTAACGACAAGCTTAAGTGCGGAAGAAATAGTTTTAGACGAAATGATTATTAGTGGAAAAAAGTCTACTGAAAATGGGTATCTTAATCAATTTGAAAAACAAACATCTACTGCTTCAAGAATGGGAATTACTATAAAAGAGACACCAGCGAGTGTTGAGATTTTAGACTCTGAGACTATGGAGAAAAGAGGTGATACCACTGTTGCAAAAGCAGTTGAAAAAGCGGTGGGGATGACAAGTGGAGCATCTGGACATGGGCCAGGAGGATATTTTACAGTAAGGGGTTTTGGTGGGTTTCCTGGGGTGGATTTTCTAACTGATGGAATAAAGTTAGGGGGAAATGCTTTTTCTAAAAGAGCTACAGAAGTTGCAAACTTAGAGAGAATTGAAGTTATTCGTGGCGCTGCTTCTGTTTTACACGGCGAGGGAAGTGTAGGAGCAACAATCAATTTAATCACTAAAAAGCCAAGTTTTGAAAAACAAGACACACAAATAGGTTTAAATTTTGGAAGCTTTGATAGCTATAGACTGAGTTTTGGTACAGGTGGAGTTGCTGTTGATGATATTTTGGCTTACAGGTTTGATGTTAGTAGTAGAGAAATAGGTTCAAATATTGATGGCCAGAAAAAGGAGATAGATTCTCTTAATTTGGGATTTTTATATAAAATAAATGATAAATTATTTGCAACTTTATCAGCAGAAAAAACTAAAGATAATATTGATAGTGATTATCAAGGTACACCTTTGATAAATAAAAAACTAGACAAGAGTGTTAGAAATAAAAACTATAATAATCTAAAGGATGGTTTAGATAATGCTAATAGTTTATGGATAAAACAAGGAATAGAGTGGTATCCAACCTCAAATATTGAGGTGAAAAATCAACTTTACTATCAAAAAGCAGATGCAGAGGTTAGGCGGCTATATAGAGCTGTTCAAGATACTGTAGACCCGTCGATGGTAAATAGAGCCGGTTATGATACTGACCAAACTCAGGATTTAATTGGGAATAGATTAGACTTAATATATAAAGATAATATTTTTGGACTGGGTAATAGGTTTCTTGTTGGTACCGATGTAAATAAAATGAGTTTTAGTAAAAATGGTGCAATTATAGGGTCGAATGATGGTGATAAAGTTTCTATGTATAATCCAGCTAAAGGCTATTATAAAGAGTTAGGTAATAATTACAAAGTAAAAGATATGGATGCTGATGTTGAAAGTATTAGCATATATATGGAAGATATTTTAAGTTTAACAAGTGATTTGAAATTAGTTTTAGGCCTAAGACATGATACCTTGGATGTTAAATGGGATTACTATCATGCAAATGATAAAAAGAGTAGGAAGTATAATAATTTATCGTATAGAGCTGGAATGGTTTATGATCTAACTGATACTACGACTTTATATGTTGCTTATTCAACCTCAATTGCACCGGGTGGAGGAGCCGTTTTAACTGCGTTGTCTCCTGCTCAAACTAAATTGGATCTGACTGAAGCAGTTCAGTATGAGATTGGTTTAAGGCAGTCTTTTTTAAATGATAAAGCAGAATTTACAGCAAGTGCTTATAAAATTGATAAAAATAATTTGTTTGTAACGGACCCAAATAATATTAATAAACTACTCAATGCAGGTAAGCAGTCTTCAAAAGGCTTAGAGTTCAGTTTAGGGATTAAGCCTATAGAGAAATTACAAATTGACGCTAATCTATCTATAACAGATGCAAAGTATGATAGTTTTGTTAGTGGGGCTACTGACTATAGTGGTAATACGCCACATTCTATTCCTAAATATATAGCTAATTTGGGTTTTAGATATATGCCTATTTCAAATGTTGGTATAGGAACTTGGATTCGATATGTAGATTCAATTTATACTGGAGATTCAAACAGGATCGAGCTGCCTTCATATACTACTGCTGATTTGACAATGGACTATGCACTCGATAAAAAAACAACTTTTTCTTTTGCAGTTAAAAACGTAACAGATAAGTTTTATGCAACAAGCGCAAGAAATGACAATCAGGTTTTTTTAGGTGATCCAAGAAATTTTGAGGTGGGTGTAAATTATAAATTCTAGAATTTATAATTTTATAAATAGCCTATCTTTAATATGAATATTTGGTGTGATACTTTTAGTTAAATATAAATTCTATATACTTTATGAAGTGTGAGAGTGAGTCAAAGCAGGCTGATAATCAGCCTGCTTTTTAGAAGAGATATTAATTCCTGAAATATTAGCTGTATAGATATATCGCAGCACTTTGGCTCTAGTGGTCGATAGTCAGTGCTTACCCGTTTGGCATCTCCTAACGCTTCTTAACGCCTTGCTGTGCTTGTGCTGTTAAAGCATTTTCTGGCCACGGGTGTCGGGGGTAACGCCCACGGATATCTTTACGCACTTCTGGATACACATTGCGCCAGAAGTTATTCAGGTCAGCCGTCACCGCTAGCGGTCGTTGTGCTGGCGAGAGCAGATGAATCAGCACAGCAACTTTGCCACCTGCAACTTTGGGCGTTTCGACCCAACCAAACAAGGCTTGTAACTTAGCCGCCAAGACCGGGCCGTTTTCAGCAGTGTAATCCAGCCGTATATTCTGGCCGGTGGGAATGGCCAGCGTCGTGGGTGCCAATGCATTGAGTTGTTGTTGCTGTGGATAACTTAATAGATTGTTCAGCGCCTCAGACAGATTCAGATTCTTTAAATCAGACCAGCGGCGCATACCCGTCAGGAAGGGCAGTAGCCAATCTTCTAAGCTGGCCAGCAGTGTTTGGTCACTGACATCCGGCCATTCATTGGGGAACACCTTTGCCAGTAAGCTCACTCGTGCACACCACTGCGTAGCACTATCCGTCCAGTTAAGACTGTGCAAACCATTTTTGCGTACGGCGTTGAGTAGACCTTGTTGGATCAGCGCTGGATCGGGTTTGGGTAATTCCTTTTCTGCCAAGATCAGCTGGCCGAGTTTACGTACGCGACGGGCTACCACGGTGCCGCGCTTGTCGTCCCAGAGAGCTTCTTCGCTTTCGGTAATTAATGCGGATAAGTCTTGTTCCAGATCGGCCAGATTGACAGGGGCGGCTAGATAAATGGTGGCTTGGCGGGTTTTACCATCCAGATCAGCGGCCACCAGCCAGTCGTAACGCACCAGCGGATCATCTTCACGTAACGACGCGCCTTTGCCATTGCTCAGTTGATAGCGAGCAGATTGCCCAGATCGACGTAGGCCAATGCGGTCAGGGTAGGCCAGAGCCAGCAGGCGACCTGTTTCAGTATCCGTTGGCGTTGTTAGCACATCATTATTTTTGATCATCAACCGTTTGGCATCTTGGCGTACGGCTTTTAGACGTGCCGGATCAATGCGATGCTGTTTAGACTCGCCGCGCAGCACTTGCAGCCGCTCGTGCATATCAGCACCAGCGCTGGAGCCGAGCAAGTCACGTTCACCGAGTAATGCCGCCAGTTCGGCTGCAGGTTGACCAAGGCCAATCTCACGTCCACGCAAGACCATATTAGCCAAGCGCGGATGAATACCTAAATGACGTGCAGCTTTGCCATGTTCGGTAATCGCACCGTCTGTGGATAACATGCCAAGCAGTTGCAGTAAGTCGGTGGCTTGGCTCCAATGCGCCGCCGGAGGCGCATCAATCCAAGCGACCTGTGCTGGATCACGCGCGCCCCATTGCGCTAATTCCAATACCAGTGAGACCAGATCCGCTTCTTGAATCTCGGGTGGGGTAAATTCTGCTAGCGCGCCTTGCTCTGGCTCGCTCCAGAGTCGGTAACACACGCCCGATTCTGTACGTCCGGCACGGCCTTTGCGTTGTTCGGCGGAGGCTTTAGACACTCGGCCAGTAATCAGGCGGGTCATGCCACTATTGGGATCAAAGACGGCACGGCGCTGCTGACCGCTATCAATCACCACGCGTACGCCTTCGATGGTCAGACTGGTTTCGGCAATGGCGGTGGCCAGTACAACTTTACGAATGCCAGCTGCCGGCGGTGAAATAGCGCGATCTTGTTCGTCGGCTTTGAGATTGCCGTATAGAGGAGTAATCAGCACGTTATCAGCAACCTGTCCGCGCAACTGATTTTCCACACGGCGAATTTCGCCAGCGCCGGGTAAAAACACCAGCACGGAACCCTCTTGTTCTGCGAGTGCTTGGTGAATCACTGCCACGACAGGATCAATAATGCTGCGGTTGTGGGGTTGCGTGCGCACAGGGCGATAAAATACATCCACCGGAAAAGCACGGCCTTCACTGCTGATAATTGGCACGTCACCCAGCACTTTTGCAATCGGTGCAGTATCTAAAGTGGCTGACATCACTAGGATACGCAGATCATCACGTAAGGCTTGCTGCGACTCGCGTACGAGGATCAGGCCTAAATCTGCATGCAGTGAGCGCTCATGGAACTCATCGAATAACACTGCGGCGTAGTCTTCCAGCATCGGGTCGCTTTGAATCATTCGGGTGAGAATACCCTCAGTGACCACTTCAATCTGCGTTGTTGCAGATATCTGACTATCCAGCTTGGTGCGATAGCCGATAGTTTGTCCGGCTTTCTCTCCCAACTGGCGCGCCATAAAGCTGGCCGCTGAACGTGCTGCTATACGCCGTGGCTCCAGCATTAAAATCTTACGTTCTTCACGCCAGGGGGCATCGAGTAACGCCAGCGGCACACGGGTTGTTTTACCGGCACCTGGCGGTGCTTGCAGCAATACAGTTGTGGATTGCTCTAGTGTTTGCTTGAGCTGAGGGAGAATTGAATCGATTGGGAGCACGGTTGGAGTTGGCCTGAAGAGTAGGTTTTATTAAGTATGCCGTAAAACTTAGCCCTTTAGTGCGATGATCAACGGTCGCGTTGGAGTGTAATCGTGTATGATCTTAGCTCTACACAAATAAATACGAGTAAAAGATCATGGCTAAAGGTACTGTAAAGTGGTTTAACGCTGACAAGGGTTTCGGTTTTATTACACCTGAAGACGGCGGTAAAGACTTGTTTGTTCACCACTCTGAAATTCAAGCAGGTGGCGGATACGCAACATTGAACGACGGCCAAGAAGTCGAGTTCGAAGTTGGCGAAGGTCAGAAAGGTCCTTGCGCAAATAAAGTTGTTGCTATCTAAGTAAATAGATAACACATGACTTAAGAGCGTTTAAATTCGCTCACTGGAAAGCCCTAATCGGTATGCACTGATTAGGGCTTTCTTGTTTTCTGACTTAAATAAGATATTTATAGGGCGACAGAATCAGAGATGATAGGTCAGTCACCTTGCAAAGACTGTGTCAGTCCGTGTCATAAACCGCCAATTTTCAAACCACGTTGGACGTAATGTCTTATTCCGCTAGTGCTTCTCAATCCGCAGTACCTGACCCTGTTGTAAAACCCTCCTCTCACCGTTTTGGTGACCCTGTTGTACTCACTCTGACCATGGGCTTTATTGCTCTGTTTGTTGGACTCTCGATTTATGACTCCGTCTGGCTGACGGCGTTTATCGGTGATGGTTTTGCTTGGACAGCTAAATATCTGGACTCGTTTTTCCAGATGCTGTTGCTAGCCACCTTCTTTATTTCGATTGGTATTGCTCTCAGTCGTGCTGGCCAAGCCAAGATTGGTAATTTAGATACACCAGAAATCAGCACCTTTCGCTGGTTATCGATGGTTATGTGCACCTTGCTGGCCGGTGGCGGGGTGTTCTTTGCTGCAGGTGAAGGTGAACCGATTTATCACTTTGTGGTGACACCGCCTGCATTTAGCACTGAAGCCGGTACAGCAGCCGCTGTTGCTCCAGCGTTGGCGCAATCCTTTATGCACTGGGGCTTTTTAGCTTGGGCGGTATTGGGCTCATTAACCACGATCGTTATGGCGCATGCCCATTACCACCTCGGTACACCGCTGCAGCCGCGTACCTTGCTCTATCCAGTGTTTTGCGTTTGGATTCACGCTGACGTGTAGTAGATGATGTTTTTTGGATAAATTGCGCGTTTGCAGTCTGTTGGCTATATTGAAAGTTATTCAAAGTATAAATATATACAGCTCCATCATTTTAATATTGAGTAACGAGCATGTCAGAGATATATGCCTGCTAATTAATATAACGTCAGGGACGATCCAGTGATAAAAATAACTCTTTTACCCATTGCGCTGCTGTTGACCGCCGTGGGTTGCACACATATGCCAGCACAAACGGTTCAAAATAATACTGCGGACTCTCAATATGGGGAGGTGTATAGATATGCCTATATGGCCTTGTTGGAAGAAAACTGGCCTACTTATAAAAAACTGATGCGTAAAGTGATTAGTATGTCGACCAACAGCGGCGCCCCAGCAAAACAGCGCGCTATTTTTTGGTATGAGTATGGGCGTGCATCAGGTGTAACCTGTGAATGGAAAGAAGCTGAGTTTGCACTCACTGTTGCATATAATTTAGATGCTAAGACCGAAGGGCCGACTCACACTTCTCTAAATGAGCTTGGAAGGCTGAACAGCGCTACGCAACAGTATAAGAAAGCGGTTCAACATTTTATTCGTGGTTCTGATGCTTTTGCGAAGTACCACGAGCAGCACCCAGATATGGAGATCAATCTGTCAGCTAGCGCACAAGTGCTTGAGGATTTTGCTTATGCCCTTGAGCAGGTAGGAGGCCAGCCAGTTGATGTGAAAAAATTGCGTGATGCAGCTGTTAAAGTGCGTCAGCAAAGTATTGAAAAAGGAGAGGTTAATGAGGACGTTACCCCCTATGGAACACAATGCAGTATTAAGTGATAACTGATCCTTTATTGTTTAAGAATAGGATGATTTTCAGTTTATGCTAATCAAATTTCAAGTCTAGTAAGCTAGAACTATCAAAATGTTTCGAATCATATTTTTCAGTGTATTTGCCTATCTTGCAGGTTGTTCAAGCGTCACGGCGTTAGAAACAACCTATATACCCTTTGAAAATAAAGGGTGGAAGGTGGGTTATGTTACTGACACGCGATATCAGACTTTGGTTGAGTTTGTTCCGGACAATGAGACGGTATTAAATTGGTCAAGGATGCTCAATATTCAATTCTTTGAGGGTGTTCGTAAGCCAGTACAGCAGGTTATGCCTGTTTTGATGGCAGGCATACAGCGTAGCTGTCCTGACGTTACTTGGTTTGTTCTATCTGAGGATTCAGCGTCAGTGACCTATGAATGGAGTGTTGAAAACTGTAAAGGGCAGGACGACCAAACTGAAATCGTTCGCCTATTACAAGGCAATGATGGTGTTCAACGTATCGCCTTTGTGTGTAAGAGTGAGTACTGTGATCCGCAGGAGCAGGCTATTGTTCTAGATGATTTTTCCAAGGCCTATGTTGAGAAAAATGGAAAAAAGATTATTCTTAAACCTAAAGTGTTTTTTAAATAAATCGCTCCGCAAACGGTCATGGCACGTGAGCAGAAGTTGCTGTAATTTCAATAGCAACGCAGCAATAAAAACGCCCCAGCAGATCAGTTCTGTTGGGGCGTTTTGCGTTGAGTGCGCTGCCAGAATCGTGCTTTTTTATTCTAGCGTTGCTGTTATTCGTTGGCTTCGATCTGCATGGCTTTTTGATAGCTGCTTAGGCTTTCAAGGTTCTCAATATAGCTTTTAATATGTGGATATGTGTCGTCACATTTCAGGTTCTTCAGTGCGCTTTGTACGACAAAAGCCAACATAAAATCTGCTCCCGTCAAGCGTTCTTCGACTAAGAATGTCTTACCGTTGAGGTAGTCATTTAGATATGAAAAAACTTTTTTGAATTCTATTTCAGCGTAGTGATCGAGAAACTTTAGCGAGGTGCCAGATTGAGTTTCATATCGATTAAAGATTTTTAATAAGAACGGTAGCATGGCTGAGCTTTCTGCAAAGTGGATCCATTGTAAGTAGTCGCTATATTCTGGTGATAACTCATCAGGCGCTAGGTGTGGCGCAAACTTTTTAATCAGTAATTCGACAATTGCGCCTGACTCAGCAATGACTTTGCCGTCCAATTCGATCACTGGAGATTTTCCCAGAGGGTGGATAGCTTTGAGTGATGCTGGCGCTAAGTGGGTTTTAGCATCGCGTTGGTAGGTGATCAGTTGATAGGGCTGACCTATTTCCTCTAATAACCAGAGAATACGGATCGAGCGTGAAGCATGCAGGTGGTGAAGTGTGATCATGGTTGCGAGTTCCTTCAGGGCTATCACGCCGAGTTTTTATTATTTAGTAGCTGTTTAGCGTACTGACTCTTTTGAAGTTAGCAAAGAGATTTTAACTCGCCCTTGAGCCGCTCTCACTCAGGGCTACGCTCTACCATGTCGGGCAATGCATGACGCCATTCTTCAAAGCCGCCATCCATGCTGTATAGATCGCTAAAGTCTTGGCTGTGCAAATAGGCCGCAGCGCTTTGGCTAGAATGACCGTGGTAGCACACCACAATGGTGGGCACATCCAAGTCAGCTTGAGCAATAAACTCAGCCAGTGAATGGTTGTCGAGGTGGATGGCACCGGCAGGGTGTCCATTAGCAAAGCTTTCTGGGTCGCGAATATCGACCATGACTGCACCATCGGCACACAGGTTTTTGGCTTGTTCAACATTGATGCGTTTAAAAGCGTCCATAGAGTCCTCGCTGGATGCAAAATATTAGGCGGCTGGCTTACAAGCGCAGCGTTCAAAGTGTTGGGTGTCGATATTGTACAGCGACATTTTTCCACCCCAGACGCAGCCGGTATCCAGCGCGATGGTGTTGGGGGCAGAGCAGTTGCCTTCCAGTGCAGCCCAGTGTCCAAATAAAATTGTGTCGTCTTTGGTTAAACGCTCGGGGTGACTGAACCAAGGGGCGAAGCCTTTGGGTGCAGCATTCGCACCTTCTTTGCTATTTAGATCCAGTTCACCGGTCGCGGTGCAAAAGCGCATGCGGGTGAAGTAGTTGGTGATTAAACGTAAGCGTTCAATACCGGCCAGATCATCATTCCATAGAGTTGGGTGATCGCCGTACATGCCATCTAAATAGGGAATCAATAAGCTGTCATCTTGCAGCACGCGGTGCATTTCATCAGCATGGGATAGTGCATCGGCAATCGTCCACTGCGGAGGAATACCAGCGTGCACCATACTGATCTTGCGTTCTGCATCATGGTGCATCAGCGGTTGCTGGCGCAGCCAAAATAGTAAGTCGGCACAATCGGGCGCATTGAGAATTTCACGTAAGGTGTCTTTTTTCTTAATGCGTGCGGCGTGGTTTGCAACCGCCAGTAAGTGCAAATCATGGTTACCCAAGACGGTGACGACAGACTCACGCATCGCATAAAGAAAGCGCAGTGTCTCCAGCGATTGTGGGCCGCGATTGACCAGGTCGCCCACCAGCCAGAGTTTATCTTGGCTGGGGTCAAAGTTAACGCGATCGAGTAAGCACTTCAGCGGCTCAAGGCAGCCTTGTACATCACCCACGGCATAAGTCGCCATTAATGCAAGACGCCTGGCACAGCTAGGCTAAAGGGTGCGATCGTTGCGTCAAACTCTTCGCCGTCTTCAGCACGCATGGTGAAACTGCCTTGCATGCTACCGACAGCCGTGGTCATTAAGGTGCCACTGCTATAGCTGAATTCATCATCAGCATCAATTACCGGTTGTTCGCCAACCACGCCTGAGCCGCGGACCTCTTGGGTTTTGCCGTCGCCATCGGTAATGATCCAATGGCGGCTTAACAGCTGCGCCGATTCAGTGCCGTTATTGCGAATAACGATGTCATAGGCAAATACATAACGGTTGTCTTCGGGTGCTGAGTGTTCAGCCAAGTAGCGTGTCTTCACACGGATATCAATGGTATCGCACAGATTGTTCATAATGTTCTCAAGATAATTCTGCAGCCTGCTGCTCAGAAAGTTGGTCAGCTAAGCGTACAAATGCAGCCATATCCAATTGTTCAGGACGTAAGCTGCCGTCCACACCCGCAGCTTCAATTTCTTCAGCGGATAAGACATTTTTTAGGGTATTACGTAGGGTTTTACGGCGCTGATTAAAGGCTTCGCGAACAATGCGATCCAATGCGCGTACATCTTTAGCTTGGTGGGGTAATTCAGCGTGTGGCGTTAAGCGCACAATCGCAGAGTCCACTTTAGGCGGCGGGCTAAACGAGCCTGGACCGACATTAAATAAATGCTCAACGCGGCAATGGTACTGAACCATAATGGATAAGCGACCCCAATCACCACCGCCGGGTTTAGCGGCCATGCGCTGCACCACTTCTTTTTGCAGCATAAAGTGCATATCGCGCACTAAATGGGCATTGTTGAGCAGGTGGAAAATCAGCGGCGTAGAAATATTGTAGGGCAGGTTACCGACGACACGCAGACTGCTGGGTGCGGGATCAAGACGAGCAAAATCAAACTTCAGCGCATCACCTTCGTGCAGGGTGAAATTCTTCGCTAAAGCAAATTTGCCTTTCAAGATGGTCACGAGATCGAGGTCAATTTCGATCACGTCAAGCTGAGCAGCGCTGCTGACTAAACCTTCGGTGAGCGCACCTTGGCCTGGACCGATTTCTAACAGGCGATCGCCTTCATGCGGGGAGATAGCACGAATGATACGATCAATCACGCCTGAGTCGTGCAGGAAGTTTTGACCAAAACGCTTACGAGCGCGGTGCTGATAGATCTGAGACATTCGGCTGCTCCAATGAATAAGTGGGGCAGTTTAGCAAAAAAGCGGCAGTGCTTCGCCTTTATTGATTATTGATGCTGAAAAATAGGCAGACGCGAGCCTGACATCCTCAGCAGTAATGAGGCCATACCCACCCAAGCATCACCGATGGTTTGTCCTTTGCTTTGTTCATCGATCAATTGCGCATCTTTAAGCAGCAGTTGCCATTGTGAGCCTGATAAGCGTTTTAGTGCTTTAGCAAACAGCGGTTTACGCGCGGCAGGCCACACTCTCGATAGTGCGCGATCTAGGTTAGTGCCTTGACTGAGTTGCTGTGAGAGGGTGCCTAATTGGCGAATATCACGCGCTACGGCCCAGAGGATAATCGGGATCTCGGTCCCTTCGCTGCGCAAACCGGCCAGCATCCGCAAGCTGCGCTCGGTATCGCCCTCTAGAGCAGCATCCACTAAGCCAAAGACGTCGTAGCGGGCACTGTCAGCAATGCTGGCTTGGATGGTCTCTAGATCAAGGTGAGTGGCGTTGCTGAGCAGCTTGAGTTTTTCAATTTCTTGCACGGCAGCCAAGAGGTTGCCTTCGGTGCGCGCGACAATTAAATCAATCGCCGCAGGATCAGCACTGAGCCCTTGCTGAGCAAGACGCTGATTAATCCAGTTGGGCAGTTGATCAATATTGATATTGGGCAGCTGCACAAAGCCACACAGTTTGCTGTCCATCAGAGCTTTAGCCCATTTGGTTTTTAACGTGCTGCTATCCAAACGCGGGACGTTAATCAGCAGTACGGTGTCTTCAGCTGGGCGCGCTAAATATTCTTGTAAAACAAGGCTGCCTTGATCGCCGGGTTTGCCTGAGTTGATGCGCAATTCCAGCAAACGTTTTTCAGAAAACAGTGACAAACTGGCGTTGGCTTCGCGAATGATATTCCAATCGAAACCACGCTCAACATGAAACACTTGGCGTTCGCTGTAATCCGCTTGACGACAAGCACTGCGAATCGCATCACTGGCTTCTTGGGCAAGTAATGGCTCATCGCTGCTGACTAGATAAATAGGCAGTAAAGCCTGCTTCAGTTGGCCGTTGAGTTTTTCAGGATAAATGCGCATAAATGTGGGGTATAGGCCTTGTTTGCACAAGGCCTTGAGTCACTAAGGTAAGGAAATGGGTGATTGCTGCGGCTCATCGAACTGTTGTTGCACGCGAATTGCTTCTTCACGTGCTTGCGTTTCAGCGTCTTGACGTTGCTGTGCCTGTTCTTTTAAGTCGTTTAATTGCGCAGGTGTAATTGCTTGCAAGCGCATCATCAACTGGGTGACCAGCTCACGACGCATTTCTTCACGCAATAATTCAGCTTCTTGGCCTGAACCGGTGACGTTATCTTGGTTGTAGGCGTAGGTGCGTTGCACTTCTAAGCGGTTTTTAAGCAGTGCAGGCAGATTGCCTGAACGTAATTCGTAAGCCGCTGAGCTGGTGATGGTGTATTCAGCGCTACGTGTACCTGCAGTAAAGCTGGCAGTACGTTGCTTGCTTTCTTCAGCGCCAAGATACAGCGTGTAGTCTGCGCTGCTTAAAACATCAACTTTGTTATTAATGAGGCCTGTTTTAACTTGCTTAGCCAACGGACTGAGTGCATCGCGTGCAGAAAAGTTCAGTTCGCTCAGGGCCATTTGCATCGTGCCGGTGCCGCGTAAATGAAAGCCGCAAGCAGACATTAAAAAAGCCAGGCCCAGTACAGTAATAGTGCGTTTTAGCATGGTATGTCCTCTGTGCCTAACCCCGTTTGGAGGTTAGGCTGGGTGAGTAAAAAACATAACTCAATCAGTTGGCAACAATATTAACCAACTTATTCGGAACAACAATCACTTTACGAATGGTTAAGCCATCCACATAGCGCAACACATTTTCATTAACACGCGCCGCTGCTTCAATTTCTTCACGACTGGCGCTGGCTGCGACATCAATACTACCGCGCAATTTACCGTTGACCTGAATCACGATGCTAAGCGTGTCTTGCACTAAAGCGCTTTCATCAGCTTGCGGCCAAGCAGCATCAATGACAGGTGTGGTGTGACCCAGTTGCTGCCAAATCGCATGACAAATATGCGGGGTAATCGGTGCTAGCAACAATACGACGGTTTCTAAACCTTCATGCAATAACGCGCGATCTTGTTCAGTTGCCACCGGCGCTTTTTCCAGCACATTCATCAGCGTCATCACTTGCGCAATGGCGGTGTTGAATTTCTGGTGTTGGCCCACATCGTTGCTGGCGTGCTTAATAACTGCATGGATCGAGCGACGGATGTCTTTTTGCGCATCGGTTAATGAGGCAAGGTCTAAACCGTTATGACTGCCCGCATTTACATGCTTATAAGCCAAACGCCACACACGCTTCATAAAGCGGCTGGAGCCTTCAATACCTGCGTCTGACCATTCCAAACTCATATCCGGTGGCGCAGCAAACATCATAAACAAGCGGCAGGTGTCAGCGCCGTACTCGTCAATCATGATTTGTGGATCAACGCCGTTATTTTTCGATTTGGACATTTTCTCAATGCCGCCAATCACAACCGGCTGACCATCACTGATCAATGTGGCCGATAAGGCTTTGCCTTTAGCATCGTGCTCAACCGTGACTTCGTCAGGGTTAAACCACTCGCGCGCACCGTTTGGCTGCAGGCGATAGTAAGTTTCAGCAATCACCATGCCTTGGGTGAGCAAATTGGTGAATGGCTCATTGCTATTCACTAAGCCTTCATCACGCATCAGTTTATGGAAGAAGCGCGCATACAACAGGTGCAAAATAGCGTGCTCAATACCACCGATATATTGGTCAACTGGCAACCAATGATCAGCCGCCGCTTTCTCTACTAAGCCACCTTCGTAATGAGGTGAGGCATAGCGCGCGTAGTACCAGGACGATTCAACAAAGGTATCCATGGTGTCAGTTTCACGACGAGCATCTGCACCACAAGTTGGGCATTTGCACTCATAAAATTCCGGCATTTTATTCAGTGGATTACCTGAGCCGTCAGGGATAACGTTTTCAGGCAAAACAACCGGTAACTGATCTTCAGGTACGGGTACATCGCCACAGCTTGGGCAATGCACAATCGGAATCGGGCAACCCCAGTAGCGCTGACGGCTGATCCCCCAGTCACGCAAACGGAACTGCGTTTTACGCTCACCGTGCGCTTTGGCTTCAAGGTCAGCCACAATGCCATCAAAGGCATCTTGTACGCTTAGGCCGTCGTATTTACCGCTATTTACTGCAGTGACGTTAGTTTTTTCGGCGTACCAGTCATTCCACTCTTGTGCATCAAAAGTGTGCTCTGGATTGTTTGAAGCAAAGACTTGCTGGATCGGCAGCTTGTAACTGTTAGCAAAAGCAAAGTCGCGTTCATCATGCGCAGGGACAGCCATGACTGCGCCTTCACCGTAGCCCCACAGTACATAGTTGGCGACATAGACAGGCAGTTTGTCACCGGTTAATGGGTGAATTACAAACTGGCCAGTCGGTAAGCCTTTTTTCTCCATGGTCGCCATATCGGCTTCAGCCACAGAGCCCGCTTTACACTCAGCAATAAAAGCGGTGAGTTCTGCATTGTTTGCTGCAGCACGTTGCGCCAATGGATGCTCAGCAGCCACGGCAACATAAGTCGCGCCCATCAGGGTATCCGGACGGGTGGTGTAGACCTTGAGTTGGCCGTCAGTACCGACTGACTCTGCATCGTAATCAAACATGATATCGGCGCCGAAGCTTTTGCCGATCCAGTTACGCTGCATCGTTTTAACTTGTTCAGGCCAGCCGTGCATATCATCGAGGCTGGTGAGCAACTCGTCTGCGTAGGCGGTGATCTTGAAGTAGTACATCGGGATTTCGCGCTTTTCAACCAGCGCATCTGAACGCCAGCCGCGGCCGTCAATCACTTGCTCGTTGGCCAGTACGGTTTGGTCGACTGGGTCCCAGTTTACTGTGCCGACTTTTTTGTAAATGATGCCTTTTTTATACAGTTGGGTGAACAGCCACTGCTCCCAACGGTAATAGTCAGGTTGGCAAGTGGTAATCTCGCGCGACCAGTCAATGGCTAAGCCCAGTTGCGTGAACTGTGCCTTCATATAGGCCATGTTTTCATAGGTCCAAGCGGCTGGCGCAACCTTGTGTTGAATCGCAGCGTTCTCTGCTGGCATACCAAACGCATCCCAACCCATAGGCTGTAAGACGTTTTTGCCGAGCATGCGCTGGTGGCGAGCAATCACGTCACCAATGGTGTAGTTGCGTACGTGACCCATATGCAGACGGCCGCTGGGGTACGGAAACATTGACAAGCAATAGAAGGTTTCTTTGCCTGCTTGTTCGGTTACTTCAAAGGATTTTTGCTCAGCCCAGTGGCTTTGAGCGGCGGCTTCAATGTCGCGAGGTTGATACTGTTCGTGCATGATTTTATCTGGCTATCGTCAAGAAATTCATAAGAAGGATGCACCGCAGCGCAGCCATGAAAAATATCTGTCTAGCATACATGAGGCGGGCGCAAGGAGGGAAACGGCATATGCACATCATGCCGGTGAGCGTTTGATGTCGCCTGATCTTTTACCTGCTAAGTAGAAAATTCGACATATTAGGCTTGAAACATATATCGATAATGATTATCATTTGCGCTGCTTGTTAGCTTAAGGATCCTAAAGGAAACTTTCTTCAATTTATTTTATTCATCCTTTGAGTCCATAAGTACATGATCAAAAAGAGCTGTAAATATGCCCACATAGCCCCTCTGATTGGGAGCTTAACGCTGGCTGGCTTAACCTTTGATGCGCTGGCACAAGAGTCAGAAAACGTAATGCAAGTCGGTGTTGAGCAGCGAGCAGCTGACTCTCTATACACCTTTGCTATTGCGCCTGGCTCATTGAGTAGTGTGATTGACGCGATTGCTCAACAAACAGGCTTGAGCATTCGCTATGGTCGTGAGCTTGGAAGTCAAAAAACATCAGGGCTTCGTGGGAGTTTCAGTGCCAGTGTTGCCTTGCAACAGGTTGTACAAGTGCAAGGTTTAGCCGTGCAGCAGACGGGACCGCGCAGTTATATGTTACGTAGCGCAGATGCTGCAAGCGCCGTGCAACTGCCGGAAGCTGTGGTGATTGGTCAACTGGATACGCCTGATGTGAAGATGCTGGATCAGTTGGATATGCGCCGTGGCTTACGCAATGATTTGGCTGAAGCTATGACGATGGTGCCGTCGGTGCGCGTGGCTGATAACGCCAGTTCCAGTTTGCAACAAGGTGATCTGAAACCGGCGGAGTTTTCTATTCGTGGTGCGGCGGCGTACCAGAATAAAATCATGCTCGATGGTGCCAGTATCGACAATATGCTCGATCCGGCTAATAAAGAGAATGAGTCGAATTACACCAGCGTGGCAGGGCACTCACAAAGTGTGTTTATTGACCCGCGCTTTGTCAAAGAGCTGAAAGTGATTGATGTGAATGCCTCCGCCGCTGAAGGTAACTTTACCGGTGGTATTGTTAAGGCTGAGACGCAGTCGTATAGCGGGCGTAACAGCTTTGAAGTTAGCCAGCGACGAACGCAGGATAGCTGGACGCAGTTTCATGTGGATAAGAAACAGGAATATGAATTCGGTGATGGCGCTGCACAGTTACCTGCAGGTCTGCCGGGGGAGTTTCAGCCGAAGTTTAAAAAATCTGAAACCGCACTGTCAGGCGCAACACGTGTTGGTGATTTAGGCGTATTTGCTGGCTACAGTGAAAAGCAAGCCAAAATCAATCAGAAACAGGTTGTTAAGCTAGATTTTGATCATTTCTTTAAAACCGGCAAGTTATTTAAGCCAGGAGAAGAGAAAAGCATTGATCGCCATTCACGTTATGCAGTACTTCGTACTGACTTGCTGGAGCGTGAATATGATCTGAATGCGTCACTTGCCTACAGTGATTATAGCGAAGAAAGCTTTCTTATTAACTACTCAAACTCTGACTTTGAAGGCAAGCATAACGGGCTGAATTTAAGTGTGAACTTTAGCCAGATGTTAGGCCAAACAAAAATGGATTTAAACGTTAATGCTGGAATGAGTGCAGATGAGCGCAACTTTAAAGATAATGTTTTAGATAAGTATGGATACAAATCTATTTATGAGGATGCTTTTAATGGTGGTTATGGTGAGTTGGCAAATAAACAGCAGAGTGCTGGCTCAACACTAGGATTCACAACACCAATCACTTCGAATATCAATGTTAAATATGGTGGTGAGTTTAAGTGGTCTACTTATAAGCAAGATCGATCTAATGACTTTGTTTTTAACACGTACCAATTTAAAAATGGTGCTGACTATCAAAGTGAAGAAACCATATATGGTAAAGGTAAGATTAATTTCACCAATCTCAATCTTGCTTCCTACGCTGAGCTAGAAGGTGACTATGATCGCTTCTTCTGGCGCGGTGGTTTACGTTTAGAGCGTGATGGTTGGCTAAAAAATACCAACTGGGCTCCACGCTTTTTAGCGGGTGTATATTTAGATGAGAACAAAGCCTATCAAGCGACTATTGGTGCTAACCGTTACTACGGTAAATCCTTCTTATCCTATCGCTTGCGTGAGAAAGAACGCCGTTATATTACTAAGCGTAAGTACATTGAAAGTGTTGGCGGTTTAGTAGAGCAAGATATGTCTAAGGAATGGCAGTTTCGTGATTTAGACACACCCTATGATGAAGAGTACAGCATCGGTCTATTTGGTCCTGCTCTATCCGGCCAGGCAGGTTTGCAACTGGTTCAGCGTCGTGGGCGTAACCAGATTCGTACTAATACAGATGCAGTCACTGGTGTGAAGTCATTTGATAATTCAGGTTCCAGCGATACTTATCAAGTGGATCTATTTTGGCGCTCACAAACTCTGCCTTTTGCTGGCATGGATTGGACCGTTAACTCAGCACTAGCATGGATGGATAAGAAAACTGACAGTCGTTTTGGTAATAGAACCGGTGGTTATCTTTCGACCACTACAGCGAATGAAGATGTGATTTATAAAGGTAAGAAAATCAGTCGTGATGACTTGCCTGCGGCAGACTTTGCTGTACCTATTACCGCTAACTTTGATTTAATCACCCAAGCCTTTAACGACCGTTTGTTTGTGCGTAACTCATTGTCGTTGACTAATGGCTATCGCTATATCAAATCATTGGGCGGAAAAACTTTACCCGGTTCCACAACTAAATTAGACAGCTACGATATTGAGAAACAAGGCTCAACTACACGCTGGGATATGAGTGTGGAATATCAACTGTTGGCTTCGCCAAGCTCGCCTTATATCCGTACCGATCTGATCAACGTGCTTGATAGCAAAAACGTGATCAGCGCCGAAGGTGGAACGCAGCTCTTTGGTGTGGGTCGCCAATATTGGCTGGAAGTGGGATATCGTTTCTGATGTCTAAGTGTGCAAATATTAAATATGGTATTTGCATCGTCAGCAGCGTATTGCTGCTTAATCTAAACGCTAGTGCGCAAGCATCTAGCGCCGACACCAGCGATATAATCGCTCAGTATCGCAGCGGCCAAGCCTATTGGCCGCCAGCGACTATCGAAGCGGGGGTGAGTCATCAACCGCTACGCGCCATAGGCACACCGCCCGCTGCGCCCGCAGATAATCCAATCACTGACGCCAAACGTGAACTGGGCAAGCATCTATTTTTTGATCGACGCTTATCGGCCTCAAAACAAATTGCCTGCGCGAGCTGTCATGATCCTGATTTAGGCTGGGCCGATGGGCGTAAAACCTCAATCGGACATAACCGCCAACAAGGTCTGATCAATGCGCCAACAGTGGTCAATAGTGCTTGGCTGACCGATGTGTTTTGGGACGGCAGAGTGCAATCATTGGAAGAACAAGTGGTCGCCAGTTGGACCAATTCTATTGAGATGGCGGCTGATACACAGCGTATTAGCAGCGAACTGCAAAACACACAAAGCTATCCTGATCTCTTTGCACGGGCATTTGGCACACACACCATTACTGAACTACGCGTGGCACAAGCCATCGCTACGTTTATGCGCACTTTAAATATGACATCCACGCCATTTGATCAATTTATGGCGGGTGATGCTGCGGCTCTAAGTGACGAGGCTATTCAAGGTTTGCATCTGTTTCGCACCAAGGCGCGTTGCATTAACTGCCACCATGGTGAGCAACTCAGCGACAGTGGTTATCACCATCTGGGCACATCATTTCATAATTTTGGCGACTTCCAAGGGCGCTATAGATTCACACAGCAACCTGAGGATGTAGGCGCTTTTCGCACGCCTTCACTGCGTGGTGCTGCAGCTACTGCACCCTTTATGCACAATGGTTTTGTTGCAGATTTGGACGCCTTGCTCTCGATGTACAATATGGGTTGGTGGCAAAATGCAGAGTTAGAGGACAAAGGTAATGATATCCCCACGGCGCGCTTATCGCCGCTGATTAAGCCATTGGACTTAACCCCTGTGGAGTTGCTGGCGCTTAAGTCTTTTATACTGAGTTTGAATGGCGGCATGCCGTGGATGGCGCCGCCACAAGAGTTGCCTTAGTGTTGTGGGAGAGGTGTTTTCTGGATTCTAAGTTTGGCTGTGCAGACCTAGTGGGTTATGCGTGTTTTTGCTGTGGTTGGGTCAACGGTAAGCAGATTAATAATTGTAGTCTCAGCCTCAGGTCTAAGGCAGTTGCGCTGATACCTGAGGCTGATCGGGTTTAGAACTGATAGGTTGCCGAGACGCGAACGTCGCGTCCTGTTTCTGCAACGATGCCGGTTGCACCGCTATATAAGGTTGTGTGCTCAGCGTATTTCTTATCAAGCAGGTTATGCACTGCAAGGTTCAGGGTTAAGTTTGGTACAGTCATTGGCTGCCATTCTGATTGCAAGCTGTGCACCATATAACCGGCACGCTTAGGTTGGTTCTTAGGCACGCTGGTTAAACGTTTGACTGCAGTCATAGTGTAACCAAAGCCTAGCTCATCAGTGGCCTGCCATTGGTTATCCCAGGTTAAACGATCGCCTTGGGATGCCACTGAGCGGCGTACTGTTCCTACTGCTTTACCGTCACGCTTGGTGTCATTGAGCGCAATATTAAGATTGGTGCTGTAAGCGTTTAACGCCCAGCCTGCATTGAGTGCCCAGCCTTTGATAATAACTGGCTTGGCGGCGCTACCGGCTGCTAAACAAGTTGCTGGATTACTATTGGGTGCAATACTACCCGCACCAGGACCAATACACAGTGCTGGAGCACCACCACTGCCTGGCATTTCAATCAGATTGTTTAGGCGAGTTTGATAGTATTTTAAACTGATATGGGTTCGGTCATTATTGCTAATAAAGCTGCTCGAGTTAAATTTTAGACCCACTTCTTTTTGTACCGATGATTCAGCTTTAAGCGACCCCGTTGATACTTTTGTATTGCTGTTGATGCGGCCAAGAAATCCGATTGGAATTGTCCCAGAGGCGCTGACGGACTCTTTGTAGCCAGCAAAAGCTGACCAGTTGTCATGCAGTTGATATTCAGCAAGAATATTGGATGAGATCTCACTGCTATCTAATTTTAGATGGCCATAATCTGAACTGAAATCATCTAAGCGTAAGCCTGCAGATAATGTCAGTTGATCAATTTGGAAGCGGTCATTGATAAAAACGCCTAGATTTTTATTGGTAAAATCGACCGAGGCGCCATTGAGTCCAAGGATAGGATTTGGGTTTTTTAGTTTTTGAGTGCTACCTTCCTCCTTAAACCAGTCCAGCCCAGTGGTGAGTTGGTGCTCAATAGAGCCTAGAGCGAAAGAGGCCGTGTTTTTAGCGGTAAAGCCGTTTTCTTTAGTTGAAATGGGCTTGACGGCTGATCCTGGGTATCTAAATTCGTTTTCATTACGATAAGCATTAAATGTCCAATTTAATAGCGGATTATCTTCTTGGTAGCGGTGCTCCATAGTGTAGGTGTCACGCTCTGATATTTGGCGCATGGGTACGGATGGACCGGTTGGGTTATCGGGTAAGTAACCGGCATCGCTACCATTACTACCGCGAGCGTACACGCCTGCATCAGTGTGTCGGTTAGCACCAAAACGTAAGCTGTGGCCAGCAACATCGAGCATGCTGAGCTTAACCATATAGTCGCGATCTTGGCCAGCTGAACGCTTAACCCGATCACCACCGCCAATACGATAGTCGTCACGGTTTATCGCAGAAATGTGGGCTAACACACCAAGGTGTTCATGGGGCAGCGCATAAGCAGTGAGGCCACCCAGTTTGGCTTTGTCTGCGCTTTGATAACCTGTACGGACACGGGCACCTACTTGCTCGCCGTCACGTAATAAATCCTGTGCATCCACAGTGACCATTTTGATGCTACCACCCAGCGCTCCAGCACCATTATCACCACCCGCTCCGGCCTGTACATCAACGCGTTTTAGTAACGTGGGGTCAGCATATGACATACCACCGCGGTGTTGGAATAAGTTACGACCCTGACGCGCGCCATCGATAGTGATATTAAGATTACTGCCTTCTACGCCATTTAAATAAATACGCTGTGCGTTTGTGGTTCCACCACCCACACTCACCTCAGTGTTATGGCGGAAGATGTCTTGCATGGTGGCTGCCAAATTACGCTTGAGGTGTTCTGGCTGACTTTGTTCAGCAACACCTATGACTTGCCCTTGCGGCAAGGTGATATGTTGCTCATCAGCCAATGCTGCGCTGGACAAGCCGATGGGTAGTGTTGCTAATCCAAATAAAAGGGCATGTTTTAAGTGTGTCGACATTGAGAAAGCTCGCTAATAAATATAATATAATGAGAAGTGTTATCATTATCGTTTATTAATTAGCTTGGTCTAGATGCGTTGAGTAGACACCGCGTTGCATAAAATGGAATGTTGATGAATCAATTTGAAGCGCTGAACGCGTTAATAGCTTTGGAAGAGCGCGGTAGCTTGACTGCATCTGCTGAGTTTTTGAATATACCCAAGTCAACTTTAAGCCGGCGTATTTCTAAGCTTGAGGAATTACTCTGTGCGCGTTTAACTTTCGAGGAGAAGGGGCGCTTAAGTTTATCTAAAGCGGGTCTGTGCTATGTCGGTTACGCGCGTAAAATATTAAATTTAGCCAGTGAGAGCCAGGCCGCTTTACAGCGTTTTTCGCATGAAGTCAGTGGTGAAATTAAAGTGCAGTTGTGTGCAGATTTAACCAATGGCTGGATTGTGACTGTATTAAATGAGTTTGTACGAAGCTATCCACAGGTTCGGCTGAGCGTGAATCGTGTTGGGGCTTTAGCCGATTTGTCTGCAAACAATGATGTGTTGCTAGCCTGTGGCCCGCAGCAGAATATTGAGGGGTTCCGTGCTATTGAATTGGGCGCATGGGAGCGCAAACTTTATAGGGGTCGCAAGCAGGCGTTTAGCTGTGCGAGTAGCGCAGATATTGAACAGCTTCAACAGATGCCATGGATTGTAAAAACGGGTGATCCCGATACGGTTTGCTTGGTACATAAACAGACTGCAGAGCAATACTGTTTTCAGCATCGTGCTCGTTTGCAGGTGGAATCGCTGAGTATGCTGACCGATGCCTTGGTGCAAGGTTATGGCGTTGGCTTATTGCCGTGCTGGGTTGCCGAGTGCGAACGTTATGGTCGCTGCAATGAGCTCCAGTCTTGTTTACCGGACTGGAGCGTAGAGCCATTGCTGTTTTCGGCGTATGTGCCTCAGCACGACACATCCTATTCAATCAGAATGTTTATTGCGTTTTTACAGCGTCATGTACCTGAGAACTGGGCGTTAAAGCGTGATTGTTTGACATAACAAATGTGGCTGAGGTGACTGTTGTGCTGGCTGTGTAGGTTAAGCGATACATCACACTGCCAATCGCTTCATTCAGTAGCGCAGTGGTGTGCCACATGGATTTGCTTTCAGGCATCCAGCCATTGAGTGGACGGCCATTGGCACCGCTTAGAAAACCGACGGGTGCACTGACCACTTCAAAACCAAACTGCTCATAGCTCCAGCGTGAGCGTGGCATATGCCAAGCTTGGGTGACCAGCACCACGCGCTGAATACCTTCGGCCTGTAATATGTTGGCGGTGTATTTAGCATTTTCCCAAGTGGTGCGGCTTGCGCCTTCGAGCCAGCGCGCTGTAATGCCAAAATCTTGCTCTAAGCTATCGGCCATAATCTGTGCTTCACTGGGTGGCTGACCACGATGTAAGCCGCCTGTAACTAAAATGGGTAAGTTAGAGGCTTTGGCTAAGCGCGCGGCGTAACGTATACGTTGCATGGCCATCAGCGAGGGTTGATCGATCTCCCAAGCGGGGTCATTGGTTTCACGGCCACCGCCAAGGATCACAATAGCATCGGCATGCTGGCGTAATTCAGGCCATTGCTCGGGTGTCAGCGCAGCTTCTGTCTCTATGGCGCGCGCAGCATATTCAACGGTGATGGGCAGGCTGCTTATATAGAAGCCGCCGATACCGAGTATCAAACTAGTGATAGCAACTTTCGGCCAGCGTTTACGCAATACAATACCCAATAGCAGTAGTAATAAGAGGCTGCTGGGTGGAAAGGCCAATTGCTTGATAAGATAACGCCAAGTCATGTGAATACTCTACAGTTGTCAAAGTTTATATGCGTATTGTGCACATGTCTTGATTTAGAAGACATCTCACGGTGTTCCGCTTGACCCGAGTCTGCTGGCTGGGCATGCTTTGCACCAATATATTAATCCGTCTTGAGTAATAGTGATGAAACTAGAAACGATTGCGCTGCATGTTGGTTACAAGTCTGACCCCACCACAAAATCTGCCGCTGTGCCGATTTATCAAACCACTTCGTACACTTTTGATGATACTCAGCACGGTGCTGATCTATTTGACTTAAAAGTACCAGGCAATATTTATACGCGTATTACCAACCCGACCAACGATATTCTCGAAAAGCGTGTTGCTGCTTTAGAAGGTGGTGTTGCTGCGTTGGCGATGGCATCGGGTATGGCGGCAATTACTGCTGCGATTCAGACCATTGCTGAAGTGGGCGACAATATTGTTTCTGTTGCATCTTTATACGGTGGTACTTACAACCTGTTTGCACATACTTTGCCACGTCAAGGTTTAGAGGTACGCTTTGCACCTTATAACGATTTAGCTGCCTTAGAAGCTCTGATCGACGACAAAACTAAAGCAGTCTTCTGCGAAAGTATTGGTAACCCAGCGGGTAATATCGTTGATATTCAAGCTTTAGCTGATATTGCTCACCGTCATGGCGTGCCCTTGATTGTCGATAACACTGTGCCAAGCCCAGCGTTACTGCGCCCCATTGAACACGGTGCAGATATCGTGATTCAAGCGCTGACCAAATATATTGGTGGCCATGGTACCACTATTGCTGGCGCGATTATTGACTCAGGTAAGTTCCCTTGGGCTGAGCATGCCGATCGCTTCCCATTGTTGAACACGCCTGATGTGTCGTACCACGGTGTGGTTTACACCAAAGACTTTGGTCCTGCGGCATTTATCGCACGTTGCCGTGTAGTGCCATTGCGTAATATGGGCGCTGCATTATCACCCTTTAATGCGTTCTTAATTATGCAGGGCATGGAAACACTGTCGCTGCGTATGGAGCGACACTGTGAAAACGCACAAAAAGTGGCTGAGTTCTTAGACGCTCATGAGCAAGTGGCATGGGTGAACTTTGCCGGTCTACCGAGCCATCCTGATCACGCTATGGCGCAAAAATATATGGGCGGTAAAGCTTCCGCTATTATGTCATTTGGCATTAAAGGTGGAGAAGTATCAGCGGTTAAGTTTATTGATGCGCTGCAGTTGTTGTACCGTTTGGTGAATATTGGTGATGCAAAATCACTGGCCTGTCACCCAGCCACCACTACACACCGTCAGTTAAATGATGAAGAAATGCTTAAGGTTGGTGTGAGTAAAGACCTGATTCGTTTATCCATTGGTATTGAGCATATTGATGACATCTTAGAAGACATCATTCAAGCGCTCGACGCAGCGAAGTAAGTGTCTTTGCGCGCAAAGGGACTGTACTTTTTGCGCGCTTTTTTTCGGTTTTTAAACAGGGAGGCTCCTTTATGAAACATATTATGGTGGCCCATGATCTCAGCGATAATGCCAAGGTGGCTTTACAGCGTGGTGTGCAGTTAGCACAGCAGCATCAAGCACGTTTGAGTGTTTTATATGTATTAGAAAATCACTTGCCTATGGTGGTGATAGAAAAGCAGATGCTGACGGCGGATGCATTAATCAATCAGCAACTTAAAGACAGTGGTGCGCAAAACGCGCAAGTCTTGATTAAAATGGGGCGGCCAGCACAAGTGATTGTGGCGGCACAAAAAGCCCACAGTGTAGATTTTTTAGTGATGGGTGATCATCACCAAGATTCACCTGAGTATTTTTCTGGGACGACATTAGAGCGTGTATTACAGCGCAGTGCCGTACCGGTGTTATTGGCTATTGAGACTGAAATGCAGGCGTATCAGCGTGCTTTAGTGCCTTTGGATTTTTCTTTATGTGCCTGCCACGCGCTGCATCATGTCTTTAAGGTATTGCCTGAGACGGCCAAGATACATGCCTTACATGTGTTGGAAATGGCTGAAGTGCATGGTGGCGACAGTGATTCTGAAATCACGTGGCAAACATCGTTGTTTGATCAGTTGGTGGACGATGAAAGAGCAAAATTGCCTGAAATTGGCCCGCAGATCAGTCATGAACTGCGCCAAGGTGAGTTGCATAACTGTTTAGCGCAAGTGATTGCTGAGCAACAACCACAGATTCTCGCCATTGGTAAACACGGTCGTGGGATTTTGGCGGATGCCTTGCTAGGTAGCTTGGCGCAACACTTCCTTGAATATCCACCCTGTGATGTTTTAGTGGTGAAATAGTGTCAACGCTGAGTTGTTCTGCTCAGCGTTATCTTATCTTTGACAACGATTTTAGCGATCAGCGATAGCTTTCTAGCATTGAATCAAATGCTTTACGCAGCGCCTCTTCGGATGTGTGTGCGTTTTGATCGCTGCTGACGGTGCTTTGCGTGCGCCATACCGGCTGATTGGTTTGGCTGTCGCTAAAAGTCAGTGTCAGTCGCTGGTAATACTCGGTGTAGGTACGAGGCGTAATGGGAAAATCAACGCCAATTCCTGAGTGACGATAACGATCATGATAAGTGTTGCGGCCATAGCCTGCGCCGTAGTGGGCCGATGGATAGTTATCATAATCATGACGAATACGCTGGCTGTGCTGGCTGTTGAGTTGCACTTTAAGTTCGCATTGCTCAGGCTTGCTGGCCGGGCGTAAGCCATGCTGTTCGAGTTGTTCAGCTAAGACGCGCTGCGCAGTTTGATCGGAGGCCAGCGCTACTGTTGATGTGGCATATTGATTGTGCCAGCACCAGTAGGTATAGGTTTTGCTGCGGGTTACAGCAGGGTAGGCGCTGGCATCAAAATGCGTTGCCGCTGCGGCAGGTGCCGGAGGTAGCGGTACGCTGTCAGCCTTATAGGGATTCTGTGTTTGGCAGCCTGCTAAAAATAAGGCTGCTGCACTGATAAATAAGTAACGGCGCATGGAATACCTCCGTAAATCCTCAATAATTCTTAGTCTACTTATGTTGTGCGCGGCTGGCAAAGCCAGTGCAGATAACGACCTAAGCCTGATAGTGCAGGGTGACGACGGTAGCTCAGTTCAGTGCTGATCAGCTCTTCTGAGGCGATTTTTTGGCGAAACTGTGGCGGCATATAATCATGGAAAACACGAATGCCACTGCGTTGCTGAATCATCCAGAGCGGTTCAACTTGAGTGGCCAGTTCCCTTGGGTCCAGCGGTTGCTGTGGGGTTAAGCCACCGGCATCGCCGGTAAAACGCTGTTGATTCAGTTTACGTAAATTGCCTTTAATTAGATTCTGTAAAATCAGCCCATCTTTATTATAAAACGCCAAGGACAGCCAGCCATCGATTGCCGTCAGGCGATGCAGCGCAGCCAAAATAACGGTGGGTTCAGCCAGCCATTCCAATACCGCATGGCACAAAACTAAGTCATAAGGTGTGTGTTGCTGTTCAGCAAAGGTCTGCCAATCAGAATGAATAAAGGTGGCTTGGCATTGCGCATCAGTAAAACGCTGCTGCGCTGTTTCAATCATCGATAATGCCGGTTCTACTAAAGTGACATCGTGGCCTTGTTGAGCCAGCCACAACGACATATGGCCCAGTCCCGCACCAATATCCAGTACACGCAGTGGGCGCTTGGGTAAGACTTCATTCAGGTCGGCTTGCAGCACAGCAAGGCGAATGGCGCCTTTATTGCTGCCGTAAATTTTCTGGGCAAAGCGGATGGCCAGTTCATCAAAGTGGTGGTCGTGCATGGGGTACTCTTTAAAAATGTCGCGCACCTTAGCAACCTCAAAACAGCCTGTGAAAAGAGTTTAGGCCGCTGTGTCGCAGCGGTGCGCATCAGGGTATGGCGGTCATAATGGCAAACGATAAGCCTATTTTTTCGGTCTGTCTTGTTCGGGGCACTCTGGACGCACACCGTAGTCATCTTTGGTGCATGGATTCACGCGGCGCTTATCGTTGAGGGTGGTTTGCCGTAAATGAAAGGGTTGCGCGGGTGTACGTTCAAGTACCGCATCACTTTCATTGATGATTTCCACCGCTAAAATATGCGTGCCACGCTGCACATCTTTTAACTGTAATACTGGGCTGCGTGTCGCCTCGCCCACAGGTTGGCCATCTAAAATAAAGCGGTAACGATGCCCAGCATGCAAGCTAGGTTCGCTGCTGACCGTAACAATGAGTTGCTGGTCATTGGCGCGAATGGTGGCGTCCGGCTCTGGAACCAAAATACGCAGCATTTCGTACTGCACTGGCAAAGGCTCTGCCTGCTCCATATATACCGGTGGCGGATTGATGGGTGTAGTGATCGGCGTGACAGGCAGTTGATTGCTCGGCACAATATTCAGCGTTTCCACATTCTTTTGCTTAGGTGGTCTGTCAGTAAAAACTTGCGCACCATTGGCATCGGTGTAGGTGTAGATGGTTGCGCTGGCGATCTGAGCGCAGCACAGTGCAAGTACACCGATTAAAGTCTTAAGCTTCATGGCGCAGGACGCGGAGCAGGATTAGGCCGGACTGCCGGACTGCCAATATGCACACGTTGTACGGCAACGGTCTGTTCAGCACTGCTTTGTATCACTCGCTGATGGGCTAGCACTTGTACCGACAGGCGGTGCTCACCGCGGTCAAGATTCTGCACCGTGATATGAGTTGAACGGCTTGCTGCGCCATAGGGTTTACCATCAATCAATAACTGCAGGCGATGCTGATTGGCCAGCCTAGGCTCGATAGCGATTGCAGCAGTAAAGCTACCACTGTTTGAGCGGATGGCTTCTTCAGTGGGTAGGTTCTGTAACTCTAAGAGGCTATAAGGTTGTGTTGCGTCGGCCGCTTCGTTCTTGTCTGGACGATTGCTGCTGTGAGGCGTGGCGGGCATATATACAGTATTGGCTGTTGGCAATTTAACACTGCTGGCATCTTTATTCTGTGGGGGAAGGTCCGTGTAAACGCGGTTGCCCTGAGCATCTGTGTACTGAAAAATCTCAGCAGTAACAGGCAGTGTTATCGCAAGCAAAACTGTGGCAAAGACAAGGCGCATAATCCACTCCTCTTAATGATGAGGTAAGCGTCACACGCCTTGTATACTTAGGCAAGTATTTCACTGCATGAATGCGTTAAAATGCTTGCAATTGGATGCTTTATACAGATTTAAGCCTGCTTAATAAAACTTCTGAAATGTGTTGCGCTGCCGCGTACACTATTCAATTACTAACAATAGTAAGTTTAACTGTTGCCTGTTCACTAGATTATTCGGTGATTAACTGCTAATAATCCGCCTTAGGGCTAGCGCTAGTAGCGGCCAACAGTCAAAATAGAATACTAAATTTATATTGCGCGTCTCGCCCTCGGCTGACACATACTCCTTGTTTTATCGGGAGAGAAATGTGGCGAACGCACTGCCCGCAAACCTGTTGCTGGGCGGGCATCTCGATTATGAAGTCCTCGGAGACCATGATGTCAAAGTCGCTCGAACTGATACAAACCCATAACGCAAAATGGATTGATTTGCGCTTTACTGATATCGGTGGGCAACAGCACCATATCACGATGCCTGCGCGTGACGCTGATGAAGATTTTTTCGAGCAAGGAAAGATGTTTGACGGTTCTTCCATGGCCGGTTGGAAAGGTATTGAAGCCTCCGACATGATCCTGCTGCCTGATGACAGCACGGCGGTGATGGACCCTTTCACCCAAGAGCCGACTTTGATTCTGGTCTGTGATGTGATTGAACCCTCGACGATGCAAGGTTACGACCGCGACCCACGTGCGATTGCTTCACGTGCGGAAGAGTATTTAAAGTCGACTGGCATTGGCGATACTGTATTTGTAGGTCCTGAGCCTGAGTTCTTTATCTTTGATCAGGTGAAATTTAAATCGGATATGTCCGGCTCCATGTTCAAGATCTATTCTGAGCAAGCCGCTTGGAACAGCGATGCCGATTTTGAAGGCGGTAACAAAGGTCACCGCGTGGGTGTTAAAGGCGGTTATATGCCAACTCCACCCAATGATCATGACCACGAAATCCGTACCGCGATGTCCAACGCGCTGGAAGAAATGGGCCATTTTGTTGAGGTCCATCACCATGAAGTGGCGACCGCCGGTCAGAATGAAATTGGTGTGCGCTTTAACACTTTGGTAGCTAAAGCCGATGAAGTGCAAGAACTCAAGTACGTTGTGCACAACGTGGCAAATGCCTACGGTCGTACTGCGACCTTTATGCCAAAACCCTTGTACGGCGACAATGGCTCGGGCATGCATGTCAATCTCTCGATTTCTGCATCCGGTAAGAATATTTTCTCTGGCGAAGGTTATGCCGGTTTGTCAGATACCGCACTGTACTTTGTCGGCGGTATTATCAAACATGCTAAAGCACTGAATGCGCTGACCAATCCGTCCACTAACTCTTATAAGCGCTTAGTGCCAGGTTTTGAAGCACCGGTAATGTTGGCCTATTCTGCGCGTAATCGCTCAGCGTCGATTCGCATTCCTTATGTGACCAGCCCCAAAGCGCGTCGTGTTGAAGCACGCTTCCCTGATCCATCAGCTAACCCCTACTTAGCCTTTGCTGCGTTATTAATGGCTGGTTTAGATGGTATTCAAAACCGTATTCACCCTGGTGACCCTGCGGATAAAAACCTCTATGACTTGCCACCTGAAGAATCTAAAGAGATTCCACAAGTGTGCGGCAGTTTAAAAGAAGCGTTGGAATCACTTGATGCAGACCGCGATTTCCTTTTGCGCGGCGGTGTATTTAGTAACGAATTTTTAGACGCCTATATTGCGATTAAAGCAGCAGAAGAATTGCGCGTGCGCACCTTTGTACACCCATTAGAGTATGAGCTGTATTACAGCTGTTAATCACGGATGTCATTGCTTAGGTAGGGCTGTGTGGTGATTGATCCACGTAGCTCTGCTGGCATTTCAAGCAATTATTTGAAAAAGATGCTATGATTTTCGCCCATTTTTGTGGTTGCTTTGGTAACCCATCTTAGCGACCTGTTTGTGTTATGAAATTATTTCTAAAATCTTTTCCTGAGATTACTATTAAGAGCCGTCCTGTGCGTCGGCAATTTATGCGTCAGCTGGGGAAAAACATCCGCGCTGTATTGCGTGATCTTGATCCCGACGTCAAAGTGATAGGTGACTGGGATAATTTAGAATTAGTTACCGCACTTGAAGACCCTGCACAATTGCAAGAGTTGTATGCGCGTTTGCGTTGTACGCCGGGTATAGCGCATTTTTTCCAAGTGCTGGAATATCCATTGGGTGATTTTGATGAAATTACCGAGCATTGTAAGGCGCATTATGCTGATCTACTAAAAGGTCAGACCTTTTCAGTGCGTTGTAAGCGCAGCGGCAAACATACTTTTGCTTCAGTGGATGTTGAGCGTTATGTGGGTGGCCGGTTGCGCGAGGAGTGTGGCGCATTGGGTATTGATTTACGTGCCCCTGATGTTGAAGTGCGTTTTGAAATTAATGGCGCTCGATTATTGATTGAGTATGAGCGCCACCAAGGTATCGGCGGTTATCCACTGGGTAGCGTTGAGCAAGTGTTGGTGCTGATGTCCGGTGGTTTTGATTCCACTGTGGCGGCCTATGAAATGATGCGTCGTGGTGTATTAACGCATTTTTGTTTTTTCAATTTAGGCGGACGTGCGCACGAGCTGGGCGTAAAAGAAGTGGCGCAGTTTTTATGGGAAAAGTATGGCAGCTCGCACCGTGTATTATTTATCAGTGTGCCCTTTGAAGAAGTGCTCGGTGATATTTTAGAGCATGTGGATGACAGTCATATGGGTGTTGTGCTTAAACGTATGATGTTTAAAGCTGCAGATGCTATTGCCGAAGACTTGCAGTTGGATACGCTGGTTACCGGTGAGGCGATTGCGCAAGTGGCCAGCCAAACGCTGACGAATTTGGCGGTGATTGATAAAGCGACTGACAAACTGGTGCTACGCCCGCTGATCGCAGAGCATAAACAAGATATTATTCATAGCGCTGTTGAAATTGGTACTGCCGAGTTTGCTGCAAATATGCCGGAGTACTGCGGTGTGATTTCAGTCAGCCCAAAAACCAAAGCGAAGATCGGGCGTGTCGTGCATGAAGAAACGCACTTGGATCCGAGTCTGTTGCAGCGTGCTGTTGAGCGGGCAAGCTATGTCACTATGGATAAAGTCCTAGATGAACTGAGTCATGATATTCAGGTTGAGACAGTGTGTGAGGCCTTGCCAGGTCAGATCGTGATTGATATCCGCCATCCAGACCAAATTGAAGATCAGCCGCTTGATTTAGGTACAATTGAACAGTTAACTGTACCGTTTTATGCGATTAATAGTCGCTTTAAAGACTTTGACCCTAATCGCCAATATCTGCTCTACTGCGATCAGGGTATAATGAGCAAATTACACGCACATCATCTGTTGCATGAAGGCTATGCCAATGTGCGTGTGTACCGTCCTGATACAGTGCAACGGCCGCGCGCAAGCAGTCATGCATGATTAGATATCTGTTATGGGTTTGTTTGTGGAGCTGCGTGGCAACACCGCAGCAGTTACGCCCACCGGACCCATAAGCCCCTAGTACTTTGATTCGAACTGACGCGTTGTGCGCGCAGCCTACATATTTTAATTGAGATAAAAGCTTGTGATTGAGAATTTACGCAACATTGCCATTATTGCCCACGTTGACCATGGTAAAACAACCTTGGTTGACGCCCTGTTACGTGCCTCTGGAACCCTAGATCGTAAAGAGCTCGACTCTGATCGTGTGATGGACTCCAACGACCAGGAAAAAGAGCGCGGTATCACCATTTTGGCGAAAAACACTGCCATTAAGTGGAATAACTACAATATCAACATCGTTGATACCCCAGGTCACGCTGACTTTGGTGGTGAAGTTGAGCGCGTCATGAGCATGGTTGACTGCGTGTTGTTGGTGGTTGACTCCATTGATGGTCCTATGCCACAAACACGTTTTGTTACACAAAAAGCGTTCCAGGCTGGCTTAAGCCCAATTGTTGTGATTAACAAAGTTGACCGCCCTGGCGCACGTCCAGACTGGGTTGTGGATCAGGTGTTTGATCTGTTTGATAACTTGGGTGCAACTGAAGAACAACTGGACTTCCCAATCGTTTACGCCAGTGCATTGAACGGTGTGTCAGGTTTAGATCCAGAAGAAATGACAGAAAATATGGACGTTTTGTTCCAGGCTGTCGTAGATAACGTTGCACCACCTGCTGTTGACCCAGAAGGTCCATTCCAGATGCAAATTTCGGCACTGGACTACAACAACTTCCTAGGTGTGATCGGTATTGGCCGTATTACTCGCGGTCGTATCAAAGCCAACAGCCCAGTGACTTCGATTGATGCTGAAGGTAACCGTCGTAACGGTCGTATCTTGAAGCTGATGGGTCACCACGGTTTGCACCGCGTTGAAGTTGAAGAAGCACAAGCGGGTGATATCGTTTGTATCAGTGGTTTTGAGCCATTGTTTATTTCTGACACTTTATGCGACCAAGCACACGTTGAAGCTTTACCACCATTAAGCGTTGATGAGCCTACTGTGAGCATGACTTTCCAGGTGAACGATTCTCCGTTCGCAGGTAAAGAAGGTAAGTTTGTGACCAGCCGTAACTTGAAAGAGCGTCTGGAAAAAGAACTGCTGCACAACGTTGCTTTGCGCGTTGTACAGGGTGATGACGTTGATAAGTTTAAAGTATCGGGTCGTGGTGAATTACACCTGTCAGTACTGATCGAAACCATGCGTCGCGAAGGCTATGAAATGGGTATTTCGCGTCCAGAAGTTGTGATCAAAGAAGTTGACGGCGTGAAGCAAGAGCCGTACGAAAACGTGATTCTGGATATTGAAGAGCAGCACCAAGGCTCGATCATGGAGCAGTTCGGTTTACGTAAAGGTGAGCTGACCGATATGGTTCCAGACGGTAAGGGTCGTATTCGTCTTGAGTACACTGTACCTGCACGTGGCTTGATTGGTTTCCGTAACCAGTTTATGACTATGACTTCAGGTACTGGTATTTTAACCGGTATGTTCAGCCACTACGGTCCAATTAAAGGCGGTGAGGTGACCAGTCGTCAACAGGGCGTACTGATCTCTATGGCAACCGGTAAAGCACTGACCTACTCACTGGAAACTCTGCAAGAGCGCGGTAAGCTGTTCTTGACGCCAGGTGAAGAAATCTACGAAGGCCAGTTAGCGGGTATTCACAGTCGCGATAATGACTTGGCGATTAACCCAACTAAAGCGAAAAAACTCGATAACATGCGTGTATCGGGTAAAGAAGAAACCACAGCATTGGTTCCACCAATCCGTTTCTCTCTTGAGCAAGCGCTTGAGTTCATCGAAGACGATGAGCTGGTTGAAGTCACACCTAAGTCGATTCGTCTGCGTAAGAAGTATCTGACTGAAAATGACCGTAAGCGTCATAGCCGCACTAAAGCTTAATTTTAGTTAGGCACACAAAAGCCCCGCACCGGTAACGCTGCGGGGCTTTTTTTATGGCTACTCAATCTGTGTTTTTGAGTGGATCTTAAAATTCTTGATCGCTCCCAGTCATCGTTTTGTCACAGCTTTGTTACGCTGCTGACATCTTGTCTAACTAAGCTTGTGGGTAATAACCAAGCCAGTTGATGAGGACGAGTCATGAGTCAGTTTGAACACCAAGACGAATTAAACCATCCGCGCACCCAAACCCCAGAGTTGACTCAAATAGTTGAGCAGGGCTTATCTCGACGTCGGTTCTTAGGTGCGGGTGCCGCTTTAAGTGCGGTTGCTTTTTTTACTCTCAGTCCTATGAGCAAGTCGATTGCGAGTGTATTAGCACCCTCGGGTAGCCCTTTATTAGGCTTTAAATCGGTGCCTGTCAGTACGGCTGACAGGGTGATTGTTCCTGAAGGCTATCAAGTCGAACGTCTGATTTCATGGGGCGATCCTTTATTTGCTGACGTTGCTGAGTTCTCCAATACCATCACTCAGAACACTGCAGCCAGTCAAAAGCGCCAGTTTGGTGATAACAATGATGGCATGAGTTTTTTCCCTATAGATGATCGAACGGCTATTTTGGCGATCAATAACGAGTACACCAACTATGAGTTGATGTTTGCGCACCAAGGTAAAAAAATGACCGCTGCTGATGTTCAGTATGCGCAAGCGGCACATGGTATATCGGTGATTACTCTAGCTAAGCAAGCACAAGGCTGGCGTTTCCAAAAAGATGGTCAGTTTAATCGACGTATTGATGCCAATACACCGATGCGCATCAGCGGCCCGGCGCAAGGCCACGCTTTATTACAGACCCAAGCTGATCCCAAGGGTGAGGTCGCGCTGGGTACGTTTAATAACTGCGCGAATGGCATGACACCTTGGGGCACTTATCTAACCTGCGAAGAAAACTTCAATGGCTATTTTGGCAGCGATGCTCAGGTCGATCTCAGTCCAGCTTTTGCACGTTATGGTATTGCCGCTCAAGATGCGGGTTATAGCTGGTATAAGTTTGATCAACGTTTTGATCTGGCGCACGAACCGAACGAAGCGAATCGCTTTGGTTGGGTGGTTGAGATTGATCCGCACAATCCAAACGCTATGCCCGTCAAGCGCACTGCGTTAGGTCGTTTTAAGCATGAAAATGCTGAGTTAGTGATTGCCGAAGATGGTCATGTGGTGGTGTATTTAGGTGATGATGAGCGCGGTGAGCATATCTATCGTTTTGTCAGTCGGGATAAGTACAATCCTAATAATCAGGCAGCAAATCGAGATTTACTCGATGAAGGTGATTTATTTGTCGCTCGATTTAATGATGATGGCAGTGGTGAGTGGCTGAGCTTAGCCCATGGGCAAAATGGTTTAACGGCAGAGAACGGATTTCACAGCCAAGCCGAGATTGCAATTCACGCTCGCCTAGCGGCAACGCAAGTGGGTGCTACCACCATGGATCGCCCAGAGTGGGTGGCTGTGCATCCCCATGAGCCGATGGTGTTTTGTACCTTGACCAATAATAAAAATCGTGGCGTGAAAGAGGGGCAGTCTGTTAACGGCGCTAATCCTCGAGCGGAAAATCATTACGGACAAATTGTACGTTGGGTGCCAACGGGTGGGCAGCATACAGCGGGTGATTTTAAATGGGATTTATTTGTCTTGGCGGGTAACCCAGCGGTACATGCGGGAACGCCGTATGCCGGCTCGAGTAATATCACCACTGAGAATATGTTTAATAGCCCTGATGGTATTGGTTTTGATCAGGCGGGGAGACTGTGGATTCAGTCCGATGGTAACTATTCAAATCAAGGTGATTTTGCTGGGCAGGGTAACAATCAGATGTTATGCGCAGACCCTAAAACAGGCGAAATACGACGTTTTTTAACCGGCCCAGTGGCGAGTGAGATTACGGGTTTATCATTTACGCCCGATCAAAAAACCTTATTTGTTGGTGTACAACATCCGGGCGAGAAACTTAATCCATCACACTTTCCCTTGGGCGGTGATTCGGTACCACGCTCAAGTGTGATGGTGATTACCCGTATCGATGGCGGGGTGATTGGTAGCTGATTTTAGCGTGTTAGATCAGGCGGGAGCGCTTATAACAGGCTCCCGCTTGATCTATTGCCGCTGTATCAGTCACCCCAGCGCCCAGGTGAGTAGGAAAATACCGGCAAGGACAACTGCCAGCGAATCGCCGATAAGCGCAGTGCCAGTCCAAAGCTAAAGGAGGCGAGGGTATTGATATCGTCGGAGACGCCTTGCGACATTAAGAACAAATACACAATGGCAACTACCATAGAGACGCTAGCATAGAGCTCATGACGCAACACTTGGGGCGTACGATTGCACATAATATCGCGCAAAATACCGCCAAAAATCCCCGTGGTAATCCCCGCCATAATAATCACGGGCGTCTCATAGCCCAATTTAATCGCGACGTTACAACCAATAATGGTAAAGGCCACTAAGCCCATGGAGTCGAGGATCAGGAAGATCTGATTGAGCTTATGCATAAAGCGCGCAACCAGCATGGTAGCCAGGCCTGAGCCAATGGTCAGATAGATATAGGGTGGGTGTTGCGTCCAAGTCACGGGGTAATTGCCCAGCAACATATCACGCACAGTACCACCACCGAGAGCGGTGATAAAAGCGATCAGGGAGACGCCGAAAAGGTCCATATTACGGCGTCCGGCAGCAAGTGCGCCCGACATGGCTTCCGCGGTAATAGCTACAACATAGATATAGGTCAGCATACAGGACTCCTGCAGACAAAAACGCCTCTCCCTCTGTCCTGTATACCTGAGAGTTTACGCAGCAGTTTGCCGCTTGCCCCTTCGGTGGATTGCCTAAAGCAATCGCTCTCCAGTTGGCGAATCTAAGTTGTGTCGCAGTACATGAGCCTGAGCGTTTATGGGAGTTTGCGCCTTCGGCGGAGCAGCTTTTAAATCTGCCCTCTCTCCTGCGAGGCTGTATTATACGGTCAGTTTTAATATAAAGACGATTAATTTGTAGTGACTTTTAGTCGACTACTACACAAGTTGCTGTTTTGACAGATGATTTTGCTCACTTAACGCTGCATACAGGCGCGCATTAGCGATTGTTCTTGATCGCAGGGCTATCAAACACATAAGGGTAAATTTGCTCAGCTTCAGCACGGTAGCCGGTATCGCCCATCTCACTGCTAAATGACTCCACACTCAGCGTGCCTTCAATCCAGTAGGGCTGCCACATATCCCCCAAGGCCACGCCGCCTTCACTGGTGACATAGACAATTTGATTGGACGGTGGCGGCGGTACGTGGATGCAGGCACCAAAGTACGGCACCAGCAAAAACTCAGTCACACGGCTGCTTTCATCAATGGTCAGCGGCACGATATAGCCGGGTAACTTAACCTTTAAACCATCGAGCTCCGGCACGATCGGTGCGTTAGGATATTGCTGTTCAGCGGCGGGTTCACTTTCAGCTGCGAGCATATCGGCCAGCTGATCAAAACCGTGTAGCGCTGCTGGGGGTGGTAGAGGTGGTGCGTCAGCTGGAACCATCTCTTCCCACTTAAGCGTACGCAGTTCAGCGGCAAAAGCCGTATTAAAGCTGCATATCAGCAGAGTGATCCAGAACAGTTTTCGCATAACGCAGAGGCCTCAAGTGAATAGTAGTTGTGAGTGATGAGCTTTATAAGCGGATATTTAAGCCGTCAGATAAAGACTGGCGATAGGCGCGCCATGCCGGAACTGCGCCCATTAAAATGCCCGCTAGCAATACTGCACCCAGCAGCGTCCACTCGTAAAGAGTCGGAGCAGAGAAGGGCAGATATAAACCGTAGTAGCTTTGCAGTGGAGCTTGTGCCACAGCAATCCCGACATAGAGCAGGACGACACCGAGGGTAATCCCTGCGAGCGCTAGCGCAAAGGCTTCAAGAATCAACAAGCCGGCAATATGCCAAGGGCGTGCACCGACTGAACGTAAGATGGCCATCTCGCGACGACGTTCATTGAGGCTGGTTAGAATCGCTGTGAGCATACCGATCAGGCCGGTTAGCACCACAAATAACGAGACCACAAATAAGGCTTTTTCAGCGGTACCCATCAAGCTCCAGAGTTCTTGCAGTGCAACACCGGGCAAGATGGCTAATAAAGGCTCACCGCGCCATTGGTTGATTTCTCTTTGTAGAGCAAAGGTGGCTATTTTACTTTTAAGGCCCAATAGCATGGCGGTGATTTCTTTGGGCTGCAGATCCATTTGCAAGGCTTGTTCAGCACTGATTTTCTGATTGCCATAGGCGGGAGCACCGTTGTGCCAGTCGATATGAATGGCTTCCATACCGGCTAAAGCAATATGCAGTGTACGGTCTACAGGCGTACCGGTGCGCTCGAGGATGCCAACGGTGGTAAAGGGCTTATCATCGTGATTCACCAGGCTTATTGTGGCAACACCGTGCGCGAGGACAATTTCTTGGCCCAGTTGATAATCCAGCGCGTCGGCGACTTCAGCACCCAGCACCACTTCAAAGGGCGCTTCATTACTGAAGAAACGTCCGTCACGCATTTTTAAATGTTGTTTGCGGCCATATTGATAATGGGTGAAATAGTCTTCAGAGGTCCCCAGCACACGATAGCCGTGGTGTGAGTCACCCAATGACATAGGCACTGCCCATTTCACCTGTGGATGCTCAGCAAAGTGCTCAAAGCTACCCCAGCGGATATTGTTGGTGGCGTTACCAATGCGAAACACTGAATAGAGCAATAAGTTTACTGAGCCGGAGCGTGCGCCCACAATTAAGTCGGTGGAACTGATGGTGCTAGCAAAACTGGCACGGGTTTCGGTGCGTACGCGTTCAACGGCTAATAACAGGGTGATGGAGAGGGCAATAGCGAAGATGGTCAGTAATGCAGTAAAGCGACGGTTATTGAGACTGCGCAAGGCAATTCGAAGTAAATGCACCTTTAAATCTCCTGCTTGCGGGTGGCACGATTGAGTTGACTGAGGTCGATGCTATGGTCAAAGAGTTTGGCTAATGATTGATCATGGCTGACAAATAATAAGCTCGCCCCAGCGGCTTGGCATTCAGCAAAGAGCAGGTGTAAAAATGCTTCACGACTGTCTGCGTCTAACGCTGAGGTGGGTTCATCGGCAATGACTAACTTGGGCTGGCCAATCAATGCGCGCGCTGCGGCAACCCGTTGTTGCTGACCAATCGAAAGTTCACCGGCCAATTGTTGATGCAGTTCGGGCTGCAGCCCTAAATCTGTCAGCAATGTCTGTGCTGCAGTGTGCATTGAGCCATGGCGTTCAATGGCACGCTGTTTGCGATGTTGAGAAAACTGGCAGGGCAGTAACACGTTGTCGATCACGGATAAAAACGGCAGTAAATTAAACTGCTGAAAAATAAAACCACTGTGATCAACGCGAAAACGGTCACGGGCACTGGCGCTCAATGTACTTAAGTCTTGGCCCAGCAAATGAATACTGCCGCTTTGTGCTAATTGGACGCCGCCCAGCAAGCCTAATAATGTAGTTTTGCCGCTACCTGAGGGGCCTTTTAAAAATAAACTGTGTCCGGGCTCAAGGTGAAATTCATCAATATCCAACAGCGTGGCTTGTTTGGGCCAAGCAAAAATTAAGTTTTTGAGTTCGATTATAGGGGTGGGGGTGGTCATGTAGAGTCTCAAAAGCAGATGAACTGAGAGCCTGCGCAGCAAAGCTAGCGCAGGCGCATTTTTAGCTTACCAGCTTAGAACTGTATTGCTTGGCGATAGTTCAGCACCGTTCTGTGCTTCTGGGGTGACCAGTTGCACATTGATTTTCTCGGTTTTAGGGAAAGCTTTAAAGAAACCTGCGAGGTCAATACTGTTCAGCTTGGACGGTGCTGTACAGTTAAATACATAGTGAGCGCTGATATCACTGTGTTGGTGTGTATCTTTTTCGTCAGAGTGTGCTGCGTGATCGTGATCATTGTCGTGTCCATGTTCATGCTCATCATGTTGCTCTGTTAGATCGTTATCAATGCTCATTGAGCTTAAAGCGCATTGTCCTGCGGTTGTCAGTGCGAATAATGCTTGCTCATTTTTGAGTGTCCGCTCAGCATCAACCACAGCTTGTTTATCTGCATCAGAACTGGGTTTATATTCAAAACCAACGATATTCATAGCTGGGCTATCGAGTTGCATTTCCAGTTGTTGATTTTCCAGCGCTATATTTAGAGTGGCTACACCATGCACATGCGCACCTAAGCTATGGCTATGTTCGTGCTGATGCTCGTGATCATCATGATTATGTTCTTGTGCAGAGATGCTCAGCGGCGTTAAGGCAAAGAATAAGGGGGCCAATAAATAACTAAAGCGCATTGGATAACTCCATTTATATGAGGTAAGTTGGTTATAGTATAACTTTACATTCATGCGGTATGGATAAGCAAGCTAAGAGAATTAGTACGACAGCGCAGATTCGAGGGGGTTAGCAGGGTATAATTATTGGTATTCACCATTTTTTTCTATCGCAAGGTGCCCTAGCACTGATAAAGTTGAATAGTTTTGAATCACCACCGTACATGTGCGGTTTGCTGAGGCCTTATTTTATGTCCCAAACCCTTGATGCGTTTTTAGCGCATATCAAACAACGTGACCCCGATCAGCCAGAGTTTCATCAGGCAGTTGAAGAAGTACTGCGCACTCTATGGCCTTTTCTTGAAGAAAACCCGCGCTATATGCAAGCGGGTATTATTGAGCGCATGGTTGAACCTGAGCGCGTCATTTTATTCCGTGTGCCGTGGGTTGACGATGCTGGTAAAGTGCACGTTAACCGTGGTTACCGTATTCAGATGAACAGCGCTATTGGTCCCTATAAAGGTGGCTTGCGCTTTCATCCATCGGTGAACTTAGGTGTTTTAAAATTCTTAGCCTTTGAGCAGGTGTTTAAAAACTCCCTGACTTCATTGCCGCTTGGCGGTGGTAAAGGTGGCTCAGATTTTGATCCTAAAGGTAAAACTGATAATGAAGTGATGCGCTTCTGCCAGTCCTTTATGAATGAGTTGTTCCGCCACGTCGGTCAGCACTTAGATGTGCCTGCCGGTGATATTGGCGTAGGTGCACGTGAAGTGGGCTATATGTTTGGTCAGTATAAGCGTCTGGCCAATGAGTTCACTTCGGTGTTTACCGGTAAAGGTATGACCTATGGTGGCAGCTTAATTCGTCCTGAGGCGACAGGTTATGGCTGTGTGTACTTTGCTGAAGAGATGCTTAAAAGTGTTAAGCGTCGTATTGAAGGCCAGCGTATTGCGATCTCAGGATCAGGTAACGTAGCGCAATATGCAGCGCAAAAAGTGATTGAGTTGGGCGGTAAGGTGATTTCCTTATCTGACTCAGGCGGTACCATTTACTTTGACCAAGGTATGGATAGCGAGCACTGGCATTATCTGATGGATCTGAAAAACGTCCGTCGTGGCCGTATCGAAGAAATGGCAGAGCATTTTGGTCTGAAGTTCTTGACCGGTCAGCGTCCATGGAGTCTGAAGTGCGATATTGCTTTGCCCTGTGCAACGCAGAATGAACTCCATATCGAAGATGCGCGTACTCTGATTGAAAATGGCTGCATCTGTGTTGCCGAAGGCGCGAATATGCCATCGACTTTAGATGCGGTTGATTTGTTTGTCGAGCACGGTATTTTGTACGCGCCAGGTAAAGCATCCAACGCCGGTGGTGTTGCGGTGAGTGGCTTGGAAATGACCCAAAATGCGATGCGTTTGTTGTGGACTGATGGTGAAGTTGACGCTAAATTACACAGTATTATGCAGCACATTCATGCGGCTTGTGTAAATTATGGTATGGAAAACGGTAAGGTCAACTACGTCAAAGGCGCTAATATTGCCGGCTTTGTCAAAGTGGCTGATGCCATGCTGGCGCAAGGTATCGTATAACGCTTAGATCGTTAGATCGCGGTACTTTAAAAATGCCCTGTTGAGTGATCACAGGGCATTTTTTATGACTGTAATTTAGAGTGTTACCTTGCATTTGTTGCTCATCAGTACTCGTCTTCACGAACTCGTCTATACTCAGGTTATTGAGCATCAGCTCCCTATGTTTTATATAACTGATAAGAGGTTGCCATGACGACAGCAGACCCACGTACACGCCTAAACACATTGGCGCAAGAATACAGCACACGTGCTGCAGCGATTGAACGCGACTTATCACGTGAACACGCACAGAGTTTTTCTGAGCAAGCCACCGAGCGCCAAAATGATATGGTGCTACAAGGTTTATTAGCGGATGCACGTCACAGCTGCACAGAAGTACAGCAGGCTTTAGAACGCCTTGATAATGGCACCTATGGCGAATGTGTGAAATGCGGTGAAATGATCAACCCTGAGCGTCTTGCTGCCTTGCCTGCAGCCCCTTTGTGCATTAACTGCGCTGATTAAACATAAGCACAGTGCCCCTTTATATAGGGGGCACTTTTAACGTAAAATTATCCGCTCAACTGCCTTCTTTACACTTCTTCCTTGCACATTGCCCGCAAGCAAGGCCAGAATGCGCCGTTCACTTCGCGGCGTGGCCGCTAGCTGCAAGGAATTCTAATGCTTCACTCAAGTGTCAACGCACAGCGCTTATTACCCGAACAACTGACTCGCTCCTTTGACGGGCACTTTGATTTTAAAACTACTGCGGAACTCGAACCGTTAAACGGCGTACTTGGACAAGAGCGCGCAGTCGAAGCTTTACAGTTTGGCATCTCCATGCAGCGCCCAGGCTATAACGTCTTTGTGATGGGTGAGTCTGGCACCGGCCGTTTCTCCTACACAAAACGCTATCTTGAAGAACAGGCTAAGCAGCGCCCCACGCCATCCGATTGGCTTTATGTCAATCACTTTAACGAAGTGCGTGAGCCGCATGCCGTGCAGTTACCACCCGGCGAGGGCAGCCGCTTTTGTGCGGATATCAGTACTCTGCTTGATAATCTATTAGCAACCTTTCCAGCTGTTTTTGAAACACCGGCATGGCAGCAGAAAAAAAGCGCCATCGATCGCAGCTTTAACCGTCGCTATGATAAAGCCCTCGATGTGGTTGAAAAATTGGCGCTGGAAAAGAATATCGCGCTATACCGCGATAGCGTCAATATTGCTTTTACGCCGATGTTTGAAGGTAAGTCTCTGGATGAGGCTGAGTTTGCCCAGCGCCCTGAAAGTGAACGTGAACAGTTTCATCTCGATATCGCTGTACTTGAAGAGCACTTGAATAAAGAGCTCTCCAGTTTACCTCTGTGGAAGCGTGAATCGAGCAATCAACTGCGTCAGCTGAATGAAGAAACTATTGCCTTAGCATTGGAGCCTTTACTGGCCCCATTGATGAAAAAATATGCTGAGCATCCGTGCGTGGTTGAGTACTTGCAAGATATGCAAGCCAACCTGTTAAAAACGGTAGTTGAGCAATTGGTGGATGCCGAACACAGCGACGCGATTGCCCGTAAATTACTGGAAGAGCAGTACAGCCCTAATCTTGTGGTCGGCCATGATCCAGATGAAGGTGCGCCAGTGGTATTTGAATCGCACCCCACTTACGATAATTTGTTTGGCCGTATTGAATACAGCAATGATCAAGGCTCGTTGTACACCAGTTATCGCCAATTACGTTCAGGTGCCTTGCATCATGCCAATGGCGGTTATTTAATTTTAGAAGCAGAAAAATTACTGCCTGAACCCTTTGTCTGGGAGGCGCTGAAGCGCGCCTTGCATTCACGTCAGCTGAAAATGGAAGCACCTTTAGTTGAGTTGGGCCGTGTGGCTGCTGCTACTTTGATTCCACAAGTGATCCCCTTGCAAGTCAAAGTTGTGGTGATTGGTTCGCGTGAGTTGTATTACGCATTGCAAGATATCGATCCTGATTTTCAGGAGATGTTTCGCATGTTGGTCGACTTTGATGAAGACATTAGACTGACTGACGACACCTTAATCCAGTTTGCTCAGTTGATCTGTAAGCGTGCCAGAGAAGAACATATGGCACCGCTGACGGCTGATGCCGTTCGCTATTTAGCCCGTTACAGTGCGCGTATGGCTGAGCATCAAGAACGTATTTCTGCAGGTCTGGCTGATTTATTTCAAGTGATCAGTGAAGCAGACTTCTTCCGTAATGCGGCCGGTGCCGAGTGTACTGATGCTGAACATGTAAAGTCTGCGATTGCTGCACGTATGACTCGCACCGGTCGAGTTTCAGCGCGCATTATGGATGATATGTTGTCCGGTGTGATTTTGATTGATACGCAAGGTGCGGCGGTCGGCAAGTGTAATGGTCTAACTGTGTTGGCTGTTGGTGATACAACCTTTGGTGTGCCAGCGCGTATTTCGGCTTCCGTTTATCCGGGTAGTAGCGGCATTGTGGATATTGAACGCGAAGTGAGTTTAGGTCAGTCGATTCACTCTAAAGGTGTGATGATTCTCACCGGCTATTTGGGCAGCCGCTATGCACAAGAATTTCCATTGGCTATTTCTGCCAGTATTGCGCTTGAGCAGTCCTATGGTTATGTCGATGGCGACAGTGCCTCGTTGGGTGAAGTCTGTGCGTTGATTTCTGCTTTATCACGCACACCGCTTAAACAGTCGTTTGCGATTACTGGATCGATTAATCAGTTTGGTGAAGTGCAGGCTGTGGGTGGCGTTAATGAGAAAATCGAAGGGTTCTTCCGTTTATGTCAGACGCGTGGTTTGACCGGCGAGCAGGGTGTTATTATTCCGCGCTCTAATATCATTAACTTATTATTAGAAGAAGCGGTGGTTGACGCTGTGCGTGATGGCCAGTTTCATATTTATGCGGTGAGCCATGTCGATCAAGCCTTACACCTGCTCAGTGGTGAAGAGGCGGGATGTGCCGATGCGGATAATAGTTTCCCAGCTGAATCAATTAACGCTAAGGTCGTTGAACGTTTACGCAGTATTGCTGAGCTGGATATGGTTGAAGACGATGATAAAACAACAGCTGAATAGAAGTTGTGGCTGATAGTGCACAGAGTTATCCACAGGATGCTGTTGTGCACTGAAAGTGATTGTTGCTGAGATAATAGGTTAAAAGTGTATGAAATCAGTGGTTTACCGTGCTTTTTCAGTGAATAATATAAACAAATAAAATACTGCACAGACTGCCCTCAGAGTTATCCACACCTTTTGCTAGGTCACTATGTCGCAGTTTGCATGCATACAAGGTTCGCTTTAGAAGCGTGAAAAGCCTAAAATTTGCATATTCAATAATTTAATAATGGTTTTGTTAAGAGGGGTGTATGACCTATGACGGCAACAGCGTTTCGTTCTGAACATGATTTATTAGGCTCTTTGCCGGTCCCCAAGGATGCCTATTACGGTATCCAGACGCTGCGGGCTATGCATAACTTTCACCTGTCGGGTGTGCCGTTATCGCACTATCCAAACTTTGTCAGCGCATTAGCCATGGTCAAACAGGCTGCTGCTGATGCGAACCATGAGCTGGGTTATCTCAGCGATGCTAAGCATAAGGCGATTACTGCAGCCTGCACTCAGTTGGTTGAAGGCAAACATCACGACCAGTTTATTGTCGATATGATCCAAGGCGGTGCTGGTACTTCGACTAATATGAACGCCAACGAAGTGATTGCCAACATAGCGCTTGAAACGATGGGCAAAGAAAAAGGCGAATACAGCTTTTTGCACCCCAACAATGACGTGAATATGGCGCAATCGACTAACGATGCGTACCCAACCGCGATTCGTGTGGGTTTGCTCTTAGGTCATAATGATTTGCTGGTCAGTTTAGAGCGTTTGATTGCTGCGTTTGCTGAGAAAGGCGATGAGTTTTCGCATGTGCTGAAAATGGGTCGTACTCAATTGCAAGATGCGGTACCGATGACGTTGGGCCAAGAGTTTAAAGCCTTTGCTGCTAACTTAAATGAAGACTTAAACCGTTTAAGACTGTTAGCCAATGATTTGTTCTCGCCGGTTAACCTCGGTGGTACAGCGATTGGTACGGGTATTAATGCGGATCCACGTTACCAAGGTATTGCGGTTGAGCGTTTGGCTGCGATTTGTGGTTACCCAATTAAAGCTGCGCCAGACTTAATCGAAGCAACCTCGGATATGGGCTCTTTTGTTCTCTTCTCTGGGATGCTTAAGCGCACCGCAGTTAAGTTATCAAAAATCTGTAATGACCTGCGTTTATTGTCCAGTGGTCCTCGTACGGGTATTAACGAAATCAATCTGCCAGCGCGTCAGCCGGGTAGTTCAATTATGCCGGGTAAGGTCAACCCAGTGATTCCTGAAGCGGTCAGTCAAGTGGCCTATGAAGTGATTGGTAATGACTTATCACTGACTTTAGCCGCAGAAGCAGGGCAGTTGCAGCTCAACGTGATGGAGCCATTAATCGCGTGGAAGATGTTTGACTCGATTCGTTTACTGCGTCGCTCGATGGATATGCTACGTGAGCATTGTGTGGTGGGTATTACCGCCAATGAAGAGCGTTGCCGCACGCTGATGGAGCATTCCATTGGTTTGATTACTGCGCTGAACCCTTACATCGGCTATGACAATGCTACGCGCATCGCTAAGTCAGCATTGGAAAGTGGTCGTGGTGTATTGGAGTTAGTGCGTGAAGAGCAACTGCTGGATGATGAGTTACTGGCAGATATCTTACGTCCAGAGAATATGATTGCACCGCGTATGATTCCGCTAAAAGAGTAGTTGTTAACCTCTAACACAGGGCTTGGGCATTCTGCTCCAGCCCTGTGTTAATGCATCACTTCGCGCTAGATGCCTACGGCAGTACTTGAGCTTTTACGCAGCAGTATAAACAAGCATAATGTGCACATTGCAATAAAACTGATCATGCTCAGTTGTGCAATATTTAACCCCAGTAAAGTCCAGTCGATAGCAGCACAATCTGCGGTGCCGTGCAGCATCTTGCTAATAATTTCTTGCAACGGAAATGCTTCAAGCATAAATTCCATCGGTGGTAGGCATGAAGGCAGTTGATCTTCAGGTAAGCCTTGCAGCCAAATTTGTCGACCTGCCGTAGCAATGCCCAGTGCAGCTGCCAGCATCGCGAATAGAGCATAGATACGCTGACCGAGTCGGGCGGGATTGTGCAGCGTTGCCACTAAGCAGACCACGGCAAAGAGTAGCAAAGCTAAACGCTGCACATGACATAGCGGGCAGGGCTCTAAGCCGACGATATGCTCTAAGTATAAAGCGGCAGCAATCATCCCTAAACAGCCTAGAAAAGCTAATAAAAACAAAGTGCGCGTCGCGGGTAATTGCATGAGAATTCCTCGGTATTGCAGTCAGCGTTGAGTTAAAAGTGGGCAATAGCGTCGCAGTGATCTGTGATTTGTTAAGTCAGACGACGTGTCAGGGATCAGCTAACACGCCGTAAGCGACTCACTCTTAGGCCGATGCAGTGTTTTTCTGCAGGGTCGGCTGTGGTAAAGCGGGTAACGCTTGCTCAAGTAACTGAAAGCTTTCAGCAAATAATTCATTACTGCGCTGTGTCTCACCCAGGTGATTGAGTAAGCGCGCTAACTCCGCACAGGTATGCGCTTGGCGATGCTGGCGTAAGCTGCTTTCAAAGTAATCACGCGCCTTGCCCCAGAGCTTATTGCGTAGGCTTAAACGTCCTAAAGCACGCAGCAGTATGGCGTTGTCAGGTGCTTGCTTAAGCCAGCTTTCTGCCAGTTTCAGCTGCCTAGCTGTATCTTGGGCTTGGGCGCGGCCGTAGAGATCGATTAACTCATCGTCTAAGCTACTTTTTAGCGCGTGGCGCAGCAATGACTCAGCCTGTTCATGGGCACTTAGACGTAGCAATTCAGCAGCGTATGCTGCGATCAATTGTGGGTCATGACGCAGTTTGCTGGAGAGCTCTTGCCATGCTGTCTCTAATGATTTGAGCGCCAGTTGCGGGTCTTGTTTGAGTGTGCAGATGGTATTGAGTCGGCCTGACCAAGCCTGATATTCAATACTTTGTAGTTGCTCTGGGGTAAAGCGCTTGCACTTGCGTAAGGCCGGTAATAAACCAATTAAGGCTGACCAGTCCTGACGTTGGCGCAATAACGCTTGTAAGCGCAACAGCACTTCAGTGTGTTGTGGGTGCAGTTCATGCATGGCTTGCAGGGTTTCTTGCGCGCCAACATCATCTGCACGCTGCAACTGTAAGTCAGCATGAGTCAGGGCAATGGCGACTTCGGCACTGGGTTGTTTGATTAACGCTTGTTCAAGCAACTGATCGGCTTCTTCGCTATAACCTAACTTTTCTGCAGCATTGGCTGCACCCAATAAGTACACCAGAGGCTTGGCTTCGCCATCAGCTGCACGGCGCAGATGACGTAAGGCATTTTTCCAGTTGCCTTGTGCTAGATCTAAAATGCCTTGCTCAGCAGCGAGGCGCAAGCGGCGGCTTTGGTTGCGTCGTGACCAGGGATTGACTAGGCCAGTCGAAATCAACGTCATTTTAATCAGAGTACGCAAGCCGTAGAGAATCGCTAAGACTCCAGCGAGCACGGCAAGAAACATCCATAGGCTGGATTCATAGCGAAATGATTTCCAAGAAATCAGTACATAGCCGGTATGTTCGACGATAAACATGCCCAGTGCTGCTGCACAGGCCACGACAGCGAGCAAAATAAGGTAGGTCCGTTTCATAATCAGTTGGCCTCCTCGGTATCAGATTCTTGTGGTGCTGAGCGCCTATTAATATAGGCCTGCAAAGTGGTCAGCGCAGCGTTTAAGTCAGGCAATTCTTGACGGACTTTTTGTTCATGCAACTCGCTGATTTGTGCTCTGAGGTTGCCCACTTTGCTATCTTCAGTACTAAAGTGCGCATCAAGAATATCCAGAGCTTGCTGCAAGGCTTGTTGATACACCGCTTCAGCACCATTGAGTGCAGCCCACTGCGCTTGCTCAAGAGCTAAGCCTAAAGCTAAGCGCACCTGAGTTAAGCTTTGTCCTGCGAGTAACGGCTGAACTTGTTCGCTGGCGTTAAAGTCGATGCGTACATAGCGTGAAATACTTTCCCACCATTGAGCAAGGCGACCCGCACCATCGACTTTAGCAGCAGAGGGTTGGCCTTGGATGCTAATAAACTCAGGGGCTAAATCGGTCAGCTGATTGGCTTGTTGATATAAGGCGCCAAGTTTTACAAAGAGGCCGGTGCGGTCTAATGAACCACCGCTGCGCAATGCCGTGATGCTGTGCGCCAATTGCTCACGAGCAGCAAAAGCTGCTGGATCATTTTGTTCCATTAAAATATGGTCAGCGGCTTGCAGTAAAAAACCGGCACTGTTGGTGTCGTGCAAAGCACTTAAACGCAAACTGGCCATACGCAGTAAGTGCTCAGCTTCAGCCAAACGCCAATCTTGACGGCTGGCGCCTAAAATGGTTTCCAAGCGCTGCGAGAGTAATTGTTGCTCAGCTTGTACGCTGCCCACAAGCTCGCGGCCTTGCTGTAGTTGTGCTGCAGAAGGCATACGTGCAATTTGTGCGCTGAGCTGTTGCTCACGCTCAGCTAAGTCAGCTGTTTGTGCCAGCATGCTTGAGAGCTGTTGTTGCTGCTGCAGCGATAGATCATCTGCTGCTTGGATTTGCATAACGCTCCAGACCCCAGCTCCGAGTCCACCTAGACCAAAGAGTAAGGCAAGCACCGCCAAGCCTTTGCCAGATGAACCCGTTTTAGGGGCGTCGGGCTGTGCTTTTTCTACGGTTGGCGCTGCGCTTGAGGATGATGTGTTGTTATCTGTTATATCCGTTTTTGCGTCGGGCTTTTCTGCAGGTTGGGTCATGATTCAATCCTTATGCTGTTGGTGCGGCATGTGCGTTCAAGGCGTTTAATACAGCTTGATTGCTAGCGCCTCGACAATCAATAACACGCTGAGCACCGAGCTCTCGGGCGATTTGGGCAACGCGAGGGCTGGGCACAAATAAGGCTAAAGAGGCCAGTTGCGGCCAGGCCTCTCCAGCGAGTTCAATTAAGTGGCGTAGACCTTGTTCGCTACTGACAACAAGGCCATTGAGTTGTTCTTGTTGGATACGTTTAACCAGTGTACCTGTAGGATAAACCGGTAAACGTCGGCAATACAGTGGTAAAAAGTCGACCTGTACGCCGCGCTGTTGTAATTGCTCGGCTAGAAAGTCACGACCGACATCGGCGCGCATAATTAATACACGTGCATCGTCTTGATTGATCGTTTCTATAAATTTGGGCAGCGCTAATAACGCTTCGCTGTCATCACCGTGCTCAGGCCAACTGACCGGCAAACCGTAGTCATCGAGTATGCGTCCAGTGCCAGCACCGACACTAAACCATTGCTGCTCAGCCAGAGGTTGTGGCCAGTACAGGTCAATGCGTTCAATACCCAGCAGTGCTGCGGGTTTGCTAACCACAATAACAGCACAGTATTGATCCAAGTTATAGACCAACGAGCGTTGCGCCGGTGTTTCTGGCAACGCTTGGATCTCAAGCAGCGGTAAGCTGTTGCTATAGATATTCTGCTCGGCCAACAGCGCAGCCAGTACTGCGCTGTCCGCTGTGGGTCGAGTAATCAATACGCGCCACTGTGTCACGTGACTGGCGTCTCTTGTGCAAACAGAACAGCGAGGATTTCTCCAGCACCTTGCGCGAGTAAGTCTTCAGCAACAGCAACACCCAAGGCTTCAGCCTCATCTTTATGCGCACGTTTTTCTGCATACAATAATGTTGATGCATCAGGTTGGCCGACAAAACCGCGCAGCCACAATTGATCACCTTCTAAGACGGCATAGCACGCAATCGGCACTTGGCAACCACCATTAAGGTGCTTATTCAGCGCACGTTCTGCGGTGACGCGGTAGGTGGTATCAAGGTGGTGCAGAGGCTTTAATAAAGCATGAATGGCGGCATCATCACTGCGGCATTCGATACCAACGGCACCTTGGCCACCGGACGGTAAGTGCAGGCTCACATCGAGGCTGCTACGAATACGATCAGCAAAGCCTAAGCGCAGTAAACCCGCGGCAGCAAGAATAATAGCGTCGTATTCACCGGCATCCAGCTTAGCTAGACGGGTATTCACGTTGCCACGTAAAAAGTTAACGATGAGATCGGGGCGCTGCGCAAGAATTTGCGCTTGGCGTCTCAGGCTTGAGGTACCAACGATGCTGCCGTGTGGCAGTTCCGCGATGTTAGCGTATGTGTTTGAGACAAAGGCGTCGCGCGGATCTTCACGCTCACAAATGCAGTACAAACCGAGGCCTTCAGGAAATGCCATAGGTACATCTTTCATTGAATGCACAGCGATATCGGCTTCTTTGGCCAGTAAAGAATGCTCCAGTTCTTTTACGAACAGGCCTTTACCACCAATTTTAGCTAAAGGAGAGTCAAGCAGCTGATCACCGCGACTGACCATAGGCACTAAAGTCACTGTGAGACCAGGGTGTGCTGCTTCAAGTTCGGCTTTAACAAACTCGGCCTGCCAGAGTGCTAAAGCACTTTTGCGGGTGGCAATGCGCAGTTCTGTTACAGGTTCTTCAATCAAAGACATAATTATGATCCAAAAGTGTTGGTGTATATTATGTTGATGATAACAGGCACAGCGCCGCCTTGCCTTATGTGCGCAAGCAAGATTGTGCTAAATGTTAGAGCGTCTCCATCAGTTTGCGTATTGCTGCAACATGACGACGGCTGACGGTCAGGGGATCGTTAAGACCGCGCAGATAGAGCTCGTAAGGCCCACTGGTGCAACGCTGCAAACGTTCAATATAACGGCGGCTGACCAAAGCATTACGATGGATGCGTACAAAGCGTTCGGGAAATTCATCTTCCAGTGATTTAAGTGATTCATCCAGCAAGGTTTCGCCTTGCAGATGACGCACCGTGACATATTTGTTATCTGCCACGCAGTGAATCACACCATCAATTGGAATCAGCTCAAGGCCTTTATGACTGCGCGCACTGAGATGTGTGCGTGCTGCATTCACGTTGGCGGGTGCTCGTGCTAACGCAGCTAACTGCACACGACTCAGACGTTGTGCTTTATCTAAAGCGGCTTGCAGTTGTTCTAAGCGGATGGGTTTAACTAAATAGTCTGTGGCGCTGACTGCAAATGCCTGCAGTGCATATTCATTATGTGCGGTACAAAAAATCACCGCCGGCGCATCACTCAACTCACAGAGTTGCGCTGCCACTTGCAGGCCATCAAGGCCCGGCATACTTATATCCAGCAGCACAATATCGGGCTTTAGTTGTGCAATCAGCTCTAATGCTTGGTAGCCGTTTTCAGCACTGGGCTCAAGTACCTCGTGGCTGGGTATATGTTTTAGCAATCGAGCTAAGCGTTCGCGAGCTAAAGGCTCATCATCAGCGATTAAGATCTTCATCTTGTTTGTGCGCCTCTGCTGAGGGTCTAGAGCAGGGATAGCTCAGACGAGTGGTGTAACGATCCAATTGTTGTTGTATAGATAGGCGCGCTTCTGAGCCAAAGATGGCTTTAAGGCGTGCTTCAATATTGTTCAATGCTAAGCGTGTTCCTCGTGGGTTACTGGAACTGTTATTTAGCAAAAACGGGTTACTGACTTGAAGTGTAAATATCCCGTTTAAATACATTGCTTTGACTTCAATACGGCCGCCTTGAATGCTGGGTTGGATGCCATAAATCACCGCATTCTCTAACAGTGGCTGCAAGGTTAAGTGCGGTATAGGTAGATCACTGGGGATATCGTCAATCTGCCAGTCTAGATATAGACGTGTGCCGAGGCGGTATTGTTCAATTGATAGGTATTGTTTTGCCAATGCGAGTTCATCGCGCCAAGTTGATAGTGCGTTGGGCTTGGCTAAGCTGGCACGAAATAAATCAGATAAATCCAAGACGGCATCTTCTGCTTGGTCTGGATGTGAAGCAATTAAACTGGCAATACTGTTCAGGCTGTTAAATAAAAAGTGCGGTTGGATACGCGCGTGTAAAGCTTGTATGCGCGCTTCGAGTTCAGCTTGTTGCTGGCGTCGCCATTGGCCTTGTAAATAAAAATAACGCAGTAGCAGTGTGCATATAATTAAGCTGATAAAGCCATGGCGCAGATATAAATATGTGCGTGTTTCACTCGATAAATTATCAGTTAAATAGAAGTGTTCAGCGATGGCTGTGCAGAGCAGGGTTAAACACAGTACCAGCGTGCAAATAATCAGCACAGCGTTGCTAATAGACAGGCGTATTAAATAGGGGCGGGCACGGCACAGTACAGCGGTGGATAATAAAGCAATCCACTGCACAAAAAGCGAGGTGAGGGCTAAGCGTACCCAGTCAAAATGCTCTGTAATGGGCTCCGCCAGCACCAAGACAAACACCAGCAACTCAGCCAATATAATCAGCCCCAGCAAGGCTTCTGCTTGGCAGAGCTCGGGTACAAAAAAATCATCGGTACTGTTATTTAATGTGCTCATAATAGCAGTGTTACCTGTTGCGGTGCTGCGCGGCAAGTGTTGTTCAAGGTTAATCAGTTGCAGCGTGCGATCTGTGCGCTATTTTCTGTAGTGTTTGCTGTGCGTAAGCGTCCTTGGCGATTAAGAATCAGTTGCCAGCTGATTTCTTGCTTAGAGCAGCTGTAAAATCGCCCGTTACTGGTTGGACTGATGCCCGCGCTATTAAAACGTATTCGGGGTCTAAAACCACTCCAGTGCAGTTGTTGCTGCTTATTATTAAGTTGAGTCACTGCAATGGGTTCTGTTTGGTCCATTTCGTGTAATAGCCAGCCTTGTGACCAGTCCTGATCGCAGGTTACACCGTCACTGCTGGCGCATAACTCGACTTGCACTCGATGGGTGACTGCATAGGTGCGTGCGTTATAGATTGCGCGCGATACCTGATCGAATAAGGCTTGTTGTCGATTACGTTCTATAAAATCCTGTAATGATGGAACTGCCATTTGTGCGAAAATAGCCAGTAAGGTCAGCACAATGAGCATTTCAATTAAGGTAAAAGCGCGTTGTGCATGCATAATTGACAGCCTCCATGCTGTAAATTTTGTGTTGCTTATAGCTCACGTTGTAGTCGAAGAAACATCAACTGGCAAATGATTCGCAGTGAAGACTGGTCTAGACAGTTCATGATTGGGTAAAGTATTGTCATGTTGAATTAAAAAGGATATGAAAATGACTGACTCAATTGTTGTTCCTTGCGCATATTGCGCCACTTTAAATCGTATTCCAAACGAGAAGCGGGCCGAGCAGCCACAATGTGGCTCATGTAAAAAGCCGATTTTTGTCGATACGGCCTTTGATTTGGACGCGGCAACCTTTAGCAAACAAAGCAAAGGCGATGTGCCGTTATTGGTGGATGTCTGGGCCAGTTGGTGTGGACCCTGCCGTCAATTTGCGCCGATTTTTAGCCAAGCTGCCGCACAACTGAGCACTCAGTGCCGTTTCGGTAAGTTGGATAGTGAAGCGCATGCGGCGCTCTCTGGTGAATTGGGCGTGCGCTCCATTCCAAGTTTGATCTTGTTCCGTAACGGTAAAGAAGTGGCCAGGCAAAGCGGTGCCTTGCCTTTAGTACGTCTAATCGGCTGGCTTAAACACAATGGTATAGATAATTAAAGCAGGGGCGGCATAACCCTGTGTCATCCTGTTATTATGTGCATATCTTTTATTGTTAAGCTGGGCAGACGTTAATGAGCAACGAGAAAACCAATCAGTCGTGGGGCGGCCGTTTTAGTGAGCCGGTTGATGCATTTGTCGCGCGTTTTACCGCGTCAGTGGATTTTGATCAGCGTCTCTACCGTCATGACATTATGGGCTCGATTGCCCACGCAACCATGCTGGCTAAAGTCGGTGTCTTAACTGAAGACGAACGCGACACTGTGATCGCTGGTTTGCAGTCGATTGAAAAAGAAATCGAAAGCGGTCAGTTTGTCTGGAGCACCGAGCTCGAAGATGTGCATATGAATATCGAAGCACGTCTGACTGAGCAGGTCGGTATTGTCGGTAAGAAATTGCACACCGGTCGCAGCCGTAATGACCAAGTAGCGACAGATATTCGTCTGTGGTTACGTGATGAAATTGATTTGATTTTATCTGAGTTAACGCGCTTACAAGATGGTTTGTTGGGTTTGGCTCAAAATCATGCAGAAACCATTATGCCGGGCTTTACTCACCTGCAAACTGCACAGCCAGTGACTTTTGGTCACCATATGATGGCATGGTTTGAAATGCTGTCGCGTGACTACGAGCGTCTGATTGATTGCCGTAAACGTACCAACCGTATGCCATTAGGCAGCGCAGCATTAGCCGGTACCACTTACCCGATTGATCGCGAACTGACCTGTGAATTGTTGGGCTTTGAAGAGATCTCTGGCAACTCGCTGGATGGCGTCTCCGATCGTGACTTTGCGATTGAGTTTTGTGCCGCAGCCAGCATCGCCATGATGCACTTATCACGCTTCTCTGAAGAGTTGGTATTGTGGACCTCAGCGCAGTTTCAGTTTATTGATCTGCCGGATCGTTTCTGCACCGGTAGCTCTATTATGCCGCAAAAGAAAAACCCTGATGTGCCTGAGTTAGTCCGCGGTAAAAGCGGTCGTGTATTTGGTGCATTGATGGGCTTGTTAACTTTGATGAAGGGTCAGCCATTGGCCTACAACAAAGATAACCAAGAAGATAAAGAGCCACTGTTTGATGCAGCTGACACCTTGCGCGATAGTTTGCGTGCCTTTGCTGATATGGTGCCAGCGATTGTGCCTAAGCAAGAGATGATGCGTGAAGCAGCATTGCGTGGTTTCTCAACCGCCACTGACTTAGCTGACTATCTTGTTGGTAAAGGTTTACCGTTCCGTGATTGCCATGAAATTGTTGGCCATGCGGTCGGTTATGGCGTGAAAACGGGTCAAGACTTAGCGCAAATGACGTTGGCTGAGTTACAGCAGTTCAGTACTGAAATTGGTGACGATGTATTTGATGTGTTGACCTTAGAAGGTTCAGTCAATGCGCGTAACCATATTGGCGGTACTGCGCCTGCACAAGTGCATGCTGCGGTGCAGCGTGGACGTAAATTACTAAGCAGTCGCTCAGCACAGTAGTCCTGCGATTGAGTTGATGATTTTGGAGGTTAGCGTGACGGATAAACCGAGAGATTTACGTTATCAAGTATCGGCGGATCGCTCTTCAGCCACTCGCAAGGTACGTTATGTGGAAACCAATCAAGGTGATGCAGATGATTGCATGCTGTGTCAGCTTGATGAGGGTGGCGGTGTACCGGCAGGTGAGTGTGATGACACCTCTGCAGCAGTCGTGCAGCCGGATGTTGTTGTAGAATCACCTGTAGCAGAGCTCGAAGAGCTTGATGAAAAAGCTGAAGATGAATTGGTTGAAAGTCAGTTGCTTGAAGCGATTGAAAATCAACTGGCCGCTCAGCAGCCACCTTTTGTGCAGCCGGTGTTTAATAAGCTGACTTTAGTGGGCCATACACGCGAAGAGATTGTGCAGCTGATGGCGCAAGTTTTAGCGTGGCAAATCAGTGATATGTTGGAGGCAGATCATGCCTTTGATATGGTCGCTTACGAACGTGCATTACGTGCATTACCGCAACTGCCGGATGCTTCTTAAAAGCTTTCAGTCGTTGTTACGCAAGTCCTTTATGACCTAACCTAACGGTGGAATACATATGTCCTTGACCCCTGAAGTTGTAGCTGAACTTGAAGTATTATGTTTATACAACCTAGACAGCACGCAAGATGGTATTAAGGTGCACAGTTCAGCTGGTGCTGAGCGTGTTGCAGCTGCACAGCGTTTGTTTGAAAAAGGCTTAATCAGTCAAGATGATGGCGGTTACTTAACCAGCTTAGGTCTTGAAACTGCAGCCCATGCGCAAGCGGTGCTGACTGTTTTATCAGCTGATTAATATTGCTGTAAAGTAAAAAAACCTCGCCATCGCGAGGTTTTTTTATGTCTAAAATCTATGTTTACATTAATGCGTCGAAGTGCTTTTTTATATAAAGCTTGGATATTACAGACTGCTTAAGTCAAAGCTCAGTTGAGTGTGTGCCTGTAAAATCTCGCCCAGCATATCGGCCAATGCGCGTTGATTGCTAACACAACGCCATTGCGCTGTTGCGTTGTCATAATCAAAGTGAAATCCACCGCTGCGATCGGCTAGCCAGAGTTGTTTCAGCGGCTCTTGGCGGCTGATAATCATCTGGTGCTTATTTTCAAAGGTCAGGGTTAAGATCCCAGCGCTATTTTCAATATCAATGTCGGCATCACTGTCATCAATAATATCTTCAAGATTTCTTTGCGTGGCATCGATCAGGTCATGGAATTGGCTATTGCTCAGGCTCATTGAGAGCTCCTTTATAGTGTCTAATGGCTAAATACGGTGTGCAAATGAAAGGGGTTGTGCATTGATAAACAATAATACGTCTTTTTCACGACTATCCTAGTGCACTGGCCTATCTGCGCATAGGCAAGATTATGAGGGGTCGGTATACTCAATGCATATATAGTTTTTTACGAAGGGTTTGTTATGAAGCGTATCGTGCTTCCGTTTATTGCATTAACGGTTATTTTATTGGGCTTAGCAGGCTGCGGCCAAAAAGGTGGGCTGTATCATCCCGATGATGAGAAAGCTGCACATGAACACCGCAAAGACCGCTATGAACTCTAAGGAGAACCACATGCAAGCGTTTACATATCAAAACGGTGAGCTGCACGCTGAGCAGGTTGCCTTATCGGCGATTGCTCAGCAGTTTGGCACGCCCACTTATGTTTATTCACGTGCGCATATTGAAGCGCAGTACCGCAGTTATACCGATGGTTTACAAGGTGTAGAGCATCTTGTGTGCTTTGCGGTGAAAGCCAACTCAAATATTGCCGTGTTAAATATTCTGGCGCGTTTAGGCGCTGGTTTTGACATTGTCTCGGTCGGTGAGTTGGAGCGTGTGTTAGCTGCCGGTGGTTTGCCTGAGCGCATGGTGTTTTCTGGCGTGGGTAAAACCCGTGAAGAAATGCAGCGCGCACTTGAAGTGGGCGTGCACTGCTTTAACGTTGAGTCAGTGGATGAGCTCGATCGTTTGCAGGATGTTGCTGCGCAAATGGGCGTTATTGCACCGGTCTCTTTACGCGTTAATCCCGATGTGGATGCAGGAACTCACCCGTATATTTCCACCGGTTTAAAAGACAATAAATTTGGTATTGATATCAATATTGCTGAATCTGTTTATCAGCATGCGGCGACTTTAAGCCATATTGAGATTAAAGGTGTCGATTGCCATATTGGTTCACAACTGACCACGCTCGAGCCGTTTTTAGATGCGCTGGATCGTGTTTTGGTGTTGGTGGATCGTTTGGCTGAGCACGGTATTACCATTCGTCACTTGGATTTGGGTGGCGGTCTCGGTGTGCGTTATCAAGATGAACAGCCACCCTGTGCCGGTGAGTATATGGCGGCAGTACGCGCGCGCGTTGCAGGTCGTGATTTAGCTTTAGTGTTTGAGCCGGGCCGTTATATTGTTGCCAATGCGGGTGTGCTGCTGACTCAGGTTGAATACCTAAAACATACTGAACATAAAGATTTTGCCATTGTTGATGCGGCGATGAACGACATGTTGCGTCCGGCACTGTATCAGGCATGGATGGATGTGCAGGCGGTGAAACCGCGCACTGGCGCTACACATTGCTATGACATTGTGGGTCCAGTGTGTGAAACTGGCGATTTCTTAGCCAAAGAACGTGATATGACGTTAGCCGAAGGTGATTTGCTGGCGCTGTGTTCAGCAGGTGCGTATGGCTTTGTGATGAGTTCTAACTACAACAGTCGCGGTCGCGCTGCTGAAGTGGTGGTGGATGGCGAACAGGCACACCTGGTCCGTCGACGTGAAACCATAGAAGAGTTATTCGCTCACGAAAGTTTATTGCCGGAGTCCTGACATGCTGTTGCGTTTTACCAAAATGCATGGCTTGGGCAATGACTTAATGGTGCTCGACTTAATCAGTCAGTATGCCTATATCCAGCCGCAGCATATGCGTGCTTGGAGTGATCGTCGTTCAGGTGTTGGTTTTCAACGCTTAGCCTTGATTGAGGTGCCGCAGCATCCAGATGTTGACTTCAGTTGCCGTATATTCGATGAGAACGGTGCTGAAGTTGATTGGCTTGCCAGTGATGTCTGCTGTGTGGCGCGCTTAGTGGCAGATAAACGCTTGATTTCTAAAGCACAGATGCGTGTTGAGTTACGGCATGCGGTGATTGATGTGCAGGTGCATGCCGATGGTTCTGTATCTGTACCCTTGCTGCGTCCTAAATCTGTGGGCGAACCTATCGCTGTACCCCGTTGTTCTGATCAACCCTTGGGTTGGCGACTGGATACTGAGTTTTCCATATTGTCGATGAACGGTACGCATGCCGTATTGCGTGTGGCTGATGTACAGCATGTGCCAATAGCTGAACTGGCGGAGCATTTAGCACTGCATCCTTACTTGCCCAGCGATACGCTGGTGACAGCAGTGCAAGTGCAAGATCAAAATAACCTTAGGGTGTTGGCCTGGCAGCCTGGTTCAGGCATTGTCGATAGTTTTCACTATGGATTATGCGCGGCGGCAGTGCTGGCAATCGAACAAGGCTGGGTCAATAAACAAGTGCATATTGAGTCTGTCTGCGGTACGGCACGTGCTTGGGTCGAGAGTTCAGAGCATGATCAACATATCTATTTTACTGGCTCGGCAACCCGTGTTTATGAAGGGCAAATTCGTATATGAGTATCCCAAAGAAAGCTAAACCGGCATTAACAAAAAGACAGGTGACTGCGTATCTCAAAGCGCATCCTGATTTTTTTAAAGGTCAAGATGAGTTGCTGACGCAGATGAGCATTCCGCATGTGCGTGGCAGTGCTATTTCATTGGTTGAGCGACAGATGCTGGTATTGCGTGAACGTAATACCGAAATGAGTCAGCGTTTAACTCATTTGCTGGATGTGGCGCGTGATAATGATCGCCTGTTTGATAAAGTCAGACGTCTTGTTTTAGAAATGCTGGATGCGCAAACGGTCGATGAGTTAGTCGGCGTCGTGGATGATAGTTTGCGCCATTCATTTAATGTGTCTTTTGCTGGATTGACGCTCTTTAGTGATAAGCCGATCAGTGTCGGTCGCAGCACAACATTAAAGTTAGCGCAGCAGCATATTGGTGGCTTGTTGGTCGGCGGTAAAGCGTTTTGCGGCGTACTGCGTCCAAGTGAATTAGCCTTCTTGTTTGGTCAGGAGCAAGCGGATCATATTAAGTCAGCTGCGGTCGTGACCTTAGAGCATCAAGGTATGCAGGGCGTGCTGGCGGTTGGCAGTGATGATCAACAGCATTACAGCAGTTCGATGGATACCTTGTTTTTAACCTATCTAGCAGATGTGCTGGCGCGTTTATTACCGACGATGTTGGCTTCATTGCGAGCGGTTAAATAAGTGACTGTCGAGAGAGGTGTGCATGCAGGTTAAATTGGCTGCTTTTACTGGGTACTTGCAGGTTGAACGCCAAGTCTCAGTGCATACCTTAAGTGCTTATCGCACTGATTTAGCTAAAGTTTTAGACTTTGCCAAGCTGCAAGGTTTAGACAGTTGGGGTGATCTGCAGGTGGCACACTTGCGTGAACTGGTGGCCCAGCTTTATAAGGGTGGCTTATCGGGACGCAGTATTGCGCGCTTACTATCAGCCGTACGTGGTTTGTATGCTTATTTAATCCGTGAGGGTGTTTGCCAGCACGATCCAGCAGCAGGCATCCGCCCACCGAAAGGACCGCGCAAACTACCTAAAGTCTTGGACGTGGATCGGGCTCAGCAGTTGCTCGATAGTCCTGTGGCAGATGATTTTGCCGCTTGCCGTGATCACGCTATTTTAGAATTACTCTATTCCTCTGGTTTACGTCTCTCTGAATTGGTGGGCTTAAATATTGCCGATATCGATTTGGCACAAGGTTTAGTTGTAGTACTGGGTAAAGGTAATAAGCAGCGGATGTTGCCGGTGGGCAGTAAAGCCGTCGCCGCTATCGAGCATTGGTTGACGGTACGCGGGCAGGTTAAGTCGCACGATCAGGCACTGTTTATCGGTGTACGGGGTCGGCGTATGAGTCCGCAGTTAGTGCGTGAGCGTGTGCGCCAAGCCGGAGTACGAGATCTGGGGCAGCATTTGCATCCGCATATGTTAAGGCACTCCTTTGCCAGTCATATTCTTGAGTCGTCTCATGATTTGCGTGCCGTGCAAGAGTTGTTAGGGCATGCGGATATCAGTACAACGCAAATTTATACCCATTTGGATTTTCAACATTTAGCGCAAGTCTATGATCAGGCGCACCCACGAGCGAGGCGTAAACCAACAGAATGAGTATTCGTTTAATCACCTTTGATTTGGATGACACTTTGTGGTCTGTGCAACCAGTTATTGTTGCTGCTGACAATACTTTGCGCGCTTGGTTAGCAGATCATGCTGTCGATCTGGGTGCTTTAACAGCAGAGCGTTTGCAGCAATTGCGCAGCGAAGTGGTGCAGCAGCAACCTGAGTTGGATCGCCGTGTCAGTGAGTTACGTTATCAGGTGTTATTACGTGCTTTATTGCAGTCAGGTTATGCCATGCGTGAGGCGCATGAGATGGCTGAGCAGGCGTTTCAAGTGTTTTTGGCCGCGCGGCAAAATGTTGAGTTTTTTGCTGATGTTGTGCCGACCTTAGAGCAATTGCATCGTCAGTATATGTTGGGTGCATTAAGTAATGGTAATGCCGATGTGCGCCGTGTTGGGCTGGGTGAGTATTTTTCCTTTGCTTTAAATGCCGATATGCTCGGTGTCGCTAAACCTGAGCCACAAGTGTTTCTGGCCGCTTTAGCGCGTGCGCAAGTTAAACCTGGGCACAGTATTCATATTGGTGATCATCCGCATGATGATATTTTTGGTGCTCAACAAGTGGGTATGCGTACCATTTGGTTTAATCCCGAAGGTCAGGCTTGGAGCGGTGAGCGTGAACCGGATGCGCAATTCAGCCAGATCTCACAGCTTCCGGATTTGATTAAACGTCTTGATGAGTAAGACAAGCTTGCTCGCTTGCATAAGAGCGTTTATTGAGTCCTGTACTTTGCAGCACTAGACTCAATATCTAAGTATTGCCGGCATCGGTGCTTGGCGTGTCACGCGAGTGTCGCTCTTCCCTCAACGGGCCATCCTGGCCCAATTCGGGCGTTTCGCCATCCATGGCTGCACTTGCCGCGTCACTCGCGCGACACTTCTTGAATATTGATGTTGCTGATAAATATGTAGCATGAATCTTAAGCGCGCAGTACGACAGGCACATATATCACCAGTCAACTTTGTAGTCTTTAAAATACAATCCCAGCACAATTAAAAACGCCCGAATCAACGGGCGTTTTTATATCTCAGCGAGCTATTAGCCTTTCATTTTAGCAAAGGCTTTTTCTGCTGCGTCGAGAGTGATTTTTAGTTCTGCGTCACCCAGTGCAATTGAAGTAAAGCCAGCTTCAAAGGCGCTTGGCGCTAAGTACACACCGCCTTCCAGCATCATGTGGAAGAACTGCTTAAAGTGCTCAACATTGCTGCTAGTGGCATCTTCAAAGCTGGTGATGTTTTTACGATCCGTAAAGTACAGACCAAACATACCGCCCGCTTGCGTGGTGGTAAATGGAATGCCAGCAGCATCCGCACGCTCCTGTAAGCCTTTGAGCATACGTGCAGTGTAATCAGTCACTTCATCATGAAAGCCGGGGCGACTGATCAGCTTCAACGTGGTTAAACCTGCTGCCATAGCTAATGGGTTGCCTGACAAAGTACCGGCTTGGTACACAGGACCCAATGGTGCAATATGCGACATGATTTCTTTGCTGCCACCAAAACAACCGACTGGCATACCGCCGCCAATGATTTTACCAAAGGTTGATAAGTCAGGTTTTACATTGTAGAGCGCTTGCGCACCGCCCAATGCCACACGGAAACCGGTCATCACTTCGTCAAAAATCAGTACCACGCCGTGCTTATCACACTGCTCACGCAAACCTTGGAGAAAACCAGGTACCGGCGGCACACAGTTCATATTGCCAGCCACAGGCTCAACAATAATGCAGGCGATATCTTTACCGTGGTCAGCTAAATAAGCAGCAACTGCTTCAATATCGTTAAAGGGCAGGGTAATGGTGTGCTTAGCAAAGTCGGCAGGTACACCCGGTGAGCTGGGCACGCCTAAAGTGAGTGCGCCTGAACCTGCTTTAACCAGTAAGCTGTCAGAGTGACCGTGGTAGCAACCTTCAAATTTGATAATGCTATCGCGGCCGGTGTAACCCCGCGCCAAACGAATCGCACTCATAGTCGCTTCAGTGCCGGAGCTGGTCATACGCACCATATCCATGGACGGTACTAAGCTGCAAACTAGGTCAGCCATTTCTACTTCAAGCGCTGTTGGTGCACCGTAGGATAAGCCGTGCTCGAGCTGAGCGCGGACCGCATCGAGTACATCAGGGTGGCTGTGTCCAAGAATCATTGGACCCCATGAGCCGACATAGTCCACATAACGCTTATCGTCTTCGTCGACAACATAAGCGCCTGCGGCATGTTTAAAGAATAAAGGTGTACCACCCACGCCAGCAAAGGCACGCACAGGTGAGTTGACACCACCTGGAATATGCTGCTGGGCTTGTTCAAAAAGAGATGCTGAGCGTGACATTTAAAACCTCATTTAAGAAAAGCAGAGAGCCTGTCGCTGCAAAAAATTAATCTGTAAAGAGTGCGCTAAAGGCACGCGCACGTTGTTCAACGATAGCCGCTGAATCAGCTGCAAATAACCCATGAATCACCGCAAGCATATCTGCGCCGTGTTCAATTAATACGCCACTGTTTTCTAAAGTAATACCACCAATAGCAACGATTGGGCGCTGCAACTGTTGTGCCTGTTGCAGCAGTTCAGTGGTGGCGAAAATAGTGCCGGGTTTGGTCTGTGAATCATAGAAACGACCAAAAGCAATATAGTCAGCGCCGTGTTCGACGGCTTGCTGAGCTAGTTCTAACTGAGCGTGACAGGTGATACCGATAATCGCCTGTGGGCCAAGTAGCTTGCGTGCATTGAGCAAACTGCCATCATCTTGGCCCATATGTAGATCGACACCCAACTGCGCCGCTAAGTTAACATCATCATTGATAATCAAGCGTGCATTGTAAGTGTTGCAAAGCGCTTGCAATGCCTGCGCTTCTTGAAGACGCCGCGCGTGATCAATCGATTTGTCGCGATACTGCAAGAGCTTTACACCGCCACGCAGTGCAGCTTCACAGTAAGGCAGAAGACGTCCGTCAGCCAGTAGTGCTGAGTCGGTGATGGCATATAAGCCGCGCAGAGACTGGGTTTTTTGGCTCATGGGCGGCAAAAATCCAAAGGCAGGCGGCGCGGGATATATTGACCGCGTCCGGGGGCTTCAGCATCACGTAAAGTGCGCCAAGTGTAATTTAAGGCAAACTCAACCGCGCTGATCAATTCTTGACCTAAGGCTAAACGACCTGCCAAAGCGCTGGCTAAAGTGCAGCCTGAGCCATGGTATTCACCAGGTAAGCGAGCACAGGTAAAGGTATGAGTGCTGCCGTCAGCACAGTATAGACGGTTGTGTACTTCATGCTCATCGCCATGCCCGCCAGTAATCAGCAGATGATGACAATGTTTGAGTAACACTTCAGCGCACTCATCAGCGCTGCCGTTAGGCAGTTCAGCAAGAATCCGTGCTTCAGGTAAGTTGGGTGTAACAATAGTCGACAGCGGCATCAGCTTAGAGCGCAGCGCATAACCGACTTCATCTTTACCCAATGCACCGCCACCGCCCGCACGTAATACGGGGTCGCAGACAAAGGGCGTGTCAGGCAGCTTTTGAATGATTTCGGCGACTGTGTCAACCATCTCCAGCGAGCCCAGCATGCCGAGTTTGATGGCTGATATATGCATATCTTGCAAAATAGCCTGCGCTTGCGCTATCACCCAATCATGATCAAGAATTTTAAAATCACTGACATTGACAGTGTCTTGAATGGTCAGCGCAGTAATCACAGGAGTGGCGTGGCAATTCTGCGCAATCAGCGCTTCGATATCCGCTTGCAATCCTGCACCGCCAACAGGGTCGTGGCCTGATAAGCACAGTACAGAAGGGCGAGAAGTGTATATATTCATAGGCTCAAGTTTACCATAAATGTAAAGGGTGCTGCAGGCACCCATTCAGTGAGTTAAGGCGCTGTACTCGGTGATTCATCTATTGAATCGTTGTCATCTTGTTGTGTGTCTTCTGGCTCAAGCCAGCTCAAAGCTCGAACTTGGGCCATCGTTGGGCTGCTGACATAGGATAATTTGCTATTGGTTAAGCCAATGCCAGCGCGGCGCATTTTGTGGCGCACTTTAGCTGACGTGCCCAAAAATATAATACCGATATCATTTTTTTGGTAGTCAATCAGTACGTTACTCAGCGCGGCTAATGCAGTCATATCCAGCATCGGCACGGCGCGCAGATCAATAATCACCACACGGATCTCTGGGTTAAATTTGCGCAGCACGCTTAAGGCTTTTTCCGCAGCGCCAAAAAACAACGGTCCACGAATCGCATAGACGGCAACAGAGTCTGGCAAATCAGGGATTTCGTGCTCGTTACTGGCAATGCTTTCTGTATCGGTTAAATCACTCATGCTCTTAATAAATAAGCCGGCCGCTAGTAACAGGCCAACACCCACTGCGAGCACCATATCAAAGAGTACAGTCAGTGATAGGCAGGTCAGCAAGATCAAGACATCGTTGCGTGGAGCGATACGTAAAGTGTGTATCACATGCTTAGGTTCACTCATATTCCAAGCCACCATCAGCAGTAATGCTGCTAGTGCGGCCATGGGTAAGTGACTGAATAAGGGCGCTAAAAACACCATCGCCAGTAATACAACGCCGGCATGGATAATGGCTGCAATCGGTGAGAAAGCACCGGCGCGGACGTTGGCCGCACTGCGGGCAATCGCGGCTGTTGCCGTAATACCACCAAACATCGGCGCAAGAATATTACCGATACCTTGGCCGAGCAACTCACCATTAGGGTCGTGTTTTGTACCGGCCATACCGTCAGCAACAACTGCGCAGAGCAGTGACTCAATGGCACCCAGCATAGCAATGGCAAAAGCCGGAGCGAGTAGTTGTCTAAACAGCTCAAAGGACAGAACGAGCGGCTTACCATCAGGGCCTGAAAGCTCCCAGGGCAATAAAAACGTGGGTAAGAAAGGAGGGATGCCCGGAAAATCAATGCCGTCAACGGTATAGCTGAAGCGGTCACCTAAAGTGGCGACAGATATATCAGCATTATTTAAAGCTAAACCGAGAAAGCTACCTACAGTTAAAGCGACCAAGTGCCCAGGGATTTTAGGAACAAAACGGGGCCATATAATTAGTACTGCAAGGCTTGCCGCAGCAACTATAGTGTCACCCATATGAATGCTGGGTAACGCATGGGTCAGGGCGCTGATTTGCTCTACATAGTTGGCTGCAGGCCCGATGTTTTCTAAACCGAAAGCATCTTTGATTTGTAACGTAGCAATCACTACCCCGATACCGGCGGTAAAGCCTAGGGTGACCGGGTAGGGGATAAACTGTAGCAAAGCCCCTGCGCGTAAAAAGGCCATGATAATTAAAATAGCCCCAGCCATCGCGGTACAGAGTAATAAGCCCCCGACGCCAAATTGCTGGGTAATGGGTAATAGGATAACCACAAAGGCGGCGGTCGGCCCCGATACGTTAAAGCGTGAGCCACCGGTCAGGGCGATAACTGAACCACCAATGAGTACGGTGTAAAGACCATGTTGCGGCGGAACACCAACGGCAATAGCTAATGCCATGGCGAGAGGGATAGCAATGATGCCAATGGTTAGACCAGCGCTAATGTCACTGCGCAAGGTTTTTAAGGTATAACCAACAGCGAAGGTTTCGCGTAAGGCGGAAAATAATGGCGGAATATACATGACGGCTCCACAAGTGCGTGCCATCTCATTATAGACCCAAGCGAGGTAGGTAAAGCTAGCGCCTTGGGTATTCGTTTTTTTAGACTGTATTTATAGGTTTAATTATCGTGATTGTTGTCAGAAAAACTTTGCTAAGTGATTAAGCGGTTGCTTTTTTCTCACTAACAGTCATAATTACGCGGCTGTTTTGTGGACAATGCCTAGTCCAATACAGAACAGTAGGTAAAAGATGCAAATTTACCGAAATTTAAGAAATTTAGAGCCATAGCAGACGTGATAGACCCGAGCCCCCGAAGTAGCGTCTGTCATATGAGCTTACTTTGACTTGTCAAAGACAATACTATTCATTAGGATTTGCCGTCTATTTTTAAGACGGCCCTGAGGCCATAGCGAATGAAAACTTTTACAGCAAAAAATGAAACTGTACAGCGCGACTGGTATGTCGTCGACGCTGCAGGCCAGACTCTGGGTCGTTTGGCCACTGAGATTGCTAGCCGTTTACGCGGTAAGCACAAGCCTGAATACACTCCGCACGTTGATACCGGCGATTACATCGTTGTTATTAATGCTGAGCAGGTTCGTGTCACTGGTAATAAAACATCAGATAAAATCTATTACTCACACACTGGTTTCCCAGGCGGTATCAAGGAAATTAGCTTTGAGAAATTGATTGCTAAAGCACCTGAACGCGTTATCGAAGCAGCTGTTAAAGGCATGCTTCCAAGAAATCCGCTGGGCCGCGACATGTATCGCAAGCTGAAAGTGTATGCAGGTACTAACCACCCGCACGCTGCACAGCAGCCTCAAGAACTTAAGATTTAAGGGGATAGTTGATTATGTCGGCGACTCAAAATTACGGCACTGGCCGTCGCAAGACTGCAACCGCACGCGTTTTTTTACGTCCGGGTACAGGCAGCATTTCTATTAATAACCGCACTGTAGAAGACTTTTTTCCACGTGAAACTGCACGAATGATGGTTCGTCAGCCACTGGTTTTAACAAGTAATCTAGAAAAGTTTGACATTATGATCACCGTTGCTGGTGGTGGTACAAGTGGTCAAGCCGGTGCAATTCGTCACGGCATTACACGTGCTCTGATGGAATACGACGAAACTTTACGTCCAGAACTACGCAAAGCTGGTTTTGTTACGCGTGACTCACGTGCAGTTGAGCGTAAGAAAGTTGGTCTGCGTAAAGCACGTAAGCGTCCTCAGTACTCTAAGCGCTGATCGATACTTGCTGCAGAAAAACGCCCGTTTCCGCAAGGAATCAGGGCGTTTTTTGTATCTAAATCGACCTGCGACAATTTGTCACTCCTACCTTGGTTGTGGTTTTGCCTGTATTGGGCAAATTGTCGCCTGTGACAACTTGTCAAGAGGCTTCCTTTTCTTTACCATTTGTTACAATTAAAATGTAAGTGCTTTTTTCTTATTACAAGGCCTGACAACAGGCTATATATGCTGATGGGAGACGACTTAATGAGCAATGACGGCGTGAATGCGGGCCGACGTCGCTTTCTAGTAGCAGCCACCTCTGTGGTGGGTGCGGCTGGAGCGGCAGGGGCTGCGATCCCGTTTCTGGGGTCCTGGGCTCCTAGTGCTAAGGCGAAAGCCGCGGGAGCACCGGTGCGGGTCAATATAAGTAAGGTTCAGCCTGGTCAGCAGATTGTTGCTGAGTGGCGTGGTCAACCTGTATTTGTATTGCATCGCACTCCGGAAATTATGGAAGCCTTGAAGACAATTGATGGTCAAATGGCTGATCCTCAGTCACAAGAGTCTGATCAGCCAGCCTATGTTGATGCATCTGCACGATCCATCAAGCCTGAGCTGTTGATTGTTCTGGGTGTGTGTACTCACTTAGGTTGTGCACCAACTTTTAGACCTGAAGTTGCTCCTGCTGATTTAGGCCCAGAGTGGGTTGGTGGTTATTTCTGTGCATGTCATGGTTCGCGCTATGACCTTGCTGGGCGTGTTTATAAATCCCAGCCAGCACCGCTGAACCTGCCGGTTCCACCGCATTCATATGAGACTGACAATGTCGTTCTTATTGGTGTTGATGAGGAAGTTGTCTGATGAGTAAGTTTATGGAGTGGGTGGATGCGCGTTTCCCCGCCACCAAAATGTGGGAAGACCACTTATCAAAGTACTACGCACCAAAAAACTTTAACTTCTTCTACTTTTTTGGTTCGCTCGCGTTATTGGTTTTAGTTAACCAAATTTTAACGGGTATCTGGCTGACCATGAGCTATGAGCCTTCGGCAGAAGGAGCCTTTGCTTCTGTTGAATACATCATGCGTGATGTGGAATACGGTTGGATCTTGCGTTACCTGCACTCTACAGGTGCGTCAGCGTTCTTTATCGTCGTCTACATGCATATGTTCCGCGGCTTGCTCTATGGTTCTTACCAGAAGCCACGCGAGCTTGTATGGGTCTTCGGTATGTTGATCTATCTCGCATTGATGGCTGAAGCCTTTATGGGCTATTTGCTGCCATGGGGACAGATGTCATATTGGGGCGCGCAGGTGATTATTTCACTGTTTGGTGCGATCCCTGTGATTGGTGCTGATCTGACTGAGTGGATTCGTGGTGACTATCTGATTTCAGGTATCACGCTGAACCGCTTCTTCGCTCTGCACGTGATTGCTGTACCGATTGTCTTGTTAGCGCTGATTGTTTTACACATTTTAGCGTTGCACGAAGTGGGTTCAAACAACCCTGATGGCGTTGATATCAAAAAGCACAAAGATGAAAATGGCATTCCTTTAGACGGTATTCCTTTCCATCCGTACTACACCGTAAAAGATATTGTGGGTGTGGTGGTGTTCTTGTTTGTGTTCTGCTTTATCGTATTCTTCTTCCCGGAAATGGGCGGATACTTCTTAGAAAAGCCTAACTTTGAACAAGCAAACGGTCTGAAAACACCGACGCATATTGCACCGGTTTGGTACTTCACTCCGTTCTACGCAATCTTGCGCGCAGTACCCGATAAGTTGATGGGTGTTATCGCTATGGGTGGTGCTATTGCTGTGTTGTTTGTGCTGCCTTGGTTGGACCGTAGTCCAGTTAAGTCGATGCGCTACAAAGGCTGGATCAGCAAACTTTGGTTGCTCATATTCTGCATTAGCTTTGTAATTCTAGGCGTGCTGGGTGTTGTTCCTGCAACGGATGAGCGCACATTTATTGCGCGAATTTGTACTGTTCTTTACTTCGCTTACTTCATTCTGATGCCTTTCTATACCAGAATGGAAAAGACTAAACCGGTTCCGGAAAGGGTGACTGGCTAATGAAAAAGCAAATTGCTGCACTACTTTTAGCTGCAATCCCAATGTTTGGTTTTGCTGCAGATGGCGATTATCCTTTGGATAAAGTGTCAATTGATTTGACTGACAAAGCGGCTCTGCAAGATGGCGCACAAACCTTTGCAAACTATTGCATGGGTTGCCATGGTGCAAAGTTCCAGCGTTATGAGCGAGTTGCGACTGATCTAGGTATCAGTGAGCATTTGATGATGGATAACTTAGTGTTAACAGATGCTAAGTTTGGCGATCATATGAAATCGAGCATGACAGCAGCTGACGCTACGCAGTGGTTCGGTGTTCCACCACCTGATTTAACGATGGTTGCACGGGTGCGTGGTGCGGATTGGTTGTACACCTATATGCGTACATTCTATGAAGATCCGGCACGCCCATACGGTGTGAACAACAAAGTGTTCCCATTGGTGGGTATGCCGAACGTTCTCGTGGGTTTACAAGGGCGTCAACAAATTGGTTGTAAGCAAGTTCAGATTGTCGAAGACGGTAAGAAAGTATTCGACCCGTTAACGGGTGTTCCGTTGACTCATGAAAGCTGTGACCAACTGACTGTTGTGCCAAAAACAGGAAGCTTAAGTGAAGTTGAATTTGACGAGAAAATTAAAAATCTTGTCACATTCCTCGAGTACTCTGCCAACCCTGTTAAGCTCAAAAGCCAGCGTATCGGTACATATGTGCTATTATTCCTTGCATTCTTCTTTGTATTCGCATATTTGCTGAAGCGCGAGTACTGGAAAGATGTGCATTGACACTCAGTAGTACGCTAACCGAGTGACGCACGCGCCCTAATGGGCGCGTTCGTCTTTCTGCTGTATATATATTTAATAGTGAAGGAGGGAAGCCATGTCTGCCCCCAATAAGTTGGGCTGTTATTCTGATCCGACCTGCCAGTACTCACATCGTGTGCGTTTGGTATTAGCGGAGAAAGCAGTAACTGCTGAAATCATGGATGTAATAAATGGCGAATGTCCAGAGTACTTAGCTGAGGTCAATCCTTATGCAACAGTGCCAACGCTGGTTGATCGTGATTTAGCATTGTACGATTCAACGGTCATTCTTGAATATTTAGATGAGCGGTATCCGCACCCACCACTGCTACCTGTGTATCCAGTGGCACGCGCGAATACACGTATGTTGTCGTATCGCGTACAGCGCGATTGGTCTGCGCAAGCTGATTTGATTCTTGATAAGAAGACCAAAGAAGCGGCACGCACTAAAGCGCGTAAAGAATTACGTGAGAGCCTGACAGGTGTTGCACCTGTGTTTGCTAGCATGAAGTACTTTATGAGTGATGAGTTAAGTCTAGTTGACTGCTACTTGTTACCGCTCTTATGGCGCTTGCCAGCATTGGGTATTGAACTGCCTAAAGCTGCACAACCGTTGATCGAGTACATGGAGCGTAACTTTGCTAGAGATGCTTTCCAGGCCAGCCTGTCTGATGCTGAGCGTCTGATGCGTCCCTAAGGGAGTGAGCCAGCATGAATTCTAGCCGTCCTTATATATTGCGCGCACTGCATGAGTGGATTGTAGATAACGAGTGCACACCGTATTTGTTGGTTGATATCAATCATCCTCAGGTGAAGGTGCCGCCAGGTTATGCAGCAGATGGACAAATTGTTCTCAATACTGCGCCTGCGGCTGTACGTTATTTTACTGTCGATAATGAGGCGGTCAGCTTCGAAGCCCTTTTTTCTGGTGCACCATTTTCGTTGTACGTGCCGATGGGCGCTATTTTAGCGATTTACGCTCGAGAAAATGGACAAGGGATGTTCTTTGATGCTGATTCAGATGCGCTTGGTGAGCATGACGAGATGCCTGAAGATAAGGCTGACACGACGCTTGAGAAACCTACCGTATTGCATGCGGTAGATACGCATACGCCAACTGCTCCTGATGATGAACCACCGAAGCCGCCTTCTCCAGGCCGCCCGAACTTACGGGTTATCAAATAGCTTTGTTTTTATAGATACTGATTGCAGCGCATAAACTGTGCTGCAATCAGTGCTATGACATGAGCAACTTACCGCTTTACCGCTTTACCGCTATAGAGCTGGATCTGTGCAATACAGGCTCAGTTGAGATATTCAAATAAACGTACGATCTTTTGTACACCGCTCACTTCTTGCACGACTGCAGTGGCACGGGCGGCCTCAGCTCGGCTTAGAATTCCCAGTAAGTAAACAACACCATTTTCTGTGACAACCTTAATCTTCGATGCTGGAACGTCGTTGTACGACAGCATGCGCGTTTTAATATTGGCTGTGAGTAGGGCGTCATTGCTGCGCACCATGCCCGTGGTTGGCGTAGTAACTTGCAGTTCGTTATGGATCTTCTTGGCGCTGGAGACTGAGTGTGCCGCTTTGCCAGCAAGATCTTTCAGTGCTTCATTAGGCGTTTGCCCTGCCACTAAAACGATACCATTGTAGCTGGTGACAATAATGCGTGATGTTGTAGTGGAGAGATCAATATGTGCTTCTTTGATCGCACGCACAACTTCAGGGCCAATAAATTGGTCATCAATTTTATTACCAAAACTGCGTGGACCGCAGGCACTCAGCATAACGCCGAGTAAGGTAATGGTTAGAATTTTACGAATCATTCTTCACTCCCGAACAGTTGATGGTCAATTAAGTCACATAGACAGTGGATTGCCAGCAAGTGTACTTCTTGCACGCGTGCTGTCACATTGGAGGGTACGCGGATCTCAACGTCATCAGGCAGCAGCAGCGGAGCGATTTGCCCACCATCACGGCCTGTGAGCGCAACAACATGCATATGACGATCGTGCGCAGCATGGATAGCTTGTACAACGTTGGCTGAGTTACCACTGGTAGAGATTGCTAACAGTACATCACCTTCTTGGCCTAACGCACGAATCTGCTTAGAGAATATTTCTTCGTAGCTGTAGTCATTAGCAATTGAGGTGATAGTTGAGCTGTCTGTCGTTAATGCAATAGCAGGTAGGCTGGGGCGTTCACGTTCAAAACGGTTGAGCATTTCTGATGAGAAGTGCTGTGCATCACCTGCTGAGCCGCCATTACCACAGGCTAAGATTTTACCTTCATTGAGTAATGAGCTGACCATCATCAGGCTGGCATTCTCAATCGCTTGCGGCATAACGGTTAATGCTTGTTGCTTTGTCTCAATGCTGGCTTGAAACATGTGTTTAATACGTGATTGCATAGGATCAGCCCTTATTAAAAATGGAGATTAGGATTCAAATGCATCTTGAATCCAGTCAAGTGTAAATACCTCGGTTGCGCTAGGGTGTGCAGTAATGACATCAAAGCGGCAGGCATGTTCTAACCAGTGAGGGTATTGATTGAAAAATAGTTCTGCAGTGATCAGTAGCTTGTCACGTTTAGATTGGTCAATACTCTCCAATGCGCCACCAAAATAATTGTTTTTTCGGTAACGCACTTCAACAAACACAAGCGTGTCGTGTTCCAACATAATCAAATCAATTTCACCAAAACGGCACGACCAGTTTTGCGCTACTGTACTTAAACCTGCCTGTTTTAAGTAGTTTAAAGCAAACTGCTCAACGGCCTTACCAATTTTGACCGTCTTAGTCACTCTGGCCGTCCTTGAGTTGTTTAATGCTGTTGTTGGTGAACTTTGCCCAATACAAACTACGTTCAATGCGTTGCTCGGAGTTTAGCTTGAGTGTACCAGTCAGGCCAACAGCGCTGCTATTGGGCACAGTGGTGAGTTGTTGTAACTGATTGGCTAGCTGATAGGCGTCTGCGCCCATGGCATAAAAACGTCCCATACTGTTTAAGGCTTGTGGCCAGTTGTAGGTAATATGTTGGCGAGTGGCATCATCGGTCTCAATAAACCAAGGCATTTCGCTAAACTGTAAACCGTTAAGCTCAGGGTGAATGTCGCCACTGCCTGAGTTGACTGCAGAGGTTGCATAAATAGGCACGTCACCAGCATATTGGAAGGTCAGTGTCGGTTTGATTTGGCGCGCTTGCTGCGGTGATGCTGCGAGGAATAGAAAATCAATATCTTGGCGACGTGCAGGTTGTGCAGCAACGTTTGTGCCTAAGGTCGTTTGCAGTTGCTTAGCGCGTTTTTCACTGTCACGCAGCTTAAATAATTCTGCGATTTGTCCTGGCAGGGCGTTAGGGCGGTCAATCTGTTGTGTGGCTATCAGTTCGCCGCCCAGTGCTTGCCAGTGCGCAGTGAAAGCCGCTAGAACACGGTTGCCCCAGTCGTTTTTAGGCACCAATGCTGCTGCGCGACGCATGCCGTCAGCCCAAGCACGATCGGCGGCTGCGCGAGCTTCATCTTCAGCGGCTAAACCATATTGAAACAGTTGCTTAGGGGTGTTTTGGCCACTCTCAGTATAGTTAAGCGCCAGTGTTGTTATAGGCAGTTGTGAGTAACTGGCAAGTTGACCCACGAGTTTTTTCTCCCATGGACCGACTACCAGCTCAATACCGTCGGCAACGGCTTGCTGATAAAAAGCATCCATTGAGGAAATACTACTGCTGTCATACATCCGAATGCTGGGTGTGGATTGGCCTTCAGCTTGAGCAATATAATGCGCAGCAAAGAAACCATTACGCAGAGCGTTAACGACATTCTGATTGGCATCTTGTGAGGGCAGCAATAAGGCTAAGCTATTGACGTTTTTGACGTCTAAGTGCTGCAGTTGTTTAAGTGCTTCAGGTAGCTGCTCGGACGCCGGGTGGTTTAAGTTGCGCAGTGTCCACTGATTGATCGCCGATTGCTGTTGTGCCAGTGAGCGTGAAGACTGAGTAATGCGTAGCAGTTCTAGCCAGCCATCAAGATCGACTTCACCCGTCGCCTGTTGTTGTGAGCGCGGTAGGGTAGTGAGTAAATCCCAAATGATTTGATGGTTTTCATAGGCTAAAGAGCCGTCTAACCAAGATGCTAAATTGATACGTTCACGCGCGGCTGCCAGCGTACTTCCAGTGTCTTGCAAGGCGTTCGCCCGTACCAGTTGCGTACGTATTTGCTGCTGCACTGGCATATTGTTTAAGTGATTAAAGCTGGCATGCTCTAATATTTTCAGAGCTGTTTCTGCTTGTTGGCGTGCTACGGCGAACTCGGCTTCAAGGGTTTTAGCAAAAATCTGTTGAGCCGGTGTTGCTTGGCTCATATTGGTTGTGTCTAAAATTTCGCGGGCACGTAAGGTTTCGCCTTGCTGCCACGCCATATCAGCGGCCGCCAAATATAAGCCAACAGCTTGGCTGTCAGTTTTTTTACTGGCCTGCGCGAGCAGTTTGTCTAAATCATTGTACTTGGAAGATGGCAGTTGCCCGAGTGTCTGGCTGGGAGAGCTAGAGCAGGCAACTAACAATGCAGACAAACACAGAGTAGAGAGAACGCGTAGAGGGGTTTTCATAGACAGGCAATCCAAGCACAATAAATTCGAATGCTTTGATTGTACCCAAGCGCGCGCATTGGTGCGATCTTGTCATACTAAATCAGGCTACAATAGTGTTTTATTTCGTATTTTTGGAGTGTTTTGTGAGCTTATCCACACCTCAGTCGGGCGAGACTGGCACATTGTATGTCGTTGCCACTCCTATCGGTAATCTGGATGATATTAGCGCGCGTGCGTTACGTGTTTTAGCTGAGGTGAGTTTGATCGCTGCTGAAGATACGCGCCATTCCACACGATTGCTGCAGCATTTTGGTATTCGCACACCGCTAGTGGCGTGTCATGAACATAATGAGCGCGAAGAAGGTGGACGCTTTATTACCCGTTTATTGGCGGGCGATGATATTGCTTTGATTTCTGATGCGGGGACACCGCTGATTTCTGATCCGGGTTATCACTTGGTGCGCCAAGCCCGTGCTGCTAATGTGCGGGTTGTACCGGTGCCGGGTGCTTGCGCGTTAATTGCCGGTTTATCAGCGGCTGGATTGCCGTCAGATCGTTTTGTCTTTGAGGGGTTTTTACCGGCGAAACAAGTGGCACGTTGCACGCGCTTAACCGCGGTTCAGCATGATCCGCGCACCTTGATTTTTTACGAAGCGCCGCATCGAATTCTCGACAGTATTGCGGATATGCGCGATATATTTGGTGGTGATCGCCCTGCGGTGCTGGCACGCGAACTGACTAAAGCTTTTGAAACCATTAAAGATTTACCGCTACAAGAGCTCTACGAATGGGTTGCTGCTGATGCCAATCAGCAGCGTGGTGAGTGTGTACTGCTGATAGCGGGTTATCAAGCGCCTGAGCAAGCGTTGGAGGTTTCTCTGGAAGCGCAGCGTGTACTGATGTTGCTGATGGCTGAATTGCCACCCAAGCGTGCTGCTGCGCTGGCTGCGGAAATTACCGGCGTGCGCAAAAATGCACTCTACCAGTGGGCCTTAGACAATAAGCCTGCGTAAGGGGAATTGGCTAAAGTGCACCGCTGCTAAACCATGCGCAAGCAGTTGGCGGATATTGGCATGTTCTGTTGCATCGGGTGTGGCAAGCACATAAGCATAGTGCTCGCCAAAGGCTAACAAAGCCTGTTCAGCACTGAGGTGTTCCAGCAAGGCTAAACCTAGTATTTTGCATGAACCCTGATTGCTGCCCGCAGGGTTATGCAAGCCCGCATTATCAAATGCACACGGAGTGTATTGATAGTGCGCATCAATAAAGGCCAGAGTGTCAGCGAACTGATGCCCTGGCTGTTGAATGGCATATAAAAATTCAGTCAGTGTCATCACTTAAGCTGCGCGGTGTGCGGTTAGGGTAATCGATACCGACTCGGAGAAACGCAGCGCATGTGGCTTATCCACCTCAACTTCTGCATAACGCACTCGCTCGTGACGCATCACGCAATCGAGTACATCCTGGGTCAGGCGTTCGAGCAAGGCAAAGCGGTTCTCTTCAACGTACTGAATAATCTCTTTGGTGATGGTGCGATAATTTAAGGCATGATTAATGTCATTAATTTGCACAGCATCGTCAGCAGGATAGAAGAGGGTGACGTTGATTAAAATATCTTGTTTGTTGCGAATCTCATCTTCATTGATGCCGATATAGGTGCGTAAACGCAGATTTTTAATACGAATCCGCGCCATGCCCGGTTCTAAACGTGCCATAAATTAGTTACTCCGAATCAGCTGTAGGAACTCTTGGCGGGTGGTGCCTGAGTTACGAAACGCGCCAAGCATTGCTGATGAAGTCATCACCGAATTTTGCTTTTCCACGCCGCGCATCATCATGCACATATGTTTTGCTTCAATCACCACAGCAACTCCCGCAGCGCCTGTCACTTCCTGTACTGCATCAGCAATTTGTCGGGTTAGATTCTCTTGAATCTGTAAGCGACGAGCGAACATATCCACAATACGTGCAACCTTAGATAGGCCGAGTACTTTGCCAGTAGGGATATAGGCAACGTGTGCTTTACCGATAAAAGGCAAAATGTGGTGTTCGCATAATGAGTACAGTTCGATATCGCGGACTATGACCATTTCATCGCTTTGTGATTCAAATAGCGCACCATTGACGATCTCATCAAGGTTTTTATCGTAGCCGTTGCACAAGTATTGCATAGCTTTTGCTGCGCGTTTTGGCGTATCAACTAAACCTTCACGCTCAGGGTTTTCACCCAGGCCAATCAGGATTTCGCGGTAATTTTTGCTTAATTCTTCACACATTGTCAGCTCTCCGAGCCCAGCATCATTTGAGATGCCGGCCACCATTAACAGTAAGGGTTGTGCCTGTCACATACGGCGTATCAAGTAAGTAACGCAGGCTTTGATAAATAACTTCCGGGCCAGGCACAGTGCCCATAACGGATTTAGCTGTTGCACGACGTTGATACTCTTCATCATCATCGGGTTGCAGCATAATTAATGCAGGAGCCAGTGAATTCACCTTAATATGCGGCGCAAAACGTGCCGCAAAGGATAGAGTGAGGTTGTCCAATCCAGCTTTGCTGGCACTGTAAGCAATACGTTTAGCACTGCCTCTACGGATCACGTCATCAGTGATGTGAATGATATCAGCCTGAGCAGATTGCATCAGCAAAGATGCGCACTGTGTATTGATTAAATAGGGTGCCATGACATGGACATTAAGCATCTGCGTCAAGGCACTGGCATCGCTGCCATCTTCGCTTAACCACAGTGAAGCATTATGAATAATGGCACGTAGAATGGGCGTGATCGCTTTAACTTGGGTGATAAAATCAATAATGCCTGCTTCAGTCGCGAAGTCGGCTTGGATGCAGTGCACGCCTAATTGACGCAACTGATCCACCTCGACACGTTCTTGGCGGTAGCTGATAATTAAGGGCTGACCCGCGTCTAAAAAGCGGTGTACACAATGCAGTCCCAGTCGTTGACTGGCGCCTGTGAGTAGAATCGGAGCGTGATCGCTCATAAGCTAGTCTTACCCTCATCAATTAGCGCAGTTATTATATAAACAACTCACGCGGTGTTAGAGGCGGATAAACTTATACTAGAGTTAAGGTTTGTACAACCTACAAACACTAGGTGAATAGCTTTTGTTACAGTGTTTGTGTTTCTTGTTATGATGAAATCTATTCAAGGTATCTCAGGCAATCCTTAGTTCATTTGCTGATAAGGTGATCGCACAGTATGACAATCCATGTGGTAATTGTTTCTGGAACAGTATTTGGCGCGGCAGAAGATGTTGCGCACCATGCTGCAGAGTTTTTGACCGATGCGGGTCTTAATGTCACGTATCAACCGCGTATAACTTACCCAGAACTCATGGCTTTAGAGCCTGACGCGCTTTTGTTTGTCACCTCAACCACAGGAATGGGCGAGCTGCCTGAAGGTTTGCAGCCGCTAGTGGATGCTTTGCGTGATCAGCCGCCGCAGTGGCATGGATTGCTGGCCGGTGTGATTGCTTTAGGTGATGCCTGCTATGGCGATGATTATTGCGCCGGTGGTGAAATAATTCGCGAGCTGTACGAAGAAATCGGCGTGGTAGAACTGCAAGATATGTTGCGCTTGGATGCCAGCGAAACAGTCAGTCCAGAAACGGATGCTGAGCCTTGGTTGGCTGAGTTTGCCGCCAATTTAATAGTCTAGGATATGCAGTGAAGAAGCCGATTAAAACATCAAACTCTACTTCGCGTCCCTATCCGCCAGCGAAACCTAATGTGCGCCCTAGAGTTAAACGTCAAGCCGTTGAACCGGCTGAGCCGTGTTTGCTGATGCTCAATAAACCCTTTGATGTGTTAACACAGTTTACCGATGGGCAGGGCCGCGCAACGTTAAAAGATTATGTGCCGGTGAAAGATGTTTACCCTGCCGGGCGCCTTGATCGCGATAGCGAAGGATTGGTATTGCTGACCAATAGCGGGCGTTTACAGGCACGCATTGCCGAGCCTAAGTATCAATTGCGTAAAGTCTATTGGGTGCAGGTGGAAGGTGAGCCGCAAGCTGAACAGTTGCAGCGTTTGCGTGAGGGGGTTGAGTTGAAGGATGGCTTAACTGCTCCAGCACAGGCTGAGCATATTGCTGAGCCCGAATTATGGGAGCGCACGCCACCGGTACGTGAGCGTAAACATATCCCCACCGCTTGGCTGCAGTTGACGATTTATGAAGGGCGTAATCGCCAAGTGCGCCGAATGACAGCAGCGGTGGGCTTGCCAACATTACGCTTAGTGCGAGTGCAAATTGGCGAGTGGCGTTTAGCTGATCTAGCGAGCGGGCAGTGGTGCGCACTGCCTGTGCCCAATATACACACTGTATAAAATTGAGGCTGTAGGCAGCGTATTGCTAAATATAACGCTGCTGTATTCGGACTTTGCTTAAGTGCGATCTATACAGCGATATACAGTAGGTTTGGCTAAGAAACTCTTATAAACCTTTAACGGCAATGACTATAGTTTTGATAACAAAACCCAGTACACCCAAGCCTAAAGCAAAAAATAATACTGCCGTACCGTAGCGGCCAGCCTTAGATTTTTTGGCTAAATCCCAAACAATAAAGCCCATAAATGCAATAAGACCGCCCACTAAAACGGTGGTCATTATGTCTTCAAATACTTCAGGTTCCATAATCTTTCCAAGTTGTTTAGGACATTGCTGCAGTATGGCTTTAGCGCAGTTATTGGGCAATGTCTTGTGTGAACTGCGAAAGTGACTGAGCAACATTATACGTTATATCGATAGCGATGTAAGAAACTCTAAGTTCAAGCGCTAGAGTTTAGCGCGCTGCGCACTTAAGTCTGCAAGTGGTCTAGTGGTAACGCTGTTGAGAGTTGTACATGGTTTAAAACAAAGCTAGAGCGCACGCTGGTCACTCCGTCAACACGGGTCAGTTTTTCCAGTAGAAATTTTTGATAGTGATCCATATCGGGCACTATCACTTTGAGCTGGTAGTCAGCGTCCATACCGGTAATCAGGCTGCACTCTAAGACTTCAGGCCATTGGCAAATATGCGATTGGAAATTCTCAAAGCGCTCAGGAGTATGTCGATCCATACCAATCAATACATAAGCAGTCAGCGTCAGACCTAGTTTTTTACGGTCGAGTAACGCCACATGCTTTTGAATATAACCCTCATCTTCTAACATTTTTACTCGTCTGGAGCAGGGTGAGGCTGATAAACCAATGCGTTCGGCGAGTTCTTGATTAGAGAGCTGCGCGTTGTGCTGCAGTTCTTGCAAAATACGTAGGTCATAGCGGTCAAGTTTTTGCATAAGTTGCTCGTTTATCTGTTGGGCTTGCGACTAATTTAGTATAGATGGTTATTTTTTGCTGTATTTTTAGTTTAATGGGTTATTAATTGCTAATATCTATTTTTAATAGCTATCTTAGCAATTATTCATCGCTGTGGTGTGTGTACACTAAAGCCATCTTCACCGCTTGTACACATGCCCGTTGATCCGGTCTTTACCGAGATTGGATAAGTGGAAATATGACATCCCATATCTTCCCAGCAAGCGCGATAATTTTACCGAGTTATCGATTGAGACAGCAGCATAACTGCTGGTTAGGGTTGCAAAAAAGGAGCATCTGCAAAGAGTGCTCCTTTTTTGTGTCTGCAGATTAATAAATCTGCTTGCTATGACTGGCACGGCCTAACACCTGGCCATTAAAAAAGGAGGCATTGAGCCTCCTTTTTATGTCACGGCGTTGTTTGCATTACTTGCCGAATAAGCCAAAGCTTAGGCGGTTTAACCAGCTGCGTTTAGGTTGGTCGTTGTCAATTGCCGTGCGTACGCTGGCGGGTATTTCTTCAGCAGCATTTTCATACTGGCGAATCACATCTTTGCTGGCTTGTGTTTGCTGCGGACGTAAATCCTTATTACTACCGATAAAGCCTAATGTGGCTTTACTTAGCCATGAGCGGTTGTCGGTATCTTTTTCGCGCAGTTTAAAGGTGCCGCTGGCTAAGCTGGGATGCTTAGGGTAGTTGAGCTGTAAAGCTTCTAAGCTGGTTTGTGCTAAGTCAGTGAGCGCTAAGTGCTGGTAGGCTTCGGCCATAATCGCTAAACCGTCACCCACAGCAGGGGTTTCTTGAAAGTTCTCAACGATATAACGACCACGGTTTAATGCTGCAACATAGGACTGACGTTTTAAATAGTAATGGCCAACGTGGACTTCATAAGCTGCTAATAAGTTACGCAGATAAATCATGCGTTGCTTGGCGTCAGGAGCATAACGGCTATTGGGGTAGCGATTGGTCAGTTGCGAGAACTCATTATAGGAGTCACGTGCTGCGCCAGGATCACGCTTGGACATATCCAGCGGTAAGAAACGCGCCAATAAGCCGGTGTCTTGGTCAAATGAGGCAAGACCTTTCATATAATAAGCGTAATCAACGTTGTTGTGCTGCGGGTGCAAACGAATAAAACGGTCCGCTGAGGCACGAACAGCTTCAGGCTCTAGGTTTTTATAGTATGCATAAATCAGCTCAAGTTGTGCTTGCTCTGCATAGCGACCAAAAGGATAGCGCGACTCCAATGCTTTAAGTTTAGTGACAGCGGCTGAGTAGCTTTTTTTATCAAGATCAGTCTGTGCTTGTTGGTAAAGTTGAGTTTCGCTTAAGTCGGAATCGATTTCCTTGGACGCACAGGCGCCTAATAAGGTAAAAAGAGCGATAAATAGCAGGTGCCTTAGATGCATGATTGAGTACGCCGTTAAACGGTCGGCTGACTTGCAGTGAGCCGTCCTGTTATAGTGAACACCCTGAATCACGATTCAGGGCAAATTATGCTGTATTTAACCACAAGCGTGCGCTTGAAACCAAAGCCTACGCATTCTCTGTTGATGAGTATGCCCACAAATACGACTGAAACAATTCAATTATACGCAAAGGTTCCGGTAGAGCTGGGTGGACAACGCTTAGATCAGGTTGCTGCACAATTGTTCCCGGAGCATTCCCGTTCACGTTTAACTGCTTGGATTAAAGAAAGTCGTCTGACTGTTGATGGTCAAGTTATACGGCCACGCGATACTGTTTATAGCGGTTCAGAGCTCGCATTAACTGCTGAGCGTGAAGCGCAAGGTGAATGGGTCGCCCAAGATATTCCATTGGATATCGTCTATGAAGATGAGCATATTCTGGTATTAAACAAACCTGCGGGTTTGGTGGTGCATCCTGCCGCGGGTCACCCCGATGGTACTTTATTAAATGCGCTACTGTTTCATGTGCCCAGTCTGATCGAGGTACCGCGTGCAGGTATTGTGCACCGCTTAGACAAAGATACAACCGGGTTAATGGTTGTTGCCAAAACACTGATAGCGCACACCAGTTTGGTTGATCAGATGCAAGCGCGTAGCGTGGGTCGTACCTATGAAGCCATTGTGATTGGTGTGATTACTTCAGGTGCAACGATTGATGCGCCGATTGGTCGCCATGGCCAACAGCGTCAACGTATGGCAGTGATTGAGAGTGGCAAGCCTGCGATCAGTCATTATCGTGTACTGGAACGTTTTCGCTCGCATACACATACACGTGTCATGCTGGAAACAGGGCGTACCCACCAGATTCGCGTGCATATGACTCATGTTGGTTTTCCGTTAGTGGGTGACCCTGCTTATGGTGGACGCTTCCGTATCCCGCCTGCGGTCAATCCAACCTTGCTGGAAACGCTAAAAGAGTTTCCTCGCCAAGCATTACATGCGCGTTTCTTGGAACTGGATCATCCGGTTACAGGTAAGCGTATTAAGTGGGAAGCACCATTACCCGATGACTTCACTTGGTTGCTAACACTGTTACGCCAAGACCGTGAGGCCTTTGTTGGGTGAGTGACGCAGTGCTGAAAATTGCCGTTTGATTGGCTCACGCCGGACTGGCCTGCACCTGCTCATGTGCGGGCCTGTGTCACCACCAGCACTGGCGGTGATAGTGTTGGGCCTTTTGCTGCCTTTAACTTGGGCGAGCATGTCGGCGATTCACTCGAACAAGTGCGAGCGAATCGTAACTATTTAGCCGATGTTTTAGGCTGTCAGCCGACTTGGTTAGATCAAGTGCATGGCGATCGCGTGGTCACTGCCGATGCTCAGCACACGCTAGTTGCGGATGCCAATGTCTCGCGCGAGGCGAATGTGGCCTGTTGTATTATGAGCGCTGACTGCTTACCGGTACTGTTTACAGATCAGGCGGGCTCTTGTGTTGCTGCAGCCCATGCGGGCTGGCGCAGTTTAGCTGCGGGTATCTTAGAAAACACCGTTGTCAGTATGCAGGTCGCGCCGCAACAGTTGTTAGCGTGGCTGGGTCCTGCGATTGGCCCTGCTGCTTTTGAGGTGGGTGGGGAAGTGCGCGATGCATTTATCCAGCAGCACCCCGAGGCTGCACAAGCCTTTGTACCCAGTAAAAACCCACAGCGCTGGATGGCTGATATTTATCAGTTGGCACGTATTCGCTTAGCCGCTTGTGGTGTGACTGCGGTCTATGGTGGCGGTTTGTGTACTGTGACTGATCCGCGCTTTTACTCCTATCGCCGCCAGCCGGTGACCGGACGTTTTGCCAGCTTAATTTGGATCACTGAGTAAGACGAGTGTGCCAATGCTGTGTCTAGGCATTGATGACGCCTGTTACTCATAAGCCTGTCAGCCAAGGCTAAAAATGATTCTGTCTACTGTCTCGTTACTGTTTATTGATCCCTCTAGCATTTCTATGGGTGCCATTCCTTGTGCCATATAGGTGTTTACTCTCCTGCCTGATACAGGTCAGCGGTCTATGTGGGCCTTGATGATCTAATCTGACCACTATTTTTTGCAGTGTGGTCGTATGTGTGGGAGTGCTACCGGTGAGTGTCAGGATTGTTACTAAACGACTCAAATCAGTTGTGGCACTCTTAAATCATCATAAGCTCTAGCTCAGGAAGCTGCTTTTACTGTTGGGTCATGCGTTTTTATATGTTCTGCAGGCTGCATTCTTATAGGTGTGTAAATATGACCTATAAGTCAGGTTTTTAAGTGGCATGCATACTGCATTACAGGTATAGATAGGGTGTATTAGAGCGGTTACAGCCGCCAAACTAGAGTTAAGCCGTTGATAGGCTACATCAGCCTTTTGGTGGATTGGTCTAACAACGCAGTTGGTTATAATGCCAACAGCCAAAATAACATTCGGAGTTGCATCCATGACGATAAAAAAACAATACCCATGGCGTCTGGCAAAATTGCCACTTGCTGTCAGCTTAGCCACTGTGTTGGCTGCGCCAGCTGTTGCAGTTACATTTGACCTTGGTGAAGTCGAAGGTTCATTCGACTCATCCTTGTCTGTTGGTGCGAGCTGGTCTACAGCTAAACCCGATAAGCGTTTGATTGGTAATGCCAATGGTGGAACTGGCTTTACCCAAACGGGTGATGATGGTCGTTTAAACTTTCAGCGCGGTAAAACTTTTTCGCAGATTTTTAAAGGACTGCATGACTTAGAATTAAAGTACAAAGATACAGGTGTCTTTGTCCGTGGAAAATATTGGTACGACGCCGAGCTGCAAGATGGCAACCGTCCACATAAAGACATCAGTAATAAAGGCCGTAAAGAGGGTGCTAAAACCCGTGGCGCAGAAATTCTTGATGCGTTTGTTTACCATAACTACGCTATCGGTGATCAGCCCGGTACTGTACGTCTAGGTAAACAAGTCGTCAGTTGGGGTGAAAGCACCTTTATTATGAACTCCATCAACTCGGTGAACCCGATTGATGTCTCGGCATTTCGCCGTCCAGGTGCTGAGCTAAAAGAAGGCTTGATTCCGGTCAATATGTTCTTTGTCTCACAAAATCTAACTGATCAGTTATCGATGGAAGCCTTCTATCAAATTGGTTGGAAGCAAACGGTTGTGGATAACTGCGGCACGTTTTTCTCTAGCGCAGACGTAGCAGCAGATGGCTGTAATAATAATTACCATATTCTTAATAAACAGCTGACTCAGGGTTTACTTAAAGGGATTGATCAATACGCTGCTGCTGGCGCTTTAATGCCTAATGGACAGCCTTTTCCAGGTATGGCGAATTTAGGTATTAATTATTCAGACGAAGGTTTGATGATTCCTCGTGGGAAGGATAATAAAGCTGGCGATAGCGGACAGTGGGGTACAGCATTCCGCTGGCTCGGTGATAATACCGAGTACGGCGCCTACTTTATGAACTATCACAGCCGTACACCATTCTTGAGTATGCAGAATGCTCAAATGGATATGGCTATGTTGGGTAAAATAAATGCTGCAAGTACTGCTGTAGGCACTCTTCTTGGTCCAGGTGCAGCTTCACTTGGAGCTGCAGCAACGCTGGTGGGTAACGGTAATTACTTTATGGATTACCCAGAAGATATTCGCCTGTACGGCTTAAGCTTCTCGACGACTTTACCAACAGGTACAGCATGGCAGGGTGAGATCAGCTACCGTCCAAATGCGCCGGTACAAATTAATACCCAGGATATGACGTTGAAGTTAGCTACAGGCATCGGCGGATCTCTTGCAACCGGTAATCTTGCCGGAGCTTTAGCCCAAGGCGGTAAATTTCACCGCGGTTATGATCGTAAAGAGATCACGCAACTGCAAACCACATTCACTCATTTCTTTGATCAGGTGCTAGGTGCAAGCCGTGCCACTGTTGTAGGAGAAGTAGGTTACACCCACGTTGGTGGTGTCGGTAGTGTTCGTTATGGACGTGATGCTATTTATGGTTCGCCAACCAGTATTATTCCGGATAGCCCAACATCAGCACAAGCCAATGGTTGGCACGGTTTCGTCACTAAAAACTCATGGGGTTACCGTGCGCGCGGTATCCTAGATTACAACAACGCCATTGCGGGCATTAACTTGCGCCCCAATATGGCGTTCTCCCATGACGTTGACGGTTATGGCCCCAATGGTCAGTTTAACGAAGGTGCTAAAGCGCTCAGCTTTGGCCTTGATGCTGACTACCAAAACACTTATACCGCAGGCTTGTCATACACCAATTTTTTTGATGGTCGTTATAGCACCTTAAAAGATCGTGACTTTGTGTCACTCAACTTCGGTATGAACTTCTAATCACTGGTGTGCAGTGCTGACACAGGTTGGCACTGCACACCGTGCGTCTCCCAATTTTTGAGCTTAGGAAGACTGAATCAATGAAAACACATAAAACTTTGATGCAAGCCGGTACAGCTTTTTTATTATCGCTGTTTGCCGTCAGTGTGATGGCCGCTGTTTCTGCAGATGAAGCAGCAAAACTAGGTACGTCCTTAACGCCGTTTGGCGCAGAGAAAGCAGGTAATGCCGACGGTACTATTCCAGCATGGACAGGTGGTTTAGCCACTGATGCTGCGGCAGTGGATAGCCGTGGTTTTTTAAGCAATCCTTTTGCTGGCGAAAAACCATTATTTACTATTACCGCACAAAATTTTGAGCAACATAAAGATAAGTTAACACCCGGTCAGATCGCGATGTTTAAGCGCTATCCGGATACCTATCGTATGCCGGTCTATACAACCCATCGCTCGGTTAATATGCCAGCTGAGGTGGCTGCAGCGACTAAAACCAATGCTCTAAATACAAGTATGGTGCAGGGCGGCAATGGTTTAGAAAAGTTTGGTGTAGCTAACGCATTCCCTATTCCGCAGAACGGTTTGGAAGTGGTGTGGAACCATATCACTCGCTACCGTGGTGGCAGTGTTAAGCGTTATGTGACACAGGCAACACCACAAACCAATGGTTCGTACTCGTTGGTGTACTTTAGTGATGAGTTTGTGTTCCCTAACAAACTTAAAGATTACGATGCTAGCAAACCCAGTAACGTGCTGTTTTACTTTAAACAAAAAGTAACGGCACCATCGCGCTTAGCCGGTAACGTACTGCTGGTACACGAAACATTGGATCAGATTAAAGAACCGCGTATGGCGTGGCTCTATAATGCCGGTCAGCGTCGTGTGCGTCGTGCGCCACAGGTTTCCTATGATGGTCCAGGTACAGCCGCAGATGGCTTACGTACATCCGATAACCTCGATATGTACAACGGTGCGCCTGACCGCTATGAGTGGAAGCTCAACGGTAAAAAAGAAGTGTATATCTCGTACAACAACTACGAGCTGGATTCACCTAAGCTTAAATATGCCGACATTATTAAAGCCGGTCACATTAACCAAGATTTAACACGTTATGAGTTGCACCGTGTTTGGCATGTGACTGCGACCTTGAAAGCGGGCGAGCGTCATATTTATGCAAAACGTGACTTCTATATTGATGAAGATACGTGGCAAGCAGCAGCCATCGACCATTACGATGGCCGTGGTAACTTATGGCGTGTCGGTGAGGCTCATGCACTGCACTACTTTAACAAGCAAGTGCCTTGGTACTCGCTGGAAGCATTGTATGACCTACAATCAGGCCGCTACCTTGCTTTGGGTATGAAGAACGAAGAGAAACAGTCCTATGAGTTTGGTGCTGTAGCTTCTTCAAGTGAATTTACCCCAGCGGCATTACGTCAAGCGGGTGTGCGTTAAGTTGATATGTGCAGGCGGCGTCTAGTTTAGACGTTGCCTTAACATGATAAAAGGCCAAGTATCTTTGCAGTGACCGCATAAAAATGGTCGCTGCAAAAGCTTGGCTTTTTTGTGTCTGCGATAAGCTGGCTGGCAGTGACGGGGTTATTTTAGACAAAAAAAGACCCGCACAAGTGCGGGTCAAACCGTGTTTAGCCTGATGAGGAGATAACTTGAAAATCGACCTGTTGATTCTGTGGTTATCAGCTGACCTTGCGATCAGTTGAGTTAATAATAACAATTCCCATTCGCAAGTCAAGCTCTAAATGGAAATGTTTCTTATTTGTCTTGATTTAAGTAGATTGATGCTTATGCGAGCAGCACAATAATGAGTCACAAAATACGTCGATAAGACAACAGTCTAGGATGAATATGTTAAGCTGCGCATCCGTTCGTTTATGAGTTTTATGCGGTTATGAGTAAAAGCGAAAACCCAATTTTTAAGGTGATCTTTGTCAATCAAGGCCAAGTCTTTGAAATGTATGCAAAGTCAATTTTTCAAAGTGATCTTTGGGGCTTTTTAGAAATAGAAGAGTTTGTTTTTGGTGAGCGCACACAAGTTGTGGTGGATCCTAGTGAAGAGAAACTTAAGGCGCAATTTGAAGGTGTGATTCGCAGCTACGTGCCGATGCATTCGATCGTGCGTATTGATGAGGTTGAGCGTTTAGGCGTGGCAACCATCAGTGAAGCAACAGTGGGCAATGTGATGGCATTTCCAATGCCTGTGCCTACCAAATAAACAAGCTTGAGTCCCAACACAGACGCCGCTGCGAAACCGCGGCGTCTTTAGCAACTAGCCGGGCTCAATACCTTCATGGCTTTCATCGCTGACCTTGTGGTTTTTTGCTGTGGGCCTAGGTGTTGGAAAACGCGCTGAAGCGTAGCGTACGATCAGTACTGCAATGGCTAATAATAAAATTGCCCCTGAGATATACACCACGCCCATATTGGGATCGTTGTGGTGAGAAATATCAGAAATCATCAGTCGGGTTAAAGCCGTAATCGCCACATAGATTAAAAAGCGTACGGGCATATGGTTGGTTTTAAAGTAAATACCGACCATGGCACCCAGTTCCAGATAGATAAACAACAGCAAAATATCATCAATGGAGGCTGCACCTTTGGCCATCATCTCAAAGGCTGCCAGCGCACCCGCCCATGCCGTCATCCCGCCAATGGCAAATAAAGCCAGATAATGAAAGGTTTCGACTAACAGATTACCCATGGATTCTGCGTAGTTATGTAAGCCTGTACGTAATTTGTCGACTTGGTTTTGTTTCACCATCAATGCTCCTGAAATCGTGCTGCGAGCATAGCAAAGCCTCAGTGCAGTGAACATAATTGATTGTTCTTTAACTGCTCAGCGGTGCCAGTAAAGACTCAATGGTTGCGTCATCAAAACTGGCGTTGGCGCTTGAGCCGCCGTCAAGAATGCTGCTGGCTAAGGCTGCTTTATGCTGTTGCAGTTCTTGAATTTTTTCTTCGACACTGCCGCGGGCAATCAGCTTGTAAATAAATACTGGTTTGGTTTGCCCGATGCGATAGGCACGGTCACTGGCTTGCGCTTCAGTGGCGGGATTCCACCAAGGGTCAATATGAATCACGGTATCAGCTGCGGTTAGATTTAAACCGACGCCACCGGCTTTAAGACTGATTAAAAATACCGGTACTTTTTCAGCCTGAAAGCGCGCAACGGGTGTGCGTCGGTCTGTGGTTTGCCCGGTGAGCTGGACAAAGGGAATCTGTGCGTTATTAAGTTCATTAGCGATTAATGCCAGCATACTGGTGAATTGTGAAAAGACTAAAATACGACGGCCTTCAGCGGTAAAGGTGCGCAGCATCTCCAGTAAGTGCAGCATTTTTGCCGAGTCTTGAGTGTTGTACTTTTCGGCATCTTCTGTGCTGAGTAAGCGTAAATCACCGCACACTTGGCGCAGTCGTAACAGCGCTTCTAAAACAGCAATATGACTGCGGCCAATACCCACGCGCTGAATTTCTTCACGGACTTTTTTATCCATGGCTAAACGTAGGGTTTCATAGCGGTCACGCTGGGGACTGGTTAAATCAATGTACTGAGTGATTTCTGTTTTAGTCGGTAGCTCGCTGGCCACTTCTTGTTTGCTGCGCCTTAAAATAAAGGGCTTAAGACGGCCTTGCAGGTGGGCTAAACGTTGCTCGTCCGCATGCTTTTCAATCGGAGTGCGATATTGACGGGTGAAACTTTTAGTGTCACCCAGCCAGCTGGGCATTAAAAAGTTAAACAGCGACCACAGTTCACCTAAGTTATTTTCTAAGGGTGTGCCGGTTAAACAAATGCGTTGTTGCGCGCGTAATTGGCTGGCGCAGACCGCAGCTTTACTGCGTGGGTTTTTAATGGCTTGAGCCTCATCCAAAACCACTAGATGCCAATCCTGCTCCAGTAAATATTGGCTATCACGCGAGAGCAATGCATAGGTGCTAATGACAATGTCGGCCTGAGCCATCTGCGCAAATAAGGCGTGACGTTGTGGACCGTGTAAGCACAGCACTTTTAATTGTGGAGTAAAGCGCGCCGCTTCATCTTGCCAGTTAGCGATTAGGCTGGTCGGCATCACAATCAGTACTGGCTGCTGCAAGCGCTGCGCGTTTTTTTCCGTGAGAATATGCGCCAAGGTTTGTAAGGTTTTACCCAGTCCCATATCGTCAGCCAAGATGCCGCTCATCCCTAGCTGCATCAGGTTTTGCAGCCAAGTCAGGCCATCACGTTGATAATCACGCAGCGTGGCGTTTAGGCCTTCAGGTGTGGGGCAGAGGCTTTGCAGCGGCTGTGCCAAGCGTTCGGCTAATGCTTGAATGCCTTCACCGCCGTGCCATTCAATACCTTGTGCTTGCATCTGTGTCAGGCGTGCCGCTTCTTGGCGTGGCAGGCGTAGGGTTTTCTCATCGGTCAGCGCTTCGCGGATATACAACTCGCTGAGCGTCGTCAGTACGGGGCGAATACGAGCATAAGGCAGCGCCACGCGTTGACCTAAGGTATGGATATATACCAAAAGTACTTCGCTATCGTCACGTTGTGCTAAATACTTTGCGTCGAGCAGTTTGGGCGACTGGCGAATCAGCTGTAATAAAATGGGTAGCAGGCTGATGGATTTGCCTGCCACTTCAATACCCAGTTCTAAAGAAAACCAATCCAGCGTGGGAGACTCTTCCAGCGTGGCATGCCAGTGATCAATCTGTAGCAGATTAAATTGAAACTGCGGCAGCATGGTAATCTGCCAGTCTTGCTCTCGTAAATCCTGCACCGGTTGCTGCATGAATTTCAGCCACGCTGCATCGTTGGGCAACTCATAGGCATCGCCTGCGGTTTCAGGGACAGCATCGCTGCGCCTTAAACCTATCTTAAAACCCAACTCTTGCAGGTGTTGGCGGCATGCGTGCTCAAAAGCTAAATCACGGATAATACGTAAACGCTGATAAGGCGCGGTATGCGCGATAAATTCAGCACTGGGTTTGCCGACACATAGATGGCCGTGATAATTAAATGCCAGTGCCGCGCGATGTTGCAGAGTAGTGAGCATGCGTTTTGTGCGGGCGTCATAGCGTTCAACGGCAACGCTACCTAAGGTCAACTGCGGGGTTGGCGGTTGGATAGGCGCATCAGTGATGTTGACCTTTTGTGCCGGTTGTTGTGTGCTGGGCGCATTGTGCGTGCTGGGCAGAACTGCTGGAGAATTGCCGTGTTGTTGCATCTGTTCCAGAGTGAGCAATGCAGCCACCACATGCTTGCAGTTGTAACCGACATAGCAGGAGCAGCGGCCATTGATATCGTAATAACCGTCTTTGGCCAGCAGCGCAATGGTTTGCAGATAGATCTGTCCAGCAGAACCTTTACATTGTGCGGTCAGCGTAGTGTCTTGAGTATGCAGCACAGTACTGCGACCCTGTGCGGCGTAAGCTTTACCACGCTGAAAGTCGCCAAGTTGAATAGCTTGTCGCCATTGCGAGCATTGCAGATTGTTAATATCGAGAGACATAAGCACACAGGATAATGATAATCCTACTAGTATGGCATAAGCCGTGTAGGAGTTGTGCGGGCCGCGGTATCCGGTAAAATATGTGCTAAGGCGCTGCCTCATCCGGCAGCGCAATCTTAACCAGGTGGGGTTGATACGCTCTTATGACAGTTGCGGTTATTCAAATGGTGTCAGGCGAGCATATCGCTACCAATCTTGCCCATGCTCGGCGTCTGCTAGAACAAGCAGTAGAAGAGGGCGCACGCTTGGCGGTGTTGCCAGAAAACTTTGCGGCTATGGGTAAAATTAATCCTGCGCAGATTGCTGCCCTTGAAGCACAGCAACACGGCCCCATCTTATCTTGGTTAGCCCAGACCGCGCGTGAACTGGGTCTGTGGATTGTCGGTGGTACGTTACCCTTGTTGCCGGTAGGTCAAGCTGCAGGTAAACCCTGCGCCAGTTCTTTAGTATTTGATCAGTTTGGCGAGTGTGTGGCGCGTTACGATAAACTGCATTTATTTGATGCAGCGGTGGGGGATCAACAGGGCAGTTATAAAGAATCGGAGCGCTATGCCAAAGGGCACAGTTGTACGGTTGTGGATACGCCAGTTGGCCGCTTAGGCCTGACAATCTGTTACGATTTACGCTTTCCTGAGTTATATAGCGCACTGCGTGATGCAGGCGCTGAGTTGATTAGCGTACCTTCGGCTTTTACTGCATTGACTGGAGCTGCGCATTGGCAGGTGTTATTGCGCGCTCGTGCGATTGAAACCCAATGTGTGTTGCTCGCCGCAAACCAAGGTGGCGAGCATGGCGCAGGACGTGAAACTTTTGGCCACTCCGCAATTATAGATGCGTGGGGCAGGGTACTCGCTGAGTTACCCACTGGCGAGGGCTGCATCACCCATGCGTATCCGCGGGTTGAGCAAGCGGCCATTCGCCAACGTATGCCACTATGGCAACATAAACGATTTTCTGTAGCGCAGTTATCGCGTGCAGACACAGAGGACACACAATGAGTGATTTGTTAGCCAGCGTCAGTTCTGTTTTGTTGGCACCCACTGGCCTAGAAATAGAGCAGTTATCGGGTGTGTTCAGCGAATTAGCTGGACCGGGTATTGATGCGGCAGATTTATATTTTCAAAACCGTATTTCTGAAGCATGGGTATTAGAAGAAGGTATTGTTAAAGAAGGCAGTTTTAGCCTTGACCAAGGTGTCGGCGTGCGTGCCTTAGCCGGTGAGAAAACCGGTTTCTCTTACAGCAATGCACTGACCTTGCCGGCGTTATTACAAGCGGCACAAGCATCACGCAGCATCGCTCAATCCGGTCAGCGTGTGCAGCCTGTTGCGATTCAAGCCGTGACGCATGCACCCTTATACTCAGCTGATAATCCGCTGGAAGTGATCAGTCGTGAAGAAAAAGTTACGCTGCTAAAAAGAATTGATGCGGCGACGCGTGCACTTGATCCGCGAATTTGCCAAGTCACCGTGAGTTTGACCGGGTCTTGGGAGCAGATTTTAGTTGCCACTTTAGATGGCCGTCTCGCCGCGGATGTACGTCCTTTAGTACGTTTTAACGTGAGTGTAATTATTGAGCACAATGGCCGTCGTGAGCGTGGCAGTTCCGGCGGTGGTGGACGTACTGACTACCGTTGCTTCCTCGAGAATGACCTCGCTATGGATTTTGCCCGTGAAGCGGTACGCCAAGCCCAGGTGAATCTAGAGGCTATCGATGCGCCTGCAGGTACTTTGCCAGTAGTACTCGGCCCAGGCTGGAGCGGTGTATTACTGCATGAGGCTGTGGGTCATGGTTTAGAAGGTGATTTTAACCGTAAAGGCAGTTCAGCGTATAGCGGTAAAGTCGGCCAGCAAGTGGCATCGTCACTCTGCACTATTGTCGATGACGGCACTTTAGTCGGTCGTCGTGGCTCGCTGAGTATGGATGATGAAGGTATCGCCACTCAGTGCACCACCTTGATTGAAAATGGTGTGCTGCGCGGTTATATGCAAGATACGATGAACGCACGTTTAATGGGTGTCGCGCCAACTGGTAATGGTCGTCGCGAATCTTATGCGCATGTACCGATCCCGCGCATGACTAATACCTATATGTTGGCTGGTGAAAGCGAGCCCGAAGAGATTATTCGTTCGGTGAAACGTGGTATTTATTGTGCCAACTTAGGCGGCGGACAAGTCGATATCACCAGCGGTAAGTTTGTCTTCTCCACCAGCGAAGCGTACTTAATTGAAGACGGTAAAATTACCGCGCCGGTTAAAGGTGCAACTTTGATTGGTAATGGTCCAGAAGCCATGCGCCAAGTATCCATGGTCGGTAATGATTTAGCACTTGATCCGGGTGTGGGTGTTTGTGGTAAAGCAGGCCAAGGCGTACCGGTGGGTGTGGGTCAGCCGACCTTGAAGATTGATGGTATTACCGTGGGCGGCACAGGTAATTAAAAGCTTAACAACTGCATCCGCTGGTTGAATAGCGGCTGCAGTTGTCAGTGCAGGTTATTTTAAACCTAAGCGCTGCTCATCTAAATCACGCAAATACTTAAAGATTTTACGTGATGCAGTGGGGGCTTTATTACGAGCCAGCTCGTGTTGAGCGTGACGAATAAGACTGCGCATATGCTGAATATCAGTATCTGGGTAGTCCACAACAAAGCTTTGTAGCGCCTCATCACCCTCGGCGATCAGGCGGTTACGCCAGCGTTCCAAATTATGAAAGCGGTCATTGTATTCACGTGATTGGCTATCAACCAGGTTAACCGGTTGCATAATGGCGTCAATATCGTGATTACGCAGCAGTTTACCGAGAAACTGCGAATGGCGCTTACGAGCAATATGTGCGGTATGTTTACAGGTTTCATCCAGTGCTCTACGCAGCTCATCGCTGAGCGGCATTTTATTGAGCAGTTCGGGCTTAAGGTTAGAAAGACGTAAGCCCAGCTCTTGCAGAGCCAGCATTTCACGTTTTACTTGTGATTTGCTTTTTTCTTCTTCGTCCAGCGAGTCGTCGAGATAGTCAGACATAACGGCGTTCCAATCAATTAGGACGCTATGATAACAGAGCAAGGCTGATACTTTGATAGGGTCTTGTGAAAATGCTTTGGAGTAACTATGAGTGTAAGTGAAAGTGTCGGTCCACAATCGTTACCTGAGCTGAAGATTCAGGTTGAAAAAATTCTTGCCGCAGCCAAACAACAGGGTGCCAGTGCCTGTGAAGTTGCGGTGTCAGTACAGCAGGGTTTAGAAACCAGCGTACGTCAGCGTGAAGTTGAAACGGTTGAGTTTAATCGTGACCAAGGCTTTTCTATTACGGTTTACCATGGTCAGCAAAAAGGCTCGGCCAGCACCACAGTGGCCGGTGATACGGCGATTCAAGAGACCGTTGCTGCGGCTTTAGCCATTGCTAAATACGCATCACCCGATGAGTTTTCTGGTTTAGCCGATAAAGAATTGATGGCGCAGAATTTCCCGGATTTAGATTTATGGCATCCGTGGGATGTCACTCCCGCGCAGGCCATCGAACTGGCGCTGGAATGCGAGGCAGCGGCCTTTGCTGCAGATTCACGTATCAGCAATGCCGATGGCACCAGCGTCAACAGTGATGTCGGTTGTACGGTCTATGGCAACAGTCATGGTTTGATTGCTGGGCATGCCGGTACTCGTCATAGCATCAGTTGCGTGATGATCGCTGAAGCTGACGGACAAATGCAGCGTGACTACTGGTACGACTACGGTCGTCGTGCAGACTTGTTAACTGATGCAGCCACTATTGGTCGTATCGCCGCTGAGCGTACGGTCAGTCGCTTGGGCGCGCGCTCAGTGCCGACTTGCGATGTGCCGGTACTCTTTGCCGCTGAATTGGCCGGTGGCTTGTTCGGTAGCTTATTGGGTGCGATTGCTGGTGGTAATCAGTACCGTAATTCTTCGTTTCTAGTGGGTGCACTAGGGCAGACTTTATTCCCTGAGTGGCTGACGTTAGACGAGCGTCCATTATTGCAAGGCGGTTTATCCAGCAGTGCCTTTGATGGTGATGGTCTGGCCACCTATGCCAAACCTTTTATTGAAAACGGTGTGCTGACTAACTATATGCTCAGTACCTACTCTGGTCGTAAGTTGGGTATGCCCAGCACCGCCAACGCCGGTGGTGCGCGTAATGTGTTTGTCACGCATGGCAATGATGATCAAGCTGCTTTATTAAAGAAAATGGGTCGTGGTTTGTTGGTGACTGAGTTGATGGGCCAAGGCTTAAATATGGTCACCGGTGACTATTCGCGTGGTGCGGGTGGTTATTGGGTAGAGAACGGTGAGATCCAGTTCCCTGTCGATGAAGTGACGATCGCCGGTAATATGCGCGATATGTTTAAGCAGATTGTTGCCGTAGGTAATGATCTGGATCTACGTGGCGGTATTCGTACCGGTTCAGTATTAATTGAGCGTATGAAAGTTGCTGGCAGCTAAGCTTTAGCATCACGGCCAAGGTGCAATGGTGTGCCTTGGCTGTTAGTTAGGTGAGATAAAGTTTAGTGTGTAATTGATCACACCACCATCAGGTTGCAGTGTTTCTAAAGCAATATGAATGGGGGTTTGTGGCGGCATTTGGTTGTCTCCAGCGAGCTCGCCGCTGAGATATTCCACTGGCTTAAACACGCGACGGACAACGGGTTCACCATGCGGATCAGAAAAAACTAATTCGATCAGCGGGAAGGGTTGGCTAAAGGCTGCGCGGTTATAAATAATCGCATCGACTAACACCGCTGCGCTAAATTCAGGGTGGTCACGCACCACTAAATTGCTGCTTTTAATCTGCTGCACATCGACTTTGGAGGGCAGTTGGCAGCCGAACAGCTGGCATGCGGGTTCCAGCCATGCGCGTGTACTGTCTTGGCGCGCCAGTTGGGCGAAATTACCGTAGATATACAGGCTAAGTACCAATAGAGCCGCTAGGGCATAGACTAGAATCCAGACCAACCAACGTTTCCACGGTTTTTGTTTGGGTCGCCAGTCTAAACGCAAAGGTTCATCGTCAAAGCGCAATCGCTGTGGCGCTGCTGGCTGCGCAATGCTGTCATCTGCAGTTGCTTTGAGCGTATAAGTTGGCGTAGCAGGGGTGGCTATGTCTTCAGTGTCTGGTTGAGTGATTTCAACCTCAACCTCAACCTCAACCTCGCTAGTATTTTGGGTTGCTGTGGATAACGTATCCGTCGGCTTATCGGGCTGAGCGGCGTTTGTATTCTCTAGTTCGGCTGTGACACTGATACGCGGTGTGAGTGCAGTGCTATCAACTTTTGGTTGCTGTTCTTCACGTTCTAAGCGGGCAATTTCATCGTCTAGATTAAGGTCGCCCAGATCAATATCATCATTGAGTTGGAATTGTCTTTTTCTCAGGACTGTTGATGAACTGCGTGCTGCAACTTCGTTGTTGTTTAAGGGCGGGTTGGACTGGACTCTGGGTGCAGTGAGTTGACTGGCCGCATTAAAGACTTTTAAACATGCGCCACAACGTACTGCACCCCGCGCTATGTCGAGCTGGCTGTGCTTAACGCGAAAATTACTTTGGCAATGTGGGCATTGAGCGATAAAAGTGTCAGTCATGGTTGTAACCCGTTTAAATCAAGCAGGTCGGCTGTGCAGTCGAGCCGATTGATTGGGCTAGGCTGCACAGACTGCATCAGACTATAAATTAAAGACGAACACCTGAGATGCATACCCAGCCATCTTTTTCGGCAGTGGGGGCAAGATCAAAAGCGTCGCTGTAAGCGTCACGTACTTCTTGAGCCTGTTCGGCCAAAATACCCGATAAAGCAATGCGTCCACCGGAGCGTGTGTGTTCTATTAACTGTGGCGCTAGAGCCACCAGCGGGCCGGCTAAAATATTAGCTAAGACAACATCAAACTCTTGTTTTGGCATATGCTCAGGCAGATACACCAGCATATCTTCTTCAGCAATGGCATTGCGGTTGGCGTTGTCACGAGTGGCTTCCAGTGCTTGGATATCAATATCGGTACAAGTCAGTTGTGCCGCGCCTAACAATTTAGCCGCAATGGCTAAAATACCTGAGCCACAACCGAAATCGAGAACGTTACAGCCCTCTAAAGGCTGGCCATCCAGCCACTCAAGGCATAATGCCGTGGTGGGGTGCGTGCCGGTACCAAAGGCTAAGCCTGGGTCCAGTAATAAGTTCACCGCATCAGGCTCTGGCGCAGTATGCCAGCTCGGCACAATCCATAAGCGCTGACCGAAACGCATCGGGTGGAAATTATCCATCCAGCTGCGTTCCCAATCTTGATCTTCAATCTGCTCAAAGAGCATCTCAGGGGTTGCATCACCACCGAGCAACTGCAGATGTTGTTGCAGCGCTTGAGCATCAACATCGTCTTCAAATAAGGCCAATAAATGCGTATGCGACCACAGCGGGGTGGTGCCTAAATCAGGCTCGTAAATGGGCTGGTCTTCACCGTCCATAAAGGTCACTGAGACAGCGCCCAATTCAAGTAAAGTATCTTCCCATGCTTCAGCTTGGTTGGGTTGAATGGCTAAGCGGACTTGTAACCAGGGCATAAAAACCTCAAGAGCGTATGCAGTTATCTGCGAAATTTAGACGGTCAGTGTGGTGCTGCTGTATTGATTTTGTAGCGGCGTTGCGTACTGCATAATTAAATACGGACGGTGTTCTTCAGGGCATGCAGCTAAGCGGCGTTGCCATTCTTGTTGCGCGGCTAAAATAGCCTGTTGCTCAAATACTGTGTCAATCGCTGGTACGCTTAACTCAGTATCACGCTGCTCCCACATCGCCCAAGCTAAGTAATGGACGGGGAATAAACGGTAATCATGCCAAATCTGTTGGTCAACTAAGCTGGCTAACTGTTTAGCCTCGCTGAAACCATCATTGATACTGGCACAGAAATGTATATGCACATGGCCTTTGTAGCCAGTAATGCCTAGAGCGATACTGGCATCATCTTCACCGACTTGCTTGGTGTATTCACCGGTGGTGGCACGGATATACAGCTCACGCGCTTTAGCGATATCGCAGGGATCATATTCGTAGCTGATCGCCACTGGAGTCAGATTTAAAGACGCAATCACCGCTGCAAAATCTTCAGTTTTACGCGATAAATGGAACATCTTTAAGATGGCGCTTTCTGTGCGGTCATCACCGTCTTTAGCACGCCCTTCGGCTTGAGCAATCCAAATCGACTCATGATCATTTAAAATCGAGTGATTGATATAAGCAGATAACAGCTGAAATGCCGTCAGTTTTTCACGGCGATTGGTCAGTGAGCGGTGCACAATAAAGCTTTTATTGAGGCGCATTAAGTCGCTGACAAAGGGGCGCTGCAATAAGTTATCACCGATCGCAATCCGTGGTGTTTGATGTTTTGCCTGAAATAAAGCGTAATTGACAAAGGCTGGGTCCATCACAATATCGCGGTGATTGGCGATATATAAACGTGGTTGCTCTGCGGTTAAATGCTCAATCCCTGAAAAGCTAATGCCATCCGTTGCCTGAGTAATACTGCGCTCAACATACGATTCAATACGCTTTTGCAGCGCTGCTACAGTATGAACCTGTGCCACTTCAGTGCGCAGTTTACTGGCAATCACGGGGCGCAATAGCCAGCCCAAGTAACGTGCAGCTTTAGGAAAACGGTATTGAGTAATGATCGATAAGAAATCTACATCAGCCAATAAACGTTGCAATACAGACGCCACTTCATCGTCGTTGTAGGGGCGAATGCTGTCAAATTGATCCATGTGACTCTCTTAAGCGGATGCTGTTCAGTGCTTTAGGCGCTGTAGGGTTAGACAATTGGGCTATTATACC
>JAVETP010000039.1:0-27644 GCA_034006005.1 Pseudomonas sp.
CCATTCGTCCTTTAGGTAAAAGCGATCTGTTGGCAGCAGCAGAGATTTGCGCTAAAGCAATGAACGACAATCCAATTCATATCAAGGTATTTGGAAGCGACCCTGCATTGCGCCAGCGTCGATTGCAGCGTTTTTTCCCAGGAATGCTCGCCTATGTTGAGCGCAAAGGCAGTCTTTACGGCAGCTTTGCTGATGGAACCATGATTGGTGTGCTGGGCATGCTGCCACCCGGACACTGTAAACCAACTTTTGGTGATATTTTACGACTACTGCCAACCCTGCTGACATCAAACAGTCCGATTGGCACAGTACGTTTGGCAATCTGGCTCAGCCGTTGGGCCAAAACAGATCCTGCTACGCCGCACTGGCACCTGGGTCCGCTATCCGTCGATCCCGCATGGCAAGGCCAAGGTATTGGCACGCAATTGATTGAGTACGCCTATAGCATCTGCACTGGCGCTGAACTCTATCTAGAGACCGACAAACTCAGCAACGTGGAACTATATAAGAAGTTTGGGTTTTCTATTTTGGACACGCCATCGATTTTGGCAACCCCAAGCTGGCTGATGACAGCGCCTGCCCGCTCAGAAGAAAAATAGATGTGCTTTGATTTTTCTGCATATTCACAGAAACCCATAAGCTGTTCTAAACGGTGCCTGTCATCTGTATTCAGCGCCCATTAATAGCTTTCATTTTCATCACGCACTGACACCGTTAAATTGCCCATTGCATCAACCAACACATTAAAAGTAATGGGCTTGCAGCACACCTGACAATCTTCAATATATTGCTGCCCAGCTTCTTCCGGATTAATCAGCACTTCAAGCGCTTCGCCACAGTATGGGCAATAGACTGTTTCTTCGGTTAAAAAGCTCATAATTTTTATCATGCCTCCGCAGTAAAATATCTAACTGAACACGCCTTAGTAAATATATCTAAAGGTCAAGTTAAACCGAGAATCTGTAACTTTCTTTCTTTTGGGGACGCTGTGCTGCCAATAATGCTGCAACTCACCAGTCATTACCAGCAAGGTTCCGTGCTGCACAGGTATCACTATTTTTTGCGATGGATCATCAATCCGGCGAATAACAAAATCACGCGCGGCTCCAAAATTAACCGAGGCAATCACTGGATTCTGACCCAACTCCGGCTCATCATCTGCATGCCAACCCATATGGTCTTCACCATTGCGATACCAGTTCAACAGCACGCTGTTAAAGCTTAAGGCTGTCACCTGCTCTATCTGTTCTTTGATATAGCGCAGTCCATTATTCCATGGGTTTGGCGCAGAGGTTATTCCAGAATAGGTATAGGACTTTCCTGGATCGCCATACCATGCTGTCAGTCTAGGCAGCGGGATACGCTTGCCGTACATCTCGATATGATCACGTGTCCAGTTGACATAAGTGAATGTCACCTGATCAAACTCTTCTGCACTGATGTGCTGCCAGTCCGTGCAGGTCCAGTCGTAGGTGTCATTCTCTTGAAAATACTCAACACTACGATCACTGATTTTTTGATAAAAAAAGTGTTGCGAAAAAATCAGTTCGCCATTGGGTATTTTCACGATAAAAGCGTGCAGACTCGGATCCCAGCGATATGAATATCCGCTGCAGTCAGGGATCAAAAAAGGCAGTCGCGGCTCTTCAATATCAGAAAAAAGATCCATTTACACTGCTCACTTCGCTATCAATATGTCACGCCATGTTGGTCGATACGACAGGTGTTGACCTGACATTAAAGTCCGATTCTTTCATCGAGACATTCATAGCCGCCCATTTCAAACTCACGGCAGATCCACGGACGTTGATCATAAATACTGCAGAGCATCGTCGATCGATCCAAAGCGGCACACCAGCCATCGTCTAAGCGAGCCATGCTCATTGCGCCCCACTGATCTTCAGCAATATATTCTTCCGGCACGCCCGTATCAGTAATAAGCATGACCTCTAAGCGGCAACAGTTCGCCTTGCAAGTTGAGCAGGTCACATCAGCATCGGACACGTTAATCACTTCAATATTCATTGTTTATCGCGCACCAATTTTATCCAGCTCATTTTATTTATGTATTTTTTTTGCATAACGCTTATATCAACTGAATAGCACGCTGGCGAAGTCAAAATACAGTTGTTTATCACTTACACCACTGTCGCTCACATGGAACACCATCGTTATTGCCGTCCATTTTTGTATTGGGGCAGTTTTTCAAAAAATAGGTTGCTTCTGCACAGGAATTCATCTGAGAACAATGCGTCCGGCCATCGCATCGGAACTGCTGATTCGTCACGTCAGATCTAGAAAAACCTGAATTTACCGGAGCAGTAACTATTTCGTTGGAAAATTTTGAACTTATCGATTCTACCGACAATGCTCCACCGTCCATATAAACGAAAAGCCCAATAATTAAAAGACCAATGACTTGTAACTTGAAAGGACCCTTAGCATCCTGCCAGTGAACAATTAAATATATTATGGCGACTGGCGTAATAAATAAGACAGCAAGCCCCCATAAAATACTTGTCCTGAAAGCGGCAAGAAGAAAGCCAATCCCACCAATAATAAAGACTCCAAGACCGACGTACAAAACTATTTCATTCATTCTATATCCCTTTTTAAATGTCTAACGCTAAGCTAAGCGGAGCCCTTTAGGGCTTTAAATCATCGGCCTTCAGGCAATGAATCTACTTAAATAATTTTTATACAATTATTCATACTTGCGCCCATTATGCTGAAGCCAACCTCCTATATGTCGGCGAGCTGGATCATGATGTGTCCAATGAATGACTCCACCCTGAGAGTTCCACTCATACACACCAAAAAACTGTACTAAATCACCATTTTTCAGCGTGTTTATTTTTGGTGCCAAATCGATGTTGTGTGCAACCAGTACAGTTTGCCCCGTAGATAATCTCAGAATAAATCTTTGATGACGACTGCCGTCATTATCATCACTTAAAATATGACTCACTTCACCCGAACCACTGACTTGAATACCGTTTAACCGGTTCCGATACGCGTCCCTAATAACTGCGTCGCTTTGTGTAGTTTCCTCGGTAAAGAAGGCGATGGAATCTGGATTATTCTGTACGTATCCGTAGGCTAGGATGCCAATTAATATTGCAAATAACAGCGTCTTCATTTAATTTCTTAATAATTATACAAAACAATTTTATTGAGCTGCTGCTACAGAACGTAGTGCAGTCAGCGCTTTAGCTAAATCGTGCAGATCTGTATTAAGCATCTTTCTCGACGATTGATACCCATGTCCGGTTACGGCCACCGTTTTTGGCGACATACAGGGCTTGATCAACGCGCTCAATCAAATCCGCGAGTGCTTCATTAGGCTGTAGCTCACCCACGCCGACCGACATCGTAATAGGGCCAACGTCATCATGATGTTTGTTCTGCACAGTTTCTCGGCAACGTTCAGCCAAGCGCAACCCCTGATCCACATCGCAGCCACCGAAAATCAGCAGAAATTCTTCTCCGCCCCAACGAATCACAGTGTCGTTGGCCCTGAGAGTCGCAATCATAGTGCCCGCAGTCGCTTTGAGAACGGTATCGCCGGTGCTGTGTCCCCAGTTGTCATTCACTTGTTTAAAATGGTCGATATCAGCCATCGCGATCGACATCGGCAATTGGCCTCCGCGGTGCTGCATATAGGCTTTTTCCAGAGCCAACTCGCCTGCGGATCGAGTTAAAGCGCCAGTCAATCCATCAAAACGCACCATTTCACGGAACATTTGCTCTTCCAGTATGCGCGTTGTCCGGTCGCGAAATATGCTTACATAATGAGTAATGTTATTCGCATCATCGATCAGCGGCGTAATGGTTTCGTCACAATAAATCCGCTCATTGCTCTTACTGCGGTTTACAAAGGTGCCCTTGTAAGAGCCACCTTTTTTTAGAGTGCTCCACATATCCTTATAGAACTCGAAGTCCTGCTCACCCGACTTAAGAATGCTCGGATTGCGACCCAGCACCTCGGTGAGTCCGTATCCAGTGATTTTCTCGAAAGCCTTGTTCACAAACTCAATGGTGCCAGTGCTATCAGTAATCAGTACGCCATCATCGGTAGCATTGAGTACATGAGCAAAAAGCTGAGTGGTCTTTTGCGCTGCCATTAGGCTGCTGATGTCCTGCTGCAAGGAAACGAAATGAGTAATGTCACCCGCCTCATTACGTACAGGAGAAATATTCCACTCAACAGTGTACGGACGCCCATCCTTGCGGTAGTTAACCGTTGAACCTTGGAAAAAAACACCGTCACGTAAGCTCTGACGCAAGCGATCAATCACTTGCGGATTGGTCTCTGGGCCCTGTAAAAGTCGCGGATTGCGCCCCAATAATTCTTCTTTGCTGTAGCCCGTCATTCGTGAAAAAGCCTGATTGACGAAAACAATACGGTGTCCACCTTCGCCTGTGTATGCATCCGTCAGCAAAACAGCGTTGTACGACTGATCAAGAGCAAAAGCAATAATGCTCGGATCGATGTGGCTAGCGATCGTATTCATACTGGGGAAAACACTCCGCGTGGATTGATTCTTGTGCATGACACTCGATTAAAGACCTTTGAACGAGTTTGCACTCAATTGCGTATCCGTGGCCAATCAGCAAGACACTCTATTGTAACTAACAAAGCAAGAATTTCTCCAGTCAACAGTAGCTAGGAAGGGCTTTGGGCGATGTAATGAACTACCCACCACTTTAGAAGTGGGGGATTTCTGCTGTAATTTGTTAAATATTGCTGTGTGTTTTTCGTAGCTCTTTTTGTAAAAACAGTTCAACAAATACAAAAGCAAAAGGAACCAGCGCCGACAAGAACACTAGAAACCAAACACCCGTAGACCAGCCTTGTTGACGCGCGGCAATAATTGAAAGCACAGAATACAGAATAAACAACACACCATGTCCCATGCCAATTGTGGAGACTAGATCTCGATTAAGAAGACCCAGTGATACGCACAATATAAGCAGGTAAGACATACCCTCTATGAGGCTTACGGTTCTAAATAGCTTTAACACTTAAGATTCCTTGAGGTTTTTGAGTATGAATATAATCGTTTTTATAACTTAACTTTTAGCCTAGCTGCCCACTTAACCTATTGATTAAGTGGATAAAAGATGCACTGCCAACAGCCTGTCTTTGCCTTAAATTCTTTGGTGTGAGAGTCTGGAGTTTAGCAGTAACTGATTCTCAGCTTAAAGTTTCAAACGTTGCACCGAGTGTATGACTGCAGATCTCAAAGCATAGATTACAAGGTCATATACTATAGGACTTGCGTCACGAAAGGAGATACACACAATGAATAATGATAAGAAAACCCAACTGAGTCGTACTACTGTTTTACTGCACTGGATCGTGGCCATCGGGGTGATGGGCATGCTGGCGATTGGGGTGTATATGGTTAAAAACCAGGCGTATGCGCTGTATCCATGGCACAAATCTTTTGGTCAACTCATCTTTATTTTCGCAGCTGCGCAGGTCATCTGGCGCTTTAAAAACGGCTGGCCCGAGCCTGTGCGCGAATATCTGCGCATCGAACAACTCTTAGCGCGAACCGTGCATTATTTGCTACTTATGGGTGTACTGATGATGCCAGTTTTCGGCTTTCTGATGTCCGTATTCGGTGGCAATGGCGTTGACTTCTTCGGTCTAGAGGTGGTGGCAAGACATCTGGATCCAGCAAACTTGGAGAAGGTTATCCCGATCAACGGCGCAATTGCAGGCCTCACCCATACCGCACACGGGGTGGTCGGCTACCTGCTGATTGCGGCGATAGCACTGCATATAGCAGGTGCTCTCAAGCACCACGTCATCGACAAAGATGGCACGCTGCGACGTATGCTCGGCAAGAAAGTCTAATCACCGAGCGCCTTGGCGACGCGACGCGTCGTGAGCGCTAGGGCTAGCGCAACACAGACTAAGCTCATGCCTCTTATCCCCATGATCAATCACGGGGATAAGAGGCCAAGCTGATTAACCTCATAACCGCTATATTTTCAGAGTGTTCAGCGATAACAACTTAACATTCGTATCGACATGCCAAGCGTCCTTTAAATAAACGGGCCCAGCCGAGCCAACCACGATGGCTTCGACTGTAGAGCCGACCACAACGTATCAAATCCAAGCCAAGCAATAAACAATCCAAGACCTATATTGATCAGTGGATGAACAACACCAAAGAAAACCACATAGACGCCCAGACAGGTCAAGAACACCCCAAACAGCCCTGACAACACTCGATAGACGCTACCTCGGTAAAAGCGATTGTGATCGTTCTGAGAAGTCATCGTATCCCTCACAGTAAATAAACATCCCACAGTTTAGCTCGGTTGCATCTTAAAACGACCTTAGCTCCAAGCCCTTTTTAGCTACCAACCCAGTGTATTGCACGACGATTGCGCTCACTAAACCAACTAAAAGGATGCGGCCCTGAATGCAAGGGGACGGCTCCTAATGAACTGCGTATAGCTTGCGTCACCAACTGCCTCAGCCCTGTGCGTGGATCGCCTCCTGTACAGCAGTTAAGAAGCATATCTCCCGGACGATATAACTGTTTGAGTCGTGTTGAAAAATCTTCTGCGCCACCTTTTTCCCACACTCTGCGAAATACCGTATCTCTGTATCGACTCGTGGGTACACCAAGCGAACACTGATACTGTATCGCGTTGACTAGAAGCAAATCTGACGTTGGCCCGCCTAGATCAGCAACGATCGCTGCGATATGTTGACGAATTTGGACTCCAGTTTCCCCTTTGGCTGGGCCTATTTCCCCCATAAACTCGTTGATATGCGGCGATTCCATCACAAGGATAATACACGGGTGGTTAGCGCGTTGTGTGGCGCGTGCGCGCAAGGGAAAGGTGTCTGCATTGCTATAAAAGTCTGCAATCGAACCTACAAGTTGATCGGGGCATGCTCCACTCTGGAGATCAATATTCTCACTGCCGATAACGCAGCGCGCGATGTCGCAGTAGGTTTCCCTCAGTTTCATAATCCCTCTCAATTTGCAGCCCAACAGCTTATTAAAAGCTGTTGGCATCGCAATTATTTGTGCAACCTAAAATAGAACATGATTGTAGGCGCTAACTAACCAAGATTTGGAAGCTCTGCATAGAGTTTTTCTATCCTATCTTGACCGTACTTTCTTTCGAGTTTTCTGACTAAGAAATGCCCTCTGGCCATATCCTGAAAGTGATCGATAAATACAGTATTAATGATGGCGCCACTGACCGCACCAATGGCAGGTATCGCTTGCGCTGCAGCTTTTTCAGTCACTTGAATACCAAACCGCTCCGCAACTTTGGCAATAAACTTAATGAGCAGTGGCGCACTTTCATCGGTTAACGTCTTGCCCACAATAAACTCAGACGCATCAGCGACAGATTTGGCTAGTGCCGCTCGCACCGCATAATAACCACTTTCAGTACCGTCATCGAAGTCACTCTTACCACCCAGAGCAAACACCTCCAAACACGCCAGCTTAGTTTCTATGGCAGAAATCGACTCACCTTCATTACGAGCAATATCTGCGATTGAACGCAGCATAATTGAAGTCGAAATCGGCAACTCGACCGCTAACGCGGCAATGCCAAAGAAACCACCAACACCACCACTGACTGCCGCACCGAGCTTATGCCAGATATTCGATGACGCCTCACCGGGAATATCTTTCATCGTGAAAATAGCCGCATCCGAGGCTTTCAGTAAAGCCGTCTGCGTGACCTCCCCTATTTTCTTACTCCAATTGGCGGGCAACAAATCCAAGCCCTTCTCAATGGGCGTACCAATAAAGTGCGTCACTTTTGCAGCCAACCCAGGATTCTCTAAAAGATTTTTTGCAACTTGAAGTTGTTTTCGATCATTTTCAGTAAAAATAACGGTCATGGTGAGACTCCGATGGATTCTGTTTCGGGAACAACTCACCCGCTCAGCGACTGATTAGGATCGTAGCGGTGCTAAAAGCAAAACTCTAAGCTCTGCACAAACGGCTTCTATAGACGAATCTATATCAACGCCTTCTAACACCGCGAGTACGCGCGGCTGAACAGTCTAGTGAATGTAAAGATTACACCTCTGACGAGCGCCACGGTTTTTTCGCAAGGAAAATAGTATGTCGGCTGCCTTTACCCGGGCGAGATCTTACGGTCTGCACTGTGACTTGGAAGCCTGCTTTTTTCAGTTGAATGACAAACATCGAATCTGGACCCGCAGACCACACCGCCAACATCCCTTCTGGGCGCAGACTGTTATATAAAGCCTCTAAACCTGGGGTGGAATACAACCAGTTATTATCACTGTGGGTAATGCCTTCAGGGCCATTATCAACATCCAGTAAAATAGCATCAAAATCAGGCTGTTCCTGTTTGATTAATTCAGCAATATCGCCCAAGCGTACGTGACTGCGGGGATCGTCCAACGGTCTGCCGGCACATTCACCGAGCGGGCCCTGATTCCACTCCACGACTTCTGGAATCAGCTCTGCCACAGTCACTCGTGAGCTTGGAGTGACACACTCCAATGCTGCAGCCAAGGTATAACCCATACCCAAACCACCGACTAAAACCTGCGCATTTTCGGTATTTTTAATATGCGCACAACCCAGCTTGGACAATTCTTGCTCGGAGTTAAATACACGGCTATTCATCAACTCACCGCGCACACCGGACAGCCGTATCGAAAACTCCTCTTCACGCTGGAATAAAGTCAACTCGCCGCCGTTGTTAGGAATAATCGCTGTTGCGAGTTTAATTAATGGCTTCATAGGATCTCGTGGTGATTAGATGGTTTTTAATTGAGTCGCTGCCAGCGTGTTTTGAGCAAAAATGATCAAAACAGAAAACAAACGAAAATTATATTTAAAATATAAGACGTTATTGTTTTTTACTGCATTGAGCTAGCGCGCTCAATACACAATAAATTTTGGCCCACTTTATCCATACTTGATGGACATTCAAAGCTCATACCCATCTTAATTGACAACAACTATTGTTATTACCCAGAGTCAGCTCTCATTCTTCGCGAACCAATCCATACAAGGACCTAGTGAAAACGTTTCAAACCGCCACACTTAAGGGTCAGAAGCTAAGCTTTTTGACGATCGTCAAGCTTAAAGCATTACACTTTGTTACAATTTGAAACCATCCGTAGCGCTTGCCTTGCTGCTACACCCCTTTAACCAATCTTGAGAAGACATCTATGTTCAGAAGTTTGTTTATATTTGTTGCTGCTGCATTGTTATCAATGCCAGCTTTAGCCAGTGGAACTGTTGAGGCAGTCAACCATTTAGATGCCACATCAACCCTTGCCGGTTACCTGGCTGTATTCATCTTTGCGATTGCTTACCTCGTCGTAGTACTTGAAGAAAAGCTACAGCTGCGTAAGTCCAAGCCGATGTTAATTGGTGCAGGTATTATCTGGCTTTTAGTCGGACTTGTTAGCACGGACCATGCGGCAACGGGCGCAGCTTTTAGCGCCAACTTCCTTGATTTTACTGAGCTGATGCTGTTTTTGCTGGTAGCAATGACGTACATCAGTGCGATGGAAGAACGCCGTGTATTTGAAGGTTTACGTGCGTGGATGGTGCAAAAAGGTTTTAGCTACACAGCGCTTTTTTGGATCACCGGTATTTTAGCCTTCTTTATTTCCCCTGTAGCCGATAACTTGACCACAGCATTACTGATGTGTGCGGTAGTACTTAAGGTTGCCGAAGGTCAAAAACGCTTTATTGCCATGTGTTGTGTGAATATTGTGGTTGCCGCAAACGCTGGCGGTGCATTCAGCCCATTTGGTGATATCACCACACTGATGGTGTGGCAAGCAGGCAAGGTTCAGTTCCTAGAGTTCTTCGATCTGTTCTTACCTGCAGTAGTGAACTTTGTTGTTCCTGCAATCGTGATGACATTCTTTATTCCTAAAGGAAAACCTGAAAGCGTCACTGAAAAAGTGGAGCTTAAGCGTGGTGCTCGTCGCTTATTGGTGTTGTTCTTATTCACCATTGTCACTGCAGTATGCGGACACCAGTTCTTGGGCTTACCGCCGGTATTTGGCATGATGGTTGGCTTGGGTTACCTGCAGTTATTCGGTTACTTCCTACGTATGAGCCTACCGTCTTCTTTGGCAAAAAAACGTACCGTAGCTGAAGAAAAAGACGACCAACAGCAACTGCGTTACTTAGGTAGTGTCGTTCCTTTTGATGTGTTCAAAAACGTCGCCCGCGCTGAGTGGGATACCTTGTTATTCTTCTACGGTGTGGTGATGTGTGTCGGTGGTTTGGGTTACTTAGGCTACTTGCAGCTCGTCTCTGTACACTTATTTGACGGCCTAGGCGCATCGTGGGCAGCCTTTGGTATTGGTATTATTTCTGCCGTAGTGGATAACATCCCTGTGATGTTTGCGGTACTGGAAATGAGCCCTGACATTAGCCATGGTCACTGGTTGCTGGTGACTTTAGCAGCGGGTGTCGGTGGTAGTTTACTCTCTGTAGGTTCTGCAGCTGGTGTGGCGCTGATGGGTGCTGCACGTGGTCACTACACCTTTATGAGCCACTTACGCTGGATGCCGGTGATTTTCTTAGGCTATGTAGCGAGTATGCTAGTTCACCTGTGGTTAGGCGATATCTTGGGTGTGTTTGATGTTTATAACTAATATCTAAAACGCATCAAGTTCAGAAAGCAGGCGTCCAATCAGGGCGCCTGCTTTTTTTATGCGTAAATATAAAACAGATATTCCTGCCCGTTTTTGACTGGGTCTTGGGCAAAGGTATAGCCATGCGCAAGCGCTTCTTCAGGCACATTACGAAACGAGCCTGGGCAATCTGTGATCACTTGTAATAACTCGCCTTTACTCATGCCTTCCAATGCTTCCAGTGTATAAATCACCGGATAGGGACACGACTCTCCGCGCAGATCCAGAGTGAAGTCTGCTTCTGTATTCGTTTGCATGTTATTTAACGGCTCTTTTTAATTCAAAATGACGGTGATAACTTTTTTCCCGATATACGGTTAAAGCATAGAGTACACCCAGCATCAGCAGAGTGCTCACAATCGCGCCCACTGGACCTATCGCATCCAGCAAGTTGATTTTCGCTCCACTTTTAACCAACACATTATAAATACCTAAATGATCCCACGCATAGGCCAGAAAGGTTGCGCCGATAATATTGCCAGCGAAAACAGGCAAGAACAGCACCTGCCCTTCCATTAAGCGGTACATCATCCCAGTTTCACAGCCCGAAGCCATGACAATACCCAAGCCAAACAAAGCGCCACCGACAACGGTGCTCAGCGCAGCAATTTGCGTGATGGGGGTTAAGTCATAGATGGAAATAATGATAAAAGTTAAAACAGAGCTGACCGCCATACCGACAATAATCGCTTTAGCCATCAGGCTGCGACCCACCAAAAACAGGTCACGAAAAGCAGCAGTAAAGCAGATTTGTCCCCGCTCAATCAGAATGCCAAAAGCCAAACCAAACAGCGCACCTAAACCCAGTGCTGTTTGCCCTGAGGTAAAGAAGTAAATCATCACACTGACATAAGCTATGGCGATAGCACCACCCACATAGGGTTGAATCACTCGCGTTTTGACCTTCGACGGCTTGGCCGCACCGCGCATTAAAGAAGGCTTGCCCTTCCACCAACGCATTTTCGTCAGTTTTGCTCCGAAAAACGTGCCAACCCCAGTCGCGACAATAAAGATCCAAGCGTGAACAGAGAACTGCGGCACACCGGTAAAGAACGCAGCCAAGTTACAGCCCATCGCTAAACGCGCACCAAACCCAGCAATAATCCCACCGACAAACCCTTGCACATAACGGCGTTTTTGTTGTGGTAGTCGGATTTTAAAACTATTACTCAGCAACACCATCGTTAGCGCACCAATAAACATCCCCCAGATAATCCAGCCATCCGGGCGGCTCCACGTTGCACCTTGCAGACCGACCATTTCGTAATACTGCCAATCAGCAGCATTAACACCCAGCAGCAGTAAAATATCGCCGCCCAGCCGAGTAAATTCACCAGTGACAGCCCACACAGTTGAGGTTAAACCGAAGTACACAGCACTGAGTATTCCAGCGATAAGCAGAACGACATAAGGATTCCAATGGCGCTGAAATATAGTTTGAAGCATGGTTTTCATGAATTGTTGCTCTTAGTTTTAGGCAGTTTTGCACTCAATCAATTTTATCATTAAAGAATCAGCAACAAGGGAAACCCATATTGAAAAAGCCAAATAACATACGCCTGCCAGTCTGCCTCACCTCACAAACAATCGAGTGCTAGAATCACACACCCGAACATAAGTAGGTTCGCTGATAAAACTTGTAATTCTGGTTGCAGCGATTGCATTGGTAGTATTTTATTTTATAAAAATTCAGGTTATAAAAAACAGCTGCTGAAAACCCCAACCAAGATCTGCACTTATTTTTGAAGTCGAACTCTTAGAAATCCAATAATTCAAATCACTCTCTATATTCCTTAAGGAGCCTCCATGAAGCATAAGACTGATCGAGTCATCACTGTTCTTACAGCCCCAGGAGAGCCTGAACCACTCGGTATCGATGCAGTACGAGCACGTGCCGAGGTTCGTTTTGCCTACGATACCGCCAGTTTAGAAGCCACGTTACCGGGAACAGATGTGCTGCTGGTCACCGACTTTCGCACCGAAGCGCTGGCGGCGGCTTGGCCCAAAGCCGACAAATTACAATGGATCCACGCGGCCAGTACCGGTGTGGACGCGCTGATGTTTCCAGCCTTGATTGACGGGCCGGTGATTGTCTCTAATGCCAGCGGTACCTTTGACCATGCCATTGCCGAGTATGTACTGTGCACCGTGCTGATGTTTGCCAAAGACTTCCCACGCTCAATCCGTCTGCAACTTGAGCATAAGTGGCAACACCGTTCCACTGAACGGGTTGATGGCAAACGTGTGCTGGTCGTCGGTGCTGGCTCGATCGGTCGTGAGATTGCCAAACTACTTAATGCAGTAGGCATGGAAGTGCATGGTACCGCGCGGTCTGAGCGCACCAACGACCCTGACTTTGTCACTGTGCGCAGCAATACAGAGCTGCATGCTGAGCTGGCTCATGCGGATTACGTAGTGATTGCCGCACCGCTGACTCCACAAACCAACGGCATGTTTGACAGTGCCGCGTTCAAAGCCATGCGCAGTAGCGCCCGACTGATTAATATTGGCCGTGGCCCAATTGTGAATACCGTAGACCTAGTCACAGCCTTGCGTGACGGCGAGATAGCCGGTGCTGGACTGGACGTCTTTGAACAAGAGCCCCTACCCGAATCGCACCCCTTATGGGATATGGACAACGTCATCATGACCGCTCATATGGCGGGCGATGCCGTCGGCTGGGAGCAAGCGTTAATCGATCAGTTTATCGATAACTTTGATGGCTGGCTGGCGGGAAAAGACATTTTCAATCAGGTGAATAAGAAACTAGGCTACGCGGGTTAATCCGCTACTCATAAGCCTGTCACATACAATGCGGCGTGAGTCTTTTGTCTCACTGCCGCTAAGTTTTGTAATCCCTTATGCACAGTTCAGCAGGTCTAAGCACTTAGTGTTAAGCGTGCAGGTTAAGCAGGAAAAACCACCAGTTCATCCCCTTCTTGCCAGGGCTTAAACTTAATCATGGCTTGCACAAACAGCGAGTGCTCTAACCAATGATCCAGCCAGCGCTGCAGATTCGGGTAAGGCAAACTGTAAAAAACAGCGCGATCCACATGGGCGAATTGGCGGACAAACGGCATGATGCCAATATCGGCAACGCTGGCCTTATCTCCTAGTAAAAAATGATTGTTAGCCAGCAGTTCCTCTAACACATGCAAAAAATCTTCACCGCGCTGGCGATACTCAGTCTGGGTCATTTCAAGATGACGATCGGCGTATTTATAGCGATCTAGCCAATGTTTAAATTCATTGTCATTTTGATCAATTAAAGCGTTAGCCTGCTGCAACACTTGTGTATCCAACAGCCCTTGCGGATCCTGCTGCTCAAGCGCCCACATCATGATCTCTCGACTCTCTTCAATCACAACACCATCACAAAGCTGTAAAACAGGCACAGTGCCTTTCGGGCTCATCGCTAGCATCTGCGCTGGTTTGTTTCTCAGGACGATCTCGCGCAACTCGACCTGTAATCCAGCAAACAAGATGCCAAGCCGAGCGCGCATAGCATAGGGACAACGGCGAAAAGAGTAGAGGCGATGCAGTGAGGAGGTCATAGGTAATTTTCGCAATTGAATCGAGATCAGTGGCTCATAACTACTAATACCATTAATCTCTGTTGTGGGTGAAAGTCTTGTATGGACTTATAGCATCAATTTTTTCAAAATCAATAATTCTGAACGCAATGATGCCCTAGCGAAGCGTTTACCCCAATAACTACAGCGCATGGAGCTAAGGCTGAGCATGACGTAGGCGAAGATATAATTGCAGAATCGAAGGCCGTCATTGCGCACGTCAGAATCTATCTGCAGACAATTTCAGTCACTTGCCGCCCTAGCTATGTCATTGATATATAAAACACCGGATAATGCCCGCTGGCTAAAAATCTACGCAAATAAAGTGCCGCGTGACACTGTCCTAATACGCATTACTCACTGTTTATATTCTGGAAACGCACTATTGACTAACCCCTTGCTAACACAAGAGCTCACAGAAGGTATGCACGCCTGCCCTGCAGAATCTGCCGACTCGAGCAGCGTATCTCGGCGCCGACTCAGAGTCTGTCACGAATGCGACTTGTTGCTGGCTCTGCCCCCGCTGAAGACCGGGGAGAAAGCCGACTGTCCGCGTTGCAATCACACCTTGGTGCGCCGCCAGGCCAATGCCGCTGAGCGCAGCCTCGCCTTGGCTATCGCGACGCTGATTATGCTGGGGCTGTCTCTTTCATTTCCTTTTCTGGGCTTTAGCCTGCAAGGGTTTGGCAATGGTATTGCACTGACTGAGACGGTGTCGTCCTTAGTGAGTTTTGAGCAATCCTTGGTTGCTTTAACTATTTTACTCACCGTTATTATTTTGCCGCTGCTGTACTTAACGGCACTGAGCTGGCTGTGTGTCGGCATTATCCGCGGTCAGCCCTTACCGAAAAGCCCACTCTTAGCGCGCACTTTGAACTATGTCACTCCTTGGATGATGGCCGATGTGTTTGTGATCGGCACTCTAGTCAGCATGATAAAAATTGTCGGCATGGCCGAGGTTGAGCTGGGGTTATCTTTTTGGACGGTGTGTGGCTATGCGCTGTTGTTATTATTCACCACTCAATCGGTCGACCGTGATTGGTTATGGCAAGCACTCGACGCTAAACCCATGGCACCCACCGGTGGCTTATTAGGTCAAGCCGCCGCTCCGCAAGGGCTGACCGGTTGCAACACCTGTGGTTTGGTTAACCAAATCACAGCCGGTGGGCGTTGTGAGCGCTGTGACGAACCATTGCATCCTTATCAAGGCGTCAATACGCAAACCACGCTGGCCTTACTCGCGGCAGCCATGCTGATGTACCTACCGGCTAACTTATATCCCATAATGATCTCCACCTCGTTAGGCAGCACAGAACCCTCGACGATTATCGGCGGTGTGCTGTTGTTTTTTCAAAGTGGGGATTGGCCGATTGCCTTAGTGATCCTGATTGCCAGTATCGTGGTGCCGGTCGGGAAAATGCTGTCTTTATTGTGGTTATGTTTTGTCGTGCAACGACAGCAACAACAGCCCATGGGTCGCTTAACCCGTAACCGCTTATATCGTATTACCGAGTTTATTGGTCGCTGGTCGATGGTTGACGTGTTTGTGGTGGCGATTTTGGTGGCGCTGATCCACAGTGGCGATTTAATATCCATCGCCCCAGGTCCTGCCGCACTGGCCTTTACCTCGGTGGTGATCTTAACCATGTTGTCAGCTATGGTGTTTGACCCGCGCAGTATTTGGCAACCGGACGCCAGCGCCCATGACTCAACAACCACGACCTCAATACAACTGCCTCATTCTTCATCCAAGGAACACTTATAATGTCGGAACCTACCCATGCTCTAAGGCGGGCTCAGCGCTCCTTTTCTCCCATCTGGATTGTGCCGATCGTCGCTTTATTGATCGGTGCTTGGATGCTCTATGACAATCTCAGCCGCTTAGGCTCGACCATTACCTTGACTGTCGAGACCGCTGAAGGCATCGAAGCGGGTAAAACTCTGATTAAAACCCGTAACGTGGAAATGGGTAAAATCGAAAAGGTCAGTCTATCTAAGGATCTCAAGCATGCGGTGCTGATTGCCCGTATGAGTCCGCAAGCCGACCAGATGCTCAATAAAGACACCCAGTTCTGGGTGGTTAAGCCGCGCATTGGCCTTGAAGGCGTCAGTGGCTTAGGCACGGTGTTATCCGGTGCTTATATAGAGTTATTACCCGGTAAAAGCACAGATAAACAAGATGAATTTACCATTCTCGAAAAACCTCCCATTGCCCCAGCTGATGCACCGGGTCTACGTATTAACCTGACCAGTCATGTGGGCAGCTCGGTACGCATCGGGGATTCGGTCTCCTATCAGGGCTACACCGTTGGCCGAGTGGAAGACAGCCGCTTTGATCCTGAAAAGCGCGAAATGCACCACCGTCTGTATATTCAATCACCCTATGAAATGCTGGTCACCACTAACACCCGTTTCTGGACCGCTTCAGGTCTAGATATTTCATTAGACTCGCAAGGGTTTAACGTCAGTATGGGCTCATTAGAATCCTTAGTCAGCGGCGGCATCACCTTTGGCGTCGCCAATAACTCAGCAGCCGGCAGCCAGGCCAAAGAAGATGCTGACTATGTATTATTTAACGATGAGAAAAGCGCTCAAGAAGGCCATTACGACGACTACTTAGATTATGTGCTGCTGGTCGATGATACGGTGCGTGGCTTAAGTAATAATGCGCCAGTAGAATACCGAGGCGTACGTATCGGCACTGTCATCAGCGTGCCATGGAATTTTTCTGCCCCCCAGCCCGATTCTTTGAACCGCTTTGCCATCCCTGTGCTGATCCGCATTGAGCCACAACGCCTTGACAGTGATAAGTCGCAAGACACAGATCTCAAGGCATGGGCTAAGCGTCTCGACAGAATGGTCGATTATGGTATGCGTGCCACGCTGAAATCTGGCAATCTGCTGACCGGAGCCTTATTTGTCGACCTTAATTTCTATAAAGATGCAGAGCCGTTTAAGCCAATGAGTTTCGCCGAGGTCAAGGTGTTCCCCACCATCTCTGCAGGCTTTGCACAAATCGAGCAAAAGGTTTCAAACTTACTGGATAAGCTGACCAACCTCAACGTCGAGCCGGTGATCGCCTCGCTGGATAAGACGCTGATCAGTACGCAGCAGACCATGGAAAAAGTGAATAGCATTGCCGCCTCAGTCGATCAACTACTCGCTGACCCTGCAATAGGCCAGATGCCCAACACTATCGATGCCTCCATGCGTCAGTTGCGCGATACGTTGAACGGTTTTGCACCCGACTCACAAGGCTATAACGAGCTCACGCAAACCTTATCGCGCCTAGAAAAACTGATGCAAGAGATGCAGCCGGTGATCCGTACCTTAAGCGATCAACCGAATGCGCTTATTTTCAATAAGAAATTAACTGAAGACCCACAACCGAGGGCTAAACCATGAGTTTTTGTGCACTGATTAACCGAGTCGCATTGACTGGCTCACGCGCTCTACTCGCAGGAGTCGCCCTGTTGCTGATTGCTGGTTGTGCCAGCAAAACAGCCCAGCCCAGCAGCTATATGTTGCCCGCCAGCGCCCCTGAGCAAGAGTATTCCAGCGCCTTAGCCGTGGCCATCGCACCGATTCGCCTCACCGGTTTGCTAGATAACGAAGGCATCGTTATGGAGCTCAATGATATTGAGGTGTATCAAGCGCGCCAGCACCTGTGGGCCGAGGATATTGGCGTTCAATTACAACAGCAGCTGCAACAGCGGCTCACGTTAAGCCTGCCTAGCGCGCAAATCGTCGCTAAAGGCCAGCCATTGCAAGCAGGCTTAGCGCAGCGCGAAGTCAGAGTCAGCGTGAATGGTTTTCAGGGCAGCTATAACGGCAACGCGATCGTGCAAGGCCAATGGCTACTGCTCGGCGAAAATGGCCAACTGCTCCAGCAACAAAACTTTAGGATTGAGCAACCGCTACCCGCCGACGGTTACCCCACCCTAGTGCGCACCTTAGCGGCCGCTTGGGATCAGGTGAGTGAAGAGTTGGCTGCTGCATTGGCAGAAGAGACGCTGGGCAGTCAGTAAATAAGCGATTTATTTGTTGAGACTGAAATTAAAACCATGGATATAAAGATCTTCGGCATGGCTTTAATTCTTAACAAGCGCACCAAGAAAACTGCGCTCATATGCTAAGCAAATGAGCGCAGATCTAAACAGCTACCACCTAATGGTACGTTTTAGATCAACGCGCCATTCACTATGGCCCGCAACTCTTGGCGGATTGGGTAGGACGATGAGGGAATCAGTTGCGTCATAAAAATCATCACCAAATCCTCGACCGGATCGATAAAGAAATTGGTACTCGCCATACCACCCCAACCGTATTCGCCAACCGACCCGTTGATCTGAGATTTAGCAACATCAGTCTTTACCGAAAAGCCTAGGCCAAAGCCACTCCCAGCGTAAGGTGTTTCGCTGAACGATCCGACGGAAAGACTGGGCAAATCTTGATTACCCGGTAAATGGTTACTGCGCATGAACTCGAGTGTTTTGCGACCAATAATCCGCTGTCCCTGAAACTCCCCACCCTGGCAAAGCGCTTGGGCAAAATGGAAATAATCGTCAATGGTAGAGACCAGCCCACCGCCGCCCGACAGAAAGGTTCCTTTGCGTCGGAAAGGTGATGTCGCTGGATCATCCTGCAGCTTGAACTGATTGCTAGGCTGATACTGATAGCAGGCAGCGAAACGCTCAAGCTGATCATCAGCCACCTGAAAGCCGGTGTCGACCATACCCAGAGGCTCGAAGATATGCTCGCGCAGATACTCGTCAAAGGGTTGATCGGCCAGTACTTGCACTAGATAACCCAATACATCCGTAGCAACGGAATAATTCCAAGCCGTACCCGGCGAAAACTCTAACGGCAGTTCCGCCAGCAGGCTGACCAGCGTTTCTAAGGTTAAACCCTCGCTACCATCAAGCCCCAATTCACGATAGGCCGCGTCCACGTTGGTGCGCTGCATAAACCCGTAGGTCAGCCCTGACGTATGAGTGAGCAGGTCACGAATGGTCATGACGCTGGTTGCAGGTGTGGTGATGAAATCAGGGTAGACACCACTTTTGTAAACTTGCAGATTTTTCCATGCCGGAATATAACGGTGCACCGGATCGTCCAGCAAAAACCGCCCTTGCTCGTACAGCTGCATCATAGCAATAGAGGTGATGGGCTTGGTCATGGAATAGATGCGAAAAATAGTATCTCGGCACATCGCCTTATTGCGCTCCACATCCATCAACCCCTGAGCTTTTATATAAGCAATCTCACCTCGTTGGGCGACCAGTGTCAGTGTACCCGGCAACTTTCCAGACTGGATATAATGGCGATCAATGTGGCTTTCAATATTGCGAAGTCGATCCAATGATAGGCCAGCAAGCGGTTTGAATTCGGTCATAGAGAAAGTGCCTTGTCGGATGAGTTATCAAGTATTAACTGCAAAGTCAGCGATCGTGAAGTTGGATAAGCACTCAGAGCCTATCGGAATGACGTCCGATAGGCAGGTATCGACCCTTCATTTTAAGTGTTTTCACCCTAAGACTTATTGTCTTTTTTATCTGCAGCCGCATTAGCAAAGCGCGAAAAGAATTCCTGAACCTGATCCATACCTTGTATGCCCATCGGCATGATGCGCTTCATAAATAATTCGGGATCGCTTATTTCATCGACATAGGTATTCATTTTCTCCTGCATCTTTGCCATCAATTCCTTTTGCATGGGTTCAACATCAGGCAGGCCCATCACTTTTCTGACTTCTTCTGGGCTCATATCTATTTCCATAGTAATTTTCATATGCATTTACCTTTTATTTTAAATTCAAGCATAAGTTTTAATCTAACAGGTTTGTACGGGTCTATGCTGTGAGCTTACTGACATATTTCAGCACACAGGCCACGGGTGAGTTTTATTAAATCATCAGGGCTTAATTCTATTTCTAGCCCCCGACGACCCGCACTGACGTAAATCGTCGGGTAATTTTTGGCGGACACATCAATCACTGTTTTAAGCTGTTTCTTTTGCCCAAGCGGACTGACCCCGCCCAGCACATAACCTGTTGAACGAGCAACATCGGTCTTATCAGCCATGACTGCTTTTTTTGCACCTGCAGCCTTAGCGATCAGCTTCATACTCAGCATAGATGAAACTGGAAGAACTCCAACTGCTAATTGCGTGTTATCGAGCATCACCACTAAAGTTTTAAAAACCCTTTGCTCAGAAACCCCCATTTTCTCTGCGGCTTCAAGCCCATAGGATTCAGCCGCCTCATCATGGGTGTACTCATGTATGTTGTGAGTGACTTTATGTTTCTTAGCTATATTGATTGCCGGTGTCATATCGTTCTCTTACTTGGCAAATCTAATGAGCCGTAGACTTGCATTGATTACTGAATAAAACCAATTGCACAAAAGTTACTTTACTTTATAGAGCCAGTCCTCAGTTAAGAACTTATCAGCGGCCAAGGCCTGTGCGCTACTGAGTTCTTCCGCTGAATAGTCGCTGGCTTGGGTCTGATACGTTTTAGTGAAATGATTGGCAAAGGCCTCAATAATCGCCGCTCGACTTAAGCCAGTTTGACTGCGCATGGGATCAACGCGCTTCTTGGCACTGGTTGTGCCTTTGTCGGAGAGCTTTTCACGACCGATACGTAACACTTGCAGCATCTTGTCGGCATCAATGTCATACGCCAAAGTTGCATGGTGCACTAACACTCCATTACCAAAACGCTTTTGCGCCGCACCACCGATTTTGCCCTGCTCAGAGGCAATATCGTTTAACGGCTGATAGTGCGCCTTGATGCCCACCTCAGCTAATGCTTCCAGTACCCAGGTATCTAAAAACTTATACGACTGCTCAATACTCATGCCATCAACGATTGAGGTGGGCACCGTCAGCGAATAGGTAATGCAGTTGCCCGGCTCCATAAACATCGCACCGCCGCCAGTAATTCGGCGCACCACTTGCACATCATTGGCTTTAGCAGCGGCCATATCCACTTCATTTTTGACCGATTGAAAATAGCCAATCACCACTACCGAATCATCCCAATCCCAAAAGCGCAATGTGGGCCCGCGTAAACCTTGGGCAACGGATTGAGCCATTACATCGTCTAACGCCACATGCATTGCTGCAGGTAAAGTAACCGGTGGAATCAGGGTAAATGAGTGATCAAGCCAACTGCTGGCCTTGCCCAAAGCACGGCGTACAGCAATGGCCACTGCTTCTGCAGAGAAGCCAAACATCATCACGTCAGCATCTAAGGCATCCGCCACCGCAGTGGCTAATACGTGCTGGCTCGCGGTATTGGGCAAACCTATAAGAGCATGATTGATCAGGATTAAAGCGGTGTCTGGCTCTAAGAAAAAGTCGCCCGAAATACTGACGTGGCTTAAACAACCATCGTGCACTTCAACGTCTGCCACCACCAATTTGCCACCCGGTACTTTGTATTCGCCGTGCATTGTTTCACCCGTATGATTGAGTTTGTATATTGAGAACTGATCTCATATTAAACTAAAAACCCACACAGCCCTACTCTGCGCTCTTTAAGAATGCGCCACAGGTGGATAAAGTAGTCTCAATTGATTTAATGTCACAGCTCGACCTTAAAAACCCACACTCGCTCTGTGCCATACGAGCCGACCCAGGACACTGCACATGTCAAATATGCCCAAAAAAGTCGCCTTCTGGTTCACCGATGATCTGCGTTTACAAGACAACCTTGCCCTCAACTGGGCCTGCAACCATTACGCATCCATTGCCTTTATTTATGTGATCAATCCCCACGATCTGGGCCCTAATAATTATCAACATAAAGCCATCGGCGCACACCGAATACGCTTTATTTATCAGTCCTTATTCGATCTTGAGCAACAATTAAAATCCTTAGGTCATCGCCTGATTATTTTAGAAGGGCAACCGGCCAGCGCAGTGTGCCGCTTTGTTGCCGAGCAGCACATCGATGCTGTGGTGCGCTCTAAACCTGTGGGCTGGTATGAACAAAAAACCTGGCAGGTTATCGAAGAACACTTGCCGCAGGTGCGTTGTTTTTCCACCTGGAACCACACTCTCTTTAAACCTGAACAATTAGCCTTAACCCCGCAACTGCTCAATAGCTTTTCCAGCTTTAGAAAGCATGTTGAGTACCATAAATTTGCCGTGCAGCCGGTAGGCGATGCACTGAGTACGCTGCCGCAGCCCATTCAAGTGCCCTACTCACAGGGTTTAACCCTGCAAGACTTCGCACAAAAATACGTGACGCCAACCACAGCGGACAATCCTTTTAAGGGCGGTGAACACAACGCCATGGCCCATGTGCACGATTACTTTTCCAGCGCAGCGCCCAGCAGCTACAAACTCACACGCAATCAGTTAGATGGCTGGGATAGTTCAACCAAGTTCAGTCCTTTTTTAGCCTTGGGCAATATCTCGCCCCGCTATCTCTGGCAGCAACTCAAAGAATACGAGGCGCAGCAAGGCGCGAATGATTCAACCTACTGGATTGGTTTTGAGCTGTTATGGCGTGAGTATTTTCAATGGGCGGCACTGCAACAGCAGGCGCGTTTATTTAGCTTTCAAGGCCAAGCCGAACATAAACCTAAAACCAGCTATTACAGCGCGCGCTTTAAAAAGTGGTGCAACGGCGAAACACCCTACCCTCTGGTGAATGCCTGTATGAAAGAGTTGAACGCCACCGGCTTTATGTCCAATCGTGGCCGACAAATTGTTGCCAGTTGCTTAGTCAACGAGCTCGCAGTGGATTGGCGTTATGGTGCCGCCTATTTTCAGCAACAGCTGCTGGATTACGACGTCGCCTGCAACTGGGGCAACTGGCAATACCTTGCTGGTGTGGGTAAAGACCCGCGCGGCGGACGCCACTTTAATCTGGATAAACAAACCCAAGAGTACGATCCAGAGCGCCGCTATATTAAGCACTGGCAATGCGATACCAAACCTCAGCCATTGGATGTGGTGGATTATGTCGACTGGCCGATTATGCCGGAGTAACTCCAAGCGATGCTGCTGGGTGTTTTTATAGAAAGCCCAGCAGGATTATCACTCACAACTGAAAAATGCAGACCACTTAAGCTAAGCCCACACCTGCAGCTGCGAGTCACTCTTAAACTCAGCAGCAACACTTTGGTACTGCTCAGTGGCCGCTTTGCCTTTTTCAGTATTTTGCTCCGAGACGTCATCAACCGTGCCCTGCTCTGGCTCATCATCATTATCAACAGCGGCTTGTTCAGCACGCGCTTGGGCTTCCATTTGCGTCGCTTGAGCAGCGACTGCAAAGTCTTGACCTGAAGGCTCAGCTGGAGCAAGCGCGGCGGCACGAATCGTTTGTGCCTTACGGATGGTTTCTTCCGGATTACTGCCAGCAGAGGTATCAATCTTGACCTCACCACCAATGGCATAACTGCCGCCATCAGACCCACGTTGATAAGTAAAAGTCGCTCCAGACATTGCCAAGCCACCGGCAACACCCAAGTGCGCCATTTCATGGCTACGCACTTCCCTATCACGCGCTTTGAGTTGCTCCAGTTCTTTAAGCTGCTCTAACTCTTTAAGCTGCTCAGGTGACTGCGCTGGATCGACCGGCTGTTTTTTACCCTCAACATTACCTGCAGCGTCCGCTTCAGAACCTCGCGCATAAGTCTGAGTTGCAAAAGAATGGCCAACAGATGAAATATTCATGGCAGCCCTCCAAGAGGGATGAGTTGAGTCTAACCAGTATGCCGCGAGTCCCCGTACTGTTCCAGTAGCGCCCTCAATAGCCGGCTTAATAATAAGCGCCTAACACCAACAGCACCGGCGACGAAGCACAGCTGTTGAGCATGCCACGCACACTCTTAATACTGGCGCTAGAAAAACGGGCTGTGTATCTTTATTTTTTTGCCGTTAGCAAGAACACTGGAAATATCCCATAGGGCTTATGCACTGCACTTGCATCGACAATTTTTACTTCTCGAAAACCAGCTTGCTGTGCTAAAGAAATCATAGCGTCGCGCTCGAAGCCAAAATGGTAGACACCCGTATCTTCTGTATGGAAATTACCATCCTCCTTGTCGAGATCAGCTATGGCAAGAAATCCATCATTATTAAGTAAGGCATAGAGCTTAACGAACATTGCCCGAATATCTTTTATATGGTGCATCGTCATGGAGGATATGATCCCATCAAAGCGACCACTTATATCAGTATCTTCTAAGTCAACTTCTAAAATTTCGACTTCACAATTGATACTTTCGCATTTCTTTTTAAGCTGGATATTCATCGACTGTGAAATATCTACCGCCGTCATTTTTTTCACAAATGGAGCAATACGCTCAAGCAATAATCCGGTGCCAGCGCCAAAATCCATTAAGTGCATATCTCGGTTAAGATTTACATTTGCAATAATAGTGCTAGCAATATTGTCGACATTGGAAATTCTTCTGTCGCTTTCATCATAAAGATTCGCTTTATGTTCAAAAAAATCTCTATTCATACATACTCTCGATTTTTATATAACGTTAAGTTAAACGGCTGCTTGCTTGCATAGAACAAAATCTGGTGCTGTCAGTAAGCTTTGCACTGCAAGCACTTCTTCGAGTGTGTTGAATTCTTGCGGGACTTGGCTATTGGCTAAGCGCGTTCCAAACAGCTTCCTACTGATAAGGCCGCAGTGTAAAAGGCGCATTCATTGGGCAGTGCTTAACGTGATTAGGATGGAAAGCATTCATACTAACAAATCCTCTGACCTGCTAGCCTGTCAATACATCTGTTCCGGCTGTTTGACTGACTTTAATCAGCGTAATATCTATCTGCTTGCCAAGAGGGCTTCCAGCGTATGAACGAAAATCTCAAAATCCAAGGCCTCGCCGTGCCTGAGGAACAACTGATTGATGTGTATCGATCCACTCAGGATCAGCCTTCACCTTGGATGATGATCAGCGATCAGGTGATGGGTGGTGTGTCCAGCGCGGTACTGCAGCAAGACCAGCGTCACAACTCGATCTGTAGCTGTTTAACTGGGCGCACCAGTCTGGATAACAACGGCGGGTTTGTGCAGATGAAACTTGATATTGAGCCGGGCGAGTTGCGTGCTGACTACAAAGGCTTATTTATTGAGCTGTACGGCAACGCGCACGACTATAACCTGCATGTAAAAACCACTCAGCTAAGCAGACCTTGGCAATCCTTTCGCTGCACCTTATCGGTGGAGCCGCAATGGACTCGGTTTATCGTGCCCTACGAACAACTGCTCGCGCACCGCACCGACGCTGAACTGCAGCCTGCGGATATTAGAAGTGTTGCCATCGTGGCCATTGGTCAAGAGTTCGATGTTGATGTCTGCGTGCGGCGCTTGGGCTTTTATCGCTAAAACGGCAAGGCTTGCAGCAAGACCACCGTACCGATTTCCCTGCAACTCAGTGACGGAATTCGGGCACAACAACCTGACGTGTCTGGGCATCCAATTGTTCCAGCAACGCCAAGCGCAGCGACTGACGGGCGATATGCACGTTAGTGCGCTTAGGTGCATGAGTCGTATCGCAATCCAGCCATTTTCTCATGCCCCACTCGCCGAGTATTGTGCCGTCTGTGCTGTGCACCACATGGCGAGTCGAGACCACGCCTTTATCAAGAGAGACAATGCCCAAGCCCTCGATGGCATTACTGGCTTGCTATAAAGTCAGACCATAACCCTGCGAGCGAGCAGAAAAATCACTATCGCGCTCATACAGCGTAAAGGGAATACCACGGCGCACCCAGTTCAAGCCATGTGCTGCTTGTCGTTAATAGTAAAACAGAGTTTAAAGCACTGTATTTTCTTGCTCGCCTTTTTCCCATTTAACAATATTGTTAAATGTAATTTTGGCTCTTCTCACCATAGCTTCATCTGTTGCAAATCCGATATGCGGAACAAGAACAGTATTTGGAGCTTTTAGGATAGGGTAATCTGCTGGAACGGGTGGTTCCATATCGACTCTATTTAAACCAGCGCCAGCGATTGTCTTATTGTGTAGCGCTTCTGCTAATGCATCATTATCAACAATTGGCCCGACTGCTGTATTGATTAAGAACGAACTCGTTTTCATCAATGCTAATTTATCTTTATTAATTAAGCTTTTGGTTTCATCTGTGAGTGGCATATGGATGGTGACAATATCACTCACCTCTAAGACGTCATCTAATGACTTGTATTCCACACCTTTATCTACAAGTTCTTTATTTATACTTCTATTATAAGCAATGACGTTACAGCCATAAGCCAAACCTAATTTAGCGACTGCGCTACCTATGTCTCCAGTACCTAGCACCCCTAAGGTTTTACCATTTAAATCAATCTGTCTGTAGCCGTTTTTTGTACCCCCCGATCGGGTCACGCCATCTAAAGGTACAATATTGCGCAATAGTGCAGTTATGAGCCCAAAAGTCAGTTCTGCCACAGAATTTGTGCTATAGCCTGCGGCATTTGAGACTTTAATCCCTTTCTCTTTACACTTTTCCAAATCGATATGGTTATAACCCGTGAAGGCTATTGAAATATAATGCAGCTTTTCTGCAGCATCGATCACTTCAGCACTCAGAGGTGTATTAGCGAGGACTAAAATCTCTGCATCTTTGATTCTAACTTTAATGGTTTCATCATCTAATTTACCATCGTCATATACAACTAACTCGTGGCCATTATCAGCTAAGGGTTTTGATATTAAATTGAACTCTTCATCACTAATCCCTAGAGATTCTAAGATTACAATTTTCATTTTTCCTCCATTTTCATAGTTATACATATAAAGCTACTAAAATAATAACATGCCAGCAATATTAAAAAAGCTCCAAGACTAGCCCTTGGTATGAGCAACGTGACAGCCCCCAACCTAAAGGATGAGAATCCCTACAGCTAAACGGCCATGCTCGACTGCAAGAATGTTATTTGCCGCGTTGATATCGCGATCACGAGTGACACCGCACTCACCGGATAATAGCTGCGCGCACTGCCTGCACATGCACACCCGCGATGCACGCAAGGCCGGTGAAACGGAATAACGTTTGTATCTCTTAAGTGCATGGTGTGAATCCAGTTATTACAGCAGTAATGCTGTCGCACAGCAGGCAACGTTGGTAGCCGTCTGATGAGACTGATAATATGAGCCGAGAACAGTCTCGGCTTGCCGGAATTTTATTGTGCGCACCTTCTATAAGGATACTTTTATGCAACGCCTTTCTCTTTTCATCGCAGCGGGCCTGTTGAGCTTCACCGGCGCTGTATCAGCGAGGCTATGTTTGCATCCTCTGTTGGCGTATTCTCATGGCACTGTATAAACTACTGTATATCCGGTCCGTCACTGGAGTACGTCATGAAAAAAGCAGACCTCGAAGCCCTCAAGCAGGCACTAGATCAT
>JAVETP010000040.1:0-27615 GCA_034006005.1 Pseudomonas sp.
CACGGAACATGGTGTTAGGCAGGGTGTCGACGACAGTGCCTTCCATTTCGAAGCTGTCTTCTTTCGACATGCAGTATAATCCTCAAAATACAAATAAAAGACCTGATGCACTAAATTGCAATCAGGCAAAATCGGGTCACATTATGCCGTATTTTGTTAGAAAAGGCCAAGTATCCTCTTGCTGTTGTACTTTTTAACAGTCAAAAGGTTACGGGGTCTAAGAAATTAAGCCGGTAAAGCCTGCCATTGCTGATCAATAAAGCCTTCTAGGGGCTGGTATTGGGTTTTATAATTCATTTTTTGGCAGTCTTTAACCCAGTAACCCAGATAGATATAAGGCAGTTTCAGACGCAGGCTTTCTTGAATTTGCCATAAAATGGCATAACGTCCGAGGCTGCGACGTTTATCTTCAGGCTCAAAAAAAGTGTACATGGCTGACAAACCTGTCGGTAAGACGTCCGTGGCTGCTACCGCTAATAATTGCTCACCTAAGCGAAATTCATAAAAGCGCACAAAATCCAGATCTGAGGTTAAGAAGCTTTTAAATTGCTCAGCTGAAGGTGGGTACATATCGCCGTCGGCATGACGTTGCTCGATATAACGTTGATACAGGGCGTAGTGCTCTTGACGAAATTCGCCACTGACAGCCTTTACGGTTAGATCATGATTACGCCTAATAATCTTTTTCTGTGCGGAAGTGGCTTGAAAGGCTTGCACAGGGATGCGCGCAGAAACACAGGCGGTGCAAGGTCCACAGTGTGGGCGATAGACGTGGCCTGCGCTGCGTCGAAAACCTTGTTCAATGAGCTGGCTGTAGAGTTCGGCAGTGACTTTTTCATTCGGATCAATAAAAATTGAATTAGCAGTGCGCTCGGCTAAGTAACTGCAGGGGTGGTCTTGCCCTAAATAGAGTTGCAAACTTTTCATGGTGCTAAGGTGCTCGTCATTATCGCCGCTGTGGACCAGTGCATCGTATTAGCGCTATCCAAGTGATGGCTTAAATAATCAGCAAAATCTGTGCGAGTAATACTGTCGGCTCCAAAACTGTGTAAGTGCTCAGTGGGCATTTGGCAGTCAATTAACTTAAAACCTGCAGATTTTAATGCGCTGACCAATGTCACAAAACCCACTTTTGAAGCGTTACTGACTCGGCTGAACATGGATTCGCCAAAAAACAACTGACCGATAGCAATACCGTATAAACCGCCCACCAGTTCGTCATCTTGCCAAACTTCAACTGAGTGGGCTACGCCTTGCTGATGTAATTCTATATAGGCATTTTGAATGTCGCTGGTAATCCATGTGCCATTTTGATCGTGGCGCGGCTGTGCACAGGCATGGATCACTTCGGCGAAATTGCGGTCAAAGGTCACACTAAACTGATCACTGCGCAGTACTTTGCGCAAACTGCGAGAGATATGCAGATTGTCAGGCAGCAGTACGGTGCGCGGATTGGGCGACCACCAGAGAATCGGTTGGCCGTCTTCATACCAAGGGAAACAACCATGTCGATAGGCGGCCACTAGACGCTCAGCGGATAAATCCCCGCCCGCCGCCAAAAGGCCGTTGGGTTCACGCAAGGCTTTGTGCAGGGGAGGGAAGGTCAGTGAGGCGCGATTGAGCCAAGTGAGCATAAGTAACCTTAACAAGTAGCGTCTAAGATCAAGCCAGAATGGCCTGCTGTGCGCTGAGTAAAATGTACTGAAGAGTAATACTGTAAGATAAACTATCTGGCTGAAAAGTTCATGTGCGCAGTGCATGCTCTTGAGTTGTTATCTGTACAGGTGAAATAGTCAGCTTAAGTCCGTACAATGGCGCGTTGTTAAGCTTTTTTGTGATTATCTTTTTTGATGAGCCTTGTTTGAATCGAGGCCCAGCAGGACCCTTTTTTGAAGAACACAACACATCCGCAAACGTCTGAAAAACTCACATGGCAAGAGCAAGCCCAGTTACGCCTGAAAGAAGGTGTGCTGATTCTCTTAGCTGTGCTCTGCATTTATCTCTGGATGGTACTGCTGAGTTTCGATGTCCATGATTCCAGTTTCTCCAATAGCACTGGTCATATTGATTCGGTGAGTAACACCGGCGGCTTGGTTGGCGCATGGATCGCTGATGTATTGTTCAGTGTGTTGGGTTATTTTGCCTGGCTGTTTCCCTTGGTCTTAATGTTGAAAACGGTGCTGGTGTTTCAAAATCGGTATCAGACGGTGATCTGGAACGGCTGGCTGTTTGCCTTGCGCACCTTTGGGTTTATTTTGTTGTTGTGTTCCGGTGCCGCGCTGGCGCATATCCATTTTCCTGTGCCTGAAGTGGCACCGAAAAACTTTAATATTCTAGGCAACGTCTTGGGTGAGGCCTTAAAGGGTTCATTGAATGTCGAAGGCGCAACACTGTTTTTGCTGGCATGTTTTTTATTCGGCTTAACCATTTATGCCAATCTATCGTGGTTTAAAATCATGGAAGCTGTGGGCAGTTTAACCTTGCGCTTTAGCCTGTGGATGCAAGGATGGTTGCAACAGACCTTCGGCGAGATCCAGGAACGTAAACAAGAAAAAGTGCGTTTACGTGAAGAGGAGCTAGAGGATGACGAGGAGCATGATGAGCCGGTCATAAGCTCATTGCGCGCTGAGAAAAAAGAGCCTGTCATCATTAAAGATACGCCTCAAGCTGCTACAGCACCGGTTGAGCAGGCTCAGCCACAGGGCCGCCGTGAGCCAGTGATTACTCCGCTCACCAAGCAAACCATAACAGCAGAGCCTGCAGCGGCGGCGCTAGCGAAAAGTAAGCCGCCGGCTAAAAATGTCGACAGTGCTGTTATCGGAACCTTGCCACCTTTGGCCTTGCTGGATAAAGCAGAAAAGAAAAAGCCCAGCTACTCCGAAGAATCACTGCAATCAATGTCACGCCTGTTGGAAGTCAAGCTTAAAGAGTTTGGCGTACATGTTGAGGTGGAATCCGTGCATCCGGGCCCTGTGGTAACACGCTTTGAGATTCAATTGGCACCGGGCGTTAAAGTCAGCCGTATTACCAATCTGGCTAAAGACTTAGCCCGCTCCATGGCCATGATCAGTGTGCGTGTGGTTGAGGTGATTCCGGGTAAAACCACTGTGGGTATTGAAGTGCCCAACGAAGATCGCCAAATTGTGCGCTTCTCTGAAGTGTTGGATACACCCGAATTTGCTGAAGCAAAATCACCGGTAACGATCGCTTTAGGTCATGATATTGGTGGTCAGGCTGTGATTGCTGACTTAGCAAAAATGCCGCACTTATTGGTGGCCGGTACCACAGGTTCTGGTAAGTCAGTGGGTGTGAATGCGATGATTTTATCGGTGTTGTTTAAATCAACACCGGAAGATGCGCGCCTGATTATGATTGACCCGAAAATGCTGGAATTATCGATTTATGAAGGCATTCCGCACCTGCTCTGTCCTGTAGTGACAGATATGAAAGAAGCGGCCAATGCGCTGCGCTGGTGTGTGGCGGAAATGGAGCGCCGTTACAAGCTTATGTCGATGATGGGCGTACGTAACTTAGCCGGTTATAACCGAAAAGTGAAAGACGCTGAAGAAGCGGGCGAACCTTTGGATGACCCAACGTTCAAACGTGATGATATGAATGATGTGCCGCCACATTTAAGCAAGCTACCAACCATTATTGTGGTGGTGGATGAGTTTGCTGACATGATTATGGTGGTGGGTAAAAAAGTTGAAGAGTTGATTGCGCGGATTGCCCAGAAAGCCCGTGCGGCAGGTATTCACTTGATTCTCGCGACCCAGCGGCCATCGGTGGATGTGATTACCGGTCTGATTAAGGCCAATATTCCCACGCGAATTGCTTTCCAAGTCTCGAGTAAAATTGACTCGCGCACGGTATTGGATCAAGGCGGTGCCGAGCAACTGCTGGGTCATGGTGACATGTTGTACTTGCCACCGGGCACCAGTTTGCCGATCCGTGTGCATGGCGCGTTTGTCTCGGATGAAGAAGTGCACCGCGTGGTGGATGCATGGAAATTACGTGGCGAGCCTAATTATATTCAAGAGATATTGGTCGGCGTTGAAGAGACGGGCAGTGGTTTTGAAGGCGGTGATAGCAGTAGCGAAGACGATCCGCTGTATGACCAAGCCGTACGTTATGTGACTGAATCACGCCGCGCCTCAATCTCTGCGGTGCAGCGTCAACTGAAAGTCGGTTATAACCGTGCGGCACGTATGGTTGAGGCGATGGAAATGGCTGGAGTGGTGTCTTCTGCTGCGCACAATGGTTCGCGAGAAGTGCTGGCGCCGCCGCCGATGCGTGATTGATTAACAGCGACCTGAGATCAGTGTTTCAGGTTTTTATTTCAAGCTCATAACAAAGAGAACATCGATGCGCACACTATATAAAAATTTATTGGGTCTGCTGGGTGGTGTTTTATTGGCGAGTACAGCGCTGCTACCCGTGCAGGCTGCTGATGCCACCAGCGCACAACAGCAAGCACAGGCCGCGAACAAGCTCAGTGCTTTGCTCAGTTCAACGCAAACGATTAGCGGTAGCTTTTCTCAGCTGACCTTGGATTCCACCGGCACTCAGTTGCAAGAAGCCTCGGGTGAAATGGTGTTACAGCGTCCTGGTTTATTTCGCTGGCATACCAATCCGCCACTGGAGCAGTTACTTATTTCCAATGGTAAAAAAGTATGGCTGTATGACCCTGACTTGATGCAAGTGACGGTACAGAAGATGGATCAGCGTTTGACCCATACGCCAGCTTTGTTGTTATCGGGTGATGTTTCAAAAATCAGTGAAAACTTCACTATCACCTATAAAGAAGGCGGTCCGGTGATTGATTTTGTCTTAACGCCAACGGCGAAAGACACACTGTTTGATACGCTACGTCTGTCATTTCGTGATGGTGTGATTAACGATATGCAATTGCTCGATGCGGTCGGTCAGCGCACCAATATTTTATTTATCAATGTGGAAGTCAATCAGCCAGTTGATGCAAGCCAATTTGTCTTTGTTGCGCCCGCTGGTATTGATGTGATTGAGGATGAGGAGTAACAGTGCAACTGTTTAGCAGTGAGCCGATTGCCCAGCCACTGGCCGCGCGTTTGCGTGCCAATACGTTGGATGACTATGTTGGGCAACAGCATATGTTGGCTGCTGGTAAACCGCTGCGCCGCGCCTTAGAGCAAGGTGCGTTGCACTCGATGATTTTTTGGGGACCGCCAGGTGTGGGTAAAACCACCTTGGCGCGTTTGCTAGCGCAGGTCAGTGATGCGCACTTTATTACTCTGTCGGCTGTGTTGTCCGGCGTCAAAGAAATCCGCGAAGCCGTGCAGGATGCAAAACAGCAGGCAGCACAATACAGCCGCCGCACCATCTTGTTTGTCGATGAAGTGCACCGCTTTAATAAAGGCCAGCAAGACGCTTTTTTACCCTATGTTGAAGACGGAACTTTTATTTTTATCGGTGCCACCACAGAAAACCCCTCGTTTGAACTCAACAATGCTTTGTTATCCCGTGCGCGTGTTTATGTCCTGCAAAGTCTCGATCAAGCGGCGCTACAGTTATTGCTTGAGCGCGCGCTCAGCGATGAGCGTGGCTTAGCTGATCTGCAATTAAGCATTGAACCCCAAGCGCAGGAAATACTGATTCGTGCGGCCGATGGTGATGGTCGACGTCTACTGAATTTGCTAGAAAATGCCTCTGATTTAATGGAGCGTGGTGGCTGTATTACAGTTGATTTGCTGGGTAATATTCTGGGCGATAGCATGCGCCGCTTTGATAAAGGCGGTGAGTCATTTTACGAGCAGATGTCGGCGTTGCATAAATCAGTGCGCGGCTCCAATCCAGATGCAGCGCTGTATTGGTTTGCGCGGATGATTGATGGCGGTTGTGATCCTTTATATATCGCCCGGCGTGTGGTGCGCATGGCCAGTGAAGATATTGGTAATGCTGACCCGCGCGCTCTGACTCTCTGTTTATCGGCGTGGGATGTGCAAGAGCGCCTAGGCAGTCCTGAAGGTGAATTGTCCGTGGCGCAAGCCATCACTTATTTAGCCTGTGCGCCGAAAAGTAATGCGGTGTATAAAGCCTATAAAGCAGCGCGTCAGGATGCGCAGGAATCAGGTTCTTTACAGGTGCCGCCACATTTGCGTTTAGCACCGACTAAGCTGATGAAGCAGTTAGGCTACGGTGAAGAATACCGTTACGCCCACGATGAACCTGATGCTTATGCCGCCGGTGAGGATTATTTCCCCGAAGCCTTAGCACCGCGTGAATATTACCAACCGCCAGCGCGCGGTTTAGAGATTAAAATTGGCGAAAAACTCAAATATTTAAAAAGACTGGATCAAGCCAGTCCACAGCAACGACGGAAGCCGCAATAATGAATTTTTTAATGGTGGCGCTGGGCGGTGCTTTGGGTAGTGTATTGCGTTACATGACTTCGCTGCTGATTGCGCAAATTTTTCCAGCCTATCTGTACATTGCTACTCTTTTGGTTAATATCGTCGGCTGTTTTTTAATAGGCTGTGCTTTTGCATGGTTTGTTTTGCGCCCTGATGTGCCGGATTTGACTCGGTTGTTGTTAATGACCGGTTTTCTCGGCGGATTTACCACTTATTCAACATTTTCACTGGATGCGTTGCGCCTGTTAAATGGTGGCCAGATGTTGTTAGCTTTACTTTATATGGGTGTGACCTTGTTCGGTGGCTTATTGGCGACTTGGCTGGGCATCGCACTGATTAAATTTTCTCTGTAAGAACGGATACCTTTATGCTTGATTCAAAATTGTTACGCACCAACCCCCAAGCGATCGCTGAGCATCTCGCGCAACGTGGTTTTGTGTTAGATGTTGCTGGTTTAGAAGCTTTAGAAGCGCAACGCAAAGAAGTACAAACGCGAACTGAGCAGTTGCAAGCTGAGCGTAACAGCCGTTCCAAGTCGATTGGTCAAGCGAAAGGCCGTGGTGAAGATATTGCTCCATTGCTGGCGCAAGTCGATCAGCTCGGTGGTGAGTTGGAAGCCGGTAAGCGTGAGCTTGAAGTCATTCAAGCGGATTTAGATGCCATTGCTTTAAATATCCCTAACTTGCCGCACGATTCGGTACCTCAGGGTGCTAGCGAAGATGACAACGTTGAAGTGCGCAGCTGGGGTACGCCGCGTGTTTTTGATTTCCCTGTGCAGGATCATGTTCTGTTAGGTGAAAATATTCAGGGTTTAGATTTTGAAGCTGCAGCCAAATTATCGGGTGCACGCTTTGCGGTGATGCGCGGTGGTATTGCTCGACTGCACCGTGCGCTAGCGCAGTTTATGCTTGATTTGCACACCTCTGAGCATGGCTACCAAGAGATGTATACGCCGTACTTGGTACAGGCTTCTGCATTGCAGGGCACGGGTCAATTACCGAAGTTCTCGGAAGATTTGTTCCGTATTGAGCGCGAAGATCAAACGCCACTGTATTTGATTCCAACCGCTGAAGTGTCGCTGACTAATACCGTCGCCGGTGAGATTTTAGATGTGGCGCATTTGCCGCTGAAAATGGTTGCACACAGCCCATGCTTCCGTAGTGAAGCCGGTGCCTCAGGCCGTGATACGCGCGGTATGATTCGCCAGCACCAGTTTGATAAAGTTGAGTTAGTGCAGATTGTTGATCCGGAAACTTCATACGCTGCGCTGGAAGAACTAACCGGCAATGCTGAAAAAGTACTGCAAGCTCTAGAGTTACCCTACCGTGTAATGTCTTTGTGCACCGGTGATATGGGCTTTAGCGCCAGTAAAACCTATGACCTCGAAGTGTGGGTGCCAAGCCAGGATAAATACCGTGAGATTTCTTCGTGCTCCAACTGCACTGATTTCCAAGCGCGCCGTATGCAAACTCGTTTCCGTAATGCAGAAACTGGTAAAACTGAACTGGTGCATACACTCAATGGTTCAGGTTTAGCTGTGGGCCGTACTTTGGTGGCTGTAATAGAAAACAATCAGCAAGCCGACGGCAGCATCACAGTACCTGCAGTATTGCGTCCTTATATGGGCGGTCTTGAGGTTATTCGTTAAGTCGTTTTGCGATATAACTGACAGTGCACAGCGTTGTGCAGTGTCAGACTTTAACAGCGACTGCATGTATTTGCGTCGCTGTTTTGCTTTCAGCCGTTAGTGTTTTTGGTGTTAATTCCTGAAGCATTGAGTGGATCTGTGCGCAGCATGCTTTTCTGTACCTGTAATTTTAATTCTCATTGACCTAAGGTGTTGTTATGGACTGTTTGCCGTTATTTCATAAGCTGCAAGGACGTGATGTGCTGCTGGTCGGTGGTGGTGAAATGGCGTTGCGTAAAGCGCGTGTATTGCTGGATGCTGGTGCTGTGTTGCGAGTGATTGCGCCGGTGATTAGTGCAGAGTTACAGAGGTTAGTAGCTGCGCAGCAGGGTCAGTCTTTGCTGCGTGAATATCAAGACAGCGATATGCAGGGCTGTTGTTTGGTTTTAGCCAGCACAGATCAGCCGGATGTGAATGCGGCCATTGCGACTCAAGCACAAGCTTGCGGCATTCCGGTGTATGCGTTGGGTGCGCCAGAATTATCGACTGTGATGTTTCCGGCGATTGTTGATCGCTCACCTTTAATTATTGCCGTCTCTACAGCGGGGCATGCGCCGGTTTTGGCACGTCTTGCGCGGGCGAAAATCGAAACCTTATTGCCGGCCAGTTATGGACGCTTAGCTGGATTAGCCGCTCGATTTCGTGATCAGGTCAAGGCGCTATTACCCAAAGTGCAGCCGCGCCGTATGTTTTGGGAAGATGTGTTTCAGGGGCAAGTGGCTGAGCATATTTTTGCCGGTCGTGAGCAGCAGGCCGAGCGGTTACTGCTGGATAAAATCAGTGGTGCATCGAATCAAGTACGGGGCGAAGTCTATTTAGTCGGCGCAGGTCCCGGTGATCCGGACCTGCTGACTTTTAAAGCGTTGCGTTTAATGCAGCAAGCCGATGTGGTGTTGTATGACCGCTTAGTGGCTCCAGCGATTCTTGATTTATGTCGCCGCGATGCTGATCGCATGTATGTGGGTAAACAAGCGTCGAATCACAGCGTGCCGCAAGATCAGATCAATCAAAAGATGGTTGAGTTAGCCTTGCAGGGCAAGCGTGTGGTGCGTTTAAAGGGTGGTGATCCATTTATCTTTGGCCGTGGCGGTGAAGAAATTGCCGAACTGGCTGCGCAGCAGATTCCGTTTCAAGTGGTGCCGGGGATTACCGCGGCCTCAGGTTGTTCTGCTTATGCGGGAATTCCGTTAACGCATCGCGATTATGCGCAGTCGGTGCGTTTTGTCACCGGGCATGCGGTGGATGGCGTGCTGGATTTGCCGTGGACTGAGTTGGCTGTGCCGATGCAGACGGTAGTATTTTATATGGGCTTGGGGTGTTTAGCAGCGATCTGTGAGCAATTAATCGCTCATGGCCGCGCTGCCAGTACGCCGATTGCCTTAATTGAAAACGGCACCACGCCACAGCAGCGAGTCTTTGTCGGTACTTTAGCGACGATGGTTGAGCAGTTAAGTGCAGCCTTTGTGCAAAGCCCCAGTTTGATTATTGTCGGCGAAGTGGTGGCGCTGCGCGATAGCTTGCAGTGGTTTGCTGGCGCCGAGCAGTAGAAAGCATTGCGTATACCGTACCTCGCTCGTACTGCTTTCCCCTCAACGCGCCATCCTGGCGCAATTCGGGCGCTACGCCATCCATGGCTACGCTTATCGCTGTACGAGCGAGGTACTCGTTGATCAATGATGTTGTTTGCAAGTCTGTAGTATGACGTTCATAACACGTCACTCTGATGCACTGATTCTGCTATTAACCTTGGAAAATAGTCAGGAATAGCGTAAAAGAGTGGGTTTGCGTAGAAAGTTGCTTTTTAGCCTGCGCTTTTGCTTCATCTAGGTTTAAACTGCTGTATTACATAGCGCAGGCAAAGCCCAATAGTGCTGCAGGCGCTGAAAGTGCGTCAATGATCAATACATATATTTTAAAATAGTCTTTTATATAACAGGATTTTATCCAGGAGAGCAGGCATGTCCATCCAAAAGGCGCAGGTGAGTCGCGCTGATTTTGATCAAGTTATGGTGCCCAACTACGCACCAGCTGGCTTTATTCCAGTACGTGGCGCTGGTTCGCGACTATGGGATCAAAGTGGACGCGAGCTGATTGACCTGTCCGGCGGCATCGCTGTGAATGGTTTAGGTCACTGCCACCCAGCACTTGTGGAAGCATTAACTAAACAGGCGAATACACTCTGGCATGTGTCGAACGTTTTCACTAATGAGCCAGCCCTGCGTTTAGCGCGCAAGTTAACTGCCGCGACCTTTGCTGATCGGGTGTTCTTTAGTAACTCCGGCGCAGAAGCTAATGAAGCAGCGCTGAAACTGGCACGTAAAGTTGCCAGTGACCGTTTTGGTGCAGAGAAGTATGAAATTATTTCTGCACTCAATAGCTTTCATGGTCGTACCGTATTTACTGTAAACGTCGGTGGTCAGCCTAAATATTCAGAAGGCTTTGGTCCGCGTCCAGAAGGCATTACCCATGTGCTTTATAATGATTTAGCGGCCATGGAAAAAGCAATTTCTGAGCGCACCTGTGCGGTAATTTTAGAGCCGATTCAAGGTGAAAGTGGCGTATTACCGGCCGATCAAGCCTATCTAGAAGGTGTGCGTGCTTTATGCGACAAATACGATGCGCTTTTAATCTTTGATGAAGTGCAATCAGGTATGGGTCGTAGCGGTAAACTCTTCGCTCATGAGCTGTATGGCGTCATCCCAGATGTGATGACCACAGCGAAAAGCTTGGGCGGCGGTTTTCCTATTTCGGCGATGTTGACGACTGAAGCGTATGCGCAGCATTTGTCAGCGGGTACACACGGCACCACTTTTGGTGGTAATCCGTTGGCCTGTGCAGTCGGCGAAGCGGTATTGGATATTATCAATACCCCAGAAGTGCTTGCTGGCGTCACTGCAAAAGGTGAATACCTGCGTGAAAAGCTACGTGCCCTGGGTGAACCGCACAATCTGTTTGAGCTGGTACGTGGTGAAGGCTTGTTAGTCGGTGCGGTGATGAGTGCAGCCTATAAAGGTAAAGCAGGCGCATTGATGGCAGCAGCGGAGCGTGAAGGCTTGCTGGTGTTAGTGGCTGGGCCTGACGTGGTGCGTTTTGCGCCAAGTTTAGTGATTGAACAAGCCGATTTAGATGAAGGTCTGGCGCGTTTTGAACGTGCTATTGCGGCGTTCATCAGCCAAGAAAACAAATAATTTATAGTATTTAGCGCGCAGTCGATCTAGACATCGACTGCGCGCTTCTTTATTTTTTAAACTTAGGTAATGACATTATGAACACAGGATTACAGCTGCTTCTGGAAAATGAAGACGGCACACAAACTGAAGCCTCGTGCTCACGCTTTGCCGTGTTATGGCAGGGTAAAGAAATTTGGATCCAAACCGCAGGTAATGGTCAGCTATTAATCGGTGTTGACGTTGAAGAAGGTGATGCTGAGTACGCTAACTTGTTGTTGCGCCCTTTGGCCACCAACCTTGTCAGCCTACAGCTCGAAATGGAAGCCGCTGATCCAGCTGAGATGCTTGAAGATGAGCATGTACACACCGACGAGTGCAATCATTAAGTCGCAGCTTATGTTCTGTGCAGTACAGTGCTGCACAGCATGCTATATCAGCGATATAATGTGTGGTTTGAGTCGATGACTTCACGGCGACACGCACGTATTACCGTTATCTAATTGTGGAAGAATATATGAAAAGCGCAGAAATCCGCGAAGCCTTTTTTCGCTTCTTTGAAGAAAAGGGTCATACCCGCGTAGCATCCAGCTCATTGATCCCAGACAATGACCCCACGCTATTATTTACCAATGCGGGCATGAATCAGTTTAAAGACTGCTTCTTGGGTTTAGAAAAACGCGCCTACACACGTGCGGTCAGTAGCCAGAAATGTGTACGTGCCGGTGGTAAACATAACGACCTAGAAAACGTTGGTTACACCGCGCGTCACCATACTTTCTTTGAAATGCTGGGTAACTTCAGCTTTGGTGATTACTTTAAGCGTGATGCTATTCATTATGCATGGGAGTTTTTAACCTCAGATCAGTGGCTCAATCTACCTAAAGACAAGCTTTGGGTGACCGTTTATGCGACGGACGATGAAGCCTATGATATTTGGGTTAAAGAAATGGGCGTACCGGCTGAGCGTATGATTCGCATTGGCGATAACGGCGGCGCACCTTATGCCTCAGATAACTTCTGGGCCATGGGTGATACCGGTCCATGTGGCCCCTGTTCTGAGATTTTCTTTGACCACGGTGAGCATATTTGGGGCGGGCCTCCAGGTTCACCCGATGAAGATGGCGACCGCTATATCGAAATCTGGAATAACGTCTTTATGCAGTTCAACCGCACCGCTGATGGCGTTATGCATGCGCTGCCAGCGCCAAGTGTTGACACAGGTATGGGCCTTGAGCGCATCAGTGCTGTCCTGCAGCATGTGAATTCCAACTACGATATTGACCTGTTCAAAAACTTACTCCAAGGCGTTGCTGCGGCGGTCGGTACTGAGAACAATGACAACCCATCGCTGAAAGTTATTGCTGACCATATCCGTTCCTGCAGTTTCTTGATTGCCGATGGTGTGGTGCCGTCCAATGATGGTCGTGGTTATGTACTGCGACGTATTATTCGTCGTGCCTGCCGTCATGGTAATAAGCTCGGTGCTACAGGCAGTTTCTTCTACAAAATTGTCGCGTCATTGGTGGCGGAGATGGGCGAAGCCTTCCCTGAGCTGAAGCAGACGCAAGCACAGATTGAGCGCATCTTAAAAACCGAAGAAGAGCAGTTTGCGAAAACCCTAGAGCAGGGTCTGCGTATTCTTGAGCAGGATTTAGACGGCCTTGAAGGTAGCGTGATTCCTGGTTCTGTCGTATTTAAGTTGTATGACACCTACGGCTTCCCAATGGACCTCACGGCGGATATCGCCCGTGAGCGTGAGTTGACTGTAGATGAAGAAGGTTTTGAGCGTGAAATGCAGGCGCAGCGTGAGCGTGCTCGTTCAGCCAGTTCCTTCGGTCTTGACTACAATACGCTGGTTAAAATCGATAGCGAAACTGAGTTCTTAGGCTATAACACTCAGCATGCTGAGGCCAAAGTACTGATGCTGCTTAAAGATGGCGCCAGTGTTGAATCGGCTTTAGAAGGCGACTCAGCAGTGATCGTATTAGATCGCACGCCATTTTATGCCGAGTCAGGCGGGCAGGTGGGTGATAGCGGTTATTTAGCTGCGGATCACCTACGTATTGATATCACTGATACCACCAAAAGCGGCAAGGCTTTCTTGCATCACGGTGTCATTACCCAAGGTACGCTGCAAGTTGGCGATACAGTCAGTGCGCAAGTGGATGCAGAGATGTTGCACGCCACGGCGTTAAATCACTCAGCTACGCATATTTTACATGCGGCACTGCGCGATATTTTAGGCGAGCATGTGCAGCAAAAAGGCTCGTTGGTCGACAGTCAGCGCTTGCGTTTTGACTTCAGTCATTTTGAAGCGGTAACGCCTGCGCAAATCAAAGCTTTAGAAGAGCGCGTTAACCAAGAAATTCGTAATAACACTGCGGTGTGCACTGAAGTCACTGATATTGAAACGGCCAAAACTAAAGGTGCGATGGCGCTGTTTGGTGAAAAATACGGCGACGAAGTGCGCGTATTAAGTATGGCCGATGGTTTCTCGGTTGAGCTATGTGGTGGTATTCACGCGGAACGCACCGGTGATATTGGTTTATTTAAAATCACCAGTGAAGGTGGTGTAGCTGCAGGCGTACGTCGTATCGAAGCAGTGACCGGCGTAGCTGCTTGGAATTGGTTGGCTGGCGCTGAAGAGCAGCTCAAGCAAGCCATGGGCTTAGTGAAAGGCAATCGTGAGAATGTCCTCGATAAGCTGCAAGCTGTTCTTGATCATCAGCGCAGCTTAGAGAAAGAAGTTGAGCAACTTAAAGCCAAAGCCGCACGTGCTGCAGGCAGTGATTTAGCCTCTGCTGTTGTTGAAGTGAATGGCGTTAAAGTCTTAGCTGCACGCCTTGATGGTGTTGAAAACAAAGATCTGCTGGTGCTTATGGATCAGCTGAAAAACAAGCTGGGCAGTGCAGTGATTCTCTTAGGCAGTGTCCATGATGAGCGTATTGCACTGGTGGCAGGTGTGACTAAGGATCTGACTGGCCAATTTAAAGCCGGTGATCTCATGAAACAAGCCTCAGCCGTGGTCGGTGGTAAAGGTGGTGGTCGTCCGGATATGGCGCAGGGCAGTGGTGTTGAACTGGCCAAGCTGGATGATGCGTTAGCCATTACTGCTGAGTATGTTGCTAGTAAAAACTAAGTGATGGATTAAAGCCGCTGTGCAGTAGGTAAGTCTGCTGCGCAGCTCAATAGAATTGAACCCTAACGATGATTAAGGCGGCAGTAAAATGGCGTTGATCGTACAAAAATTTGGTGGCACTTCGGTGGGTTCACCTGAGCGTATTGCCCAAGTCGCTGCGAAAGTGGCTAAGTTCCGTGCGGCTGGCGATGATATCGTCGTAGTGGTTTCGGCCATGAGCGGCGAAACCAATCGTTTGTTAGCTTTGGCTAAACAGGTGACGAGTAAGCCATCTGTGCGTGAAATGGATGTGATGATTGCCACGGGTGAGCAGGTGACTATTGCTTTATTGGCGATGGCGTTGGAGAGCATTGGTGTGCCTGCCGTGTCCTTTACCGGTGCACAGGTGCCTATTGTCACTGATAGCGAACACGGCAAAGCGCGAATTCAGAGTATTGATGAAGTTAAGGTCAGTGAGCAGCTTAAAGCCGGTCGAGTGGTTATTGTCGCTGGCTTCCAAGGTGTAGACGAGCAGGGGAATATTACGACCTTAGGTCGTGGTGGTTCTGATACCACTGCAGTAGCTCTAGCGGCAGCGCTAAAGGCCGATGAGTGCCATATCTACACTGATGTGGATGGTGTCTATACGACTGACCCTCGCGTTGTGCCGCGGGCGCAGCGTTTAGATCGCATCACTTTTGAAGAAATGCTGGAAATGGCCAGTCTTGGCTCAAAAATTCTACAGTTGCGTTCTGTGGAGTTTGCTGGAAAATACCATGTGCCCTTGCGCGTCTTGCATAGCTTTGAAGAAGGTCCAGGCACTCTAATTACGACTGATGATAATGAGGACAGCATGGAACAGCCGATTATTTCTGGTATTGCTTTTAACCGCGATGAAGCGAAGTTGACCATTCGTGGCGTGCCCGATACCCCAGGTGTTGCGTTTAAGATTTTAGGGCCGATCAGTGCGGCTAATATTGATATTGATATGATTGTGCAAAACGTCGCACAAGATAACACCACAGACTTTACCTTTACTCTGGGCAACGCCGACTATGACAAAGGCATCGATGTCTTGAGGGCGACGGCATTAGAGATTGGTGCAACTGAAGTCAGTGGCACTGCTAGTATTGCTAAAGTATCGATCGTCGGTGTGGGTATGCGTTCGCATCCGGGTGTTGCCAGTACGATGTTTGAGGCGCTGGCCAAAGAAAATATTAATATCCAGATGATTTCCACCTCTGAGATTAGAATATCAGTGGTGATTGATGAGAAATATGTTGAGTTGGCCGTGCGCGCTTTACACACAGCCTTTGGCTTGGATGCACCCAGCAATTAAGCACTAAATATTTTTCAGCCCGTCAGTAGGGGCTGGTGTGTTTTATAAATCGTGATATAAAAAGCTAATGGTCACGATTAATAAAAATGTGTCGCCTATGATGTGCAAGTTTTTGCGATAGGTGTACGCTATTCATAACTTACAGATGCAGACTGTAAACCTAAATTGTTTTATAAGGAGATTGATAATGTTAATACTAACGCGTCGTGTTGGTGAGACACTGATGGTTGGTGATGAAGTCACTGTCACTGTATTGGGTGTTAAAGGTAATCAGGTTCGTATTGGTGTAAACGCACCAAAAGAGATCGCTGTGCACCGTGAAGAGATCTACCAACGTATCCAAAAAGAGAAAGAAGAGCAGCAAGAAGAGCAAGAAAACACAAACATTTGATAATTTTGCATTTATGCTTTGCATTTTCTAAATATGTGGGTAATATACGCCCCGTGTTACGGAGAATTGGCCGAGTGGCTGAAGGCGCTCCCCTGCTAAGGGAGTACACCCTTATACGGTGTCGAGAGTTCGAATCTCTCATTCTCCGCCATATTTAGTATTGCAGAGCATATTTTCAAAGAGTTTAAATTAAAAACAAAACTCCTTGCAAATCAAATAGATAGCTCTATAATACGCGGCAACAAATGGACTCATAGCTCAGCTGGATAGAGTACTCGGCTACGAACCGAGCGGTCGGAGGTTCGAATCCTCCTGAGTCCACCATATTAGAAAGTCCGACGTTAAGTCGGATTGTCTAAGCAGTACCAGTAGTGATCTGGATAAGCACTAAAGTGGACTTATAGCTCAGCTGGATAGAGTACTCGGCTACGAACCGAGCGGTCGGAGGTTCGAATCCTCCTGAGTCCACCATATTAAGAAAACCTGCATTTATTGCAGGTTTTTTTTTGCCTAAAATTTAACCAGTCTTTTAACCTGGCTGTTATGGCACGCAGCCTTGCTGGTTAAAGCGCACCGTCAGTCGTTTTTCTTTAGTGTTGCGGTACACCGCGCTGACAATGCCGTTATGGCTGCGTTGCGAGAGAGGTCTGCCAAGCATGCTCTCGACTTCAGCTCGGCTCATTCCGCTTTTAACCTGTTTGCGTATTAAGTCTGTACGCCGCTGTGTTGCATCAAAAGCACCGCAGGGGTGCTTATCATCGGTTATCACTGTCACGCGTGTTGCTTTGTGCTCTGAGGTGTCTTGCTTATGCTCGATGGTGTTGTTAGGTGGCGCAGGTATGCTAATCACAGGTTGGCGGCTCAGTAAAACTTGCTGGCTTTGGGGTGGGCAGCCGCTGTCATTAAAGCTGATGTTGCCGTCATCTGCGGTGCATTTGAAGATCTGTGCGAGCGCAGTTGTAGATTGATAGCAGCACAGGCTCAGTAGCAGATAAAAAAGAAAGTGGTGGCGCATAGTCATCATCCTTGATGTGTTTACTAAAATTGCTGGTTCGTGTTGAGCTTCAGTGTAGTTGTGAATAGTGCAATTGCCAGCCTGTTTAGGCTGTTGGGCTGTATCAGGCGAGCAATAGTTAGATGCAAAGTTGGGCTGCAATGGTATTATTAAAAAATATATAACCAGCGAAAAGTTGGTTGATCATGATTTTTCAGTAGAATTTTTTCCAATTGAGCAATCACCATGCACACTTGATTAATCCCTTGCATCGATAACGCGCAAAGGTGGAGTACCTTATTTATGTCTGAAGTTGAAGAGAGAAAACCCCAGGAGCGCTTACAGGAGCGTTTTTCACAGGTTCTGGAGCTCTTGCAACGACACCGATTAATTGAGGAGAGTGTTGCCCGCCAAGGCAGTGACCATCAAGAGCGCGTTGATGAATTGGTGCAACAGCAGCATTTAACTGAGTTGCAGGACAAGCTTGATGAGCTGCACCCTGCAGATATCGCCTATATCCTTGAAGCATTACCCTTAGAAGACCGTTTAATCGTCTGGCAGATGGTCCACGCAGAAAGCGATGGCGATATTCTGCTGGAAGTGTCTGACTCTGTGCGTGAAACCCTGATCGCTGATATGGACGAGCAAGAGATTATTGCTGCGACCAAGGATCTGGACGCCGATGAGTTGGCCGATCTAGCGCCAGAGCTGCCGCGTGATGTGGTGCAAGGCTTGATGGAGTCGTTGGATGAGCAGCAGCGTGAGCGCGTGCGTTCAGCGCTCTCCTACGATGATGAGCAAGTCGGTGCCATTATGGACTTTGAGATGGTGACCATTCGTGAAGATGTCGCGCTTGAAGTGGTTTTGCGCTATTTACGTCGTTTAAAAGAGCTTCCGGATCAAACGGATAAGTTTTTTGTGGTGGATGTGGCGGGTATTTTAAAAGGTGTGCTGCCAATTAAGCGCTTATTGGTCAACGATCCTGAGCGTATGGTGCATGAAGTGATGGCGGATGATCCGGTCACTTTCTATCCTGATGAGGATGGCACTTTCGCTGCGCAAGCGTTTGAGCGGTATAACCTGGTTTCAGCGCCAGTGATTGAAAAAAGTGGCAAATTGATTGGTCGTTTAACCGTTGATGAAATGGTCGACTTAATTCGTGAAGAGTCTGAAAGCGAAACACTCAACCGGGCCGGTTTACGTGAAGAAGAAGATATTTTTGCCTCGGTATGGAAATCATTACAAAACCGTTGGGCGTGGCTGGCAATTAACTTAATCACCGCTTTTGTTGCTTCACGGGTGATTGGCTTATTTGAAGGCTCGATTGAAAAACTGGTGGCTTTGGCAGCGTTGATGCCAATTGTCGCAGGGATTGGTGGTAACTCAGGTAACCAAACCATCACCATGATTGTGCGGGCTATGGCTTTAGACCAGATGTCGATGGGTAATTCTTCGCGTCTGTTGCGTAAGGAACTGACCGTTGCATTGATCAATGGCTTGATCTGGGGCAGTGTAGTGGGGCTTGTTGCTTGGTTACTCTATGGCAGTTGGTCGTTGGGTATGGTGATGACCGCAGCTATGACCTTGAACTTACTACTGGCAGCTTTGATGGGGGTGGTTATTCCTATGACCATGGTGCGTTTAGGGCGTGATCCAGCATTGGGTTCCAGTGTCTTGATTACTGCGATGACTGATAGTGGTGGTTTCTTTATTTTTCTCGGTTTGGCGACAGTGTTTTTACTTTAGACCCTGTAGTCAGTTATAGAACACTATATATGACAGCCTGATAAGCATTCTATTGTTTGCTTATCAGCATCAATTTACGTTACTGTTTGGGCGTTTTAGCTATGAATGACTGGCGATTATGACAGTTATGGCATATATAAAAATATAAAATTGCCCCCTGTAACTCAGGAAATGGAGCGTATATGACTTCTCAGCAACTCCTGCTTGAAGGCGTTGAACTCATGCTTTTTGGTATGGGTCTCGTTTTTTTGTTTTTGGTTTTATTGATTTTCTGTATTAAAGCGATGTCTTTTATTTTAGAGCGTATTGCTCCAGAAGATACTCATGCTGCAACAGCGACTGCTGTGGCAACACCTGCATCAGCGATGAGCGTGCAGGCGGTTGATGCAGACACTTTACAAGCCATTCAAATTGCCATTAAACAGCACCGTGCCCGTCGCGGCTGAGTGTATCTATACGGAGTTTTTTCTATATGACTGCCACCAAGCCACTCGGTATTACTGACGTTGTCTTACGTGATGCTCACCAATCTATTTTAGCCACCCGTGTTCGATTAGAAGACATGTTGCCGATTGCCGGCAAGCTTGACCAAGTGGGTTTTTGGTCGGTTGAATCCTGGGGTGGAGCCACTTTTGACTCCTGTATTCGCTATTTAGGTGAAGATCCATGGGAGCGTATTCGTGCACTGAAAAAAGCCATGCCCAAGACCCCACAGCAAATGTTGCTGCGTGGACAAAACCTACTGGGCTACCGTCACTATGCGGATGATGTAGTCGATAAGTTTGTTGAGCGTGCTGCGGTTAATGGTGTGGATGTGTTCCGCGTCTTTGATGCGATGAATGACCCGCGTAACCTTGATCGTGCTTTAAAAGCAGTGAAAGCCAATGGCAAGCATGCGCAAGGTACGATTTCTTACACCACCAGCCCTGTGCACAATATGCAGATGTGGGTTGATTTGGGTAAGAAAATTGAAGACTTAGGTGCTGATTCCATAGCTATTAAAGATATGGCCGGGATTTTAACACCCTATGTAGCCTATGAATTGGTCAGTAAATTGAAAGCCAGTTTATCAATTCCAATTCATATGCAGTGCCACGCAACTGCCGGTTTATCATCCGTTTCGATTTTAAAAGCGGTGGAAGCGGGTATTGATAACGTGGATACCTCGATCTCATCCATGTCGATGACTTATGGCCATTCGCCAACCGAGTCCGTGGTGGCCATGTTCCAAAATACCGAACATGACACCGGTCTTGATTTGTTGTTGCTGGAAGAAGTCGCAGCATATTTCCGTGAAGTGCGCAAAAAGTATGCGAAATTTGAAGGTACATTGCGCGGTGTTGATTCACGTATTCTAGTCGCGCAAGTGCCAGGTGGCATGCTGACGAATATGGAAGGTCAGCTTAAAGAGCAGGGCGCTACGGATAAGTTTGATGAAGTGCTGGCTGAGATTCCGCGGGTACGCGAAGACTTAGGTTTTATTCCACTTGTGACACCGACCTCGCAAATTGTCGGTACTCAAGCAGTGATTAACGTGCTGACAGGCGAGCGCTATAAGTCGATTACTAAAGAAACGGCTGGTATTTTAAAAGGTGAGTACGGCGCTGCGCCTGCACCCTTTAATGCCGAACTGCAAGCGCGTGTGCTCGATGGTGCAGAGGCAGTAGTTTGCCGTCCTGCAGACTTGCTGGAAAACGAAGTTGAGAAACTCACCAGTGAGCTAAAAGAGTTAGCGCAAGAGAAAAATATCCGTTTAGCAGAGGATATGATTGATGACGTGCTGACTTATGCTTTATTCCCGCAGATTGGTTTGAAGTTTTTAGAAAACCGCGATAACCCTGATGCCTTTGAGCCGATGCCGACTGGCAATGAAGTGCTTGATAGCCAAGGCACCTGTGCGCAAGCCTATACCGTTGATGTGAATGGTAAGACCTTTGTTGTGCAAGTCAATGAAGGTGGTGATATTGAAGGGTTAAAACCAATTGGTGAAGCCACTGCCTGTGCGCCTGAGCCGGTTGCAGCGGGTGCAGGTGATCCTCAGGGTGCACCGTTGGCGGGCAATATCTTTAAGGTATTGGTTAAGCCAGGTCAAGCGGTCGATGAAGGTGATGTGGTGATTATTTTAGAAGCCATGAAAATGGAAACTGAAATTCGCGCCTTTCGCCGTGGTGTCATCGGTGACGTCAACGTTAAAGTTGGCGATGCAGTGTCGGTTGGCGATAGCCTGCTGACCATAGCTTGAGGGCTGAATGATGGATAAGCTCTTAAAATTATGGGAAAACACCGGTATTTATCAGCTGGAGCCAGGGCAGGCCTTGATGATTGCTGTTTGTTTGCTGTTGGTTTACCTAGCGATTCGCAAAGGGTTTGAGCCGTTACTGCTGATACCGATTGGTTTTGGTGGTGTATTAGCCAATCTGCCTGCGGCAGGTATGGCCGAAGGCAGCGGCTTACTGGCTTTGCTTTATGATGTCGGTTTGCCGACCAGTGTCTTCCCGCTGTTGATCTTTATGGGTGTGGGAGCGATGACGGACTTTGGTCCGATGTTGGCCAACCCAAAAACCTTGCTGCTGGGTGCTGCTGCACAGTTTGGTATCTTTGGTACCTTATTGGGCGCATTAGCCATCGGTATGCTGGGTATTCCAGGTTTGGAGTTCACTCTCCAAGAAGCAGCCTCGATTGCTATTATTGGTGGTGCTGATGGCCCCACTTCAATTTATGTCGCCTCGCGTTTAGCACCTGACTTATTGGGCCCGATTGCCGTAGCAGCGTATTCCTATATGGCCTTGGTGCCCTTGATTCAGCCACCGATTATGCGCGCCTTGACCACGCCTGAAGAGCGCGGGATTGTGATGTCGCAGTTGCGTCCTGTTGGGCAAACCGAAAAAATCATCTTTCCGTTGGTATTGTGTTTGCTAATTGGCTTGTTATTGCCCGATGCTGCGCCACTGATCGGGATGTTTGCCTTTGGTAACTTGATGCGTGAAAGTGGTGTGGTTGAGCGTTTGGCGGATACCTCGCGTAATGCTTTGATCAATATCATTACCATTGGACTGGGTTTGACCGTGGGTTCAAAACTGTCTGCTGAGTCGTTCTTACAGATGAAAACCTTAGGGATTTTATTGTTGGGTATGATCGCTTTCAGTGCCGGTACAGCGATGGGCGTGATTATGGCGAAAGTCATGAATAAGTTCAGTGCAATTAAAATCAATCCGTTGATTGGTTCGGCTGGCGTGTCTGCAGTGCCTATGGCAGCGCGGGTCTCCAACCGTGTCGGGCTTGAAGCTAATCCGCAAAACTTTTTGCTGATGCATGCCATGGGGCCCAACGTAGCGGGCGTGATTGGTTCGGCGGTAGCGGCGGGGGTGTTGTTGAGCTTTGTAGGTTAAGGCTGCACCTGAAGAGTCGCGGTAAAATACAAAGGCTGCCCACTGAGGCAGCCTTTGTGGTTCTCCAATATCTGTTTTTATCTATAAAGTGGACTGTTTATTGCTTGTTAATGACAGCGATAGCCCTTGTGTCAATATAAAGTGCATGCGTGCTTTAATTCAAAAAGAGAATGTTTAGTGGATAACTCGCAATTCAAAAATAATATGCGTACCGGCGTAGGATTGCTCAAACAGGGCAACTTAGGCGTGCCTATACTGTTGTTAGTTATTCTTGGCATGATGACCTTGCCGATTCCAACCATATTATTGGATATATTTTTCACCTTTAATATTGCTCTAGCCATTATTGTTTTGCTGGTGGGCGTGTATGCCATGCGCCCGCTGGATTTTGCTGCATTCCCGACTATTTTGTTGGTGGCGACACTGATGCGCTTGTCGTTGAATGTGGCCTCCACTCGGGTGGTGTTGCTGCACGGTCACGAAGGGGGTGATGCCGCAGGTAAAGTGATTCAAGCCTTCGGTGAGGTGGTGATTGGCGGTAACTACGTTGTCGGTGCTGTGGTCTTTGCTATTTTGATGATTATTAACTTCGTCGTGGTGACCAAGGGTGCCGGTCGTATCTCTGAAGTGAGCGCGCGCTTTACCCTGGATGCCATGCCGGGTAAGCAGATGGCGATTGATGCTGACCTCAACGCGGGCTTGATTGATCAAGAGCAAGCCAAGATTCGCCGCAGTGATGTGGCACAAGAAGCCGACTTCTATGGTTCGATGGATGGTGCCAGTAAGTTTGTGCGCGGTGATGCGGTGGCTGGTTTGTTGATTTTGTTTATCAACTTAATTGGTGGTATTGCCATTGGTGTGGCTCAGCACGATTTGAGTTTTATGGATTCGGCTAAGGTGTATGCGCTGCTGACCATTGGTGATGGCTTGGTCGCGCAAGTACCATCACTGTTGCTGTCAACCGCAGCAGCGATGATGGTGACACGCGTCACAACCTCTGAAGATATGGGCGAACAGATTCAGCGGCAAATGTTTACTTCGCCCAAGGCGTTGGCGGTATCTGCAGCGATCTTGATTGCCATGGGTTCTGTACCTGGCATGCCGCATATATCATTTATTGGTTTGGGCTTGCTGGCGGCGGGTGGTGCTTATTTAATTTGGAAGCGTCAGAACGATAAAGAATTAGCCGTCGTGCAAAAAGAGCAGCGTGATCTTGAGCAACTTCCGGCACCGGTCAGCACCGAGAACCGAGAGCTGGGCTGGGATGATGTTATGCCTGTGGATATGGTCGGCTTAGAGGTCGGTTATCGCTTAATCCCTTTGGTGGACCGCAATCAGGGTGGCCAGCTGTTAGCGCGTATTAAAGGCGTACGTAAAAAGCTTTCGCAAGACTTAGGTTTTTTAATGCCTTCGGTGCATATTCGTGACAACTTAGATTTATTACCCAACGTCTACCGCCTGACGTTAATGGGCGTGACGGTGGCTGAAGCTGAAGTCTATCCAGAGCGTGAGCTGGCGATTAACCCCGGTCAAGTTTTTGGCACGCTCAACGGTATCGATACTGTTGACCCTGCCTTTGGCCTGGAAGCGGTGTGGATTGAGCCGAGTCAACGTGATCAGGCGCAGTCACTGGGCTATACCGTGGTCGATACCAGTACCGTGGTAGCGACACATCTCAATCAAATCCTCAATAAACACGCACATGAACTGTTGGGTCATGAAGAAGTGCAGCAGTTGATGCAGGTTTTAGCGAAGAGCTCTCCGAAACTGGCTGAAGAGTTGATACCGGGCATGATCTCGATCTCAACTTTATTACGGATTTTGCAAAGTTTGCTGCAAGAACAAGTGCCGGTACGGGATATTCGCAGTATTGCTGAGGCTATTGCTGAGACTGTGTCGCGCAGTCAAGATACTGACACTATCGTCGCCGCAGTGCGTGTCGCGTTATCGCGTGCCATCGTGCAAAGCATTGTAGGGCTTGAGCCTGAGCTACCAGTCATCACATTAGAACCAAGGTTGGAACAGATATTGCTTAGTAGTATGCAGAAGGCCGGACAAGGTTCAAGTGAAGGTGTACTGCTTGAGCCAGGAATGGCAGAGAAACTACAGAGGTCTCTGATAGAGGCAGCGCAACGTCAGGAAATGCTAGGTAAACCAGTGGTGTTATTAGTCGCTGGACAGATTCGAGCCATGATGTCGCGTTTTGCCAGGTTAGCCGTACCGAATATGTATGTGTTGGCGTATCAAGAGATTCCAGACAATAAGCAAGTCACTATCGTGGCAACGGTAGGACAAAATTGATTGAGGGCTGACTTATGCAGGTCAAACGATATTTCGCAGCAGACATGCGCCAAGCCATGAACCGCGTACGTGAAGAACTAGGTGCCGATGCGGCAATTATTTCTACACGCCGCGTTGCTGGCGGTGTTGAGTTGACCGCAGCCCTTGATTATCAAGTTCAGACGTCTGTAGCGCGTCCTAACCCAGCTCTTGAAGCTGAGTTGCGTAAAACACAAACGCAAATCCTTGAGGCGCATGCCAGCTTGCAAGCCCGTCAAGAGGGTGGCGTTGTGGGTAAAGATCGCCAATTACTTGATGAAGTGATGCAGCGCGTCAGCCGTGCCCAGCCTCAGCCGGTCTCAGCACCACAGCCAGTACAGCACAGCAGTGCTGACCATGGCGAAATGGCCGCGATGCGTTCCGAGCTCAATAGCTTGCGTGAAATGCTCGAAGTGCAATTAGGCAATATGGCTTGGAATACCATGCGCACTCAACAGCCCGCGCATGCTGCATTGTGGAAACGCTTTCAGAAAATGGGTTTGAGTGCTGATATCGTGCGTCCAGTTTTGGAGCGTGTAGCTCGTGAGCAGGATCAGCAAAAAGCCTGGCGTATGGCGTTGGCCTATTTAACTCATTCAATTCGTACACCCAATGTTCAGCCTGTTGATGAGGGCGGTGTGATTGCTTTAGTTGGACCTGCAGGTATGGGTAAAACCACAACACTGGCTAAGCTGGCTGCTCGTTATGTGCTTGAGCATGGTGTGAACAATATTGCTTTAGTCAGCATGGACAACCATCGCATTGGCGCACAAGAGCAATTAAAAACTCTAGGCCGTATTTTAAATATCCCAGTGAGCTATGTAGCTGAAGGCGAAACCTTGGCTGAGACACTCAAGCCACTGGCGCAGAAGCGTATCGTTTTGGTTGATACGGCGGGCCTGACGGCGAGTGATCCAGCCTTGGGTTTACAGTTGGATAACTTAGCTGCAGTGAAATCAAAAAATTATTTAGTGATGGCTGCGACCAGTCAAGGACAAGTTTTGAAGGCCGCTTGGCATGCGTATAAGCGCTGTGGATTAGCAGGGTGCGTTATCACGAAATTAGATGAAGCCATTAGTATGGGTGAAGCACTGAGTATGGCGATTGGCCATGGCATGCCAGTAGCCTATACTACGGACGGTCCTAAAATACCGGATGATATCCAAGTGCCGCGCAACCATCAGTTAGTCAGCCGTGCTGTGCGTCTACAAAGTTCACAAGAGCCAACAGAAGATATCATGGCGCAAATGTGTGTAGGATCTCCGCAGACAGCTGCGTTTGTTGGTTAGAGTTCAGTAAGGTATTAAATAGAATGACACATAAACAGAAACAGCCCGTACAAGTGATTGCCGTAACTGGTGGTAAAGGAGGGGTGGGTAAAACCAACGTCTCGGTGAATCTTTCCATCGCACTGGCAGACTTAGGCCGTAAAGTTGTCCTACTCGATGCTGACTTTGGTTTGGCTAACGTTGACGTTTTACTGGGCTTGCACCCCACGCACACGCTGGCCGATGTGATGGATGGCAAATGCGATTTGCGTGATGTTTTATTGACAGGTCCTGGCGGCATTAAAATTGTACCCGCATCCTCCGGTACGCAAAGCATGGTGGAAATGACACCCATGCAGCATGCTGGCTTGATTCAGGCCTTCAGTGATTTAGGCGATAATATTGATGTGCTGGTGATTGATACAGCCGCGGGTATTGGTGACTCGGTCACCAGCTTTGTTCAGGCTGCGCAAGAAGTGATTATGGTGGTCTGCGATGAACCGACTTCAATTACCGATGCGTATGCACTGATTAAGTTACTCAATCGCAATCATGGTATGACCTTGTTTCGCGTGCTGGCCAATATGGCGCACAGTCCGCAAGAAGGACGTAACTTATTTAATAAATTGGTTAAAGTCACCGAACGTTTTTTAGATGATGTGACGCTGCAGTATTTAGGCGCTGTGCCTTACGATGAAATGGTGCGTAAAGCCGTACAGAAACAGCGTGCAGTGTACGAGGCTTATCCACGTGCTAAATGTTCACTTGTGTTTAAATCAATGGCTCAGCAGATTAATAACTGGCCGCTGGCGCGTACACCCCGTGGGCATTTAGAGTTTTTTGTGGAGCGGTTAGTTAACCACACTGGATTGGAATAAAGTGCATGACAAGAGCTAAAGGTCTGCAAATGTATAGTCAAGCGCAAGGTGCTGATGAGCAGTCATTATTGATTGAGCAGCATGCCCCCTTGGTCAAGCGCATTGCTTATCATATGCTTGGCCGCTTGCCTGCAAGCGTACAGGTTGAGGATTTGATTCAAGCGGGCATGATTGGTTTGCTTGAGGCGGCGAAGAAGTTTGATGCCAGTAAGGGTGCCAGTTTTGACACCTTTGTCGGTATTCGTATTCGGGGAGCCATGCTGGATGAGTTGCGTAAAGGTGATTGGACCCCGCGTTCAGTACACCGAAATACACGTATGGTCAGCGATGCGGTGCGTACCATTGAAGCGCGTACCGGTCGTGATGCTCAAGATTTAGAGGTAGCGGCCGAACTTAAGTTAAGTGTTGATGAGTATTATTCTATTTTAAATGATACTCAAGGCAGTCGTTTGTTCAGTTTTGATGATTTGCTAGATGAGGGTGATCAGTTTAATACCCATAGCACCCAGCAAGAACCCAGTCGTGATGTCGAACAGGTGCATTTTAAACAAGCCCTAGCTGATGCCATAGCAGGTTTACCTGAGCGCGAGCGCTTAGTGTTATCACTGTATTATGATGAAGAATTGAATTTGAAAGAAATCGGCGCAGTGCTTGGTGTCAGTGAGTCACGGGTCAGTCAGTTACACAGTCAATGTGCTGCGCGACTTAGAGCGCGTTTGTCTGATTGGCGTCAATAAGCGCTGGGTTTTATTTATTTAACACTATATGCATGCGGTCTTTATACGGCAAAGACTGTCTTAAAATAGCTTGGAGGTTGGCTTGGATAAAAATATGAAAATCCTCATTGTTGATGACTTCTCAACAATGCGACGGATCATCAAGAACCTCTTACGCGACCTTGGTTTTACCAATACCGCTGAGGCGGAT
>JAVETP010000150.1:0-4204 GCA_034006005.1 Pseudomonas sp.
GCAGCATCATTTGTCGTGTGGTGGATACTGAGAAAACTGTTTGGTCTGCGCGTCAGCGCTAACGATGAATACCAAGGTGCAGATATCAGCGAATGCGGTATTGAAGCCTACCCTGAATTCACCAATCGCGCCTAACCAACAGCGGATACCGTCATGGTTTGAGGCACATGACGGTGCTCCAAGTAGACATTATAAAAATCATACAAGCCAGCCAAAAGAGGAGATCCTATGAACAAGCTGAATTTAGTGGTCATTGGCAATGGCATGGTGGGTCACCATTTTTTAGAACAACTGGCTGCAAGCCCAAAAGCTCACGCGTTTCAAGTGATGATCGTCGGCGAAGAAAGCTATAGTGCTTATGACCGTGTGCATTTATCTGAGTATTTCCAAGGAAAAAGTAGCGACGAGCTCGCCTTAGGCAGTGTAGAACAATATAAAAGCTGGGGTTTTAAACTGCACTTAGGGGTAAAAGCCACCGCCATCGAGCCATTTTCACGCAAAGTACAGCTCGACGATGGTACAGAACTCAGTTATGACAAACTAATTTTAGCAACCGGCTCATACCCTTTTGTACCACCGATTGAGGGCAGCACGCTTGAGCACTGCTTTACATACCGCACCCTTAATGATCTGGATGCCATTCGCAGCAGCGCCAGAACTGCCAATACAGGCGTCGTCATTGGTGGTGGCTTATTGGGATTGGAAGCGGCCAAAGCTCTGCGTGACTTGGATCTAGACACTTTTGTTGTTGAACACTCGCCGCGTTTAATGAATGCGCAAATTGACCAAGAAGGCGGCGAACTGCTGCAAGAAAAGATTGAAGCCTTAGGCGTTCAAGTGCTCACCCAGCGTGCCGCCGTGCGAGTAACTGAAGGACTCGGAGCACGATTGTGCGTGGAGTTTGCCGACGGCAAAAAGTTGGAAACCGATTTAATTGTATTTTCTGCAGGTATTCGTCCGCGCGATGAACTGCCCCGTGCTGCAGGCATACTGCTGGGCCAGCGCGGCGGCGTAGCAGTGGACAATCACTGTCAAAGCAGTGACCCGCAGATTCTCGCGATTGGCGAAGCCGCAGCTTGGAATAACTGTTGTTTTGGCTTGGTCGCCCCAGGTTATCAAATGGCTAAAGTAGCACTGGCTAACTTAATCGGAGAAGAGTTGGCATTTACCGGTGCTGATATGAGCACCAAGTTAAAACTGTTAGGTGTTGATGTCGGCGCAATTGGCGACACTCAAGGTAATCAAAACGTAGGGACCAAGATCTACCGTTACCTTGACCAAATGAGCCAGCACTATCGCAAGATGGTGGTATCCGCCGACGGTCAACGTTTGCTGGGTGCTATTTTGGTGGGCGACAACAGCTATTACGACACTTTAATGCAGTATTACCGCAATGGCTTGGATCTGCCGGCTCACCCAGAAAGCCTGATTTTGCCAAGCCAGTCTGGTAGCTCACCCTTGCTCGGTATGGCCGCTTTACCAGACAGCGCGATTATTTGCTCCTGCCACAATGTCAGCAAAGGCGACATTGTTGATTGCTTGCAAGGTGGCTGTGCATCCGTGGCTGAAGTCATCGAACTCTCGCGCGCCAGCACCGGTTGCGGCGGTTGTAGCAGCCAGCTGAAGAGCTTAGTCGAGCAGCAAATGGCGGCGATGGGCATGGCGGTCAGTAGCGCGTTGTGTGAACATTTTGCCTACACTCGGCAAGAGCTGGAGCACATAATTCGCACCGAAAGTATCCTGAACTTTAACCAACTGCTAGAGCGTCATGGTCAGGGTATGGGCTGCGATATTTGCAAGCCGACAGCCGCCAATATTTTTGCCTCGGTGCAGAACGACTTTGTCCTCTCTGCCGATCACCTTGGCCTGCAAGACACTAACGATGCCTTCTTGGCTAATATGCAAAAAGACGGCACATATTCTGTGGTACCACGCATCGCCGGGGGTGAGATCACTCCAGAGATGCTCATTCTCCTGGGCAAAGTGGCGCGTGATTTTGGTCTTTACAGCAAAATCACTGGTGGCCAACGCATTGACTTGTTCGGTGCTGAACTCAGCCAACTGCCAGCCATTTGGCAACGCTTGATAGAAGCAGGCTTTGAAACAGGACAAGCCTACGGCAAATCCGTACGCACAGTAAAAAGCTGTGTGGGCAGTGCTTGGTGTCGTTATGGCGTGCAAGACAGTGTGCGTTTGGCCATTGATTTAGAGAATCGCTACAAGGGCATCCGCGCACCGCACAAACTTAAATTTGCCGTCAGTGGTTGTACCCGTGAATGTGCTGAAGCGCAGTCCAAAGACTTTGGCGTCATCGCCACAGAAAAAGGCTGGAACCTGTATGTCGCTGGCAATGGCGGAATGCGCCCACGTCATGCGGATCTGTTTGTGCAGGATTTGGACACCAACAGTTTAATTCGCACCATCGACCGCATCATGATTTTCTACATCCGTACCGCTGGGCGTTTAGAACGCACCGCACGCTGGTTAGAGAATCTTGAAGGTGGCTTGGAGTATTTACAGAAAGTCATTTTGCACGATTCACTCGGTTTAAATGCCGACCTCGACCAGCAAATGGCGCACTTAGTGGCCAGTTATCAATGCGAATGGAAAACCACTCTAAATAACCCAGAAAGCCTAAAACGCTTCCGGCAGACCATTAACATTGCTGGAGACGACCCACAATTACTCTATGTCTCAGAACGAGGACAAAAACGCCCCGCTAATGCGCAGGAGCGTGCGCAGCAAATCCCTCTTGTTAGCGTGTAAATCTAAGCCTTTGGAGACTGCCATGACAGAACAACAGACGTGGATAACCGTAGGCCAACGCAGCGACTTAATCGATGGTGCCGGCGTTGGTGCGCAAGTCGACAGCGATCAAGTCGCGCTGTTTTACTTAAAAAAATATAACCAGCTGTTTGCTGTGGGCAACCTCTGCCCTTTTAACGACGTGAACATTATTGCCCGCGGCATCATCGGCGATATCAAAGGCGAACCTGTCGTCGCCAGCCCACTGCATAAAGAGCACTTCTCGTTACGTGATGGCCATTGTCTTGAGCAACCCGAAGTGCGTTTACCAGTATGGCAGATTCGCTTAAAAGGGGATGTGTTGCAGGTTATGCGCCCTGCAACACAAGCAATCAGCACTTCGTTTTAATGATCGTTTTTTGATATTTTTCTAGATTATCAAGGGGTTTATATGTCTTACGTTATACCGAGCGAGTTTGCCAAAAAAATGGTCGATTCAGGTGAAGCCAAGTTGCACATGTCGCGCCGCGATGTACTGATTCGCTCCTGCATGGCCGGTGCTATTTTGGCACTGTCTGCGGCCTTTGCAGTCACAGTCGCGCTGCAAACGGGCTCGCACTTACTGGCCTCTGTACTTTTCCCTGTTGGCTTTATCATGCTTTACTTAATGGGCTTTGATTTACTAACAGGCGTACTTATGCTTACACCTTTGGCATGGTTGGATCGTCGCCCCGGCGTCACTCTAGGCGTGGTATTGCGCCATTGGGGCTGGGTGTTTTTAGGCAATTTTAGTGGGGCACTACTGGTGGCCTTACTTTTGTCTTTCACCTTTACCATGGGCTTTGCCACTGAACCAGGCGCCATTGCTACCAAATTGGCCTCGATTGGTGAGTCGCGCACACTAGGCTACGCCGAGTACGGTGCCAGTGGCTGGGTAACTATCTTCATTCGCGGCATGCTGTGTAACTGGATGGTTTCAATGGGTGTGGTAGGGGCTATGCTCTCCACCAGTGTCAGCGGTAAGACGATTGCGATGTGGATGCCTGTAATGCTGTTCTTTTATATGGGCTTTGAACACTCGGTGGTCAATATGTTCTTATTTCCCACCGCTATGTTGATGGGTGGCGACTTCTCCATCATGGATTATTTGCTCTGGAATGAAATTCCTACTGTACTAGGCAACCTCACTGGAGGTCTGCTGTTTACGGGTCTTGCACTGTACACGACACATGTACGTACCGCCCCACAACGCGTTTTATAAGCTAAGGAGTCACCATGATGCGTATCCACGTCTTACAACATGTCGCCTTTGAAGGGCTGGGTTCTATCACTTCGTACCTTAACCAAACAGTACATCAAATCAGCTATAGCAAATTTTTCGCTAAACCTTGCCTGCCTTCCCTTGCACACATAGACGCCCTGATTATTATGGGCGGCCCAATGAGTGTGCATGATCAAG
>JAVETP010000151.1:0-4196 GCA_034006005.1 Pseudomonas sp.
GAATGGACGTGTGAGTGCGGTGTCACTCACGACCGCGATATCAACGCGGCACGTAACATTCTCGCGGTCGGGCATGGCCGTCTAGTAGTAGGAATCACCGTATCTTTAGGACGGTGAGGATGTCAATGGTAAGCGCCTGGAACTGGACGTAGATTGATTTCTACGCGACGGTTTTGTTGGCGACCTTGTGCACTGCCGTTATCAGCAACAGGCTGATCTGGACCGACACCGCGAACGCTCATACGGTTACCGCTAACACCTTGGTTACGCAGGTAGTCAGCAACACTTTGTGCGCGACGCTGTGACAGGGTGAGGTTGTGCTGGTATGCACCCGTACTGTCGGTATGGCCGATGATTTCAATCGTGTTTTGATCGTACTGGTTAAAGGACTGAACCAAGTTGTTCAAAGTGCCGTAGAAATTACCTGAAATGGTGGCTGAGTCAGTCGCGAATGTTACGTTACCTGGCATCACTAGAGTTAAGTTATCACCATCACGCTGTACATCAATACCTGTACCTTGCATGCTGCGACGCAGTTCGGCTTCTTGTTTGTCAGCGTAGTAGCCATAACCTGCACCCGCTGCACCGGCCACTGCTGCACCAATTAGAGCGCCTTTACCGCGATCTTTTTTGCTGGATGTTGCAGCGCCTATTGCAGCACCACCTAAAGCACCTAAGCCACCGTAAATGGCTGTTTTGTTCGAGCTGCCCTGTTGGCCTTCATAAGGATTGTTACCTGCACAGCCTGCCAGTAATGCAAAGATACTGGTCGCAATCAGCGTGCGCGATGTAGAAAATTTAAGCATGGTCAATTCCTTGTTCAGCGTCATGTTGGTGTTTGTTGTTTATTCTAGGCAGATTAGTACCTTTTATTCAAAATAAGTTCGTTAGCGCGCGTAAATCTATTACTGCGCTTTTCATTACCTATCACTGTATCGACCTTGTAAGTGATTAGTACAGCGGCATCTGTATTTAATATCGGCAGGTGCCACCGGATTGATGGCACAGTGAGAGCATTATTGCTCAGGATTTTGAGTCCTAGTATTGCTAAAAGTATTCGACCATGATGCTTTGATCCTGCAGAAAAGGTTTCAGCAATCAGTGTCAGCTACCCAGTCAATGCTTTAAACTCTATGCGCGTATCTTATTTACAGCCTAATCTATTCGCCGCTCAATGTCGGCTAATAAGGAGCAATACATGATTCAGTATCAAGCAGGTATTCTGGCTGATCCAGTACCGCCTTTAGCGCGCCATGTGTTTTTTACGCTGGAGTCCACTGAGCATTTAGTAGCGGCATTACACCGTTTATCGGTGATGGTGGATGGTGATGCGACCGTTATTGGTTTTGGTCAGTCGCTGCTGCAAGCGCTGAATGTACAGCAAGATAAACTGCGCCCCTTTCCGGCGTTGAGTGCCAATGGTATTGATATTCCTTCAACCCAGCATGCACTCTGGTGCTGGTTGCGCGGCGATGACCGCGGTGAACTACTGCACCGTACCAATGAGCTGATTGACGCTGTCGCGCCGGCTTTAAAAGTAGTGCAAGTGACTGAAGCCTTCCGTTATAAGACGGGCCATGATTTGACTGGTTATGAAGACGGTACTGAGAATCCTGTTGAGCAAGCAGCGATTGATGCGGCGATTGACAGTCAAGCACCGGGTGGCAGTTATGCTGCGGTCCAGCATTGGGTGCATGATTTAGTCGGTTTTAAAGGCTTGCCACAACAAGAGCAGGACCATATTTTTGGTCGTCGTTTAAGTGATAACGAAGAGCTGGATGATGCACCAGAATCTGCCCATGTGAAACGTACCGCGCAAGAAGACTTTGATCCTGAAGCCTTTGTGGTACGCCGTTCCATGCCCTATATCGATGGGGATGAGGCAGGCTTAGTGTTTGTGGCTTTTGGTAGTACGCTGGATTCATACGATATGCTGTTGCGCCGCATGATTGGTTTGGATGACGGTATTGTGGATGGCTTATTTAGCTTTAGTCGCCCAATTACTGGTGGTTATTATTGGTGTCCACCGCTAGCGAATGGCCAGTTACAGCTGGATCAATTGCTTTAATATTGCAGCAGGCCCGCGTACTCGCAAAGAGACGCGGGCTGTTGTGTTTTAAATCGGTGCATCAACCTTGCGATGATCCACCCAGAGCATGGTCGCTCCAGCAATCGCTGCGGGCATCGCAACCAAGTTAAACAGCGGCACCATTAAGGCTAAATAGGTGATGCCACCAAAGCCTAGACTCAGCCAGCGCTTACTGCGTAACCATTCCAGCATGACTGTCCAGCTGACTTTATTGTTGTCGGCAGGATAGTCAATATATTGCACCGCCATCATCCAGATATTAAAGATCACCCACAGTGGTGCTGCGATAATATTGACGCCGGGAATAAAAGATAAAATCAGCAAAGCCAGTGCGCGCGGTAAAAAATAGCCCAGCTTGCGCATTTCTCGCGCCATGGTACGCGGCACCATCGCCAGCAATTCAGTCCAGCTGAATGCCGGAAAGTGATCTTCACCACGGGCAATGATTTCAACTTTTTCCGCTAGAAAGCTATTAAAGGGCGAGGCGATCAAGTTAGCAATGGTGGTGAAAGTGAAAAATATAATCAGCAGCACCAGCAGCACAAATAGAGGCCATAAAATATAATCCAAGAAGGACAGCCAACTGGGTAAGTTGGGCATCAGTTGGGCAACCCAGCCATTAAAGCGCTGTACGGCAAAATAAATTAATCCAAAAAATACGGCGATATTGATTGATAGAGGTAATAAAACAAACATGCGTAAACCTGGACGCATAATCATTTTAAAGCCCGCAGACAAATAGTGTGGGCCGCCAAGAGGTTGGGCAGACATAAGGTGTTTCCTTTGCGAGTGGTACGAGATGTGACATTGGTAGACAATATGAGCAGAGTCAAACAGCCATAAAGTGTTGTAACCTGCATTTATTATATAGTTTAGAGGTTTGCGTTAGGTTAGCGAACCGGAAAACTGTAACCTATGACACATTATTTGGCCTTAGATCCCTTGTTAGGAGTTATATATGTCTGAAGTTCGTCACGTTTCCGTGCTTATTCTGGGTTCTGGCCCTGCCGGTTACAGTGCTGCAGTCTATGCCGCGCGTGCTAATTTAAAGCCTTTGATGATTACCGGAATGCAAGCCGGTGGCCAGTTGACTACCACGACTGAAGTGGATAACTGGCCAGGTGATCCAGAAGGTTTAACCGGTCCAGCGCTGATGGAACGTATGCAAAAACATGCGGAGCGTTTTGAAACTGAGATCGTCTTTGATCATATTCATACCGCACAATTGCAAAGCAAACCTTTTACCTTAATCGGTGATAGCGGTACTTATACCTGTGATGCTCTGATTATTGCCACCGGTGCGAGCGCGCGTTATTTAGGTTTGCCGTCTGAAGAAGCCTTTATGGGTAAGGGCGTTTCTGCCTGTGCCACCTGCGATGGTTTTTTCTACCGCAATAAAGAAGTGGCAGTGGTCGGTGGTGGTAATACTGCGGTTGAAGAAGCACTGTATTTATCCAATATCGCCAGTAAAGTGACCCTGATTCACCGCCGCGACACTTTCCGTTCAGAGAAGATTTTGCAAGATAAGCTGCATGCTAAAGTTGCTGAAGGCAAAATCGTGCTGGCGCTGAATGCGCAAGTGGATGAAGTGCTGGGTAATGATATGGGTGTTACCGGTGTACGTTTGCTCAATAACGATGGTAGCAAGCAAGAATTAGCTGTGGATGGCGTATTTATTGCAATTGGTCATACGCCCAATACCAGCTTGTTTGAAGGCCAGTTGGAGTTAAAAGGTGGTTATATGGTGGTTCAGGGTGGGCGTGAAGGTAACGCAACCGCAACCAGCATTGAGGGTGTATTTGCTGCAGGTGATGTGGCTGACGATGTCTACCGTCAAGCTATCACTTCTGCGGGTGCAGGCTGTATGGCTGCGCTGGATGTGGAAAAATACTTAGAGAAATAAATTCTTCTCAGTATCTGTTGTGTCATAAAAAAGCCGCTTTGGATGAACTGACCCCTTTTGTTGCAGGGTGAGTCGCAAAGCGGCTTTTTTGTTGCTGGGGATTGTTTACACTTCGCCCGCTTTTTTGCGGTTGTACTTAAAACTCCACAGCGTATGCATAAATGCACTGCAAAATAGCAGAACGCTTAAGAAAGTTTCGGTATA
>JAVETP010000152.1:0-4154 GCA_034006005.1 Pseudomonas sp.
CAGCGACATAGCAGGAAAAGGAGTCTGCGTTTTCTGCGCATTGGTTAACTGGTCGATTCGACTTTCCAGGTCGTCAACGTGCGCACCTAAAGTATTTTTATGCAGCTCAAGAACACGCTTCTCTCTAGCCACCGCCTCCAGCTCGGTTGCAGCTACTCTTTTAACGCTTAGCTCACGCCGTAACTCATCAAACTCAGGTCTAAGCACTGCAAGGTCTCGCTCAAGATCGGCATTTCGATTTCTCAGATAGTCTTGCTCTTGCTCTAGCTGCGCTGTATCGGATTGCTCCAGTTTGCGCTTGAGACTGATATTATCCCGCCGCAATGCATCGAGTTCCTCTAGCATATCTACTGCTGACTGCCCATCCAGCTCTCGTTCAAGCTGTTGCATGTCTGCCAGCTTTTCTTTTAACTCTTCAGCTTTTTCCCATGCGGTGTCACAACGTTGCTCAAGCCTTGCCACCGTCTGATTATGGCTATGACGCTCAGCTTGTATTTCATCATTAATACGTTGCTCAATCGCTGCTTCTGCGGATTTAACTTCAGCCCACTCACGATCTAGTCGATTTCTTGTACGATCGAGTTCCATCTTACGCTGGTTTATTTCGTGCTCTCGCTCTTCTAAACGTTGGATACGCGCTGACTCTTCCTCTGAGCTGCTGAATTTGATTTCGGCAAGACGGCGAGCCGCCTCCGAAAGCTCATTACCAAGCTTCAACTTTTCATCCTGCTTTACTTGCAGAATATCATCTTGTTGTTTGAGTAAAAGCTGTTGCCGCTCCTCAAGTTCACGAAGAGACTGTGCATTTTGTTCGGCAAAGCCAGCCTGAGCATTAGCCTCACGCAAGTTGAGTGAGCGCTCTGTATCAAGCAGATCTGACTTCTTGCGTGCAATCAGCGCCTGTTCTTCAAGCAGCGTCTTATTGGCATCGCCCAAAGCTATTCTTTCTGTAACGAGAGCTTCCTGCTGCTGAACCAGATCCTGTTCACGCTCATCTATATTGGCGACCAGTTCGTTTGCTTGCTCCCAGCGCTCGGCATGTTCTTCATGCAAACGCTCTTTAAACTTAGTCAACTCCTTGCAAAATTCAGCAAAACGCTCAATCCAGCGAGCCAGATCGATATCGCCTTCTGACTCAAACCTGTCAATCACACTGCTCAACCAATCTTGATCCACATTGATATCAATGCCCATATCAAATGACTGGTAAATCTTGGAGGCACTTTCAAAAGAGGCAGACCACTTATTATCCAGCGAAGGGCGGGGCAAAGAGCTTCCTGGCTGTTGTTGTGTATTCCTGTTTATATTCTTTTTTGCCATTACATCCATTCCTTAAAGCATGCGGTAAAATCCAGTGAGTACTGGATGCTCTCCAGAGCTATGTGTGTTGTGAGTTGAGTTTGCTCTTTTCCGGTAAAGCTGCTTTGAGCATGACTGCTCTGATTGCGTAAGTCGGCCAAGTTCATTAGTTTTTCCAGCTGTAGCTCACTAGATCCTAAAATTTTAAGCGGGTGGTTTGGTTTATTAAGAGTGCCTACAGCTGCGGCAAACAACAGAGCCTTAAGAGATGATATTGGCCTAGAGCAAGCACGAATCACGTGATCAAGTTTCTGTCTTGATAGTGATTTAATTACGTCTTCTGTAAATGCAGGTACTTTTAATGCAGAAAGGATTGTGTTGTTAAGGTTTGGCTGCTTAGGTATATGCCCTATATTGGCTGGATAAGTACGAATTAACCATTGCATAACAACTTCAAGCAACTTCTGGCTTTCTACCAGTGCAGCATCTAGCTCCTGAGAGTTTGTATCACCACCCTCTTGCAACTTTTTACGGCGCACCAACAATACAGATAAGTGCCGTTTGATGTCCGGTTGTCGCTCCACCCAATGGTACTCAATCAGTACTTGCATTTCCGTTTGCTTATGAATTGCTTCCAGCCATTCTTCAACGCTTTGATTGTCTGCCTGCGGAATACTCACCAAACTAGAAAGATGAGAGAGCAAATTCTTATCGTGTTCAATTGCCTGCTTAAGCGGTTCTTGCAACCACCACGCATTTTCACGAAGATAGAAGGGGTCTCTGACTGACCACAAATCCAGTCCCTGCTCATCAGCTGCCACCCAAACGAACACACGAGCAGATTGCGCTCGATCGTCCAGACGTTGCACACCTTGCAAACTGACCTGCTCGGATATGCCGGACGAATATCCCAACTGCTGGCTGGCCCTATAGTCCTCACGGTAGTCCCTGTAAGCCGACATCAAAGACTCATGAGTGAGTTCGGGTAGCTCTGTACGTGTGGCTGGCAGAATGAAAGGTCGGATTGATTTACCTGTTTTCCTGTTCGGCTTGAATTCAGGGTAACGAGCCAAAGGGTTGCAGGGTTCGACTTCTCGCAGTTGCACAAACAGACGAGGCCAAAACTGGCCTGTTAGCGCATCTTGTAGCAAGTAACCAGACTTCATATCGGCGTCGGAGATATCCTCATCATCGAGCAAGGCCTCACCTTTGGGTGTAAGGGCATCGGCGTTATCACCCAACCAGCCGTTGCTTATCCCCTGCGCCAATATCAGCTTGATCAGGTCAAAATGGAGGCCAGTCAAGGCGGCCATATCTTCCGTATGCACGACTCTCGCACGAACAAGGCCAAGCACGGCTCTCTGCAGAAGATTTAACTGCGCTCGCCTGGGGTCCGGATACAAAACCTGGTGTACAAGTACGGGCCAGAGTAATGCCCTCTTCTTACCCCTAGGTGACTCTCCAAATTCCAGATACATCCCAGACTCAACGAATACAGCCATGCGCACCTCCACACATCTGATGAAAGGCCGCAAGAGCAGGCACTGCTTCATGTGCTTCAGGAGCAGTGGCCAATGCGGCATCTCCAACACAAATCAGCATTTGACGCTGACGACTCATCGCCACGTTCATCCGATTAGGCAGTCTTAGAAACCCAAACTGCCCGTTCAACCGCTTTTCACGTTCCGCTGCATCCTGTACAGGCTTTGCCGGTTTATAGGTTCGAACACAGGATAGCAACACCACATCGAACTCCTTACCTTGAAAGGCGTCCACAGAGCCCACTCTTAGACGTTCCTCTAGGTTGATCGAACCGTCAGCCCGAACTTTTCTGGCCCATCTGAAATGCTCATGAATCTCATAGCTACCATCACGTAACTCCATCAGCGGTACACCTTCAATCCGCTGCTCCGAAAGCTTCTCCATAATCAAATCACGCTGTGCTGCGTAGAAACTAATAACACCAACAGAGAGCGACTCACCACCAGCTGTTAATAAACTCACGACTTCTTCAGCAACGCGCAGTGCTTCAGCTTCACGTAAGCGGCTTGTACCTCTACGCTGATCATCTCCCTTCAGTGTCGGCACATCAATCCACTGGCATATGCGATCTCGGTAATAGGATTCATGCGAGCCTAGCGCCGCAAGAAACGGCTCAGAAAATGCGAAGTCATCCGCACATCGTACTGACTTGATCTGGCCAAGCCCCACCGATTCATAAAACTGTTGGCTGACGAAATCACCAAGCAGAGGATGCATACGAAACTGAGTATCCAGCATCACTACGCGTCGGATATTGTCCTTTTTCTCAAGCTCCTGCAGTTGGATGCGCATACGCTCGAACAAACTGGAACGGAAGGCTACCAACTGTAATTCAGTCAGCTGATGCTCCTCCTGCAGTTGTCCCTCGATATCAGGCTCTAGCATATGCGGTAGCTGCCGATCGTCGCCAACCAGCACTACTCGACGTTTGGCCATTGCCATGGGCACGAACAGGTCTAGAGGATTTGCCCGCGCCGCCTCATCAATCACAACAGTATCGAACTCTATATCGGTACTATCCAAGCCTGATACTTCCTTAAGGTTAGCCATCTGCCGGCCAGCTGCCTGCTGACAGGTAGCACCTACCACCATGGAGTATTCTTGTACTACCGCATGCGCTGCTGAACGGTCAATTGCCAGGCTATCGGCAAGCTGCTCCAGCACCCATGCCACACCTTGCTTTCGTTGACACAGCCGTGCTTCGAGATGACTATCGATTGCATCCAGTAATGCTAGTCCTTCATGGCTTACCTGCTGCCTCAAGTCAGTAGGACGGTAATCTGGCAAGAACTTATCAAGCAAGCGGCTTTTCC
>JAVETP010000153.1:0-4135 GCA_034006005.1 Pseudomonas sp.
AGTGTATTTCTAAATCATTGTTTTGATAAGAATTTAGGAGGCTAAAGCACAGTGAGAATAAACAGTCTTAAAAGGCTTTAAAAAAGATTAAAGTTATTTGTGACACAGACGATACATATAGTGAATGCGAAATAACTGGGTCACTTAGAGCTACACAACCCAAGGCTCGCACCCAGTTAGATTTTTGATTATAGCCCATTGGAGGCATATACCATGGCACTTACAGTTAATACAAACATTGCGTCCCTCAATACTCAGCGCAACTTAGGTACGTCTTCCAATGCGCTGGCTACTTCACTTGAGCGTTTGTCAACAGGCTCACGTATCAACTCTGCAAAAGATGATGCGGCTGGTTTGCAGATCTCTAACCGTTTAACCAGCCAGATTAATGGCTTGGGCGTTGCAGTACGTAACGCCAACGACGGTATCTCTTTAGCGCAAACCGCCGAGGGTGCATTGCAGCAGTCAACTAATATTTTGCAGCGTATGCGTGATCTATCGTTGCAGTCTGCTAACGGTTCTAACTCGGGCAATGAGCGTCAAGCTTTGAACAGTGAAGTGAAGCAGCTACAGTCAGAGTTAAACCGGATTTCTGAGACAACAACCTTTGGTGGTCAAAATCTGTTGGATGGTAGCTTCGGTACAAAAAGCTTTCAGGTAGGCTCGAACGCTAATGAGACTATTGGTGTCTCCATCAATGCTGCTTCTGCAAAGAGTGTAGGTGCGGATCGATTGATTATGGGTGGTGCTGCATACGGAAGTATTAAAGCGGCGAATGCTGGAACAGGTAGTCTAAATGATATTGATACAGTAGCGGGTGTTCTGAAAATAACTGGTAGTAACGGAGTTGGTAAGGACACCGCAACGCTAGCAGCAACAGATAATGCAAAAAAAGTTGCTGAAAAAATCAATAATCAGTCACAAGCTACAGGTGTAACAGCCGATGCCCGTACTGGTGTTGAGCTATCAGGCCTTATTGGTACTGGTAATGTAAGTATGAATCTGGGTAATGGTACTGCAGCTGGAACCGCAATTATAAGTGCAAACATTACAGATGCTTCAGATTTGACGAGTTTAGCTAACGCTATTAACTCTCAGTCTGGAAAAACAGGAATTACTGCTGAGCTGACTGACAGTAATGGAAAAATGAAGCTTGTAAATGAAGCAGGCGATGATATCGTAATTACGGGCTTTTCTGGTAATACAGGAGCTACTGTTGCACTTAATAAGGTCTCTTATGATGGGAAAGTTGGTACTACTGGCGGCACTACTTTAACACTGACAGATAATAGTAGCCGTGTAAGAGGTAATGTGCAGATTGAGTCATCTGGAGCATTTCAAGTTAATGCGGCTGCTGCTGAGCAGGTTGCAACAGCGGCAGGTTCTGCAGTGTCAAAGTTAACTTCTATTGCTGAGATTGATATCAGTAGCCAAGACGGTGCTCAGAATGCTGTTTCAGTGATCGATGCAGCAATCGCTTCCATTGATCAAAACCGAGCTTCTTTAGGTGCTATTCAAAATCGTTTCGAAAACACAATCTCCAACTTGCAAAACATTGGTGAGAACGTTTCAGCTGCTCGTGGTCGTATCAGAGATACTGATTTCGCTGCAGAAACTGCAAATCTGAGCAAGAACCAGATTCTGCAACAGGCTGGTACCGCAATTCTGGCGCAGGCCAACCAGTTACCACAAGCGGTTTTAAGCCTCCTGCGTTAATGGTCTAGCGATTGCAAAATCTCAGGGGGTAGTGTTATGCACTGCACCCTGTTTTGCCTTAACGAGGTAAAAGGTTATGGATATTAAAACAAACTACAGTGCACAACCTGCTGCCGCTTCACGTACTGATACGCCAGAGCAAACACTCGCTCAGCGTCTTGAAACAACTGCGGTCCGCCCTGTAGAGAAAACAGAGCAAGCGACACCGAGTGAACCGCAACTGCAAGAGGCTGTTTCAACCTTGCAAAAGTTTACCCAGAGTATTCAACGCAATCTCAATTTCTCGATTGACGATTCAACCGGGCGTATGGTGGTGAAAGTCACTGATAGTGTGTCGGGTGATGTCATTCGTCAGTTGCCAACTGAAGAAGCGCTTCGTTTGGCCGAAAGCTTAGATGAGATGCGTAGCTTGTTATTTGAAGCTCGCGCATAATGTAAAGGCATTGTGTGCAGAAGTTGCACACTAAATATTTAAACTAAGAGTGTATTCTTAGTCTGTTGGAGCAGCTTGTAGGGCTGGCTCAACACGTAATTAAGCACCAGTTACTGGTGAAGGTGGTTAGCATGGCAGGTATTACAGGCATTGGCTCCGGCCTTGATATTAACAACATCGTTAAAGCAATGGTTGAGGCAGAAACGGCTCCCAAAGCTGCGCAGTTGAATCGCCTTGAAAAAGCCACTACCACCAAAATCTCCGCACTCGGTAGCTTAAAAGGAGCACTTAGCAATTTTCAAACCACGATGAAAGACTTAAATAAAATGTCTTTATTTGAAAATCGTACTGCCGTTTCTTCAAATACAAATGCCTTGACTGCGAGTGCCAGTAAAACAGCTTTGTCAGGCAGTTACAGTGTTGCTGTGCAGCAATTGGCTAACAGCAGTAAAGTGGCAACAGCAGCATTAGCTCAAGACTTTTCCGCAGATGCTGCAGGTACTTTGACAGTCAGCTTAGGTAACGACGATGAGAGTCCAGTTACTGTCAATATTGAAAGTGGTGCCTCCTTAATTGAAATCCGTGATGCTTTAAATGCGCAGCTTAAAGACAAAGGTATCAGCGCTAATATCGTTAATAATCCGAGTACCAAGCAGCCTCAGTTAGTATTGAGTGCTGAAGCAACCGGTGACGGTAAGAATATTTCGATAGAGGGTGTTGGTGGCAACCTTGGTGATTTAAATATCGATGGTGCAAACAAATCTGCAGCAGGTGTTGGTGGGTATTTAGAGAAAGCTAGCAATGCGAAGTTTACCATTGACGGCTTAGCGCTAGAAAGTGCTAGCAATACCATTGACGACGCTATCCCCGATGTAAGTTTTACTTTAAAAGGTAAAACAGAAGAAAATAAGCCACTTACGGTCACTGTCGGTCAAGATAATAGCGGTGTTAAAACTCAGTTAAAGAAGTTTGTAGACTCTTATAATGAGTTAATAAAAGTCAGTAACGAGTTAACCGGTGTGACTAAAGTTGGTGACGGTAAAGCCCCCGTTGTTGGTGGCTTGGTCGGTGACTCAACTGTCCGCACGTTACTCAGTGGAATGCGTAATGAATTAACTAATGCCTCAAATATTGAAGGAGCTCAGGTGCTCGCTGATTTAGGTATTACTACCCAGAAAGATGGCACTCTGAAAATTGACGATGAAAAGCTTGCTAAAGCGTTAGAAAATAATTTTGATGCGATTGCCCAGTTTGTGGCTGGCGATAACGGCTTAATGACACGTATGGATAAGCGTATCAGTGGCTATGTGGAAACTGGTGGAGTGCTAGAGCAGCGCATTAAAGGGCTAACAACCACTACGACAAGTATTGACTCACAACGTGAGGCGCTTGTCCGTCGCGCAGGTCAAATTGAGGCGCGCTTATTTAAACAGTTTAATGCGATGGATTCGCTGGTTAGCCAACTGAACTCAACCAGTGATCGATTAGCTCAAGCGCTAGGTAGTCTGCCTGGCGTAACTAGAAAGGATTAATGCATGAGTAACCCAATTAAAACCTACAACTCTGTTGCTGATGGTCAAGACTTAACCCCGTATCAAGCTGTTGAGTTGTTGCTTGATGGTGCTTTAGAAAGTATCTCTACTGCACTGATTGCCCAGCAAGAAAATAACCCTGCACAACGTGGTGAAGCTGTAGGCACGACTTTGACTATTATTGGTTTGTTGCAAGACAGCTTAGATAAAAGCTTAGGCGGCGAGCTTGCAGAAAACTTAGATGGATTGTACGACTACATGACCCGTCGCTTAGCTGGTGTGGCTGTGGATAAAACGCCACACAGCTTAGAAGAAGTGCAAAGCATCGTTTTACAGCTGCGTGAAGGCTGGACGCAAATTGACCCTGCGCAAGAACCAAAAGAATTGTAAGAAAAGGCTAAAGAAACCACGGTCGTTGGCGATATAGGTATTAGTAGAAACGCTTATGGAGCAC
>JAVETP010000154.1:0-4122 GCA_034006005.1 Pseudomonas sp.
AAAATTACGGTTTGGTCTGCTTTTCATACTGTCACCTAATAGCTGCTTGGTGCATGATAGCACCTCTAATTAGGTGGCCAAATTCACTATGCCACTACACTTTTGCCTCCTTGGCCATCTTCTCTTCTTCATCGGCAGTAAGCCCAAGAATTCTCACGTCTAATTCTGGGTCAAAATGTGATGTTGCCCAAGCACCAGCACCAACTTCCATATTCGGAAGATAGTAAGCAATGAAAGTTCTTTCATATTTTTTACGCTCCATATTTTTTAATTTCAAGGCTATCGCGTTGAGCACCTCCGCAGAGGCTTTCTTATCAAGCCTCACATCAATGCTGCGCTTCACATTCCGAAAATCATTATCGGAAATTATTGAGTAGTTAGCTCCTTTGACGGTTTCAGCTTGCGCAGAGCCCAGCATCACTACGCAAACAAGAATCGCAGTGAAGTAAGGATAGTATTTGGAAAGTTTGGTCATAATTCCTCCGATATGCTGCTAATAGCTTATTAGTAAGCATGCGCGTTTTATCACCCGTAGCGGCTTACAGTTAATTAATATAAGTGCTTGTATATACAAGACTTTTTCAACAGATACAAAATACTTCCTTGTTACAAATCGAGCATGCCGCCTATCCTGCCAGCAGTAGGCACAATATCTCGCCTACACTCTTTATAACCACTTGATCTCTATAGTATTAAAATAAAACCATACAGGTAAACAAGCATCACTAGGTATGAAAACAAACACATTTATAAATCCCACCTAGAATAGGTTGTACAGACAGACAGTTGCAAGACAAGGAGAATTTTATGTCAAACAGTCCAGTTAAAACTCTATACGCATAGATATGCGCAAAAAGGGTTACGCGCTTAAAAATGAAAAAACCTATTTATACTGGATTAAGCGTTTTATTTTATTTCATAAAAACCGCCATCCGCAGACAATAACCAGTAAAGAGTTTTGGCAGTTCTTATCCCTCTTAGCTGATGATAAATAAGCAATAAGGAATCATAAAAAATATAAATCAATAAATCGGATACAGAGCAGTTAATGTCTTACCACTCATGAAAATTAGCTGGTCAGATTTAAGAGTGACTTTAAAGTCTCGGTCATCACAGGTACCAGAATCTATTGTTCTATATGACTTGTACTGTTTATTAAATAGCCAATGACTCCCTGCTGCACAAGAGGTACCTGCGTTTTGGTAAACAACAAAATAATTCGCGTTTTCTGCGACCACTTTATCAAAACTATCAGCCATATATTCATGGTTATTAACTTCCATATTCCAACTCTCTAGCTGTGCAAAGTCATCTGCTGCAAGCGTTGGTGTTGAAAGCACTACAAATACAACTCCTACCAATGTAAATCTTTTCATTCGTATTATTCCTTTATATAAATACAGTCAACAAGAGTGATATCACTATGCCGTCATGCTACTGCAGATGGCTGAATATAACCTGCGAATAAACACAAAAAACGCGCAGCCCTTCTCGGAACTGCGCGTTTATGTATTACATATGATTTGGCCATCCCTAGCCCACCCACCTAAGCCTTACGCGTATTCTTCACGCAGTTGCTTAGCCGCTACCACCATGTGCTCTAGAGCCGCTTTGGTTTCTGGCCATGCGCGGGTTTTTAGGCCGCAGTCTGGGTTGGCCCACAGGTGCTCAACGGGAATACGTTTGGCTGCTTTACGCAGTAAGTTAGCCATTTCTTCGCTTTCCGGTACACGGGGTGAGTGAATGTCGTACACACCCGGACCAATGTCATTTGGATAATGGAAGGTTTCAAAGGCTTCCAGTAATTCCATATCTGAACGTGAAGTCTCAATGGTGATGACGTCGGCATCCATTGCTGCGATCGAGTCGATCACGTCGTTAAACTCGCTGTAGCACATGTGGGTGTGAATCTGCGTTTCGTCACGCACGCCGCTGGCGGTGAGACGGAAGGATTCAGTGGCCCAATCCAAGTACTCTTTCCACTGTGATTTACGCAGTGGTAAACCTTCTCGGAATGCCGCTTCGTCAATCTGAATGATCTTGATGCCTGCTGCTTCCAGGTCAACCACTTCATCACGAATCGCCAGTGCCAATTGACGCGCTTGTTCTTCACGTGAAACGTCTTCACGCGGGAACGACCACATCAGCATGGTCACCGGACCGGTCAGCATGCCTTTCATAATTTTATCAGTCTGCTGCTGTGCGTATTCAATCCACTCAACAGTCATGGCTTTAGGACGGGTTAAGTCACCGAAGATCACTGCGGGTTTCACACACCGTGAACCGTAGCTTTGCACCCAACCAAAACGGGTGAACAGGTAGCCGTCCAGTTGTTCAGCAAAGTACTCAACCATGTCGTTACGCTCGGCTTCACCGTGCACTAATACGTCAAGGTCTAACTCTTCCTGCACTTTAACGGCGTGCTGGATTTCTTTGTGCATGGCGGCTTTGTAGTCTGCTTCGCTCAGTTTGCCCTGACGGAAGGCTAAACGTGCTCCACGGATTTCAGAGGTCTGCGGGAACGAGCCAATGGTCGTGGTGGGGAACAATGGTAAGTCCAAACGTTCACGTTGCAGCTTAATACGCTCAGCAAACACCGATTGACGCTGGCTGTCGGCTGCGGTGACTGCTGCTAAACGTGCCTGTACTTCTGGCTTGTGAATACGTGGAGAGTTGGCGCGGCTCTGTTGAACTTTGCGGCTCTCTGCCAATGCAGCTTTAACATTCGGGCTGTCTGGGTTGTTCAATGCTTCAGCTAAGATGGCCACTTCTGCTGATTTTTGCACAGCAAAGGCTAACCAGCTTTTCAGTTCTTCGTCGAGCTGATCTTCACGATCAAGGTCAACTGGGCTGTGCAGTAATGAGCAGGATGGTGCCACCCATAAACGGTCGCCTAAACGCTCGTGTGCATGCTTGAGGGTTTCTAATACTTTCTCAAGGTCACAGCGCCAGACGTTACGGCCATTCACCACGCCCAGTGATAACACTTTGTAGGCAGGTAGACGGTCAAGAATCGTTGGGTACTGCTCTGGAGCACGGACGAGGTCGATGTGTAAACCATCAACAGGCAATGCTGCTGCTAAGCCTAAGTTGTCTTCTAGTCCTGAGAAGTAGGTTGCAACCATCTTCTTAACCGGCTCACGTTGCAGCAGGTTGTAGGCGCGCTCAAAGGCATTCTTCCATTCTTGTGGTAAATCGAGGCTGAGGATCGGCTCATCAATTTGTACCCACTCAACACCCTGTGCAGCGAGACGTTGGAAGATTTCGCCGTAAATAGGCAGTAGTTTGTCGAGCAAGTCTAATTTATTAAACTCTTCGCCTTTAACTTTACCCAACCACAACCAGGTCAATGGACCGATCACGACGGGCTTCACTTTGTGACCCAGCGCTAAGGCTTCGTCCACTTCTTCAAATAACTGATTCCAGCTCAAGGAGAACTCAAGGTCTGCAGTCAGTTCAGGAACTAAGTAGTGGTAGTTGGTATCAAACCATTTAGTCATTTCTTGTGCGTGAGCACCACCACAACAGCTGCTCTCTACAACACCACGGCCCATAGCAAATAAGGTATCGATGGTTGGCTTTTCGCCCGTTTTAGCAAAACGCTCTGGCACCACACCAAAAGTCAGTGAGTGAGTCAGAACTTGGTCGTACCAAGCAAAATCACCGACGGGTACTAAGTCTAAGCCAGCATCTTTCTGAATCTGCCAGTGCTTAGCACGCAATTCACGGCCAACTTGACGTAAACTGTCTTCAGTAATGTCGCCTTTCCAATACGCTTCTACTGCTTTCTTTAATTCGCGATCGCCACCAATACGGGGGAAACCTAAGTTATGTGCTACGGCCATGATTTTATTCCTTCTAAGTCAATGACGCTATTGTCATGGCTGAGCGCGAATGAAACAAACTACTAATATTACTGATGATCAATAGTTTTATTCATGTTGCTACTTAAGGAATCCTTATGCTGGATATTCGCCACCTCAAAACTCTCGGTGCGTTACGCGATGCTGGTAGCTTAGTCGAGGCAGCAGAGCGCCTGCACCTCACGCAATCCGCCCTCTCCCATCAGTTTAGGGAAATGGAAGAGCGTCTGGGAATGCAGCTCTTTGTGCGCAAAACCAA
>JAVETP010000155.1:0-4100 GCA_034006005.1 Pseudomonas sp.
AGATGGGTTTGCTGATGGATGCCCTTGCGATCGGGGGAATAGCGGAACCAGACCGCCGGGGCCTGGGTGCCGCCACTGGGGCGATCATCGCAAATGCTCTCGCTTCATTGACCAATCTTTCTTTATACCTTGTCCTGCAAAGAAAACCTTTCCTGCACCGCTTTGATTGATGGTGTCCAATACTGACATTAACTGTTGACTATTAGAGCGGGTCGATACGTCATCGAATAGTCCTGGTTGAAACATGCCGGGATCGTAAAAGTCAGATAGCATGACGCCCGCTTTAGCATAACGAAAACCATCCTTCCAAATCCGCTTGAGTAAGTGATTGGCCAGCTCGATAAAATCCCGCGTGTCGCAACTGGGGATCAGCAACTCACCCGATGCAGAGTTGCTGTACTGCGGCTCGTTGTCCTTAAAGGGGCTGGTTCGTATGAACACGGTCAGCACTTTGGCTTGCTGCTGTTCTTTGCGAAGCTTCTCAGTGGCGCGGGTTGCGTATTCGCATACGGCCTCACGTAACAATTCAAATTGCGTTACTTTTACGCCAAATGAACGGCTACAGACGATTTGTTTCTTAGTTGGCGGGATCTCTTCAAGTTCAATGCACGACTCACCATTGAGCTCTCTGACAGTTCTCTCTAAAACCACCGAAAACTGGTCTCTGATGGCTCTAGGTGAGGCATTGGCGAGGTCTAGGGCTGTGGTGATACCCAGAGCATTTAAACGCTTAGAAAGCCGTCTACCAACGCCCCAAACATCATCAACCGGGACTAATGCGAGCAATCGACGTTGCCGATCTGGATTGGTCAGGTCTACAACCCCCTGAGTGCCGGGATATTTCTTGGCGGCATGGTTAGCCAGCTTGGCGAGTGTTTTAGTCGGTGCAATGCCTACACAGACGGTGATCCCAATCCAGTGGCCTATGCGCTCTCGCACTTGTTGTCCGAACTCGACAAGGGATATGGCAGACTCAATACCGGTTAAGTCCAAAAACGCTTCGTCAATGGAGTAGACCTCTACTCGTGGTGCCATCTCCTCCAAAGTGCGCATCACTCGACTGCTCAAATCCGCATACAGCGCATAGTTGGATGAAAAAGCCAAAATGCCATGGCGCTGCATTTCAGCTTTGATTTGAAAGACGGGTACGCCCATTTTAATACCGAGTAACTTGGCTTCACGCGAGCGTGCAACCACACAGCCGTCATTGTTGGACAGCACCACAACCGGCGTATCTTTTAAATCAGGACGAAACAGCTTCTCACAACTGGCGTAAAAGTTGTTGCAGTCCACCAAGGCAAATACTGGCATGGGACAGTCACGACTTACGGCGCATGTTTCGCACCACATTGGTGACCACGCCAAATATCTCCAACTCTGTTCCTTCAGGAATATGGATGGGTTCATACGCCCGGTTTCTTGGGATCAGCTTGACGCACGGCCTTAGTTGCAGCTCCTTTACCGTGAGTTCACCATGGATGCCAGCGATGACAATGTCACCGTGTTCGGCTTGAACAGAGCGATCAACCACCAGAATATCATCTGGATGAATCCCGGCATCAATCATTGAATCACCTTCAACACGCACAAAGAACGTTGCAGCCGGTCGCTTGATGCACAACTCATTAAGGTCGAGCGTTTGCTCAACATAATCCTGCGCTGGTGAGGGAAAACCAGCAGAAACACGTTCCATAAACAATGGAATACGAAGGCGCTTGGCTTTGATGAAGGCAAGTGCGCCGCTACGGCCTATCAGCGAGACACTCATGACGAACCTCGAAAAATTAGAATTAACACTGTTTGTTTATACAGTATCTAATGCTATGCTGATTTCTACAAGTAAAATTGTAGGTAAAACTGTAGTTGTTCGAGTAAGACGCTGTGTCGTGGGTGATTCCTCTTTTGTGTTGAAAAGCTTGATGTGGGGGATCGCTCGCCCTCGTCAAAGCCTGCAAGGCTTGGACAATACTGCTTCTGCCTACTGCTCTTGTTTCTGTTACTGATCCTGTTACTGCTACTGGTTAACGCATGGGTCGAGTAACCGTCAGACAAGGCTTGTTGAACCCTTCGCAAAGGGTTTCAAAACAGTTAGTAAAATTCTGCTTCGTATTGAATTTACAGGCTTAAAGCGAAGTCAGGAGCATCATTAAAATGCTCAGTCGAACTCGGTTCAAGCCTTTTGCAACCGTTTGAAAAGGGGTTGGCTAAGCCATACGTAAAGGGTATCGGTAAGGGTTACCTAAAGGGTTTAGCTAAGGCTTTCTGAAAGGCTCAGCCAAAGCCTTCATACATGGGTTCACCCAGTAGAAAGATTAAAAAAACGCTGAGGTATTCAAGGTGCATTTTGTACAAATGCGTTTATAAACGAACAGGGCACAATGAAATAACCCAAAGCGAACAACAGAATTGAAGAGGAACCATCAATGACAAGAGCCCCTGCGCCATTTCCGCTAGAGCGCCTCGCGGATATCCCAGAAAGACCAGAAGATTTTAGATTGCTGGAGCGTATTCCATTAACGCGTGAGCCGCAGTCTTGGCCACTTGAACTTTCTGCTATGGTCGGTGATGAACAGCCAATGGTGCTGCTTGATACAGAGACAACTGGACTGTCTGCCGATGATGAGTCCATTATTGAGCTTGGTATGGTTAAGGTGCTTTACAGCCCCTCGGCTAAGCGGATTGTGTCGATTGTTGATGTGATCAGCTTGTATGAAGATCCCGGCAAGCCAATCCCCGAGCTGATCACCGAGTTAACCGGTATCACCGATGATATGGTGCAAGGCCAGCTCATTGATGATGCACTGGTTGCGAGTTGGTTATCCGATGATCCGCTGGTGGTTGCGCACAATGCACAGTTTGATCGTCCTTTCTTTGAAAAGCGGTTTGCTGCATTAGGACATCTATCTTGGGCCTGTTCAGCTAGCGGCATAGATTGGAAAGCACTGGGCTTTGAAAGTCGGAAACTTGAGTACCTGCTGCTTCGCTTAGGTTGGTTCTATGAAGGACACCGAGCTGCGACTGATTGTTTGGCGATGGCCTGGTTGTTTAATTTGTTGCCCGAGTCCGTTGCAAACTTGTTGTCTGAAGCAGACAGGCGAACTGTGTTAGTTCGTGCGTTTGGTGCGCCGTTTGACGTAAAGGACTATTTAAAAGAGCGCGGTTACCGCTGGCATGACGGTGTTAAAGGTGCCAACAAACATTGGTGGCGCGAAATCAGCGAAGACGAGTTGCCGCAGGAACAAACTTACCTGGATGATTTGTATCATCGTGGCTCAGAACATGCCCACTATGACTACAAAGATGCCCGCAATCGATTTAAAGCTTTGTAGCTCTCTACAAGGCAAGCCTTGCATATTTGAAAACCTCTGGAAAATGGAAAGTGAACTCATGGTTTAATCAACAAGAGGAATCTTTCCATGTACCAAGACACCTACATTGAATACTGGGGCGAAATCTTCGTCTCTGCCCGCATCATTGAATTTGGCATCACGTTCGAGCGCTTTCTTAAAGATCCATGGAAGCATTTGATGTCCTGTGGCCAAGAATCTGCACCGGACGCGATTGCTGAAGGGATGCTGCCATTGCTACCAGCTCAGGCAGAAGTTGCCAGGCGCATTCGGGAGAGTGAGCAACGAGCCCTGATGTCTACAGACTCGGACAAAGGGGTATCTCATCGCGGTAACATCGTGGTGCCATTGGTTCGGGTAGCGCATTGATAGCGGCTATCAGCAATGGCATGAAACAATGTCTTCACGCCCATACCTGAGCGGCAATTGCATTCCAGATCAAAAAGTTGCCGCTTAGTCTTCCCTACAAAATAATTTGTGATAGGATGATACCTAATAAAATTAATTAGGTTGAAGCCTATTCAGTGTTTTATGGCCATCTGTCCAGCTTCAACCGTTAGAGATTGATTAGTCATTGCGGATAAAGAGCAGCATTGAGTGACGCTTTTCAATGTGATTACGCGATGTCGGTCCGTATTTTATAAACAGAGTTTTAAGAATCTGGTTGAATTGGATAAACAAGACGCATGACAAATGATGGTCTGAAACAAACGGTAGTGGCGAAGCCAGATAGGCTTTCGCAGATAGCGCAGT
>JAVETP010000156.1:0-4065 GCA_034006005.1 Pseudomonas sp.
TCGAGTCAAGCGTTACCACTCCAAGTGGCAATAGTTAGCGCAAGACTAAACAAGTCTAGAGCAGGATCGTAGCCTGGTAATCCCCCCGAAAAATAGAGAAAGTATTGCCGTGACCGGCTGAATGCACCACTACTATTTTCCGGGGGGAATTACCTACCCACTTTTTTATGATTTAGCTGTAAGAAAAGCCAATCTCATACGTCCAATCTATGCGGTTAGATTTTTCCCCTAAAGATAACAATGAGGTAACACCCATGAACAAGCTCCTTTCGACCACATCACTTGCCCTCGCCCTCGGTGCTGCTCTGTCGGTGACAGCCGCACCCAGCATGGCCTTAGCAGATGAAGCAGCACCACAAGAGAAATGTTTCGGCGTCGCCCTTAAAGGGCAAAATGACTGTAAGGCCGGCCCAGGAACCACCTGTGCAGGCACCTCAAAAATTGACTACCAAGGTAACGCTTGGTCAATGGTCCCTAAAGGTAGTTGCGAGCAGGTTGAGTCCAAAACGTCATCCACTGGCTTTGGACAATTACAAGCCTTTAGCGAAAAAAGCAGCTGATCCACAGTTAGCTTAAGGAGTCCGCCGTGGCCACTGTCAACCTCTCAACCTTTAACCCCCACTCGACTGGGCAGATGCCGAGCCGAGCGGGTATCGGACTGAAGCCTGAACACTTCGAAGCCGTTCTTGAATTTATGCCGGATATTGGTTTTTTCGAGATTCACGCTGAGAATTATATGGTCGACGGCGGCCCCTTCCACTTTTATCTCGAACGTATTCGTCAGCATTATCCTTTGTCGATTCATGGTGTTGGCTTATCGATTGGTGCAGAAACCTCGGTCGATGAGCAGCACCTGAATCGTCTTAAAATACTACTGCAGCGTTACCAGCCCGAGTTCTTTTCTGAACACTTGGCATGGTCAACCCATCAAGGCCATTTCTTGAACGACCTATTACCTGTGCCTTATACCCAAGCCACACTGCGCCATGTCTGTGAACAGATTGATCACATTCAAAACCGTCTTGGGCGGCGCATGCTGCTAGAAAACCCAGCAACCTACTTAGAGTTTTGCGCATCGAGCATGTCTGAAGCAGAGTTTATAACGGCAGTTATTGACAAAACTGGCTGTGGTTTGCTGCTCGATATCAACAACGTGCATGTTGCCTGCACCAATCACCAGCGCAACGCGCTCGATTATATTCGCGCCCTACCGTTAGACGCTGTTGAAGAGTTTCATTTGGCTGGATTTGCCACCGATTATGATAGTGACGGCTCGCCCTTGTTGATTGATAGCCATGACGCGGAGGTTGCACCGCAAGTTTGGTCGCTGTACCAAGCAACCCTTGCTCTCACTGGTCCCCGCCCCACTGTGCTGGAGCGCGATGGCAATATTCCTTCCCTGCCAACACTGTGTGCTGAAGCCAATCAAGCTGAGCAATACTTATTGGCACAACCACAGATTCAGAAGGCGCACGGTCATGCATAAATCTTTCCATGATGCCTTACTCAATGCTGATGCAAGACTGCCGACAGGGCTAACCAGTTACAATCACACTGACTGTAAGCGCCGCTTTGCCGTGTACCGCAATAATGTTGTGGTCGCCTTGATCGATGCTCTAGCAAGTAACTTTGTGGTTGTACAACATTTGGTTGGAGAAGTTTTCTTTCGTGCAATGGCCCGCGAGTTTGCCAGCCAGCATCCGCCCTGCACACCGTTAATGGCCTTCTACGGCGCACGCTTTGCTGACTTTATTGCGACTTTTCCACCAGCAGCAACTGTTGTCTATTTGGCTGATATGGCAAGGCTTGAATATGCCATCCAGATCAGTCGTCACAGCGCTGACAGCCGACCGATAGCACCCGACAAACTGTCTCATCTAATCGAAGATCAGCAGGCGCTGAACTATACCGGCTTGAAATTGGCAACAGCGGTACAGGTTCTGAGCTCTGCCTTTCCAGTCGTATCTATCTGGCATGCCCATCAAGGTAGCGCACCCTTTGACTTGAGCCAAATTCAACTCAGCCAACCTGAAAGCGTGATGCTGTCACGACCAGAACTGAACGTTGAATTACACAGTATTGATGCCGGCGCAGCTGAGTTTATCTGCAACTTAACCGCCGCCCAGCCGCTGGCAGAGGCCGCACAAACAACCGTTCCCTTTAACCCCACTGCCGTATTGCAATTACTGATTCAGCAACAGGCCATTAGTGAGCTACGCGTTTGCCCCAAAACAGCATCTAAGGAGCACCATTATGAAAACCTTGACTGATCTCTATTGCCGTGTGTTAGCGCTATTTAAGTGCATTCCACATTCATTTATTGCACTGCTGGGCCGCTTTTCCATTGCCGCAGTATTCTGGCAATCTGGACAGACAAAAATCGATGGTCTGGCAATTAATCTAGTCACAGGCGAATTCAAGTTGGGCTGGCCAAGCCTTAACAGCTCAGCGGTGTTTTTGTTCAAAGAAGAATATCAACTGCCCTTAATCTCTCCAAACATTGCTGCAACTATGGCCGCAACGGCAGAACATGTATTTCCGCTCCTGATCCTTTTAGGCCTTGCCACACGCATCTCAGCCCTGTCACTCTTAATCATGACCGTGATAATACAGATATTGGTCTATCCTGGCGCTTATGCAACGCATGGCGTTTGGGCTGTGCTGCTGCTGTATCTAATGGTACATGGTGCAGGCCGTTTTTCGCTTGATCACGCGTTGACAAGCAGCAACTCTAAGCTAGGGCATATGTCATGACGCACCCCCGTTATTTACCTGTCAGGAGACTGTAATGACTCAGCACGATACGACTGAACACAGTCTAACGGCTCCTGCATTCTTGACCGAGCTGCGACTGCAGATGATCAAGTTTGCCAACCTGCAATTACAGGATCAAAGCCTTGCTGAAGATGCAGTGCAAGAAGCTCTGCTCGCAGCCCTAAAAAACGCCCAGGCCTTCAACCGTCGCTCCGCTTTAAAAACTTGGGTGTTTGCTATTCTCAAAAACAAGATCGCCGACCTGCTGCGCAAAAACGTCCGTTACGTGAGTACAGATAAGTTAAAAGGCGGCCAAGATATGTCCGACGAAGAGTTATTCGATAATTTATTCAATGATAAAGGTCGCTGGCATGTTCAGGAGCGGCCGGGCAAATGGAAGCAGCCTTATACAGACATGGAAAACAGCCATTTCTGGCGCGTATTCGATGTCTGTTTAAACTGTATGCCGGAAAAGTATGGACGGCTGTTTATGATGCGAGAATTCTTGGAACTGACCAGCAGCGAAATTTGCAGCAATGAGCGCATCAGTGTCAACAGTCTCAATGTGACGCTCTACCGTGCCCGCCTCAGACTGCGCGAGTGCTTGGAAAACCGCTGGTTTCAGAAGGAGGCCACAGCATGATGAATTGTAAAGAAGCCACTGCGCTGATGTCACAACAAATGGATCATCCATTAATACTGACAGAGCGTATGTCGCTCAAACTCCATCTGATGATGTGCTCTGGCTGCCATAATTTTAATCAGCATATGCACGACTTGCGTGAAATCACGCGCACCTACGCAAAAGGCAAGGCTCAGCCAAAGGTTGGAGAAAACCAACACAGCTCAAACTAAGTATAGCTCTGCGCTCTACTCACAAAATATTTGAGTGAGCGCTCAAATTAATTTATTGTAGCCCTAGCAAGCGATTTAAGCGTAGTTCCGCCGTATTTTGAGTAATCACTCAAAATATTAAAAACCTTTAAGTCGTTATCACTTTCGCCCTGTTACAAGGAGTCTCTCATGACTAACTTTACTCTTCACGACCCACACAGTGCGCCGCAAGAAAGCCAAGCATTGCTCGAAAAGTCGCTCAAGGACTTTGGCATGATCCCAGGTTTGCACGCAGTTATGGCTGAAGCGCCAGGGCTGCTGGAAGCGTATCAGCGTCTGCATCAACTGTTTCTTGAGAGCAGCTTTGATAACGAAGAAATGACTGTGGTTTGGCAGACCATCAACGTTGAGCACAGTTGCCATTATTGTGTACCCGCGCACACTGCCATCGCCAAGAGCATGAAAGTTGATGACGCC
>JAVETP010000041.1:0-26446 GCA_034006005.1 Pseudomonas sp.
TGCCGAAGCAGTTGGTGCAAAACAAAAGCTTAGCGTTGTCAGGATTAATATAACTATTGCAGCAGGTTTCATGGCGTTGCGGTTTGCATTTCCGTTAATAAAATATTTAGCTGTCTTTTTCATGTTGTCCTCCTTTCTATTAACGGATTAAGTTTAAGATACCGTAGGTTTTCAAATTGCCGTCACCATTATCCGAGCCTTCCCAGATGGTGCCGTCTTTAAATGAAGCCGAGGCTTTCCAGATGTATGCACCGATGGGCAAGTCCTGGTTGTTATAGGTTCCGTCCCAGGCTTCCGCCGGCTTGCCGCCAACCAGCGCCGAGCTCGACCAGATTAATTGCCCCCAGGAAGTATAAACCTCAAGTTGGTATGTCTGCAGGTTTTCTCCCAGACCCTTAAAGTTGTTTACTTTCGGGTCATCACTGTTAGGTACAAAAGTATTGGGGAAATAAAGTCCTGTAAAGACAATTTCATACGGATTGATAGCTGTGTCGGGACACATATGGTTATTATAGGCAACCAGCATCACATCATAAATGCCATCATCTCTGAACTGGAAGACAGGGTTTTCTTCATTGGAGAAATCTCCTTCTGCCGTCATAAAGTCCCAGAAGAAACTGGTAGCCGTAGCATCGCTGGTGCTTTCAAAAAATACCTGTCCTTGTTTTCCCTGATAGCGGTCTTCGTAGGTGAAGCTCGCGTTGGGAATTGGATGTACGGGCAGGCTGTGCCGTACCGTATCGCGACAGCTATTGCCGTCTTCTACCATCAGCGTGGCAAAATAAGTGCCTGGGCTGTTGTAAATATGCTCTGCCCAGCGATCTGTGGAAGTAGAGTCAGTCCAGTGATTACCGTCGTTGTTATTACTTCCCGGATCACCGAAGTGCCAGAAATAATTAGTGATAGAAGCACCACCAGTCGCACTCAGATTATTGAAATAGGTGATGTAGGTCGCGCAACTGTCAACAGCGATAAAGTCGGCAGTAGGCGGCTCATAGATTTCTATCTCACTGATTAGGGTGTCAGTACAGTCAAACGCGTTACTCACCACCAATTGCACATCAAACAAGCCGTAATCGGGATATCTGTAGGATGTGTTTTTCATTGATGAAGTGTCGTGTACCGTCGTCAAATCGCCGAAATCCCAGAACCAGCTCTTGATTGGAAGCCCGTTTCCAATTGAATTATCTGTAAATACGGCTGCTGTATTTTGACACGCCGGAGCAGGAATGAAGCGTGCTGTGGGTTTCGGATAAATGGTGATGGTTTCGGTATGTGTATCGGTAAATGGATTGCCATTTACAGTAGCTTCGACAGTCAAGCTAATCACAAACTCACCGCCTTCGCGACCTGAGAAAGTATGGCATACCGGGTTTTCCAATACGGTATATTCATAATCAGGGGTATTGTCGCCAAAGTTCCAAATCCATCGGTTGATAGTTCCATTGTCTGCTCCTATATAGGAATTGTCTGTGAAGCAGATAGTAGAATCAGCACAAAGCGTGATGGCTGGCGCGATAAACGAGGCCTGAATACAAGGATCCTGGATCACTTCTTTGGTAATGCTTGCTTCGCAGCCATTGAAGTTGGTTACAATCAGTTTTACTTGATAAATACCGCCCTGGTCGTTGTATAAGTGATTGGGGTTGCGCAAATTAGAGAAGTTGTCGGGACCCGAATCCGGATCACCAAAGTCCCAGAACCAGGTTTCTACCAGCGCACCGTTACCGTCAGAAAGATCGGTAAAGGCAACCGGATCATCACACAAGCCTGGTAAATAGCTGAAATCGGGTAGTGGCAGTCCGTAAACGATTACTGGATGGTAAATGGTGTTTTCGCAACCATTTATATTGGTGGCAGTTAGTTCCACCAGATAAGTGCCGGCAACAGGGAAAATATGACTGGCTGTTTCTTCAAAGGTTAAAAAGATGTCCGAGCCGTCGTTAAAGTTCCACGCATAGCTTACGATTTCATCCTCTTCGGGTAGGTAGCTTGTCGCAAACTCAGTGGCAACGCCCTGACAAACCTCTGTTGAAGTGAAGTCAACCGTAAGTGTTTCCCAGATACAGATTTCTTCGGTTGCTGTTGATTGGCATCCAAAAGCGTCGGTAATTGTTAGGCTTACTTCGTAACAGGTTCCCGGTTCAGGGAAAATATGATTCGGATTGATGTCGCTGGAAGAATAGCCATCGTTGAAGCTCCAGTGATATTCCTGAATTGGGCTACCATTGGGGCTGCTTTCTGATTCATTAAAGAAGAAAACCTTTCCGCTTGGGTCACAAACTTGATTGAAGCTGAATGCAGCTGTGGGTTTTTCATAGATAGATACCCAACGGCTGATAGCTTCTGAGCAGCCGAAATTGTCTGTTACCGTGAGTGTTACAAAATAGTCATCGGCATCGGCAAATAAATGCTCAGGATTTTGTTCAATTGAGGTGTTGCCATCGCCAAAGTCCCATGCCCATGTTTCGATAATGCCATACAAGCTAACACTCTGATCGGTAAATAGGGTGTTTTCGCCTAAGCAGCTATTTGCCACGCCAAAGTCGGCGATTGGCGTATCATTGATAAAGATGGGCTTGCTGATACTACTCTGGCATTGGTTTACACCGATTCCGGTAGCCGTGAGTGTCACAGTATATTCGCCGGGTTCGGCATACATATAGCTTGGGTTTTGCTGGATGGAAGTGCCACCGTCGCCAAATTCCCAGAACCAGGAACTAATGTCCGCACCAATTCCTTCGAACTCAGCTGCGGTATTGAGACATAGTTCATCATTGACAATCTCGAAATCAACATCTGGCGAAGCGCTTACACTCACAACCTTTATTATAGTGTGTTCGCATCCATTACTGTTGGTGACTATTAAAGTAACATTAAATGGACGTACTTCTGTAAAGATATGTGTAGGATTTTGAAGCGTAGAGGTGTTGTTGACACCCGAATTGGGATCGTCAAAATACCATTGCCAGCTTACTAAATCCGGGCCACCATTGGCTGAGGTTAAGTCAGTGAAGAAGGTAGGCGTTCCAAAGCAGCTCTCGTTACTACTAAAATCAGCAATAGGACTGGCTACCACCTGTACTGACTTGCTGCTGGTATTTTCGCAACCGGAGTTGTCGATAACTGTTAGGCTAACCTCATAAGTTCCTGGCAAAGTATACAGATAGGCAACGTTAGGATTGCCTGGATCCTCAACCGTAATAGGTTCACTACCATCGCCCATATCCCAAATAAAGGTCTGGATAAAGCCATTGGGCGTGGTGGACTGATTGACGAAATGTACGCTATCGGATGAGCAGGCCGGACTGGTGCTGATAAAGCGGGAAACCGGAGCTGGATTTACCACAACATTTAATGTAGTGGTATTGCTGCAGCCTTCAGCTGTTTCCGCAGTCAGACTAACTGTGAATGCGCCTGTTGTAATATATGTATGTGAGGGATTTTGCACAGTGGCTGTATTGCCATCTCCAAAATCCCAAAGCCAAATTACTGCACCGGCTGCTGTTCCGCTGAAGTTGACAGGTGTACCTAAACAAGGTGTTTCGTTGTCAACGGTAATTTCAACCAGCAAGGCCTCATCAATAGTAATGGTGTTAGTTACTGTGCTGGTGCATCCGTTGATATTGGTGATGATAAGTTCTACATCATAATCGCCGGGAGCTGTAAAGCTGTGTTCAGGGTTTTGCAGCGTTGAGGTATTGGCCGTGCCAGAGGGGAGGTCGGCAAAGTTCCACTGCCAGCCTGTAATCATGCCACCACCGTTTTCCTGTGAAAGATCGATAAAGCTTACCGGACTTTCGGCGCAACTTCCATTATGATCGAAGGCAGCTATCGGTCCCGGAGCAACCACTACTTCGTGGCTTATGCTGTTGGAGCAGCCGTTGGTGTTGGTTACCGTGAGGGTGGCATTGTAGGTGCCGTTGGCGGCGTAAGTGTATTCCACATCAGGATTAGCGGGGAAGGCAACAATTTCTTCCGGGCTGCCATCGCCAAAGTTCCATATCCATTCAGTGATATGGCCTGTTGGTGAAGAGGAAGCATTGAAGAAATGCGTTGGAGAACCATTGCAAGTAGGACTATCCGTACTGAAAGCAGCAATTGGTTCTTCGTTGATCACCACATCATGTTCTACATAACCCTGGCAGCCGTCGATGGCTGTTACAAGCAGCGAAACGGTATAAGTGCCGGCTTGGGTATAAATATAGGTTGGCGTTTGCTGTATGGAAGTACCGCCATCACCAAAGCTCCAATTATAGGAAACAATATCGTCTCCAATCGGTGTGAAATTAATTATCTCGCCCGGACAGAATGCTACGGCATCAAAATTAAAGTCGATGTCAACGGTTTCGCTTACCGTAACCTCAGCTTCAAAAGTGTGCGGACAGCCTTGCGTATTTGTTACTGTGAGGCTTACTGTGTAAAGACCCGGATCAGTAAACAGGTGCGAAGGATTTTGCAATGTTGAGCTGTTGTTCACGCCTGATAGCGGATTGCCGAAATCCCATTCCCAGCTAAAGAGGTCCGAACCACCGTTGGGCGACGAAAGATCGGTAAACAGCACCGGTTCGCCAAAGCAGGTTTGGGTGAAGGTAAAGTTGGCCAGCGGCGCGCTTTCTGTTACGATTTGACGGGTAAAGCTGTCTTCGCAACCTGTAACATCGGTCACGGTTAGCGTAACATTATAAGTGCCGGGATTGGCATAAATATGTTCCACATTTGGATTGCCCGGGGCATCAATAATTGCTTCGTCGCCATCACCGAACTCCCAGTGCCAGTTTACTATTCCGCCATTGGGCGAGATAGAAAGGTCTGTAAAATGGATCGTCTCATCGGGACATCCGGGGGTAGAATTGCTAAAGTTGGCCGTTGGCAGCTCATTTACTTTAATCTGATGGGCGTCTGAGGCAGTACATCCGTTCGCATCCTGAATATTGAGCGTTACATTATAATTGCCGGTAAACTGATAAATATGCGTTGGATTGGCTTGAGTTGAGGTGTTGCCGTCGCCAAAGTTCCATAGCCACGATTCAACATTGGTGGCATTGGAGCTAAACTGCACGATCTCGCCCAGACAATGGATGTCGTTGTCGGTAGTGATGGTGATAGTTTGTCCCTCATCGAGTACTACTTGTGTCTCAAAGACATCAGTACAACCTTCTACATTGGTTATCGTGAGCGAAACTGTGAATCCACCGGCAGGCATATTGCCAACAAATATATGGGTCGGATTTTGGACTGTCGAATTATTGGCTGTTCCAGAAGCTGGATCACCAAAATTCCATTGCCAACCAATGATATTACTGCCATTATTGACAGAGGAGAGATCGGTAAATATTACCGGCTGACCGACGCAGGCTGCTTCAAAAGCGAAGTTGGCTATCGGCGCAGTTTTGATGGAAATGGTTTTCTGATAAGTATCCGTACAGCCTGTAGCATCAGTAACGCTAAGCGAAACGATAAAGGTTCCGGCAGTTAAATATTCATTAGTAGGATTTTGATCGGTGGAAGTGTTGCCATCGCCAAAGTCCCACAGCCAATCAACTATTGCGCCATTGGGCGAAATGGAAAGGTCGGTGAATGAAATCGTTTGAAGTCCACAACCGGGTGTTGTATTAGTAAATAGTGCTGTTGGGTGGTTGTTGATCTGAACGTTCAGGGTCGTTTCAGCCATACAGCCATCTACGGTTTCTATTTGCAAAGTAACGGTGTAAATTCCTGCAAATCCATAAACATGTCCCGGATTGGGCAGGGTGGAGGTGTTGCCGTCGCCAAAGTTCCACAGCCAGTTCTGTACATCAGGCGTGGTAGTGCTGAAGTTGATGGCGTCGCCCAGGCAGACCGGGTTGTTGTCGGCAATGATATCTACGGTCGGCAATGGGTTCACGATCACGGGGTCGGTGATAGTAAATTCGCATCCGTTAACATTGGTTACTGTAAGGCTTACATCGTAAGTGCCTTCAGTGTCGTAGGAGTGTGTCGGATTTTTCAGATTAGAGAAGTTATCCGTGCCGGAAGCCGGGTCGCCAAAGTTCCATGACCAGCTAATGATATCGCCCCCGCCATTGGTTTGTGAGAGGTCAGTAAACTGCACTGAATTGCCGGCACAGGTTCCCTGGTAAGTAAATGCCGGAGAAGGTGCTGCAACCACAGTAATAGTTTTTATGCTGGCACCTACACAACCGTCAATGGTTGTTACGGTCAGGCTGACGAAATAGCTGCCGCTATTGGTGTAATTGTGCGTGGTGTGAGGCTGTGCAGGGAAGGTGATGGTTTCTGTTGTGCCATCGCCAAAGTCCCATACCCATTTATTTATGTGGCCTGCCGGACTGGTAGCATAACTGGTGAAGTTAACTTCGGCCTCGCTGCATACAGGGCTGTCGAAACCAAAATTGACATAAGGCAATTCATAAACTTCAACAAACTTCTGAACGGTATTGCTGTAACCATTTACATCAACGATGGTTAGTGTAACACTATAGGTACCAGATGTGGCATAAGTATGCACCGGATCCATGAGGTTAGAAGTGATGCCATCGCCAAAGTTCCAGGTATAAGTAACTATTTGTGTTATATCTGTTACCGTCTGATCTATAAAGAATTCAACGGGGCTTCCTCCACAGCTTGTATTCCAGAAGAAATCAACAGGCGGATAATTGGTTACAGTCAGAATCATATAATCTGAAACCTGGTTGCCAATACAGTTGCCTTGTCCGTCGGCTGTCAGCGTAAGTTGTACACTTCCGAGGGCAAAGTCCTGATCACTTGGCGTATAGGTCGGATGGATAAGGTCAACATCGTTAAAAGTTCCTGTTCCAGAGCTGCTCCACACAAAGTCGGCTGCATTTTGAACTGATGCGTTCGTGATGGTATAGCTGCTGCCAATGTCGATAGTTGCATCATTGCCGGCATTAACGATTGGAAGTGCTTCTAATGTCAGAATCATCTGGTCAAAGTCGCTCAGGCAGGGCGGATTTGCTGCTTCTAAAGTAAGCGTCACGCTACCCATGGCGATATCTGCATCGCTTGGGATATAGGTCGGATTTATTTGTCCCTGGTTGATAAAGGTACCCGATCCGTTGGTTGTCCAGCTGAGGCTGGCATAATTTGACGGATTGGCATCAAACACGGTATAAGTATCCGTTTCGCAAATCGTAGCGTCAGAACCGGCAAGAGCAACAGGCTCAGAAGTAACGTTTAGTAGTTTTACATCGCTTACCGTGCCGGCACAGGGTGCGCTGGCTGTTACAGTAAGTAGCAATGCAACCTGAGTGCCTTCGTCTGCTGCATCTGCAATATAAGTCGGCGTCAACGAATTTGGATTGAGTAAAGTACCATTTCCGCTTCCGGGAACGATAGTCCATTCCAGTAGATCGTAGGCATTACTAACGGTAGCATCTGCAACGGTATAACTTCCGGATAGGCAAACGAAATCCTGTGCTCCGGCTTCAACGATGGGGTTACGGTTTATGGTCAGCACCACATAATCACTTTGGCCGCTACAGGCAGGATTTGCTGCTGTAAGCGTAAGCGTTACAGCACCATTGGCTATATCTGCCGCAGAAGGCGTATAGGTTGGGTCTTCTATGGTCGGATCACTGAAAGTTCCAGTTCCTGAAGTTGTCCATAAAATATCAGTTACCGATGGATCAACCGTGGCATCAAGTGTGAATGTCTGGCCTTCGCAGATCAGTCCATTGGCACCTGCATCAATATCAACACCTTCAAACACATCCACAATAATTGTATGTGTTGCAGGCGGGCTGGCACAGGGTGCAATAGGATTTGCGGTCAGCGTAAAGCTGATTGGGCTGTTCACAATATCGAGGGCCGTTGCCGTGTATATTGGAGTAAGTGTATTGCCATTGACAAAGCTTCCACTACCTGTTGTTGACCAGCTTATTGAGGCATAATCGGTAGCGATAGCACCTTCCAGTACGTTAGGGCCAGCGCAGAGTGCCGTTGTTGTTCCTGCAAAAGCTGTAGGCTGTTTCCTGATGGTAAGTGTTAAAAAGTCTGTTGCTTCACCACAAGGCGGATTTCCGTATGCCGTAAGGCTGAGCGTTACCACACCGGCTTCAATATCAGCAGCACTTGGGATGTAAGTGGTTACAAGTGTTGTGGTTCCGGCAAAGCTTCCTGTTCCGCTGCTGCTCCAACTCACAGCCTGATGATTGGCTGCGGTGGCTCCGTTGGTGGTATAGTTATCGCCTTCGCACATACTGCCATCGGGGCCTGCATCAACAATTGCTTCTTCTGTAAAGCTTAGTGTCATACTGCTTAGCGCGGGCTGAGAACAAGGTGCAATACTGCTTGCGGTAAGTGTAAGAATGACATTGCCGCTAACTAAATCTCCCGCACTTGGAATATAGGTTGGCGTAAGTGTTCCATTATTCAGGAAGGTGCCGCCACCGGAAGTTGTCCAGAGCAGACCGCTATAATTGGTGGCCGTTGCCTCTGTAATTTCAAAGTGATCATTGCCACAGCTAACTACATCAGGGCCTGCAAAGGCAGTAGCTCTCTGGTTAAAGTTCACCAGAAGTTGATCTTCGGCTTGCCCACCGCAAGGATTAATAGCGGTGCCAATCAGGGTGAGCCATACCTCGCCGCTTACCAAGTCATTGGTTCCTGGTGTGTAGGTTGGATTTAGTGCGTTGGCATCGTCGAAGCTGCCATCGCCGCCAATCCAAAGCAGGTTTTGATAATGCTCTGCAAAGGCATCGGTAATAACCACCTGGTTGTTTTCACAGATGTTGAAATCACTTCCTGCATTTACAACCGGTAATGGTGTGATCGTAAGCGTAAGACTTGAAGTTGCAGGCAAGCAATTACTTACTCCGGAGGCCGTGAGCGTTAGTGTTGCTGTTCCATTTTGGATGTCAGCAGTTCCCGGGCTGTAAATCGGATTTATTGCCAAAGGATTGTCAAAGTTACCATCGCCTGAGGTTTCCCAAAGGATATCGGAGTAATTTGAGGCCGTGGCATCTGCAATAAAATAGTCAGTGCTGGCGCAAATATTGGCATTGTTTCCGGCAAAGGCCTGTGGGCCTTCTTCGAAGCTTAACACGAAGCTGTCGCTTATATTTAGGTTGCAAGGTGCAACGGAGCTGGCTGTTAACGTTAGTGTAACGTTTCCTGCATTCAGGTCGCTGGCACTCGGCAGGTATTGAGGCGAAAGTATAGTGTTATTGTCAAAACTACCTGTTCCGCTGGAAATCCAGCTAAGATTCTGATAATTTGTTGCTGTAACACCTTCAATAGTGAAAGCAGCTGTGGAGCAGCTTGTTCTGTCGGCACCAGCATTTACTGTCGGCAAAGCACCTACTGTAAGTTGCACCTGATCGCTGTCAGTACTGGCTGCACAAGTTGCAGCACCTTGTGCTGTCAAGGTAAGGGTCACCACATTTCCGGCATCATTTGTTGCCGGTGTGTAAACAGGGTGAATAGCAGTAGCGTCATTAAGCGTACCTAAGCCGTCATGTGTCCAGTTGAGGGAAATGGCATTGGTTGCTGAGGCATCATTAAACTGAACGGCTGTATTCACACAAGTGCTGCGGTCGGCACCGGCATAGGCTACTGGCATAGCATCAACCAAAATTTCTACTGTAGAAGTTGCAGTTTCTGTAGCACATTCTCCCTGTCCATTAACTGTAAGGGTTAATGTTACGGTATTTCCACCATCTGTGGCAAGCGGCGTATAAATAGGGTTAATGATATTGGTGGCGTTCAGGCTACCAGTTCCATTGTGTGTCCAAAGCAGGCTGCTGCCATAGGTTGCAGTAGCATCTGAAATTTGAATCGGTTGAAGCGCGCAGGTAACCTGATCGGTTCCGGCAAAGGCTGTTGGTAGTGGCGTAACAGTAAGTTGCATAACCGAATTTGTGGTTTCAGTTGCGCACTGTCCCTGGCCTGTTGCCGAAAGGGTAAATACAAGTACATTTCCGGCATCGGAAGCAGCAGGCGTATAAACCGGATTGAGGATGTTATTGGCGTTGAGTGTTCCATCGCCATTATGCGTCCAGCTTATAGAAGCTGTATTTGTTTGCGTTGCCCCAATAAGTTGATAATTCTGATTGACACAGATAGTGGCATCATTACCGGCAAAAACTTCCGGCATTGGTGCTACGGTTATTTGCATCGTTGAGCTTGCTGTGGCTGCATTGCAATAGCCTTCGCCAAATACTGTAAGTGTGAGTGTTACTACATTTCCGGCATCGGCGGTTGCAGGTGTATAAACAGGATTGATTATGCTGCTGGCACTTAGTGTTCCTGCGCCATCATGTGTCCATGCTGTCGTTCCGGCATAAAGAGCAGTCGCATCGCTGATTGGGAATGGATTGGAGACACAAGTAATGCCATTTGTCCCGGCAAATGCTTGTGGGAGCGGGTTGATGGTGAGTTCAGCAGTAGAAACTGCGGTTTCGCCACTACAGTTTCCATCTCCTGTAGCTGTTAGCGTGATCGTTACAACATTTCCGGCATCGGCTGCACCTGGTGTGTAAATAGGATTCAGTAGGCTGGGATCATCAAAAGTTCCGGCACCGTTATCCGTCCAAAGCAGGCTACCGAAATTAGTAGCTTGTGCCGTGTTTATAGGAATTGCTTGTGTTACGCAAGCTGTAATATCCTGTCCGGCATAGGCCGTTGGCAGTGCTTCAATATTTATTAGAACCACGTCAGACACCGTTGCAGAAGCGCAATTTGCTGTACCGCTGGCCGTGAATGTGAATGTTACTGTATTTCCGGCATCAGCTGCTCCAGGCGTATAAATAGGATTGATCACGGTGCTGCTGTTGAGCGTTCCGCTGCCATCATGTGTCCAGTTTAACCCAAGGGCGTTTGTAGCAGTAGCATCCGCAAGACTAATGCTTTCTGAAATACAGCTGACCTTATCTGTGCCGGCAAAAATTTCAGGCAATTCATCAAAATGAACGATGATGTTGGAGCTTGCCGTTTCGCCATTGCAACTTCCGGAACCTTGTCCGGTAAGGGTGAATGTTACATCATTTCCTGTATCGGCAGGATCAGGTGTATAAACAGGATTTAAGATATTGCTGTTGTTCAAATTTCCCGCGCCGTTGTGTGTCCAGGTGAGTAATGCCGTTGCAGAACCGGTGGCTTCGCTCAATTGGATCGTACTGCTTATGCAACTGCTAAAGTTGTTTCCGGCAAATACTTGGGGAAGTGGGTCAAAAGTAATTTCAACGGTAGAACTCAGCTGTTCTGTGTTGCAGTTGCCTGCACCAGTGGCTGTGAGGGTGAAAGTAACGGTAGTTCCTGCATCCGTTGCTGCCGGCGTATAGACCGGGTTTTGAATGCTGTTGTTGTTGAGGCTGCCATCACCATTTTCTGTCCAAAGGATTGAAGAGGCGTTGGTTACCGTGGCGTCACTCAGTTGTAGTAAGTTATTTACACAAACTGCCTGATTATTGCCGGCAAACACAATAGGTAGTGGTTCAACAGTAATTTGCAGCGCATCCTGTGCTGATTCGGTGCTACAGTTTCCCTGCCCAAAAGCGGTTAAGCTAAGCGTTACAACGTTTCCTGCATCGCCTGCTGCCGGTGAATAAACGGGATCTATGATTGCTGTGTTGTTGAGTGTACCTGTTCCGTTGTGCGTCCAGACTATTGTTCCGGCCGTGTTTACGGAAGCTCCTGTGATTTGAATTGGAGCAGTTACGCAGGTGGCAATATCGCCTCCTGCATTAGCAGCCGGAAGTGCTGTAATGGTCAATGTTAAATCGTCAGTAGCAGCTGGACAAGCCCAGGTGCAGGTGGCAGTGATGGTAAGCACCACAGTTTGGCTGTTGATATCATTCGTACCAGGCGTATAAACAGGGTTTAGTGCATTTATATTATCAAATGTACCATCTCCGCTGCTACTCCAAATAATTTGAGCGTAATCGGAGGCGGTGGCTTCTGTAAGAGCAAATGTTTGCGTGGCGCAAATAGTAGCATCTGATCCCGCATAAGCATCCGGTAACGGCTGGATGTTAAGGGTTAAGGTAGAAATTGCATCTGTGCAGTTGGGGCCGTTTTCGGCAGTTAAAGTAAGAACAACACTTCCAGTAGCTATATCAGCAGTTCCCGGTGTATAAACAGGATTTAGATCGGTGTTTACACTAAAACTTCCATCGCCAGACGTAGTCCAAAGCAAGCTGCTGTAATTATTAGCGGTTGCTTCAAAAAGGCTGTAAGTTTCACCTTCGGCTATGGTGCCATCATTGCCAGCAAAGGCATCGGGCTGATTGCTGAAAGTGATGGTAAAGTTGTCGATGGCATCATTAGCACATGGCGCATTTGCTGTGGCTGTGGCAGTTAACACAACATTTCCTGTCAGCATATCGTTGGCTCCGGCTGTGTAAACCGGGTTTAGTGTAGCAGCATTATCAAACGTGCCATCACCGGAAGTTTGCCAACTAAGCGTGTTGTAATTGGCTGCGGCGGTGTTTGAAATTTGAAAAATTGTGCCGCAGGTAGATTGATTTTCCATCACCGTGATTTCCGGTGAAGGCTCAATAAAGATCAGGATATTGTCTGAAACCGTTAGCGAACTACAGTCGCCTGTACCAGCAACATTTGCTGTAATTGTTATCGGGCTGTTCAGTATGTCGTCTTCCGAAGGTAAATAATTTGTTAACAATGAGCCTGGATTACTGAAAGTTCCAGTTCCGCTGCTAACCCAGCTTATAGTGCTGTAATTAAATGCGTTGGCATTTAGTTGGATGTTGTCCGTTTCGCAAACAGCCAGATCGACACCCAAATTTACTTGCGGTTCGATGTTGAGGAATAGCGTAAGGGCGTCCGATGCATTTCCTGAACAGGGATTTATTGGCGTGGCCGTGAGCGAAATAATTACACTTCCGGCATTCATATCGGCAGTTGATGGCGTATAAACAGGATTTAAACCGGTAGCATTATCAAAACTTCCTGTGCCGGTGGTTTGCCAGCTCAGGCTTTGGAAGCTGGAGGCGTAACTACCATTAAATGCTATTGGAACAGTACCGCAGCTATTGAGGTCGGCACCTAAGTTTACGCTAACATTTTGCCTTATGGTAAGTGTTAAATCATCGCTATCCGAATTGCCGGCACAAGTACCGGTTCCATCAACGTTAAGGGTTAAAATTACGCTTCCGGCCTGAATGTCTTCAAATCCGGGAGTATAGGTAGGGTTAAGTGTATTAGAATCGTCAAAAACTCCGGTTCCCGATGTTTCCCAATAAGGTGTTTCGCCTCCGCCAATACTGGCATTGGTGATGGTAAAGTCCTCGTTTTCACATATTATTCCGTTATTGCCGGCGTTAGCAATCACATTGCCAATAAAGTTGATTTGGATATTGTCAGTCAATGGAGGGGTGCTACTGCAAGCTGCCAATGGTTCAATAGTAACTGTTAACGTAATCGTTCCCTGGGCAATGTCATTTGGTGTTGGATAGTAGGTGGGGTTTAGCGTGCTTGGATTGTTGAAAATACCCGTTCCATTAGTGATCCAATTGATGGTAGAATAGTTGGTTGCAGTGGCTTCACCTAAAAATACATTGCTGCCCGTACATATTGTAAGGTCAGTACCTGCAAAGAGAGTTGGTGCGCCTGCAAAACTTAACATTTTGGAGTCGGAAACAGGAGCCGTACAGGGCGGATTGATGGAATTTGCCCTTAATGTCAGGATTACAAATCCGTTTGTAATATCCTGATTTGAAGGTGTGTAGGTCGGGGTTATCGTATTTCCGTCCGAAATAGTTCCAGTACCGCTTGCACTCCAGAATAGCGTAGCGTAATTGCTCGCACTGGCATCTGTTATTGTATAGTTTCCGGTTTCGCACACCACGATATCAGCCCCCGCGTTAGTAACAGGCTGACGCACGAAGTTCAGCGTAAGAGCATCAGAAACCGGCGTGTTACAAGGTGCTTGTCCGTTTGCAGTTAAGGTTAGAACCACGCTTCCGTTGGTAATATCCAGGTTGCTGGGATAATAAATCGGATTGATGGTTTGCTGATTATAGAATGTGCCCGTTCCGCTGCTTGTCCAGTTGATGCTTACGGCATTTGGTGCTGATGCTTGTGTTATTGCAAAATCAGTACCTTGACAGATAATTGCGTTCGGACCTGCATTTACAGTAATATTTTCTTCAAAATAAAGTACGAAGGAATCCTGTGCTGTATTTGCAGGACAGCTTAATGAACTGGCTGTAAGCGTTAAAGTTACAGCACCATTTACGATGTCTGCCGGTGTTGGGAAATAACTGGTTTGCAGCTGAGTGGCATTGCCAAAGATTCCGGTTCCGGTTGATATCCACTGCAAACTGCTGTAGTTTGTAGCACTGGCAAGCTGGATTTCAAACTCGCCGCTTTCGCAGGTGGTTTGATCCGGGCCGGCATTTACAACGGGGACAGGATTGATAAACACAGTCATCACATCTTCAACAAAGGTGTTGCAGGGTGCGCCGCTATTGGCTCTTAAAGTGAGGTTTACGGAACCCGCCAAACGGTCGGCCTGGCCGGGTGTATAAGAGGTAACTAGGTTATTGCGGTTTGCAAATATGCCATCGCCGCTGCTTGTCCAAAGTGATGAAGCGTGGTTTGTAGCATTCCCATTGAGTGTTACAACATCCATGGCACATATGGTTTGATCTGAGCCAGCATTTGCTGTGGGAGCAGGGGCGAAGCTGATTTTTTTCTGATCGCTTGCTGTTTCTCCACTACAACTTCCATTGCCACTTACAGTCATCGTATAGGTGATGGTGCTGCCATTCATTTCGGCAGGTGTTGGCAGATAAGTTGGGGTCAGGCTTGTTGGGTTAGTAAGTGTACCAGCACCTGAATGTATCCAGCTGATAGTTGCTGGGTTATAATTTAAGGCAGTAGCATCATTAATGGTATAACTTCCGGCACAAACAGTCAGATCGGCTCCGGCGTTGGCTTGTGGCTTAGCCTGTATCTGAAGAAGCAGGTTGTCTGTCACAAAGTTGGTGCAGGGTGCTATTGCATTAGCTCTTAAGGTTAGCAATGCCTGGCCAGCTGCAATATCGGAATTGCCTGGGTTGTAAGTAGCGTTTAGGTTTGAAGGATCATCAAAAGTTCCGTCACCGGTAGTTGTCCAGAGTAGCGTCCCGTGATTGGTAGCAGTTGCATTCAGTATCTGAATCGAGGAGCCATCGCAAACCTGAAGATCAGGTCCAGCATTAACAGTTGGGTTGGCACTAAGGGTCAATGTCAGGAAGTCCGAAGCATTTCCTGTTCCAGCGCAGGCTGCGCTCGGCGTAACACTTACCGACAAGGTAATATTACCTGTGAGAACATCTGCTGTTGAAGGATTATAAGTTGGACGAAGTACGTTATTGTCATCAAAATTACCTGTTCCATTGCTTGTCCAGCTCACTAAAGTATAGTTGGAGGCTGTGGCTTCATTGAGGAAAACGGGACTTGTACCACAACTTGAGATGTTGTTACCGGCAAATACTTCGGGTGCAGTATTAAAGCTGATGGTCATCTGGTCTGTGGCTGGTGAAGCGCAAGGGGTAATTGGATTGGCCCGCAGTGTAAGGGTTACACTTCCAGCAAGCAGATCAGCTGCACTGGGTGTGTAGGTGGGCGAAAGCGTTGTCTGGCCTGTAAGCGTACCACCACCGTTATGTGTCCAAACTGGTGGCATCGTATAATTCGTGGCAGTTGCATCAAGAACGGTATAGGACTGATTTTCGCATATTGTTGCATTCGCTCCGGCATACGCGGTGGGAGCTTTGCGTATTGTAAGCACAAAGCTGTCTGTTACAGTATTGTTGCAAGGTGCAGCTCCGGTTGCTGTCAAAGTGATCGTTACGCTACCATTGGCAATATCAATAGCTGTTGGGAAATAGGTAGGCGTTAGGCTGTTTTCACCATTGAAAGTGCCTGTGCCATTACTCGACCAGGCGTAATTTAACGCATTGGTGGCCGTAGCACCAGAAACGGTAAAGGTGCTGCCCTGACAGATCTCTGCATCCGGGCCGGCATCCGCCAAAGTGGCTGGCATAAAGCTCAGTACGAGTTGATCAATAGCATCCGGACAGGAGGGGGCTTTGGCTGTTAAGGTAAGGATAACAGAACCGCTGTTGATATCTGCTGTTGAAGGATAATATACCGTCGAAATTGTATTATTTGCGCTAAAACTGCCAGTCCCTGAACTTGTCCAGGCTAAAGAGCTAGAGTTGGATGAGGTGGCATTAACAATAGATACTTCATTCAGGTTGCAGGCCATTTGATCCGGACCGGCATTTACAACAGGACTTTGATTTAGGTTAAGCGTCATATTATCTGTTACCGTGTTCGAGCAGGGTGCCTGACTGGTAGCCGATAAAGTCAGCACAACGCTTCCGTTATTTAGATCCTGTGTGCCTGGTGTATAAGTTGGAGTTAAACTGTTACGATTGGCCCAGCTTCCGTCTCCGGCAGATGTCCAGTTAATCAACGAATAAAGCGTAGCATCTGCACCATTATTGAGTGTAACAGCTGTATTGCCGCAGCTTGTAATATCAGTGCCGGCATACACGGTGGCTCCTTGCTGGAAACTCAGTGTTGTTTGATCTGTAACTACCACAGTATTGCAATTTCCTGCTCCAGTTACACGAATAGTAAGGTTAGCAAATCCTGTTGCCAGGTCGTTGATGCCCGGCGAATAAGTCGGGCTGACAGCATTAGCATTGCTGATGGTTCCGTCACCGGAAGTTGTCCATTGAATTGCTGAGTAGTTTGTGGCTGTGGCATCAGTAATGGTATATGTTGCAGCACAAACCGTTTGATTTGCTCCGGCGTAGGCTGTTGGACTGGCTTGGATGGTCAAAACCATATCATCACTATCCTGGCTATTGCAGGGTGCAATGCCGGTAAGTGTCTGAGTAAGCACAACCGTTGCGTTAGCGATATCGTTATTGCCGGGCGTATAAATAGGATTGGCAATGCCTGTATTGTTAAACGTACCGTCGCCATTGGTTGACCACTGTATCGTTGCAAAGTTTTGCGGATTACTGTTTAGCGTATAAGTGCTGCCTGCGCAGATGCTGGCATCGGTTCCCGCATCGGCTGAAACCGACTCGTAGAGGTTCAGCGTCAGTTGGTCAGAAACATTACCTGTGCAGGGGCTTTGCGCCCAGGCGGTAAGCGTAAGTGTTACGGCACCGTTGATAAAGTCGGCACTACTTGGTATATAAGTAGGATTGATACTGTTAGTATTGCTGAATGTTCCTGAACCTGTGGTCTGCCAGCTGAAACTGCTATAATTGCCAGTTAAAGTTGCATCCGAAATATTGTATGTGCTTCCCTGACAAACATCGGCATCAACGCCTGCAAATACTTTCGGCAATTGATTGATTTGGATAATCATATCGTCGCTGGCTTCAAGGGCGCATGGTGCAGCACCCTCAGCGGTTAAGGTGAGGGTAGCACTGCCATTGGCTATGTCTGTCGGGCCTGGTGTGTAAGTTGGAGTAAGTGTCGTTCCTCCTGTTAGCAGGCCGTCGCCGGATGTAACCCATGAGATTGTTCCGTGCGAAACAGTGGCGTTGTTAATGGTATAAGATCCGGTTTCACATAAAGTGAAATCGCTGCCGGCATTCACGCGTGGAATGGCTTGCAAGCTAACCAACTTGCTGCTTGTGGCGGTTCCGGCGCAGGGAGCCTGGCTGGTAACCGTTAGCGTGAGTGTTACGTTACCACTCAGGTAGTCGGCTGTTGATGGCTGGTAAACAGGATTGATGGTACTTCCGTTGAGGAAGCTTCCTGTACCACTTGTTGCCCAACTGATTGAGCCGTTAGAAGCTGTCGCGTCAGTGATTGGTAACACTGCCGGCTCGCAAATATTAGCGGCAGCACCGGCATTGGCCTTAGCGGCAGGCGCAATAAGCAGTTGCATCTGATCTGTGAGCTGCTGGGTGCAGGGCGCGATTGATACGGCGCGTAGGCTTAGGGTAACAACACCATTAGCAATATCGTTAATTCCGGGCTGATAAACAGCCTGAAGCTGATTACCGTTGATAAAGCTTCCATCTCCGTTCGTTGTCCATTCCAGGAGGCTGTAGTTGGTAGCAGTTGCTGTGCTGATATTGAAATTGTTTCCGGCACAAATTTCGCCGTCATCTCCGGCATTCACTGTGGTCGAAGGATTAATAAAGACGGTCATATTGTCGCTAACGGCATCGCATTCAGGGCTTCCGGAAGCTGTAATGGTCAGCACAATACTTCTCTGGTTGATATCCGCTGCACTTGGTGTGTAGGTGGGACTTAGTGTGTTGGCGGCAGCAAAAGTTCCTGTGCCGCTGCTTGTCCATAAATAACTTGTGGCATTAGTGGCACTTGCCGAGGTGATTTGGATGTTACTTCCGCTACAAATGGTTTCGTCATTTCCGGCATCCACGGTTGGTGCCTGCTCGAATGTAAGTATAAAACTATCTGAAGCAATATCTGTGGGAAGGTTACAGGCACTTTCGCCTTGTACTGTGGCTGTTAAGCTAACATTTCCTGCTGCGAAATCTGCCGCTGAAGGTATATAGGTAGGTAGTGCTGTATTGGGATTGGAGAAAACTCCTGTTCCGGAAGTAGTCCATAGAACTGTAGAATAATTCGTTGCCGTGAAGTTCACGATTTGGTAATTACCATTTGAACAGGCAAATGCATCCAGACCTACATTTACTGTAGGACTTGGAATTATCGTTATCACCATTTGATCTGTATCATCGGCGCAACTGCCTGCACCTTCTACGGTGAGGGTTAAAGTTACTGTTCCGGCAATGGCATCGGCAGGAGCGGGATTATATGTTGGCGCAAGCGTGGCACCATTAATAATTGCGCCGGCTCCGTTATGAGTCCAGCTCAGAGTAGCAGCAGGTGTTGCGCTAGCATCATTTACGGTATAAACCGCGTTTTCACAGATTGTAGCATCAGATCCGGCATTGGCCATAGCAGCAGGTGTTATCGTAAGGGTGAAACTGCTTGTTGTATTGATTGCGCAAGGTGCATTGGCATAGGCCGTCAGCGTAATTTCAACTGACCCGTTATTGATGTCAGCCTGGCTGGGGATATAAGTTGTAGGGATAGCGCTATTGCTGCTGAAAACACCGCTTCCGTTGCTTGTCCAGTGCAAATGATCATAGTTTGAAGCATTGGCTATGGCACTGGTGATGGCATAGTTATCTCCGGCGCAAATAGCAGCATCATTGCCGGCAAAAGCTTCCGGCGAAGCTATTACGGCAAGAACCATCTCATCCGAGAATTGAGCCGTACAAGGACTTTTAGCGTTTAATGTAAGGGTGATAATAACATTATTGCCCACATCACTTGGATCTGGGTTATAAGTTGGTGACAGCGAATTTTGATTGATCCATGTTCCAAAGCCATTGTGGCTCCAGGCAAAGCTGCTGTAGTTTTCAGCAATAACACCAATAAATTCGTAGCCTGTATCTTCGCAGGTCGCTGCGTCAAGGCCAACATTGGCAAAGGCTGCCGGAGCAATTTCCAAAAATAGTTGATCAGTAGCTGTTTGGGTGCACTCACCAATTCCCGAAACGCTTAGTGTAAGGGTAGCGTTTCCGGCAGCAAGGTCTGCTGAGCCTGGAATATAAGTAGGTGAAAGTGTGTTTCCGTCGATGAATGTTCCATTGCGGTTTGTTGTCCACACAATGCTGGTAGCGTTATGGTTAGTGGCTGAGGCATCGGTAACTGTAAAGTTGGTGCCTTCGCAGATTTCGCCGTCGCTTCCTGCATAAACTATAGGCAATGGAGTAATGCTCAATACAAAGCTATCGCTTATTTGCTGAGATCCACAGGAGACCGAAGATGTTGCAGTTAGGGTGAGTGTTGCACTACCATTGGCAATGTCGCCGGCACTGGGCGTATAAATAGCATTAAGCTGGCTGGGATCATTAAATGAGCCGGTTCCGCTACTTGTCCATAAAATAGAAGAATGAAACTGCACGCTGCTGCCCAAAGTAGTATAGGTGTCTCCGTTGCAAATAGAAGCATTTGGTCCTGCTTCCACAATGGGTAATCTGTTGATGGTGAGTATCATCTCATCAGAAATTGTGGTAGCGCAAGGTATAATAGGTTGAGCCGTTAGCGTAAGTACTACATTACCGTTGTTGATATCGCCAGTTCCGGGAATGTAAGTTGCGTTGGAGGCTGTCTGGTTCAGAAAAGATCCATCACCGGTAGTTGTCCACAGCAGCGATTGTTGGTTGCTCACGGTGGCCGAAAGCGTGTAGGTTTCGTCTTCGCAAATAACGTCATCCAAACCGGCATTCACTTCCGGGTTTGTTTCAATATTAATTCTTACAGTTGAAATGGCAGCTACATTACAGGGGTTAATAGGGTTTGCTGTCAGCGTTAAAATGACGAAACCATTGTTTTGATCGGCTGCACTCGGTGTGTAATAAGGTGAAAGTGTGTTTGCATTTTGGATTGTACCGGTAGAGCCGGTTGAAGTCCAACTTAAAGTACTGTAGTTGTCGGCATCAGCATCAAGGATACGTATTCCTTCTTCACAAACAAAAAGTTCAGGGCCGGCATCTGCAACAGGTGCAGGCTGGAAATTAATTATCAGCATATCTTCTGCGTAATCGTTCACGCAGCTATTTTCGCCAAAAGCTCTCACAGTAATTACTACTGATCCCTGATCTAAATCATAATCTGAAGGTGTATAAACAGGATTTGGACCATTCGGAGGATTGAAAGAGCCTGTTCCGGAAGTCATCCACTGATAAGAAGTCGCATGTTGGAAAGTAGCAGCGCCAAAGCTGTATGGCTCGTTACCACAAACAGAAACCTGCGCCGGGCCTGCGTCAGCAGTTGGCATAGGTTCGTAAGTGATAATCATTTGATCAAAATCAAAGCCATCGCAACCTATTATATTGCTTCCGGTGAGTTCCAGGGTAACTTGCTGATTAGCGATGTCTGCAATGCTTGGGTAGTAGGTAGGCCTAATTGATGTTGGGCTGGGATCGAATCCGGCTGAATTTCCTGAAGAAGAAGTCCAGCTGATTACGCTGTAATTTACAGCACTTGCATTGGCGATAAAATAGCCATTGCCATTACCGCAAACCGTTGCATTGCCACCTGCATAAACATTGGCACCGGGCACTATAGTGAGGATCATATCATCGAATACAAAATCAGGATCCGTACACGGTAAATCACTGTATGCGCGTAAAGTAAGGGTAATTTGGCCTAAGTTGGCATCAGCAGCACTTGGGCGATAGGTAGGGTGCAGACTTGATGATCCGCTGCCTTCCCATGCACCGCTGCCGGAGGTTGACCACGTAAGGTTACTGTAATCGGCAGCACTGGAACTACTAAGTACAAATACATCACCTTCACATACCTGTCCGTCAAGGCCGGCATTTACAGTTGGGATTCTCTGAATATTTAAAATAAAGCTTGAGCTAACCGGCAAACTACAGGGCGATTGGGCCTGAGCAGTCAAAGTAAGTATGGTTTGTCCGGTAATAATATCTTGAGCACTGGGCGTATAGGTTGGTGTAAGGGTGTTGGCACCAATAAAACTTCCGCCACCACTACTTGTCCAGTTTAAGCCTGAATAACCGGTAGCACTTGCAGTAGTTACCGTGTATGTTGCAGTTGCACATATATCGGCTTCAATTAATCCAACATTTACAGTTGGTGGCTGGGTAATAAAAATCTGAACCTCATCAAAAGCAGGAATCACGCAGGGTGCTGTTGCAGTAACATTCATACGGAGCAAGATGGAACCCACGGTATAATCGGTAGGTGTAAAGATGGGATTGGCAATATTTGGATTGGAGAAATTACCTGATCCGCTGATTACTGTCCATTGCACGGCAGCATTGTTAGGTGTTACTACTGCATCAGTCAGAGGTACAAGATCGCCGGAGCAAATAAACTTATCATCGCCGGCATAAGCTGTAGGCTCATGTTGTATGTACAAACGCATGGTGCTGCTACGGTTGTTGCAGGGCGCATTGTCTGCAGTGAGCGTTAGATCGACAAAGCCGGCTGCAATATCGGTTGCATTGGGGTAATAGATGGGATTCAGGATGCCGGTGTTATTGAAATTTCCACTGCTGCTGCTCGACCAAAGCAGCGAATTATAATTTGTAGCTGTAGCATCTGATAAATTATAGGAAGTGGCTGTTTCACAAATAAAATCCTGATTATTTGGGTGCGCGCTTACCTGAGGGCTTTCGGTAATTGTTAAGGTGATGATGTCGGTGGCACTGCCGGCACAGCTTTCTAATGGCAGTGCAGTAAGCCTGAGGTTTACAGAACCTCTGGAGATGTCTGCTGCTCCGGGAACAAATACCGGGTTTAATATGGTGGCGTCGTTAAAGTAGCCATCGCTTCCCGGATCGATACTTTCCCACAAAACTGATTCGTAATTGGTGGCCTGCCCATTGAGTTGATGTCCGGTTTGGCAGATAGTGGCATCATTCCCGGCATTGGCTGTCGGGCCTTCATTGATGGTCAGAATAAACTGGTCTGTTGCCGGGGCATTGCAAGCACCTGTTGGCTGAACGGTAAGTGTAATCGTAGTTGTGCCGGCTGCAATTTCAGAAGCAGAAGGTGTAAATATGGGCGTAATACTTGTGGGTGGCGTAAAAGTGCCATTTCCTGTGGATGACCAGCTAAAACTGCTTGCATTACTTACACTTCCGGGAATAAGATAAGTTTCTGTATTACAAATCGTTTCATTAGGGCCTGCAATTGCTACCGGTGCTTGATCTATTTCAAGGATCATACTGCTGCTTGAGTTAGGGCCGCAGCCGGGAACAGCCACAGCAGTAGTGGTCAATTCAACACTACCCGCAATAATATCATTACCACTTGGTGTATAAGTAGGAGTAGCGGTGGTGCCATTTATAAAAGTACCGGTTCCCGTGCTTGCCCAACTTATGCTTTGGTAGCTTCCGCTAACTGAGCCGTTTAGTTGTGCATTGCTGCCTTCGCAAATTATGATGTCATCTCCTGCGCTAGCAGAAGGTGGTTCATTAATGGTGAGGGTGAGGCTTGCCGAGGCTGTGCCCGAACAGGGTGAATTAGGCTGTGCAGTAAGTGTTAGGATTACTGTCCCGCTGGTGATGTCATTCGCTGAGGGTGTATAAACGGGCATCAAAGCAGTAGGATTGGAAAAAGTACCATTTCCGCTACTTGTCCAAACATAATTGGTAGAGTTTTGCACCGAGGGATTTGCAGCGCTTAAATTATAGCCGTTACTGCCACAGGTGATTGCTGATGGAATACCCATGCTTACTACCGGTGCGCTGATTACATCAAAATCCACGTAATCAACTGCATCTGCGCAGCTTCCGTTTCCAAAAGCGGTAAGTCTTAAACGCACTATCGTACCGCCGTCATTCGTAACAGATTGATAAATAGGAGTTAAGCTTGTTTCTGTTCCGGGGAGTATGGAGCCGTTTCCGGTTTCAACCTGCCACAACCGGCTGGCCGCATTGGTGGTGGTCGCACCACTAACCGCAACACTTGATCCAACACAGATATTCGGCACGCTGCCTGCATTTGCTGTTGGCGGATTGGTAAAGCTCAGTATCATTTGATCGGTTGCGGGGCTGCAACCGGCATTTCCCTGGGCTGTGAGGGTAAAGGTGACGCTTCCCTGCGCAATATCTGTCGCTACTATAGTATAGGTAGCATCAAGTTGATTTGCATTAGAAATTGTTCCACCTCCGTTGCTTGTTGTCCAAAGCACGGTGCTGCTGTTTGTCGCGCTGCCATCAAGTTGAAAACTGGTTTCGGTGCTGCAAATTGTTTCATCATCGCCGGCAAAAGCGGTGGGAACAGCGGCAACACTGAGGTTCATAGCATCTGTTACAACCGTATTACAGGGTGGCAGCGGCGTTACTTCCATGGTAAGCGTAACCACTTGTCCTGCATCTGCTAAATCCGGCATATAAATCGGGCGAAGCCTGTTTCCGGCGGGATAGCTAATGCCTCCCTGGCCATTATGGCTCCAGTTTATTTGTAGCACCGGCATGTTTACGGTGGCCTGGCCTTCAGCAAAGGCATAAGCACTATTCACACAAGTAGCATCATTAGGGCCTGCACTTATCTCAGGTAATTCGGATAAAGTCAGTACCAAAAAGTCCGAAACAGGATCGCAACTCCCTGTCCCGCTTGCTGTAAGCGTTAGGCTAACGCTTCCGTTGGTTACATCCGCATTGGAAGGTGTGTAAGTTGTGATGGCATAAGTGGGATTAGAGAATCCGGCATGGCCGCTACTCGATGTCCAGCTTAAAGTACCCGGGTTAGCACTCACGGTAGCTGATAAGTTAACAGTTTCAAATCCACAGGAACTTAAGTCGTTACCGGCATTTACGGTGGGAGCGCGGTAGATAACCACATCCAGGCTTTCAGTAGCTTGTGCTGCGGCACAAGTGCCTGTGCCGTTCACCGTAAGCGTGATGGTGGTTTGTTCATTGGCAATCTCGGTCGCCGAAGGTGTAAAGCTGGGATTGGCTACATTATTTGCAGAAGGCAGGAAAGTGCCGCTATGGGTCGAACTCCAGAAAAAATCACCCTCATCGCTGATTGTCGCCGACAAAGCAAGCGTTTCGCCTGCACACATCTCGCGATCTGCCAAAGCCACGATAGACGGTACACGGCTAATATTTACGACCACTTGATCGCTAAACAGCGTGGTACATGGGCTGTTGGGCTGTGCAGTAAGCGTTAATGTAACTGAACCATTGCTGATGTCGACACTTCCGGGCGTATAAACCGGAGTTAAATTATTGGTGGCGTTGGAAAAGATTCCGTCTCCGGATGTAGTCCATAAATAATTAGTTGAATTTGTGACTGTTGCATTAAGTTGCACCGTGCTGCCTTCGCAGATGGTTTGCGGAGTACTACCGGCATCAATCACCGGAATTTGGTTGATAGTAACGGTTAAATAAGAAACTGTAGCAGCACAGGGGCCATTACCATATACGGAAAAAATAAGTTCAGCACTTCCGCGGGTAATGTCTGAAGCACTTGGCGTAAAGGTGGGATTTACTATAGTGGGATCACTAAAACTTCCGGAAGTTGGATCAACAACATCCCAGATCACATTGTTGTAATATTGTGCGGTAGCTTGGGATAGGGCAACGCTCTCACCCGCACAAACAGGAACTGGCGGACCTGCATCAGCTATGGGAGCCCTGAAAACAGTGAGATCCAGCGCATCTGTATAGGTGCCTGTGCAAAGCGGATCATTCGATGTAACCTTAAGCGTGAGCGTAACCACCACGCCGTCCAAATCTGAACCGGCAGGCACATAAGTAGCATCAAGGCTAGTGTCGTCTGGCGAAAAAATTCCGCCACCGGTACTTGTCCATAAAACGGAACTCAGATCTCCTGCGACCAGGTTTGGTGATAAATCATAACTGCTGTTGGTGCAAACTTGTCCATCGTCTCCGGCAAAATCGCCTGACGGACATTGCGCTTGAGTGTAGGAGGGTAAAATAAAAAGGAACAAAAGAGCAAAAAATGCATTATTAAATCTGCTTTTTTTAAGAGCTAAAAATCTACTATTCATGCTGCTACGGCTTTTGGTTCATGTTTTTACAATGAAAACACCTTTGTTTTAAAACAATAAATCCGAAGTATGCAGTGATTTGTACTTGTTGTTTAAATTCAAAAGCCATTACGGAATAGTTCGGGAGTAGTGGCTCGGGCGTGGGCTGATTAATTGGAGTTGTTGGTACAAATTAGCGCATAGTCTTTTTATAGTTTGGTGGCTTATACGCAGCTTCTCTTGTTAAGTTACTGCTTTAGTGGGTAAATTTAGAATCTTTTTCTGATAAAAACCGTGATTTATAAATTATCCTCCTTTTTTAGTTAATTTAGAATTAGTCTGAATCGTTTGATTTGATCAGGGCTGTTGTTAATAATATGGTGACTGCCAACACGAAAAATAATGAGGCTAAGACGTTGATATGGAATAGAATATAAGAGTTTTAATCATACTGAAAACAATGCAAAGACCTGAGCTTTGCTACTATTGTGTTGGATTTGTTATCAACCTTAAATTTGCCTGCTGTTTAGTGCCTTAACCAACATCCTTTGTAGCATTTAGCATGCTTTGATAATAACAAATCTTGTCTTTGTAAATTAAGTTGCTTCAAAAGTTGAAAAATAAGAAATTGCGGGATTAATCCAAAAAATCTATCATTTATCCAAAATGCCTTTCTCTAACCTAAAAAAATCACCATCAAAAAAAATAGTGGATAAAACTATCCACTATTAAAAATAACAACTTATCTTTGCTGAAAAATAAGCAATATGTTTTCAAAAGCTTGTGAATATGGTATAAGGGCTTCAATTTTTATCGCCGAACGCTCGTTGATGGGTATGAAGGTGAGCCTCAAAGAGGTAGCCAATGCCATTGACTCGCCTGAGGCATACACCTCTAAGATATTACAAAAACTTTCGCGCCACGAAATTG
>JAVETP010000157.1:0-4018 GCA_034006005.1 Pseudomonas sp.
GATGTGCCGTATCTACTGGCAATCCAATTAGATTCTTACCGTGAATTTCTGCAGACTGGCGTGAGCAAGGAGCAGTTCCGTGATATTGGCCTGCACGCAGCCTTTAAATCGGTATTTCCGATTATCAGTTATTCAGGCAACGCAGCGCTTGAGTACGTAGGGTATCGCCTTGGCGAACCCGCTTTTGATGTTAAAGAATGTTCTTTACGTGGTGTGACTTATGCAGTCCCGCTGCGCGTAAAAGTGCGCTTAATTATTTTTGATCGTGAGTCTTCAAGTAAAGCGATTAAAGATATTAAAGAGCAAGAAGTTTATATGGGCGAGATCCCATTGATGACCGAAAACGGTACCTTTGTAATTAATGGTACCGAGCGCGTTATCGTTTCTCAGCTACACCGTTCACCTGGTGTGTTCTTTGACCATGACCGTGGTAAGACGCACAGCTCAGGTAAATTACTGTATTCCGCTCGTATTATTCCTTACCGTGGTTCATGGCTCGACTTTGAGTTCGACCCTAAAGACTGTGTGTTTGTGCGTATTGACCGCCGCCGTAAATTACCTGCTTCGGTATTGTTGCGTGCATTGGGTTATACCACGGAAGAAATCCTAGCGACATTCTATGCGACTAATGTATTCCATGTGTCTGCAGAAGAAACCAGTCTAGAACTAGTGCCTCAGCGTTTGCGCGGAGAGATGGCTACCTTTGATATTAAAGATGATAACGATAAAGTTATTGTTGAAGAAGGTCGTCGTATTACTTCACGTCACATTAATCAGTTGGAGAAGGCCGGTATTACCAAATTGGTTGTGCCGACTGAGTACATTGTTGGTGTGACTACAGCTAAGCCAATCGTTCACCCAGCAACAGGTGAGATCTTAGTTGAATGTAATACTGAACTGACCGCTGAAATGTTGCAGACGGTCGTCGACGCACAAGTTGTACAAATTGAAGCGCTCTATACCAACGATATTGACTGTGGTCCGTTTGTTTCAGATACCTTGAAAATCGATAGCACCACCAACCAGCTTGAAGCATTGGTTGAAATCTATCGCATGATGCGTCCTGGCGAGCCGCCAACTAAGGATGCTGCTGAGAACTTGTTTAAAAACCTGTTCTTTGCATCAGAGCGTTATGACTTATCTGCTGTAGGTCGTATGAAGTTCAACCGCCGTATTGGTCGCACAGAAATTCTGGGCGAAGGCGTACTGAGCAAAGAAGATATTGTTGATGTACTGAAAACTATCGTTTCTATTCGTAACGGTCACGGTATTGTCGATGATATTGACCACCTTGGTAACCGTCGCGTGCGTTGCGTTGGTGAAATGGCTGAAAACCAATTCCGTGTTGGTTTGGTTCGTGTTGAGCGTGCTGTTAAAGAGCGTCTCTCCATGGCTGAAAGCGAAGGCTTAATGCCACAAGACTTAATTAACGCCAAGCCTGTGGCTGCCGCTGTTAAAGAATTCTTTGGTTCCAGCCAGCTCTCTCAGTTTATGGACCAAAATAACCCGCTATCCGAAGTCACTCACAAGCGTCGTGTGTCTGCACTCGGCCCGGGTGGTTTGACACGTGAGCGTGCTGGTTTTGAAGTTCGTGACGTACACCCAACGCATTACGGTCGTGTGTGTCCAGTAGAAACGCCAGAAGGCCCAAACATTGGGTTGATTAACTCTTTAGCTACTTATGCACGTACCAACAGCTATGGTTTCCTTGAGACACCATACCGTATAGTGAAAGAAGGCAAAGTAACTGATGAGATCGTTTTCTTGTCAGCTATTGAAGAAGCTGATCATGTTGTTGCTCAGGCTTCAGCATTGATGAACGAAGATAACGTCCTGATTGAAGAGTTAGTGACGGTTCGTCATATCAACGAGACCACTGTTAAAGCACCTGAAGAAGTGACTTTGATGGATGTATCGCCGAAGCAGGTTGTTTCGGTTGCTGCGTCATTGATTCCCTTCCTCGAGCATGATGATGCTAACCGTGCGTTGATGGGTTCGAACATGCAGCGTCAAGCAGTTCCAACACTGCGTGCTGACAAGCCTCTTGTCGGTACCGGTATGGAGCGTAACGTTGCGCGCGACTCAGGCGTGTGTGAAGTTGCACGTCGTGGTGGTGTGATCGAATCAGTTGATGCCAGTCGTATTGTTGTTCGTGTGAATGATGATGAAGTTGAAACCGGTGAGGCGGGTGTAGATATCTACAACCTGACTAAATACACCCGTTCCAACCAAAATACCTGTATCAACCAGCGTCCATTAGTACGTAAAGGCGAGCAGGTTTCACGTGGCGATATTATGGCTGATGGCCCATCCACTGATATGGGTGAGCTGGCTCTTGGTCAGAATATGCGTGTGGCGTTTATGCCATGGAACGGTTACAACTTTGAAGACTCCATTTTGCTATCTGAGCGAGTTGCCGAAGAAGACCGTTACACCACGATTCATATTCAAGAACTGACGTGCGTATCGCGCGACACCAAGCTTGGCCCAGAAGAAATCACTTCGGATATTCCGAACGTGGGTGAAGCTGCGCTAAATAAGCTGGATGAAGCCGGTATTGTGTATGTAGGTGCTGAAGTCGAAGCAGGTGATATTCTGGTTGGTAAAGTGACGCCTAAAGGCGAAACACAACTGACTCCAGAAGAAAAACTGTTGCGAGCTATTTTCGGTGAGAAGGCCTCTGACGTTAAAGATACGTCATTGCGCGTTCCAACCGGCACCAAAGGTACCATCATTGATGTTCAGGTCTTCACCCGTGATGGTGTTGAGCGTGACGCCCGTGCGCTGTCGATTGAAAAATCTCAGCTGGACGAGATCCGTAAAGACCTTAACGAAGAGTTCCGCATTGTTGAAGGTGCAACCTTTGAGCGTCTGCGTGCCCACTTAGTGGGTAACAAAGCTGAAGGTGGTGCAGGTGTTAAGAAAGGCACCGAACTGACCAATGAGATTCTTGATGGTATTGAACACGGTCAGTGGTTCAAATTGCGTATGGTTGAAGATGCGCTGAATGAGCAATTAGAAAAAGCTCAAGCGTACCTGTCAGACCGTCGCAAATTACTGGACGAAAAGTTTGAAGATAAAAAACGTAAACTGCAGCAAGGTGATGATTTAGCACCGGGCGTACAGAAAATCGTTAAAGTTTATCTAGCGATCAAGCGTCGCATCCAGCCTGGCGATAAGATGGCCGGTCGTCACGGTAACAAAGGTGTTGTATCCGTTATTATGCCTGTCGAAGACATGCCGCATGATGCTGATGGTACGCCTGTTGATATCGTACTCAACCCGCTGGGTGTTCCATCGCGTATGAACGTTGGTCAGGTTCTTGAAACTCACCTTGGTCTTGCAGCCAAAGGATTGGGTGAAAAGATCAACCGTATGCTCGAAGAACAACGCAAAGTTATAGAGCTGCGCGCATTCTTGCACCAGATTTATAATGAAATCGGTGGTGCTGACGAAGATCGTGTTGATCTTGATAGTCTGTCAGACGAAGAAATTCTTGAGCTCGCAGACAACCTGCGTGGCGGTGTGCCAATGGCCACACCAGTGTTTGACGGTGCTTCAGAGCTTGAAATTAAAGCGATGTTGAAACTGGCAGACCTGCCTGAAAGCGGACAGATGACACTGTATGACGGTCGTACGGGTAATGCCTTTGATCGTCCTGTAACTGTTGGCTACATGTACATTCTGAAGTTGAACCACTTGGTTGACGACAAAATGCATGCCCGTTCAACCGGTTCATACAGTCTTGTCACGCAGCAGCCTCTGGGCGGTAAAGCACAGTTCGGTGGACATCGCTTTGGTGAGATGGAGGTATGGGCACTGGAAGCATATGGTGCTGCATATACTCTGCAAGAAATGTTGACCGTGAAATCGGATGACGTGAACGGCCGTACTAAAATGTATAAAAACATTGTAGACGGAGATCACCGTATGGAGCCTGGCATGCCAGAGTCTTTCAACGTACTGATCAAAGAAATTCGTTCGCTCGGTATCGATATCGAACTGGAAACCGTTTAAC
>JAVETP010000158.1:0-4016 GCA_034006005.1 Pseudomonas sp.
ATTGCTCGCCGCGATCATTGCCTTGTTTGTTTAAACTGGTCGGATCAATGATGCGGAAATAATACTGCAAAATATCATCGAGACTGAGCTTGTTTGGGTTATAGACTACTTTTACCGTTTCCGCATGACCAGTATTGCGATAGACCACATCCTCATAGCTGGGATTTTCTGTACGGCCATTGGCATAGCCCGACACCGCATCCAGCACACCATCAATGCGCTCGAAATACGCCTCAACACCCCAGAAGCAACCACCAGCTAAATAAATCGTGCGCGCATTAATCGGCACAGAATCTTGATTACTTTTCGGCTGATAAAAAATATGAGCGGCATCATTAAGATCCGCTTCAGGGTTAGCCAACAAAGCTAAAGCTTGTGATTTATTGATACTGCCTTTAATCACTCGCGCCAACTGGCCTTGCTGATCAATCAGTGCCCAACTGGGATAGACCTTAACGCTTAGACGTTTAATCAACTCGCCACTGCTATCAACGCGCACGGGTAACTGCGGATAATCTAAGCCGCTATACCAGTCTTTAAAGGCGGCTAAAGGCTGCTCTCCCAATACACCTGGTGAGGCCACCGTCAGCAAATTAGCGGCTGATAAATCCGCATCGGTGACCCATTCTTCCGTTTGCCCAAGTTCAGACAGGCATAAAGGACACCAACTGGCCCACAACTTAACCAAGGTTGGCTTAGTTTTATCAAAAGCCAGCGCAGGCTGCGCAGCACTCACCTCTGGTAAGTTATAAACGTGCTGGGCCAAATTGAGCGGATTTGCTTGAGCAATGGCCTGCGACTGCGAGCCTGAAACCAACCACAGTAGCAGTGCCGCACATAGCGCAAGAACAACCACAATGGGCCAACGAATAGATTGCGACATAATCTCTTTCTCGATGTGTAAGTACAGATTATTATGGCACAAAATCTATTTACTTCACGAAAAACATATACACAACCAATACCAAATCGATACAAAACAATACAAGCAATTAAAAAACCATGCAGTCGACCTCAGACAACACATTAGTATTGGCGCATAAAAAAGCCCAATATTTTTATTGGGCTTAATCACAGTCGTTATAGCTCAATCTTCAGGCATTTTTTGTCCTTTGATAGCAGACTGACGACCCAATTCAGCCAAGATATTCGACACCACATCCAAGCCACGCCGAGCATCTTCATTCTGGTTAAATTTCTTCACGCTTTGCCACAAAGTAGGCGGTGTGGAGTTGGCAGCTGCTTGCGCCGATGCATAACGCAGCGCATTGGTTAGCATCCAGACACCGCCAATGCTCTCTTCGTAGAGCGCCATAAGTTTCTGCAGCATGGCATCATCGGTCATTTCAATCACGTCCGATGTAGCGGCCAGCAGATCAACAATGTTGTGCAGACGCCGGCCTTGTAACAGCGGCGCGAGCTTGTCTAACAGATCAGCAAGTCCGGCCTGTGTCGCTTCGTTTTTCAGGGCAGGCAAACACTCGAGCAGTTGCTCTAAGGTCTGCGTGGATGTTTCTGGATTTTGATGAGTCATTTTATAATCTCCTTAAACCAAGCCGCGAGCGACTGACCAGTAAACGCCTCGGTTAAAACCTTTGCGCATGAGGCCACCAATTTTGGTCGCGGGAGTGGGGATCACATCGACATCATAGTCGTACCACAGCGGCATACCGACATCCATTCCCATCTGCGCAACGGCCTGCACCTTGCCATCATATTCAGCAACCGTTTTGCCCCAGCGCATCAGACCAGCGATATTGTTACAAATCACCGGTGATTGGTTGTGGCAACTACCGCCTGCCTTACTGATTGGTAGGTCAACCGTATCGCCCATCACAAAGACGTTTTCAAAACCCTCTAACTGTAATGAATAACGATCAGTCGGCAGCCAACCTTCATTGTTAGGCGCTTGCGACACTCCAGAATTGAGCACCGCATCCACCGCGCGGATGGGCGGCGTTTGAATGAGAATGTCAAAATTCTCTTCCTCGCCTTCTTCAGAAATAGCCACTTTACGCTCGGGATCAACACTGGCCAGAGTAAAGCTACGCTTATGGATAATGCCTTTCGAGTCAAACACACTGGGCAAGACTTCACCGGTTTGTTTTTGCAAGAACAGACAGTTACGCACCAACTGCGAAATCGTTGGATATGTATAGACGATCTCAATTTGATCGCGTACGCCTCGCTTGCGCAGAAACTCATCCAGCATCAAGGTGGTTTCCATCGGCGCAATACCACACTGATGTGGCACATTCGGGGTTTTCGGGAAGGTTACACCGATGAAAATCCGCCCCTTTTCAATCGTGGAAATTTTTTCATAGAGTTTGCGTGCGGGGTCGTGCTGATAGAAGTGATCTCCTGCTTCCTGCAGGCCTTCAATACGTTCAGGTGAAGGAATACAACCGGTAGACACCACAAGATAGTCGTAGTCATAAGTCGCACCGGAGCGCATTCTTAAGCGACTCTGCTTGAACTCAAAGTTATCGACTTGGTCAAGCACGAAGTCGATTTCTGGGCGCAGTAACGACGCTTGGTGACGCCTGAGTTCTTCTTTGTAGAATGCGCCAAAAGCTACATACATAAACGCCGGTTTGTAGTAGTGCCAAGGGCTATTGGAGATCAGCAGAACGCGTACTTCACCACGACTGATTTCTGCGTAAAGCTTGCTGACGAGATTATTGGCCGTCATGGTACCGCCAATACCACCGCCAACTACAATAATAGTTTTGATCATTGTCTTACTCCTTAATTACTGTTTCATTCCATCGAGTTTGGATGAAATCTTATTCTTGCTCGTGCTGTTGTGCTGGGTTCTCCTCTAAAGTCAGTAATTGCTGTAAAACCTGGAAAGGTAGCAAAGCAACCTCATGCCGATCAGGCATTCCTGCTGCACTTTGCAACACCAACAGCTCTGGCCAAATCAATGCCGAATCGGCAGGAGGCGCATCCTGCAAGATACGCTCTAGGTCTTGCCGAGCGGCAAGTAAGGTGGGCGCTGTGAGCCCAGGAACACGTGCAGCAATAATACCGGTGATTGCCTGAGCCAGAGAGCACGCACGCACGCGATAGCCAAGCTCGGTAACGACGCCCTGCTCAATTCGAACATCAAGGGTGACACTGTCTTGGCTTTCAAGTTGGCTTTTAAGCGTTAAAGTGCGGACACTCGTGCCGCTGAGTCGCCGATCGCGGCGCACACTGGAGGCATACTTTCGAAACAAAGTAAGTTGGTCGGGCTGACTCGCTGTCACTGCATGGTGATCCAATGAATACCTCCAGCATTTGATAAACCAGAAACTCCGCTGGCCCACCCGACGCTGTCACTCAAGGAACACAACAACAATACGACGTTAGTATAAATGACTACCCAGTCACACAATCAAAATGTTAAATAAATGGTAGGTATTTTGACCGCTAAGCTGGCGTATTAACCTGACCCATCACATTGGGTTCGATTTCCAATTCAACGGCAAAGCGCTGAAAAATATCAGCCTGAATCTGCGCAGCCAGCTGAAGGATTTGTATACCGGTTGCGCCACCATAGTTAACCAAGACCAAGGCTTGTTTAGCGTGTACACCGGCATCGCCCTGGCGCACACCTTTCCAACCCGCGTGCTCAATCAGCCAGCCAGCGGCTAATTTTACTGAGCCATCGTCTTGCGCAAAACTGACAAGAGCCGGATAGTTTTGTTTAAGTTTCTGCGCATGCTCAGCACTGATGACTGGGTTTTTAAAGAAGCTACCGGCGTTCGCCAACTGTTGTGGATCGGGTAGTTTCTCGGCGCGAATGGCACAAACGGCACGACTGACATCTTGCGCTGTCGGCTGCAATACCTGCTGCTCGGCCAAATAACCGCGCAAATCACCATAATCCAACTGCAAACTCGCCTGTTTAGGCAAGTTAAAGGTCACACTTAAAATCACCCGCCGTCCAGATTCGCGCTTAAATAAACTGTCGCGGTAGGCAAACTGACATTGCGCGGCGCTTAGACGCTGGGTTTGCTCAGTCTCACGAT
>JAVETP010000159.1:0-4011 GCA_034006005.1 Pseudomonas sp.
GGGAAGGATAATCCACCATACACCTCAGGGTTTTAGCTAAATACGGATAACTCATCACTGCAGTCTTGGCGTGTAGCCTCACTGCATTTGTCTACAAGACTAGTGTGTTTAGTCCCGGTGAGTTTTGAGAGGTCAATAGTATAGATTTTTGCGCAGCTTTGCAGAAGGTTTCATCGCTTAGCTTTTCTTTTTAACAGAGCAGTGAAGTAAACAAATATAAATTAAGTATAAAGATATAAAGCTTATTTTTAATGCTATTACTACTGAGCTATTTTTTTGTGGATATCCTTATAATTACCTTTAATAACAATAGGTTACATTAAATTTAAAGCTGTTGAGAAGCACTATTAAGCGGATTGGATAAGGCCTTTAAAGCTGTGGACAAAGTAGTTAGTTATCCACAGGTCTAGTTATCCACAGATTTAGCCACTGCTTATCAACTGAGCTCAATAGCGGTTCTCCACAGGGTTTATGAGTGAAAATAAATTTAAAAACACCGATAAATGAATGAAATCACCTGGGTAATGGGGATAAATATCGATGCAGAGAGCTTTAAATGCTCAAGGTGGACTGTGGATAACTGTATTTAACGCTGAAGATTGCAACTTATGAGGATTATTTTGTGGATAAAACAGATGCTTTTAAGAGGGGTCGCTATACCTGGACAGCTGAGATGGGGCGAAACAGAACGCTCGCCCCGAAGGCAATTAGCTTATTTTTACAATAGGTTTGATGGTGCTGCCACTGGCTGAGTCTGCAAAGGCTTGGTTGATTTGGGCGAAGTCATAAAACTTGACCAACTTATCGAAAGGAAAGTCCCCAGCTTTATAGTATTCAATCAATTGTGGAATAAAGACTCGGGGGACTGAATCGCCTTCAATCACACCAATCATGCTCTTGCCTTCAGCCATCAGATCATTGTGGATATCAATGTTCATTTCTGGAGTGATACCAACAATGGCAACAGTGCCCAGCGGTCTTAAAGCATTCAGTGATTGTTTTACAACTACAGGTACACCTGTGGTTTCAATCGCATAGTGACTGCCACCAGCGGTGATGTCCTTAATCTGCGCCACTATATCGCCGTCTTTACCATTTAAGGTATGGCTGGCGCCGAGTTCTTTAGCTAAGGCTAAACGGCTGTTATGCACATCCACAGCAATAATATGCTGACAACCGGCAATTTTAGCGGCCATGACGGCACTCAGTCCGACAGCTCCTGCACCATAAACCACTAAGCTTGAAGCAAACTCAGGTTTAAGACGGTTCAATACTGTGCCTGCCCCAGTTTGAATACCACAGCCCAGTGGCCCCAGTAAGGCTAGGTCGACTTCAGGATCTACTTTGACTGCGTTGCGTGATTTAACAATAGCGTGAGTGGCAAAAGAAGACTGACCAAAGAATGTAGCTAAGGATGTCTCACCTTGCGCTAAGCGGCGACTACCATCATCCATAGCTCCAGCAAAGTTAAGCTCATTAAAGGTTGCACAGACTGTTGGATGCCCCGTAAGGCAATTGCTGCAGTTACCACAGTGAGCAAAAGACAAGACCACATGATCACCGATCTGTAAATCTGATACTCCCTTGCCGACGGCGTCAATCACACCTGCGCCTTCATGACCCAGCACAATAGGAAAAGGTGCAATACCGAGATCACGGGCCACCACATCAGTATGGCAGACACCTGTGGCGACAATACGCACACGCACCTCATCAAACTCGGGTTCAGCCAGTTGTACTGACTCGAGTTTAAAATCATTTCCTAAACCATGGGTTACAGCTGCTGTTATGTCCATTGTTATCACCTCTGTAAATAATGAAGAGAGATACAATAATATAGCAGTAGGTAAACTATTTTTGCTAGCCGTTAAAAGACTCAAACTCTGTGGATAAGTCTGTGTATTTTAATTGAATCTGACAGATAAAATCATGCTGTAAGTATTGATGGAGCTGGACTTAGAGCAGTTCTATTGAATTACACTTTGGCTGTGGATAAGTCTGAGGATAAAAGTATCGTATTTAAAATTTAAGGACAGGCGTTTATTAAAATGGCCTGTGTATAACTTAAGCTACTTTTGAACTGCAGGGAATACAACTGGAGTGATTTGCCACTGTGGATAAGTTTATCCACAGTGGCGGACTGAGCACTCAACATAATATGTAAAGTTACCCACAAGCCTATAAGCATTGAAAATCCTAGCTATAGCTTAATAATCAGTGTGTTTTAACCTGTAATACGGGCAGCTTAATCTTTTAACTCACAGAGTTACCCACAGGGTATGCACATTTACTTACCGATGCAGAAACTGGAAAAAATTCGCCCCAATAAGTCATCGGCAGTAAATTCACCAGTAATTTCTCCCAGTGCTTGTTGCGCCATACGTAAGTCTTCCGCTAATAACTCACCGGCACTGGCTTGGGTCAGCTGTTGATAACCGTTTTCCAGATAGCCTTCTGCTTGTCGAAGTGCATCCAAATGACGACGACGAGCACTGAAGCTGCTTTCTGCTGTTTGACTGTAGCCCATGCAGTTTTTTAAATGCTCACGTAACAATTCCAAACCCTCGCCATTGCGCGCGCACAAGTTAATGGTGATATGGCCATCAGTATTGCTATGCATCTCTACGGGCTCACCTGAGAGGTCGACCTTGTTACGAATCAAGGTGACTTTCTCTGGGTTAGGTGTGCTATCTAAAAACTCTGGCCATAAGGCAAAAGGATCGGCTGACTCTGCTGAGTTGGCATCCACCACCAATAAGATACGGTCAGCTTCGTTAATAGCTTTTAACGCTCGCTCCACGCCGATTTTTTCGACTTGATCGGCAGTGTTACGCAAACCCGCAGTATCGGTGACATGCAGTGGCATGCCATCAATGTGGATATGTTCGCGTAAAATATCCCGAGTGGTACCTTCAATATCGGTGACAATCGCTGCTTCATAGCCAGCCAGACTATTAAGTAAACTGGATTTTCCCGCATTCGGACGACCGGCAATCACTACACTCATACCGTCACGCAGTAAGGCACCTTGTCCTGCTTCGCGTACCACATCTTTGAGCTCGGCTTGTACATCGGTGAGTAACTTTAGAATATGGCCATCAGCTAAAAAGTCGATTTCCTCTTCAGGAAAATCAATCGCTGCTTCGACATAAATACGCAAAGCAATCAGTTGCTCAGTCAGTGCATTCACGCGCTTAGAAAACACACCTTGCAATGAACGCAAAGCGTTGCGCGCAGCTTGCGTCGAGCTGGCTTCAATTAAGTCGGCAATGGCTTCAGCTTGGGCAAGGTCGAGCTTATCATTCAAAAACGCTCGCTCACTGAATTCGCCAGGACGCGCTAAACGTGCGCCGAGTTCGACACAACGCTGCAAGAGCATATCCAAAACCACCGGCCCGCCATGACCTTGTAGTTCTAGGACGTCTTCACCGGTAAAAGAGTTGGGGCCAGCAAAATATAGAGCTAAGCCCTCATCAATAGCTTGCTGCCCTTGCGCATAAAAAGGGCCGTAATGTGCATAACGCGGCTTGAGTTCACGCTCAGTCATCTGCAGGGAGATTTGCTGAGCTAATGGCCCAGAAACTCGAACGATTCCAACTCCACCGCGACCTTGTGCTGTGGCAATGGCGGCAATAGTGTCACGCGACATAGGCATAATGATTTCCCTTAACTGTATTTGCACAAGCAATAGATAAAAACATTCTTCACAAAGCACAACGCCCCTAAAAAGGGGCGTTGTGAACTCGTTTGGTTCGACTAACTTGCGTTAGCTGCCGCCATTGATTTTTCAATCTTACGAGTAATGTACCACTGTTGACCAATCGACAGCAGGTTGTTAACCACCCAGTACAATACTAGGCCTGCTGGGAACCACAAGAAGAAGAAAGTGAAGATGATAGGTAACAGCTTCATCACTTTAGCTTGCATTGGATCCGGTGGTGTTGGGTTGAGTTTTTGTTGAACAAACATACTCGCACCCATAATGATTGGCAGGATAAAGAATGGGTCTTT
>JAVETP010000161.1:0-3996 GCA_034006005.1 Pseudomonas sp.
AATAAAATATGAGACTGGCATTCCGTTGCCTGAGCCGGAGCGCAAACATTATGCCCAAGCTGGTAGCCGTGGCGTAAGAATGGAGGTCCCTACAGCGCTGCTTGATCGACTCATGGCTAAGATCGAATGTGAGAGATTCTATAGCACTGACGAAGTAGCTAATATCACAGGCGTTACTAGGCGTACAATTCAAGGCCAGATCAGTCTTGGCAATATCCCGGCTAGCAAATTTGGCCGTTCCTATCTCATTCCCGGTGCAGCGGTAATAACCCTACTGAGCAGCATCAGCGCTGGCCTTTCGCGTGCTGACACTTCGGGCAATGTTGCCCACTCCGAAGGCCATACGCCAAGCGTAGTAGGCTAGCCGTGTACGGGTCTTTGTCTGAAGTAGGTAGCGAACAGAAGAGCTTTGCCGTTAAGTCCAGTGACGGACCTAACGGCAAAACTGTTTCCGTTGTTGATCTAGCGTTTGCCAATGCTAGGCGTAGAGCTTTCCGTGTTGCCAACAAGGAACGCCCTGCCAAGGGACTGCCTAAAGAGGAGCGAGCCTTTACGCATACCGACGCTGAGCGAGCTGCCAAGCGCACAGGGAAAAGTATCATGGGCACGCTACAGAGCATCAACGAGAGATGGGACCATTTCTTGACTGTCTTCCTACCCCTAGGCAACGTTGCTCATTCAGACAAGGACTTAGTATGTTTGAAGAATAGCCTTAGTCATTTCTGCTTAGAGTTCAAACGGGCTTACCCTAATGGCTGGCTCTTTTACTGGATTGAAATAAACAAGGCTCAACAATATCATATCCATATGTGTGTGAAGACTGGCACCAGCTCAACCCGAAAGACCTTCGAGTGTTGGGCTAGCCGTATGTGGGGGGCTTCGTGCCGGAGCAAGTATTCAAATACTCGCCACAATAGCTCAGAGAAAAAGCTAGCAAAAGTAACCAACTACCATATGAATCAAGTTGGTTACGCTGGCAAACACATCAAGAAATCGTGTCGTGTTAAACTTGCAGGCATTGCGCATGAACAGAAAATGAAGACATTCGGCTTTATTAGAAAGAAGAACTGCTCTTTTGTCTCAATTCAGACTCAGACTTTAGATGTGGACAAGCTCAACATCATTGCTCAAGCTATTGTTTCCGACATTGAGAAGGGAGCTAGAAACAATAAACACACCCCGAACGCCCTTCAAATTGCAAGAGTGAAAGCAGGTAACTTTAAACATTACTTCGTAAGCCCAGAGCTTTGGGCTATCATACAAGCCATACTAGCAGAGCCGGGCCGCAAGTCTGGGACGGACAGAAGCCGGGTTCCTCTAGCCGCATAGTCGCCACCTTCCACGCTACCCGCCCTGACTCCTCAGCGCCCAGCACAGACCCGCCAACCAGAACCTTGACCAATGAGCCATGCCCCGCCGGGGGCTCGCAGAAGGGCAACTGAGCGCCTAGAACACCATCTATCACCCTGAGATAATTTGACAATCGAGGAAAGTTTGTTTAATATTCAACACGCAGAGCTTTATTTTTGCTTCTGAGAAGAACTTAAAAATAAGCACCTTCCACCCTATGCAACGCAACCCCTAGCGTACGCGCCCAGCAAGATGGATTCCCGAAGCGCTCCCCAGTGAGGGGCGAGTAACTACGATGAACTACAGCACATAGCGAACAGACCGCACACACATAGCAACCTCCATCGCCACGCATCCTCTTATTATTCTTCAGTGATAGCGAAGGGGCCTTTGTGATTTTCAATATCCAACAACCACGGGGCTACTGTCTTTTTTCCCTGCCCCCTGCCTCTGATTACCTTGGGCTTATTATGTTTAGACCAATAGCTATTGGAAAGCGCTGCAAGATCAATCCTTTTGTGATACTCAAGATAAGCGATTGACTCTTTATAAATACTCTCTATTGAAAATCCAGGATCATACTTAGAACTAACCAGACTCATTTTAAAAGCATGACCAAGTAACAAATCGCTGTGCCATTGAGCAACAGCAAGATTATCAATATTCTTTTTCAACTCAGCAACGCCAGTATTACGTAGTCCGTGCAATGCTTTATTATCATTGACATCATCATCTACACTCAGCTTCCCAATTTTTAATGCGACCCTGTATTTTTGAAAGTCACTAGAAAGCTTATTATTGTGTTTTGAATATTTAGAACCATCTGCTCGCTCACTTTTGGCTACATGCTCAGCAAACAAATATTCTAACTTATGCTCTTCCGTTTTATTCGGAAACAAAGATACATAATTCTTGAATCCAAGATCATTCCATACAAAGCTATGAATAGGGATAGCCCTACAAGACACGGCTTTTCCTTTTTTCTGCTTCAAGCTCCCTTCGCGCTTCCTATTCGTCAAATCAATATACGCTATACCGTCAATCACCCCTTCAACATATTCATCTTTCTGATACGGCATCTCCGGTGTAATTTTTATATCACCGCGCTGTATCAACGCTATATCTTGCAACCTTGCTCCGGTGTATAAAAGCAATATGACAATCCAAAATCTACCGGGTTCATCATCTGCCCAGTATTCAAAGTACTGCTTATTGAAAATCAAGGCTAAATCTTCATCAGTAAATGGAACCCTTGCGCCAATACCTTTTTCCTCAGCGAGTTTATCTTTCGTCTTCCTTATTCTTTCATTCAAATCATCCCGTATATCATCTGTAAATTCCCTACCTATTACGCCCTTATAATACTTCTTAACTTTTCCAAAGAACGTTCTTACTGTTTCTAATATTGTGACAACTGAAGACGCCGCCGTTGTTTGACCGCTCTTCGTTGTAGGAAGGTCAAAAAGATAGCGACTAAAATCAGCAACACTCTCATTATTGACCATGTCTAATGTTGCATCTTCACCGTAAAAATCAACAAACTTAGATAAATGCAACTTATAATTCTTGAGAGTTCCCGGTTGAACGTCTAGCTTTACATTGTCTATGTATCGCTCAACAGTCTCACCAATCTTTGGATAATTCATAACAGAAATAGTACTTGAGATACCACTTACTTTATTTTCTACAAATGGATAATACTCGTTAAGCTCTTCGTGTGCGGCTTGATTACTAAATATACCAGTCTGCAATTTATTTCCAACATGCTGATATGATAATGAAGTAGCCGTATTTAAACCGCGTGCAACTTGAATAGCGTTTTCGTTATCTTGAGTTTGCTTCTCTGGAAAAGGACTGTACTCTGGTACTCGCAAGGACAGCGCGTCTATCTCACCAAGTAAAGCACGAATACTGTTAGCAATATTACTAGGAATAGTTCTCTCATCAGAGTAGGCAGACTTGACATTAGCTATCCCTTTGCCAAGTATCTCTTCACTATATGGGCTAGTCTCATACTTAATTCCGGTATCCCAAAGCTGTCGACCATACATATACGATATGTCGTGGTCCGCTCCGACCAAATTCTTAGAAGCCTCTAGGTCAAGCCTCGAAAGCTCACTGTCTAACATATCATGAACCAGCTTATTCAACTTCTCAATATCCACAGTCTCGCCTTTCACTATCCGTTTCACGGTATCTCGAAACAACATACCAAGCCGAGCTCCTAAAATAGCAGCAATCGGCTTAGCCTCCCGGAGCAGTTTAGTCCCTAATGAGCGGTGAAATTCTGTGCAACCAAAGATCGGGCGTAGAAGTGGCGGGACGCTAATCCGAAAATGTACCGATGAACCTTTTATGAGAAGATAAGAGAAACCTTTTTGACGTGCGCTTTTCGACGTGGCGGACATGTTTTTCACCGATGGCAGTTTGTACCAGCGACTTCAAAGTATCCTTCCTAACCCCTAGTTTTACAATGTTTATCTCTGATTACTTCCATTATCCTTGGAGGTTATGCCACCCAAATATGAAATGGGAAGACAATTCTTCAGGTCGCCGGGAAATTCGTACAATTCCCGCGCAGTGCGTGAAAATGGGGGGCTCGTATGTATTTTTCATCCTTGCGCCTCTCCCGGGCTTTGGCTAGCA
>JAVETP010000160.1:0-3996 GCA_034006005.1 Pseudomonas sp.
CAGCAATATTAATCGTATATCATAACCACTGATGTCTTACTTAAAAATAATGCTGGACTATAAATGCGCTCACGCAGGTATTGTTTTTAAGGACGTTAACGAAGCGTACACCACCTGAGCCAATGGCACAGAGTAGGGGTGGGTAAGAGGCACTTAATATCGCCTAGCAACAATTTGTGCTTATTCGTTTGCTTCGCAAACAAAGCAGCTACTCGCCTGAAGCGGTATAGTGTGCGGGTAAAGGCACTGATTTAATGGCGGTTTTGGCGCAATATCGACAGCGCATCCTGCTCATCCATTGTATGTGTTAAATCAATCCGAAATTACTCAACAGGTTTGCTTGGTTCTCGCGCCACATGCGGCAGCGGCTAACTAAGGCTTGGCAATATTTTAGGGAACTATGTTATGGCGATTAAGAAAACTGAGCTCTATTCATCACTCTGGGCCAGCTGTAACGCGTTGCGCGGTGGTATGGATGCCAGCCAATACAAAGATTACGTATTGACTTTATTGTTCCTAAAATACGTTTCGGATAAAGCTAAAGCCAATCCCTACGCCATGATTGAAGTGCCAGAAGGCGCAAGCTTTGACGATATGGTCAAGCTTAAGGGCAGTAAAGAAATCGGCCAAGATATCAATAAAATCATTAACCTTATTGCCGAGGCCAATGATCTGCAGGGCGTAATCAACGTCGCCGACTTTAACGACGAAGATAAGTTGGGCAAAGGCAAGGATATGATTGACCGGCTGACGCAGTTAGTCGGTATTTTTGAAGGCCTAGAAATGGGCGGCAATCGCGCCGGTGATGATGACTTATTAGGTGATGCCTATGAATACCTGATGCGCCACTTTGCCACCGAGTCGGGCAAGTCCAAAGGCCAGTTTTATACGCCCTCAGAAGTGTCGCGGATTCTGGCTAGGGTGATTGGTATTACCAGCACAACTTCGCAAGATGCCACAGTCTATGACCCAGCGTGCGGGTCGGGATCGCTACTATTAAAAGCCAGTGATGAAGCGCCGCGTGGTCTATCCATATATGGCCAAGAAAAGGATAACGCCACCAGCGCCTTGGCGCGGATGAATATGATTTTGCACGACAACGCTACTGCGAAAATTGTGCAGGGCAACACCTTGAGCAGTCCAGAATGGAAAGGCTTTGATGGACAGCTGAAAACATTTGATTTTGCCGTCGCTAACCCACCGTTTTCTGTTAAAAACTGGACCAGCGGCCTCAATCCTAATGAAGATGAATTTAGCCGTTTTGTTTGGGGTGTACCGCCAGAGAAGAACGGCGATTATGCTTTCTTGCTGCACATTCTTAAAAGTCTAAAAAGCACCGGTAAAGGCGCAGTGATTCTGCCGCACGGTGTTCTGTTCCGTGGCAATGCGGAAGCGCGTATTCGTGAAAATCTCATTAAACAAGGCTATATCAAAGCCATCATCGGCCTGCCTGCTAACCTGTTTTACGGTACTGGTATTCCCGCCTGCATCATTGTTATTGATAAACAAGATGCAGCACAGCGCGATAGCATTTTTATGATTGATGCCAGCAAAGGCTTTATCAAAGACGGCAACAAAAACCGTCTACGCAGCCAAGATGTGCACAAAGTAGTGGATGCCTTTACCAGCGACTTAACCATACCGCGCTACAGTCGTCGCGTACCTTTGGCGGAAATAGCTGCAAATGATTTCAACCTAAATATCCCGCGCTATATCGACAGCAGCAGCCCAGAAGATCTGCACGATTTGGCCGGGCACTTACAAGGCGGTATTCCCAACCAGGATGTCGATCAGTTACAGCAGTTTTGGCAGGTGTTTCCGAACTTGCGTGACAGTTTATTCACGGCTTTACGCGCGGGTTACAGCCAGATCACTTTGCCTGCCAGCGAAATTAAAGCGCATATTTTGCAGCATCCAGAGTTCACTGCTTTTGCTCAGCTAACTTTGCAGCCCTTTACCGCGTGGGCGCAGCAAGCTGATTTAACCAGCATTAGCGTGGGTGATAAACCTAAAGATATTATCCAGCGCATCAGTGAAGACCTGTTACAACGCTATGCCAGCATTCCCTTGCTGGATAAATACGATATGTACCAAATCCTAATGAATTACTGGTCTGAAACCCTGCAGGATGATGTGTATGTCTTGGTGCAAGATGGCTGGGCAGCCGGCAAAAAAGTGCGCGAATTAGTGGCTAAAAAAGGCGAAAAGCTCACAGAAACTGCAGATCTAACGGTTAAGCGCATTAAATATAAAATGGAACTGATCCCGCCCGCCTTAATTGTGCAGCGCTACTTTGCCGAGCAACAAACCCAACTGGATCAGCTACAAGCCACCTTGGATGAGATTATCCAACAGCAAGACAGCCTGATCGAAGAACACAGCAGTGAAGAGGGCTTGTTAGCCGAAGCCTTGAGCGACAGCGACAAAGTCACTAAAGCCACAGTCACCGCACGTTTAAAACATGCTACCGATGCCGAAGAGCGCGAAGTGCTGCAGCAAGCCAAGCAGCTGTTTGATTTAGAAACCACTGCCAAAGCCCAGCTGAAAACCGCACAAGAACAGCTCGATGCTGCAGTGCTGGCGCAATACGGCAAGCTCAGTGAAACAGAGATTAAACAGCTATTGGTTAAAGACAAATGGCTCGCCACATTACAAAGCCAGATCGAAGCCGAAATTGAGCGCATCACTCAGCAACTCGCCAGCCGCTTACAAGAACTAAAACAGCGTTACAGCGAGCCATTGCCTGAGATTGTTGAGAACGTTGAAGTGCTGAGCAACAAAGTGGCCGAGCACCTAAAGGCCATGGGTTTAGCGCTATGAGTCAAAGCATGCCAAACAACCTCAGCGCTTTAGTTGAGCCCATTGCAAAGATTATTGAACAAGCGCGCGGACAAGTCCGCCAAGCCGTCAACAGTGCCATGGTGCACAGTTATTGGCATATTGGTGAGATGATTGTCGAGCAAGAAGCGAAGCCATTTACAAAAAGCTATAACGAATATATGCGTAACCCTGATGTTCTGGAATTTCTTAACTTACAAGACAACACCTATCAAGGACACGACTTTAAAGACACTATTCTGAGCAATATCCAGCAGTTTTTACTGGAGCTGGGCAAAGGCTTTGCTTTTGTCGAACGTCAACAACGCATTCGTTTTGCCGATGAAGACTTTTTTATTGATCTGGTGTTTTACAACTTTAAGCTCAAGTGCTTTTTGCTGGTGGATTTAAAACTGGGCAAGTTAAAACACCAAGACATTGGCCAAATGGACACCTATGTGCGCCTTTACGATGAGCAACACAAAGGTAGCGACGATAACCCCACCATTGGCCTGGTGCTGTGCAGCGAGAAAAGCGAAGCCGTGGTGAAGTACTCAGTCTTGTCTGAACAAAAACAACTGTTTTCCGCTAAGTACCTGCCGTACTTACCCACCGAAGAACAACTCAAGCACGAACTCGAACGCGAACGCGCCAACGCCATGGCCCAGCTGGCTGCTAAGGAGCAAGACAATGAATAAGGATGCAGTGGCAGAAATGAGCCAGCAGTATCAGGTTGAAGCTGCCGAAAAGGTAGTGCCAGAGGGGGGATTACATAAGCAGACTGAGGTAGGGGTAACAAATTCGTCGGGAGCGAATTTGAACGCCACCAGTGGCGGCCCGCAGGGCGGAGGCATGGATAGCCGACGTATACCGGAGGGTTGGAGGTGTTTAGCTTTTGAAGATGCTCTAACTATACGGCATGGTAGAGATCAAAAACCTGTTGAAAGTATAAATGGCAAGTACCCTATATTTGGAACCGGTGGGCAAATGGGGTGGGCTATGGAATACCTTTACGATAAGCCGTCAGTGCTTATTGGTCGCAAAGGTTCTATGGTAATCCCCCCATTTATAACAGGGTTCAAAAGTAGATATCAGGCCACTATGGCCAACTTTTGTTTAGGGGTCATGCCGCCAAGCCCCATATTAGGGCGTTCGTTATTGTAGTGCCAGAGCCATTGA
>JAVETP010000162.1:0-3973 GCA_034006005.1 Pseudomonas sp.
GACGCGCTCTACTTAGACAATAGCCTCTTATCGTTTAGGTAAATTGAGGCTTGGCCAGCCAATTGGACTGACCAAGCTCAACCCAACACGATACAGAGCTTTTTTGCCGCTACTGCCTTAGAGCGAGAATGAGTATAGGGTTATCCATTAAGCATAGCAAGCCTTCACTCACAATCTAGATATCCCGTTTACAGCGGGACTATATTCCAGCCTGATAGCTGTCACTCCTTTAGTAGAAGTAGCAAGCAACATCACTCATCAAGCGGCCCGCGGCTAATCAGTCGCTTAAATGCACGCTGCCAAGCATAAGGAATACGGCGTATAAGAGGTGCTAAAATAGGTGCCTGACGCAGAGACAGCAAACCTCTCAATACCTGCTGCCGCCAACTGGGTTCAGGCATTTGTGCTAACAGTAAAGCATTACGCAATTCATCCCGCTCATACGCTAGCCTGACATACTCCTGCGGCAGATGTGGCTGAACCCCACACAAGTAGCGGCCTGAAGCTTGTACTACTGGATCATGGGGTATTCGCTCAGACTCTTGCACTCCTAAAAAATCATAATAAAAAGCTGCTGGAGCACGCCAATGCCAAAAGCCATAACCTTCTGCCGGCTCCACTTGCAAATGGAGCCGGCGAATGTCATGCAAAAGAGCAAGCCACTCTTGCGCACTAGCATTATGTGCCAACAGCCAACTCAGCGGTCGCCCCTGCAAGCGCTCTGGCAGCACACCAACATTGCTTGCCAGAACAGGAAGACCTGCACGCAAACCCACACTAAGAGTATAACTCCACGTTTCTGGACACTGTGCAGGCAACCATAATAGATGTGGCTCTATCTCGGCGACCAAACGTGCGACATTGGCGTCTTCATAAGCACCGAGCCGTCGCACATTGGCTGGCAGTGGCAAATGACAACTGCCAAGCAAGATAAACTCAAAAGCGTTTGTACTTACTAAGACTTGCTGTGCAACACGAGCCAGCACGTGCGCACCTTTTTCTGCCCCTAACATACCAAGACACAGCACACGCAGCGGCTCAGTATCCGCTAAAGCACGCAAACTCGGCTGCGGATACGCTCTAGCCCACTCGGCTTCAGGATGCGCCCTATATAGAACATTGATCTGCCTCACAAGTTGCGGCAAGCATTGCTGCAAGCGCTCAATCATTAATTCGCTCGGAACAATCACTCTTTCTGCATGCTCGGCCAATAACTGTAGAGCATCAGCAACCGCCTGCTTGCCTTTAGGTAGAGCTGACAAGCCTTGTTTAAACCACCCAGGATCAAAACATCCTTTTGCGTTCACAAGACTAGGGTGCCCTGTGAATACACTATGATCATGCAAAGTCAGATCATAAGGTACGCCCAACTCAAGCAACTGCTTAAAAAAACTTAACGTATAGCCTTCAACATGATGTATATGCATGCGTGAAATGCCTAATACTCGTAAGAACACCCACAAAGCTTGCGCATCACGCCGCCATTTAAACGCCAAACGTACATACTGCTCTGCCGGCATAGCCTCTTCATGCTGAGTTATATTTTGCGCAAAACTTGGACATCCCAAACCATCACGCACAGCATCTAAGCAAGGCACAGTTAAGCACAGCAAATTTTTATACAACATGGGACGTAACACAATGACATGTGCACGCCCAGCTAAGACTGTAATTAACTCTTGAACATGGCGCTCAACACCACCACCCATACCATGACTAACCATTAAAATTCGCGGCAAAGGCGAAGCAACCAAAGCAGCTAAACGTGCTTCGATACTAACAACATCATCATTCAGCACGTATCACCTTACTCAACATGCCAGCGACCATCGAACTGACGAGGTGCATAACCAAAATCAGCACAGGCTCGGGTATTATCTGCTAGCTGATCTTCTTCAGCCCGTGCTAGTAACGCAGGGGTCCAATCAGCACGACCTTTAAAGTAACGCATAAAATAAATACCAATACGTAAAACAACTAAAGGTACAGGAATAACACGTGGGCTTCGTTGATTATCAACAAAAATACGTCGTGCCAACTGCTGAATACTCAGCCGCTCAGCACCACCCAACTCATAAACTCTTCCAATGCTTGCCTGACTTTCTAAAGCCAACAGCATAGCTGACGCCACATCTGCCACATGCACCGGCTGACGCAACCCTGAAGACTGCACAGGCATAGGTAAGCAGTAATAGCGCCGCACAAAGCGCTGCATCACAGCGATAGTTCCATCGCGACCAACACCATAAAGCATAGTGGGCCGCAATATTGTTAAACGATGTCCATCGCGCACCGCTAAAGCCTGAACCTCCTGTTCAGCTCGTGCTAAACGTTTGGCTTGAGCGCGCTCACGCTCAGAATGAGAATGAGCTTTAGCTGTAACACTGCAGGAGCTGATAACAATAATACGCAACGATCGCGACAGCGCAAAAAACTTCTGCTGCGCTTCTAATAAACCTGGCAGCAACTCAATGGACGCCAAATGCAATAACGTACCAACCTGCTCAGGAATCACAACAGGCTCAGTCAAATCAACATTAGCCCACACTAAAGATGCACGTTTATTCGTTGCCCTACACTGCTGACGACTCCATGCCGTAACCTTATAACTATGGCGCAGTAATAAAGGCAAAAGCACATCACCAATCTGAGAACTGGCACCAGTCACTAGACAATCTCGATTCATAGGACAACCCGTTTAACGAGCACATCGCACCCGTTTAATAAGGGTGCTAAAAACCTGTGCACAACCATGCGCCACAACTAAAGGCGCTAACAAGGGTATTAGACTTCGCTGCCAGCCACCGTGTTTATAAAAAAAACGCAACATACTTTTATGCTTATGCATAATAACCCGCAATGGCATATGGGCACTACTCACGCCTTGGATATGCTCAATTTTAATAAAAGGTACAAAAAGCACATCCCAACTATTTATTGCCATGCGAGCACAATAATCCAAATCCTCAAAATGCAAGAAAAACCCTGTATCAAACCCCTCAATGGATTCATGCGCAGTTCGGCGAATTAACATACAAGCACCAGAAATAGAACCCACCACCCGTACCTCTTGCGGCAGAGGCCGCATCGTATGGTTAAACTCTAATCGATGAAAAATCTTATGCAGACGCAGCCCATGAGCCAAGGTTAGCAAAGGTGTAGGCTGATCTCGACGACAACCTCGCTGCTCACTGCCATCAGGATTTACCACAAAACAGCCTAAAACACCGGCCTGCGGATACTTTTGTGCGCACTCAAGCAAATCGTGCAAACTGTTCTCAGGCACGTAGGTATCTGGATTTAGCAGCATAAAAAACGTCGTATTACTCAATACAACCCCTTGATTAACAGCGGCAGAAAACCCTATATTCTGATCATTACAAACGAGCTGAACTCGATCCTCAGGCAAGCCGTCAAGCAGCTGAAGGCTATTATCTACAGACGCATTATCGATAATAATGCAGCGCGTGCGCAAACCACTGCTCGCCAGCACAGAATCTATGCAAGCGCGTAAGGCGCTGCCTGCATTGTAATTCACGATAACAACGTCAAGCGCTGTTGTATTTAAACAAGTATCCGTCACAATGATCCAAGTACACCGATAGAAAGGGATATGCTGCGCCGCTCAAATGCTACACACCTATATAACCCACACATAATAGGAGGGCTACTTTAGCGTCATTTGAGCGCTGCGTTGCACATAAGTTCTGTTTTTGACGAAAACATATCGAAACGCTTGGTTCAATCAGCAGCAGCTTGTGTAAAACCGCGCATTACACCAAAATATCCAGACTGCCGCCAGCGTTAAATTGGTTTCTTCAATTTCCATACTGGAATTTATCTTTTCGAGAAATACGGTAATCCCCCCGAAAAATAGCAGTGCTCATAAGTAGAATTTTCCATAAGCTATATGCAAGGAGATTCTGCATGAAAAAATCACGATTTACCGACAGCCAAATCCTCTCAGTCTTAA
>JAVETP010000163.1:0-3945 GCA_034006005.1 Pseudomonas sp.
TGTAGCTGCTGCAGTTGTTGGGTGAGTTGGGTTAGAGTCGTGCCCAGCATGGCTTTGCGCTGCAGGAGGTTGGCTTCAGATGTCAGTACTGCTTCTTCCAACTGATTAATGTGGCTTTCTAGCTCATTATTATTCATGTCTTTGCGCAGAAATGTTCGCAGTAGTTGTAATTGCTGATCAAGCTGTTGATCGTTGCCTTCTGCGGCCAAGCTGCTGCGGATTAGCGCACGTTTAAGTAGCTCAGTACGTGTCTTAAAATCAACCTCGGCTTCTACTTTCTTATCGAGCAGCTCAAGATATTTTTTTTTCCAAACTAAAGCATCGCTTTGCATAGTTGATCCATTCTAATACTGTGCAATTTCGTCAAGAGCAGTGGGCGTTAATTGGGCAGGATAATATCCATTGATACTGGTAAATGGTCAGAAATGGATATTGGTAGCACTGACATATTAGCAATTTCCAGTTCGGAGCTGATCAAAATATGATCAAGGCAGCGCTGTGGTTTCCAGCTTGGAAAGGTGGCGTCAGTTTGCGCTGCACGCAAGTTAAGTTGGCTTAAAGGTGAGTTAATCAGTAAATCTTCGGCATGGGTGTTCATATCGCCCATTAGCACAATATGTCGGTAGTCACTGACTATTTCGCGTATGTAGTCAAGTTGGCGTTGACGAGCACGTGTGCCAAGGGCTAAGTGCATCGAAACGACGGCAATGGCATCGGAATCTTGACCAATTTGCGCCAAAATAGCGCCACGACCAGCAGGCCCAGGTAGCGGGTGATCCTCAAGTTTTTCTGGTTGCAGGCGGCTCAAGAGGCCATTACTGTGTTGAGCAAATCGGCCTAGATCGCGATTACGCTGTTGGTACCAATACGGAAAATTACCCAGTTGTGCCAGTTGCTGTACTTGATTGATATTGCCCGAACGTAAACTGCCGCCATCAGCTTCTTGCAAAGCGACAATGTCATAGTCGTTGAGCAAAAAGCCGATTTTTTCTAAATTACGGTAACGCTCCTGATGCGGTAATAGATGCTTCCAGCTACGCGTTACATAGTGCCTATAGGCACTGGTGCTGATGCCAACTTGTATATTGAAGCTCAATAAGCGGATGTGCCGCGTATTACGCGGCACAACATCTGGACTGCACAACATATTATGGTTGGCATCGCAGCGAATAATTGAGCGTTCTTGATTAAAGCGACGCGGCATCAACACGGCTGCACCCTATTCAGATTGACGTTCTTTTTCAATCAGTACATCGGCAACGTTTACCGTCTCTTGCATGCCGCCAGCCATACCGACATCAAAACGGTATTTACCATTAACCACTAGGGTTGGAACACCACTGATTTGATAAGCCATGGCTTGTTTCTTAGCTTTTTCCATTTTGCTTTTTACGCTAAATGAATTCCAAGTTTTCGTAAACAGTGCTTTGTCGACACCTTGCTCAGCAACAAAGTTAGCAATCTCATTGAGTGAAGATAATTTACGGCCAGACTTGTGTATCGCATCAAAAACGCTGTGATGAACTTTTTTATCAGCCTGCATGGTTTCTAAGGTGTAAAAAAGTTGTCCGTGTAGATCCCAAACGCCACCAAACATGGCTGGCATACGCATAAAGTTTACATCTTCGGCTAGCGTTTCAGACCATGGGTTAAGGGATGATTCCAGTTGATAGCAATAGGGACAGCTGTAGCCAAATACTGCAACCACTTCAATTTTTTCTGATTGTGCAACCGGTACTGGACTGTTCAGGGTCACATAGTTACGGCCCTCAACCAGTTCTTGAGCAAACACTGTAGAGCCGAATAGGCTGGCACCTAGCAAAACTGCTGACATAACTAAATTGCGCATCATAAACTCCATTAAAATTATTAGGTCGTGCGTGAATTAAAAGCATGTTAGTAGACAGCGGAGTCTTGCGCTAGTTCTAAGCGCAAGTGTATGCATAAATAAGGCTGTGTATTCATGCTAAAAAATCACTGGGTATGTTTTGTTATAAACCCGATTGATTGTGAATTGGGCACCGAGCCAGCACACGCTTTTTAGTACACGCACGCACGGGTTGCTTTTATGGCGCTTCAGTGAGCAATGATAACACGATTGCGGCCTTGTCCTTTAGTTAGATACAGCGCTTGGCCCGCTCTATTTAATAGTTTTTACGAGTCTGGATGCCCTGTGTATTGGGCTAAGCCTATATTGATAGTTATGCTTAGGGTGCACCGAGTGGTAAGCAATGCTGTGGGTTTGTTCATGTAAGCTAGGTAGCCGCTGTTGATATCTGCGCCATAGTGTGGAATCAAGTATGATTTTGTTTATGGCCGTAGACTGTGTAGCCGTTTGGCCAGACATCTGCACAATTTAAACTCAGTAAGAAAAGACTGACTGAATAAACGTGGTTAAATCCTAATATGGATATAGAGCTTGCTCGCACATTTTTAGTGATTGTCCGTTGCGGCAGTTTTATTGCTGCGGCCGAGCAGTTGTGTGTTACTCAGACGACAGTCACTGCGCGGGTTAAAAACCTCGAAGCGCAGCTCAATTGTCCATTGTTTGTGCGCAATCGTGCCGGTGCCAGTTTGACCGTGCACGGCGAACACTTTGTGCATTATGCCCATCAGTTGCTGCAAACGTGGGAGGCTGCGCGTAATGCTTTGCCTTTTCCAGAAAGTTTGCAAGTACAGGTGCGCTTGGCTGCTGAAACCAGTTTGTGGAATCCGCTGTTAAAAGATTGGTTTATGCAGCTGTCTAAGCAGCAGACCAGTTATGCGATAAATGCCAGTGTTTATGATGTCAGTACCCTGTGTAAAAAGTTAGAAAGTGCTGAGCTCGATGCCGTATTAATGCATCAGCCACACTATTGGCCAGGCCTACAGGTGGAACAATTACTCGAAGAAACGTTAGTACAAATACAATCAGTGTCGAAGCCCGACCCTTATATTTACGTGGACTGGGGTGCATTATTTCGTCAGCAGCATGATGCGATATTGCCAGAACATGCGCACAGTGCCTTGCGCTGCAATTTTGGTCCACTGGCGTTACAGAGAATTTTGCAGGACGGTGGCCGCGGTTATTTTAGAACCCGCGTTGTTGAGCAACATATTGCCGAGGGTACTTTGCAGCGTGTGCCACATGCGCCTGAGTTTTCTTGGCCGCTGTATATCGTCTATGCTGACTCGCAACCCGACGCAGCATTGCAACATGCATTAAGCGTGTTAAAAACGTTAATGCATGAGGATGCCAGTTGGCTGCAAAGCCAATAGCGCTAGCTCTCTTCAACTTGGGCCAAGCAACCACGGTAAAGCGCTGCAATCAGATCAGTCTGAGTGATTATTCCAGCCAGTTGACGGTACTCATCAATCACCGGCATATAGTGCAAGCCGCGATCACTGAGTAAACTGACCAGTTCAATTAGCGGTGTATCAAAGTTCACACTAATGACTGGCGTGGTCATAATGTGTTTGAGACGTTTATTGCGCAAATAACGTAAACGGTGAAAACGACTGATCGGCGCATCCAGTTCGAAATATTTTAGCAGGTCAACTAGAGTGATAATGCCGACTAAGCGTCGATGCTGATCCACCACAGGTAAAGCTTTTAGACGGTGTTCTTTCAAGCGAATCCAAGCTTCTTCAATCGGCATTTCCGGATGACCGGTGCGTAAGTCACGCGACATAATTGAAACTGCAGTCAGATACTCAGTACGACGTTTAAAAGTGTGCTGCTCAGTGAGGTGGAGTAAATCTTCTAAGTCTTTGCGGTGAATGTCGAGGTAAGTGCCAAACTCATTTAGGGCTTTATCTAAGTCTTCATCGTTAAAACCGCTGCGCGTAGTCGGTAGCGGGTCAGCCGTGTTGTGGATGTTTTCCGGAGGTGGCGGGACCACGCGAGGGTAAGCGGTACCGGTTAAGTTGTTAAATATTAAAGCGATACACAATAGTATTAATGAC
>JAVETP010000042.1:0-25800 GCA_034006005.1 Pseudomonas sp.
GCCGATGCTGATGCCGACGCCGATGCGGACGCTGATGCTGATGCTGACGCTGACGCCGATGCCGATGCCGATGCGGATGCTGATGCTGACGCCGATGCCGATGCTGACGCCGACGCTGATGCCGATGCTGACGCCGATGCGGATGCTGACGCTGATGCCGATGCCGATGCTGATGCCGATGCCGATGCGGATGCTGACGCGGATGCTGATGCTGATGCTGACGCCGATGCCGATGCCGATGCGGACGCAGATGCTGACGCCGATGCGGATGCGGATGCTGACGCCGATGCCGATGCCGATGCGGACGCAGATGCCGATGCTGACGCGGATGCTGATGCGGATGCTGACGCTGATGCTGATGCTGACGCTGATGCCGACGCTGATGCTGATGCCGATGCCGATGCCGATGCCGATGCGGATGCTGACGCGGATGCTGACGCCGATGCTGATGCTGATGCGGATCTAGTGGCTTTTGAAGATTTTGATGATCTTTACCTAGGTGAGGCGAATGTGAATACATACGCTTTGATTAGCGACGACAATCTGCAGGTGCTCGGTTTAGCTGATGGTATCGGTGATGAGACCAATGCTCTGGAGTTCAGCGTACTTGAAGGAACCAGCGGTAAAGTTACTTTTGAAGTGAGCCAAACTGCGTTGGTATCTGTAGTTGAGGCCTTTAGCGTAGAGGTTTACAATGGCGCAGGTGAGCTTGTCTATATCGGCATGACTGATAACAATCCGTTGGTAGGTGACGTTGCAGGTGTACAATTACTCGGATTAACCGGTAATGACATTTTGCAAGGTACTGTTTCTGGCCTAGAGCCAGGAGATTACAGAATTGTTGTTCGTAAAGATGAGGCTGCATTACCAGGTTTGGTAAATGCGCTTTCGCTGGAAGAACTCGGTGAAGCAGGTGTTGTGTTAGGGCCTGAGAATCAAGCAGCTGTTTTAGCTGCGGTAGAAGATGCGCTGAATGATCAGTTTCCTCCCACTTTAGGCTTGCCTGGTATTGGTTCTCTTGCTATAGCACTTGTTGCGCCTATATTAGATGGCACAAAGGCATTGGGAGTTGGTGAGCTAGTCGGTCTTCTTCAGGGTGTTCTGATTGGCCCGTTAGCTGTAGCGCTTGATCCAGTACTCAATGTGTTGGCTGAGCAATTGCTCAGTAATACTTTAACGCTACTGCAAAGTACTGAAGTCGAAGCTACGCTGACTGAATACAGCTTTGAGGAAGACAGAACAGCAACCGGTAACGTTATCGATCCAGATAATGGAATTACTGGTGAACAGGGTGAAGACAAAGTGACCCCAGGCACTGAAATCACTCAGGTAGAGATGAATGGCAATATTGTCCTCGTACCTACTGGCGGCAGTGCAAGCATCAACGGCCTCTATGGTGAGCTTGAGATTCACGCTAACGGTGACTACACCTACACTGCCAATGGAGATTATGCGGCGCAAGATCAAACTGAAGTGTTCACTTATACTATTTCTGACGGTTCTGCCACCGATACGGCAGCTTTGAATATAGTGATAAACAGTGGTGAAAAGCCAGCTGGCTTTTCAGGTAAGAGTGCCTTTAGCTTTGATGAGTCAGATGGCATTGATTTAGCTGGCCTCGAGGATTCTTCAGAAGAGCCTGAGGAAGAAGTTACTGACTTCAGCCTAAGCCTCAATGATGTTCTTTCAGATGATAGCAGCGAGGAATCTGTTCCTTTGCCAGCGCCAGAAGAGGAATCATCTTTCTTAGCAGCCGCTTCGGAAAATCCTGTTGTTGATACAACCGCGCTGGATGTACAGCCTGTTGTTGATCCATTAGATGACTTGCTGGACGAAAATATCTCGTATATTTAATGTTCTGTTGATAAAGCACCGAGTCGAGAGGCCCGGTGCTTTTTTTTAATGAGCAAAAAAATTCATTATAGATCTGGCTATTTTAGTAGTATAAGTCGCTAGATCTATAATCGACCTTTACAAAATACTGTATTTGTAAAAACATATCCGCTGAGGACATTGCGTGATGACAACCCCAACATATTTAACTGCCGCCTCTTTACCCTTCATTCATAGCAAGCGTTCTCTTTTTTTGGCCATGTCTTTATTGTTACCTTTATCGATCAGCGCTGCCCCGAGTGATGCATTACTGCCAGATATGAATGCAACCACCACTTTGAAAGCACCGATGCAATTGCGTAACTTAGATATGAGCGCGGCAGTCAAGCGTGCAATTGAATGGCATCCTATGGTTACCGGTGCGCGTCAGCGTACAAGTCAGCAAGGTGAAGAAGTGGGGGTTGCTAAGTCAGCCTATTTCCCGCAAATTCGCAGTGGTATTAATACCAATTACCGCGATTCGACAGGTCGCAGTGAAGAGGCCTTTACTGTCACTGGTTCTCAATTGGTGTATGACTTTGGTAAAGTGGCCAGCGATGTTGAAGCGGCGCAATACGGTGTTGAAAGAAACGAAGCTGACACGTTACGTGTTATTGATCAGCTGATCCGCGAAACTGCTTTTGCTGTTTTAGAAGTACAGCGCTATCAATTTCTCGTGAGAATTGCAGGTGAGCAAGTTGCTGGTGTAACTGACTTATTAGACCTCTCTAAAAAGCGTTCAGCCATGGGCGCCAGTACCCGTGCCGATGAAATGCAAGCGCAGTCACGCCGCGAATCAGCTTTAGCATATGAGTTGCAGATGCAGTCACAGCTTGAACTATGGAAGCGCACATTACAGAGTTTAGTCGGATCTACCGTACCTCCGGCAGTTATATCAGGTGTTCCATCAGCATTGAATCATGGTTGTTTTATAGATATTAATAGCTTAAGTAATGTTCCTGAAGTATTGATTGCTGAGGCGCAACGCTCTGAAGCTCTTGCAAAAATTAAAGCAAGTAAGGCGGATTTTTATCCGACTATTACAGCTGATGCTGAAGCAGAACATTATTTAAAAGAGCGCGACCGTGATTTAGAAAATGGTAAGCGCCGTGACCGTACTGACTACACTGTAGGTCTAAATTTAAATGTGGACTTATACCAAGGTGGCGCTACAACAGCTCGTAAGCGCGGTGCAGAGTATGCATTAGGTGCTGCTGATGCAGCTAAAGATGAAGCATTGTTAAGTATTTCACGAGGCCTGCAAGAGGCTAAAGCCCAGGCTGGAACCTACCAACAGCGCCTGTCGATCCTAGATAGCCGAATTAATAGCATTGTAGAAACACAAGATGTGTATCGCCAGCAGTATATTTCACTGGGCACGCGTACATTACTTGACTTGCTCAATACTGAGCAGGAAATTCATCAGGCCCGGATGGAGAAAAGCAATACTGAGCAAGACTTAAAGCGTTTACAAATCGACTGTTTATACAATGCGGCTAACTTACGTGGTGCTTTTGCACTCAATACTGATGTAACGCTGGATAGCAATTTATAATGACAGATCAAGAACAGCATGATACTGAACCGTTGGACGCTGAACCCCAAGCCGATTATTCGGTTTGGATAGAAGCTATTTTATCGGTGGCTAAGCATTATCGTTTAGAGTGCTCTAAAGAAAATATTTCTTTAACCAGTCATTGGTTGAAGAACAGTCCCATGAGTGATGTGTTACGTGGTATTGCACGTCAGGCAGGGCTGACGTTAAGCGTAATCAAGCTGAATGAAAATGAGCTGACAGCTTGGCGTTTACCTTTAGTAGTTCAGTTTAAACAAGGTCAAATTGCTGTTCTTGATACCTTGGATCAAAAAGGTCAGGTAGGCATTACTTACAGTGGTGATGAGGGTGTTAAAAGCAGTATTAGTGAGCAAGAACTGCTGGATAATATCACCTTGGCTGTGGTGTTGCGTCCGACACACACAGTGCCAGATGCACGTATTGACGATTATATAAAGCCACATGATAAAAACTGGTTTAGAAAAATTGTCCTGCGAGATTGGCGGCCGTATAGCCATGTTTTTATCGCTTCTTTTGTTGCCAACGTACTGGGCTTAGCAGGTATTTTATTTACTCGTCAAGTGTACGACAGGGTTATTCCTGCAGAGTCTTACTCAACGCTTTATGTACTTTTTAGCGGGGTGATACTGGCTATCGTTTTTGGCTACATCATGAGAAAAATGCGCTCACGTGTTACCGACCTCTTAGGGAAGCGCGCTGACCTGAGGATCTCTGATAGCGTATTCGGCCATGCATTACGTATTAAAAACGCCAACCGACCACGTTCAACAGGTACATTTATCTCACAAATTCGTGAGTTAGATAATGTAAGAGAGTTGCTCACCTCAACGACGGTCACGGCATTTGCAGATATGCCGTTTTTCTTATTGTTTTGTGCGGTTTTTTGGTACTTAGCAGGATCGCTTGTTTGGGTGCCGATTGTTGCTGTAGTCCTCATGGTTTTACCAGGCTTATTAGTACAAGGAAAGTTACGCACCTATGCCAATGAAGCAATGCGCGAGAGTTCCTTGCGTAATGCCATGCTTGTTGAGGCGGTACAGGGCAGTGAGGATATTAAAACCCTACAAGCCGAACAGCGCTTTCAATCGCAGTGGAATAACTACAATGCTGTAGCGGCTGATGTGAATTTACGTCTACGCTCGTTAGTCAGTAGCTTGACGACTTGGACGCAAAGTATTCAAACTTCTACTTTTGCCGTTATTGTCTTATTTGGTGCGCCTATGGTGATTGAAGGTGACCTTACAACAGGTTCACTGATTGCTGCCTCTATTCTTGGCTCGCGTATGATTGCACCAATGGCTGGGTTAACTCAGGTGCTGAGTCGCTGGCAGCAATCTAAGGTTGCTCTACATAGCATCAATCAATTGATGGAACTGCCTGTCGATAATCCAGTCGGTGAAAAGAAAGTCCATAAAACATCCGTCAATGGTAATTACAGCATTAAAAACGCCAAGTTTTTTTATGGTGTGGACAGTCAGATAGCTGCGCTACAGGTTAAAAAGTTTGAGATCAAACAAGGTGAGAAAATCGCTCTGTTAGGTCGTAATGGTGCCGGTAAATCAACTTTGTTACAGGTGTTATCAGGACTGCTTGAAGCTAAAGAAGGTGTTGTCACTGTTGATGGAGTTGGCATGGCGCATATTGACCCTGCTGATGTGCGTCGTGATATTGGCTTAATGAGCCAAAATGCAACTTTATTTCATGGCACTATCCGAGAAAACCTTATGCTAGGTGCGCCTATGGCACACGATGATGACATGCTGAAAGCATTAAGCATGACAGGTGCGCTCGACTTTATTCATAAACTGCCCAATGGTTTGGATTATCTTATTGCCGAAGGCGGACGAGGTTTATCGGGTGGTCAGCGTCAGTCATTACTGTTGTCGCGATTGTTAGTGCGTAACCCACATGTAGTGCTGCTTGATGAGCCAACCGCATCATTGGATGACACAACAGAAAAGCTGTTTCTTGATCAGCTCTCTTCATGGATAGGCGATAAAACACTGATTGTTGCAACTCATAAAATGAGTGTAGTGAATAGGGTTGACCGTATTGTTGTGGTTGATAATGGTCAGATTGTTCTGGATGGCGCTAAGGCAGATGTCTTAGCTAAGCTGTCTGGAAAAGCCAAACCTAAAGCTACCGCTTAGGCCGTCATTTATAGCTAAAGGAACTCGTATGAGTAATATGGCTCAAGAAGATAAAATTCTTCTGCTTGATTATGATGAAGATAAACGCCGTTACAATGATCAGGTTGATGAGGCTGAAATTGTTAAGTCTTCACGCATTATTTGGGTTTTTGTATGCCTTTTAGTCAGTTTAATTGTTTGGTCATATTTCGCCGAGTTGGTCGAGGTGTCGACTGGTACGGGTAAAGTGGTTCCAACTTCAAGAGAGCAAGTGATTCAATCGCTTGAAGGCGGAATTGTATCTGAGTTGTTGGTTAGACAGGGTGACATCGTTGAGGCTGGTCAGATACTGGCACAGCTGGACTTAACCAAAACTGAAGCGAACGTGGGTGAAAGTACCGCTCGTTATCGTGCTGCACTGGCCAGTATTGCGCGCTTAGAGTCCGAGGTAAACCAAACAACACTTAGCTTTCCAGCAGAATTAAAGGAATACCCGCATCTTGTCCAAACTGAAACGCGCTTATATCAAACGCGCAAAAAAGGTTTAGACCAATCTATAGCGGGTTTGCGTCAAGCGCTTGGCTTAGTACAAGAAGAATTAAGCTTAACGCGTTCCTTAGCTCAGGTGGGAGCTGCTAGTAACGTTGAAGTGCTAAAGCTGCAACGCCAAGTCTCCGAGTTACAGCTCAAGATTACAGATCGACGCTCTGAGTATATGGTGGGTGCACGTGAAGAGCTTGGCAAAGCTAAAGCCGAAGCAGATGCGCTCGAGTCAGTCATTAAGGGGCGCACAGATTCACTGTCACGATTAACTTTACGCTCGCCAGTTCGGGGCATTGTTAAAGATGTTGCAGTGACGACCCGTGGAGGAATTGTTCCGCCCAACGGACAGTTAATGGAGATTGTTCCTTTAGATGATCAGTTGCTTATTGAAGCGCGCATCTCACCGAGGGATGTGGCATTTATTTATCCTGGGCAAGAAGCAAAAGTGAAAATCACTGCCTATGACTACTCTATTTATGGAGGACTGGATGGCGAGGTGACTTTGATTTCACCTGATACGATTCAGGATGAGGTCAAGCCAGAGGTTTATTATTATCGCGTCTTTATTCGTACCGAAACAGATGCTCTAGTGAATGAATCGGGTAAGTTATTCCCAATTGTGCCAGGTATGATTGCTACAGTGGATATTAAAACGGGTGAAAAAACCGTGTTTGAATACTTAATGAAACCGATGAATCAAGCGAAAGAAGCACTTAGAGAGCGCTAAATATAGAAGGTGTACTATGGACGGTCTAATCAACCAATCACGGGCGATTTTAGCCGACCTTGCTTTGCCTGAGTTTGCAATGCATCCACAGTACACCTTTTTTTATGCTGTATCGGATGGTAAAAGTAGAGCAGAGGTATTTACCGTGACAGGTAAAGATTTCAACTCGACTTGGCAAGTATTAGTCAGTGAAATACATTTAATAATAAATAAAAAAGACATTCAGTATGTCGATCTCAGTCTTGTCACAGGTGTACGCCAGCTTTCCATTGAAGAGTTAAAAGAGCTTATTGCGACGACTAAACGCAATTACTTTCGTTATGGCATCGCTTTGGATAATGATTTTAAGTATGCGTTTACTGAAAAAGAACTCAATGCTAATGCCATGCTCTATGGTGGTAATAAAATAGAGGGCGGCATACTGAATGAGAAAAACTTTCACATTTATTCCAAACGTAAGTATTTAGATTATTCGTATACATTTGAAAATACTAAAAGTGCTTATCTATTGTCTTGCCAAGGTGTTTTTATAGACCTTAAGAAAAAAGAGATCCTACCGACTTACCCTACAGGCTTGCATGCCGGTCGGCGCATTGTTCATCAGCTTGATAGCAAAGTACTTTCCCAGTTAATACATACATCCAGTGAGTTTTTAGCCGAGCAAGTCGATCCAAATACAGGACGCTTTTATTATGGGTGGCATCCCTGTTTTGATCGCTCTATAGATCATTACAATACATTAAGGCATGCCAGTTCAGTTTATTCGATGCTTGAAGCATGGGAGGTCACTCGATCTCAGCAGCTTCTGCTTTCTATTGAAAAGGCCATCGACTATTTAATCAATACATTTGTTACGACTGTGATTGTAGATGGCCGGCAGCATTCTTTTTTGACGGATATGGGGCGTGAAATAAAACTGGGTGGAACGGCTGCTTGCCTGTTGATGCTGTGTAAATATACCGAACTGATTGACTCAAATAAATATTTAAAACATTTAAGTCAGCTTTATTTAGGGATTCTTTATATGCAGCAAGCGGATGCAAGTTTTGTGCATGTATTGAATTATCCGGATTTGTCGATAAAAGAAAAGTTTAGGATCGTTTATTATGATGGCGAAGCATTATTTTCTTTAATGCGATTATATAAAATAACAAAAGATCAGCACGTTTTAGAAACTGTAGAGAAATTCGTTGATTACTGTATTCAAGAAAAGTACTGGCAGTACAATGATCATTGGTTGGCTTACGCTATTAGTGAATTAGTAAATTATAAATCTGATTTTAAGTACTATAAAATTGCTATTGATAATATTAAAAATCATTTGGGTTTTGTACAGAATCGAGTTACCACCTTTCCTACACTGCTTGAGCTTGCCATGGCGACTGAAAAAGTCATCAGTCGACTCAAAGAAGAAAATATACATCCAAGTCTTTTAGAAGAAATTAATCTAGAGCGTTTTTATCGTGCATTGCATATAAGAGCTGCATATTTATTAAACGGCTATTTTTGGCCTGAATATGCAATGTACTATAAAAATCCTCAGCGTATCGTCGGCAGCTTTTTTATTCGGCACCATGCATTTAGAGTCAGAATCGATGATGTGGAGCATTATCTGTCTGGACTGATTGCTTATAAAAAGTTTATCGATAGCCAACATTAATATAGAGATATTGATATGTCATTGACGACATTGCTTCACAAAGCTAAGCCTGCAGTTAAAGAAAATATAGTGAGGTTGGAAGGCAAATGGCCAAACTTCACATTATTTTTATCGGCGAGCGATGGGAAGACAAGGGCAGAGGTTGTTCACAGTTCAGGTGAGAATTTTGAGGACGCTTGGAAGCAATTAGTAGACCAGGCATCTGAAGTGATCAGTAAAAAAAGCATTATCCCTAAATATTTGCGTATTGATTGGGTTCGTAGCGTGCGAGAAACTCATTTAGGCCAGCTTAAAAATTGGCTAAAAGATGTTAAACGTAATTATTTTCGTTATGGCCTAGCATTTGATACTGATTTTAAAACAGCTTTTTTGGAACAAGAACTCAATAGTAACGCCATGCTGTATGGCGGGCATGCTTGTGTGCATGCTGTTGTTAATCAGAAAAATTTTGAACGTTATGCGAAAAAAAGATTTTTAGACTTTCACTTCGAATTTAAAAATAATTCACCGATCTACATGTTAGATACGCAAGGTGTGTTTTGTTCTACTGAAGAATCGACTCAATTACTGCACCCAAAAGGTAGAGATGCCGGGCGTCGTGTTATCGATAAAATGACCCAAAAAGACGCATTGGGTCTGATTGAGAAAAGCAGTCATTATCTAGCAACTCAGGTAAAAGACACAGGACAATTCTATTACGGTTGGCATCCGTGTTTTGATCGCTATATCAATACTTATAATACGCTGCGGCATGCATCAACCGCCTACTCAATGATCGAGGCTTGGGAGCTGACTCAAAATTCCGAGCTGGAAAAGGCAATATTACGATCGATTCATTACATCGAAAATATGTTGATTCGACGTGTAACCTTAAGAGGATCTGGGAAAAGGCTTGCCTTTTTAGTCGAGCATACGGGGACAGAGGTTAAGCTTGGTGCCAATGCTGTTTGTATTCTGGCTTTAAGTAAATACTCTGAAGTGACAGGAACTCAGGAGTACTTAGAGTTATTAGAGCAGCTCGCTCTAGGTATTGAGTATATGCAGGACAAAAAAACTGGAAAGTTTGTGCATGTGCTTAATTACCCTAAACTCACTGTTAAAGAAGAATTTAGAATTATCTATTATGACGGTGAAGCTGCATTCGGCTTGATGCGACTGTATGGGCTGACCAAGGATGAGCGTTGGTTAAATATAGTAGAAAAGGCCTTTGACTACTTTATTGCAGCCGAACACTGGAAGGCGCATGACCACTGGTTAAGCTACTGTGTTAATGAGCTCACTCTGTATCGTGATGATGAGCGTTATTATAAATTTGGCCTGCAAAACGTTGTGGGTTACCTTGATTTTATTGCCAACCGCATTACTACATTTCCTACATTATTAGAGCTTATGATGGCAGCCGAGCGCATGATTACGCGCTTACAGTCGTCAATAGAGCATAAGCATCTTCTCCAAGGTGTGGATTTAGAAGCGTTTTATAGCGCATTAGAAAAACGTGCACATTACTTGCTCAATGGCCATTTCTGGCCTGAGTATGCAATGTACTTTGAAAACCCCAATAAAATTGTAGGCAGTTTCTTTATCCGACATCACTCATTCAGGGTGAGAATTGATGATGTGGAGCATTACCTTTCAGGGTTTGTGGCGTATAAAAAATACCTGGAAAGTAAACTCGAAGGTTTTAGCGTTTTATCTAAAGTAGGTCTGGCTAAAATCACTCATGGTCAGTGGATTGTGCAGCCCGAAGATGACTGGAATGTGACGGGTATTTGCATACATAAGCCAATATTTGAGCCCGGGCATCTTTTGTTAGCACGCGGAAATTTGAGTCAAGGCTATTTGCCGGATCACATTATTAAGCAATTAATTGCTCAGCAAGCTGCTGCTATAGTGTGTTGCGATCCTGCTCCTTACTTAAATCTTGGTGTGCCCATTTTACAGGTGAGGGATATTCGAGCTGCTACGTTAGCCTTAGGGCGAGCGGCGAGGAATGCTTTTTCTGGAAGGGTTGTCGGTATAACAGGTAGTGCAGGAAAGACTACGACTGTAGCCATGATGGCACATGCGCTGTCACCGTTTGGTGTAACTGGACAGACGAAGAGTAGCGCTAACTTGCCGATAGGTATTGCTTGGAATCAGGTCAATATGCCAGAGGGTGCTGCCAGTTGGGTAGTAGAGATGGCTATTGGTCAAATGGTAGTGAATGCAGCATTGGTAAAACCACAGCTGGCTATTATTACAAATATTGCACCTGCTCACCTTGAATTTCACGAGAACACTCAAACTATTGCTGAGAGAAAATCATTAATAATGAATGAAATGGAACCTGGTGGGAGTCTTATCCTATTTGGTGAAATTCTGCATAAAAATATCTTTTTAGCCAAGGCTAAAGAGAAAGGCGTATCTGTCATTACTTATGGTGAGAGTCCAGATAATGATATCCAGCTTTTAGAAGTTAAAGAGACTACCATTGTAGTCGACTTCTTTAATACTATCGTTGAGTTTGATATAGGTCTTTACAGCAAGCATATGATATTGAATGCGCTAAGTGTTTTTGCTTCCCTCAAAGCATTGAATCTAGAGTGGATGGAAAACTTAGAAGTTTTTAAAGAATTTAATGCATTGAAAGGACGAGGTGAGAAGACTGTTGTAGAGATAGGGGGTAAAAAAATTACGCTTTATGATGAAACGTATAATGCAAACCCTATATCTATGAATGCTGCTATTGCATCAATGGGGAATATTAAAGAGAAAGGTAATAGGTTTTTAATATTAGGCGATATGATGGAGCTTGGTGATGATGAAATTTTATATCATAAGAATTTAATCAATAGTATTTCACAGGCCAAACCCGATAAATTGATTCTTTGTGGTTCGCGAATGCAGCATCTTTGGCAAGATATTATTGATAACGAAAGCTTTGCTTCGGTTAAGAAGAAATGGTACCCGAATACAGCTGAAGTCCTCAGAAATCTTGATCAATGGATCGATGATGGAGACCATATTGTGTTAAAAGCCTCAAATTCTATTGGATTTAATCAGATTATAAATAAACTCAGCACGAGCGCTACGAGTGTAGGCAGTGAAATTGTCCATGACCATACACCCTAGCTGGAAAAGTTAGCATCTAATTGAGCGCCGAATATGCGTTTAATGAATACAAGAGAGCTTTGGTTATATCTCAATAATAATGTAGCCAGAAAGAGACTAGATACGTACTGTTTTCTTAAATCAAGAGGCTGATATCGCTGCCTAAAAACTGGCTTATGCATATTTTGAGTGCTGTAGAGAACTCAAACGAAAGACTCGGGTTAGGTGTACAAACAGCTTCAGGTTTTCATCGCCAATCACCTTGAAACCTCAGTTGCAGGCTAGGATTGCCCCTATCTTCAAACTATCTGTGCGTTTATGCCGTTACATCGCTATAATCGTTGCCTATTTGACTTTTAACTTTGGTTGGATGCTATGACCGAACTTGTTGTTGACTACATGCAGCGCCTTGGCGAATCTGCGCGTGAGGCTTCTCGTGTGTTGGCAAGAGCCAGTACCGCTCAGAAAAATCAGGCTTTATTAGCCACTGCAGATGCTCTAGATAAATCACGTGCGGCTTTGCTTGAGGCGAATGAGCTGGATATGCAAGCCGGCCGCGTCAGTGGTCTGGATGATGCGATGCTCGATCGTTTGGCGTTAAGCTCTTCACGCATTGATGAAATGATTGAAGGCTTAAAGCAGGTGGCGGCATTATCTGATCCGATCGGTGAGATCCGCGATATGCATTTTGTGCCGTCCGGTATTCAGGTCGGTAAGATGCGCGTACCGCTGGGTGTGATTGGTATTATTTATGAGTCACGTCCTAACGTGACCGTGGAAGCGGCGAGCTTATGTATTAAGTCCGGCAATGCCACGATCTTACGCGGTGGTTCAGAAGCCATTCATTCCAATCAGGCGATTGCTCAGTGTTTGAATGAAGGTTTGGCGGTGGCAGGTTTTCCTGCATCTGCAGTGCAAGTGGTTGAAACCACAGACCGTGCAGCGGTGGGTGAGTTAATCACCATGCCTAAGTATGTGGATGTGATTGTGCCACGTGGCGGTAAAGGTCTGATTGAGCGCATTACCCGTGATGCTAAAGTACCGATTATTAAACACTTGGATGGCGTGTGCCATGTCTATGTGGATCAGGCTGCTGATGCAGAAAAAGCCATCCGTATTGCTGATAACTCCAAAACACAGCGTTATGCACCCTGTAATGCTATGGAAACTCTGTTGGTGCATAGCTCACAAGTGGATGCGGTCTTGCGTCCGTTGTTAGATATCTATGATGCCAAGCAGGTTGAGTTACGTGGTTGTGAAAAAACCTGTGCTTTATTTGCTGATCGAGTTCAGCAAGCTACTGCAGATGATTGGGCTGAAGAGTACAATGCGCCGGTTCTGGCGATTCGTATTGTTGAGTCGCTTGACGAGGCTATTGAACATATCAATACCTATGGTTCGCAGCATACCGATAGCATTGTTACGGAAAACTTTACCGATGCACGCCGTTTCTTAACTGAAGTGGATTCAAGTTCAGTGATGATTAATGCATCAACGCGCTTTGCTGATGGTTTTGAGTACGGTCTAGGTGCTGAAATTGGTATTTCTACCGACAAGTTACATGCTCGCGGCCCTGTAGGGTTGTTGGGTTTAACCAGTGAGAAATATGTCGTATTCGGTGACGGACACGTGCGTGGCTAAGCGAATTGGAATGTTAGGCGGCACATTTGATCCAGTGCATATTGGGCATTTGCGCAGTGCACTGGAGGTTGCTGAAAATTATGCTCTAGACAAGCTGCTGCTGATCCCTAATGCACAGCCGCCGCATCGTGATACGCCGCAAGTGAGTGCGCAGCAGCGTTTAGAAATGGTGCAGTTGGCGGTTGAGGGTGTTGAAGTTCTCAGTGTTGATGATCGTGAATTACGTCGCGATAAACCGTCCTGGAGTATCGATACCTTGCTATCATTGCGCGCTGAGCTTGATGAGCAGGATCAATTACTGCTGATCTTGGGCTGGGATGCGTTTTGTGGTTTGCCGAGTTGGCATCGTTGGGATGAGTTATTAGAGCATTGCCATATTTTGGTATTACAACGTCCTGATGCAGATATTGAATCGCCGCAAATTCTTCGTGACTTAGTGGCGGCAAAAAGCGTGAGTGGTCCGCAAACTTTACATGGTCCTAGCGGTCAAATCGCTTTTGTATGGCAAACACCGTTGGCTATTTCAGCAACACAAATTAGACAATTATTAGCAACACAGCGTTGCGTGCGGTATTTGGTACCAGATGCCGTTTTTAAATATATTTACGCTCACCAACTCTATCAAGAGTGATGAGCTTTTTGAGGTTATATACCCCATGCAAAATGAACAACTTGTTAAATTAGTTATTACAGCATTAGAAGAAGTTAAAGCTAAAGATATCGTCACTATTGATGTGCGCGATAAAACCAGCATCACTGACTTTATGATTATCGCTTCAGGTGGCTCAGCACGTCAGGTTAAAGCTCTGGCTGAAAACGTGATTGATAAAGTAAAAGCGCAAGGTGTTAGACCGATTGGTGAGGAAGGTCTAGACGGTGGTGAGTGGGCTTTGATCGACTTAAATGACGTTGTAGTACACGTGATGCAAGTCGAAACCCGTGAGCATTATGACCTTGAGCGTTTATGGTTGGGTACTGAGCAAGTGCGTGCACAGTTTGATGAGCAAGGCGCTGAGTAAGTGCGCATTCGTTTAATTGCTGTAGGCTCGAAAATGCCGCGTTGGGTTGAGGACGGTTGGCATGAATATGCTAAGCGTCTACCCAATGAGTTGCCTTTAGAGCTTGTCGAAATCCCCTTAAGTACACGCGGTAAAAATGCCGATGTACAGCGGTTAATTCGACAAGAAGGTGATGCCATGCTTGCCAAGGTTCAGCCGGGTGAGCGTATTGTCACTCTTGAAGTGCATGGCAAGCCATGGAGCACAGAACAACTAGCGCAAGAGTTGGAGCGTTGGCGCTTAGAAGCACGCAATGTGAATTTAATGGTGGGTGGTCCCGAAGGTTTGGCGCCACAAGTGTGCGAGCGCAGTGAGCAGCGCTGGTCATTATCTCCTTTAACACTGCCGCATCCTTTGGTGCGCATTCTCTTAGGTGAGCAAATTTATCGCGCATGGACTGTGCTGAATGGTCATCCATATCATAAGTAGCGAGCGGTTATGCCACCTCCTATTCGGTTAAAAGATCATGAGCGTGATACACGACTGATCCGTTCTCGGGTGTTGTTTGGTGGTGGAGCATTGGTTTTTTTAATGCTGTTACTGATGGTGCGCATGTATTACTTGCAAGTCATACAGTTCGAGCATCACTCAACGCTGGCTGAAAACAACCGAATTCATGTGCAATCGTTGCCGCCGACGCGCGGTATGATTTTTGACCGTAATGGCGTGATACTCGCCGATAATAGAGCCAGCTTCAGTTTGACCCTAACCCGTGAGCGTGCGGGAGACTGGGAGCAGGTACTGGACTCTATTATGGAGATTCTTGAGCTGGAAGAAGACAGCCGAGAACTGTTTGAAAAGCGCATTCGTCAGGGTCGACGTCCGTTTGAACCCGTCCCCGTTATGTTTGAACTCAGTGAAGAGCAAATTGCCCGTATTGCCGTCAATCAATTTCGCCTACCTGGTGTTGAAGTGGCGGCCAGCTTAGTGCGCTATTACCCGCAAAAAGAACACTTTGCGCACTCAGTGGGTTATGTCGGACGAATTAACGAAGCTGAGCTCAAGCGGCTCGATTCTGTGAATTACAGCGGTACCCACCATATCGGCAAAACGGGTATTGAACGCTTTTATGAAGAAGAGTTGCATGGTCAAGTGGGCTATGAAGAAGTTGAGACCAATGCGCGAGGTCGTGTACTGCGCGTTCTCAATCGCGTAGAGCCGATCACCGGTCAAGATATTTACATCAGTATTGATAGTCAGTTGCAAGAAGCGGCTGAGCTTGCTTTAGATGGACGGCGTGGTGCGATTGTGGCGATTGATCCCAATACAGGTGAAATCTTAGCCATGGTCAGTCAGCCCAGTTTCGATCCGAACCCCTTTGTTACCGGAATCAGTTTTAAGGCTTATGGCTTATTGCGTGATTCACCTGATCAACCCTTGTTTAACCGCGTGCTGCGCGGTCTGTATCCACCAGGATCGACCATTAAGCCGATGATGGCTGTTGCCGGCTTGGACAGTGAGGTGATTACACCCAGCTCGCGAGTGTTTGATCCGGGTTTCTTTAAGTTGCCTAATCATCAGCACCGTTATCGGAACTGGAATCGCTATGGCGATGGCTGGGTTGATTTAGACTTAGCGCTGGCCCGCTCCAACGACACCTACTTTTATGATTTAGCGCATAAGTTAGGCGTGGATCGTATCCATGATTATATGACGCGCTTTGGTTTTGGTCAGCGTGTGGCATTGGATATGTTTGAAGAAACAGCTGGGCTGATGCCGTCCAAAGACTGGAAGCGCAGTCGTTACCGTCAACCATGGTATCCGGGTGAAACTTTGATCTTGGGAATCGGTCAAGGTTATATGCAAGCAACACCGTTGCAATTGGCGCAATCTACAGCGTTGATGGCCTCTAAAGGTAAGTGGTTGAGTCCACATCTAGCGCGTAGCGTTGGTGGGGTGGAGCCGATGCTCGATGCGCAAATGCCAGATGATATTGTTTTGCGTGATAACTCTATTTGGACTGCTGTACAGCAGGGCATGGAAAACGTGTTGCATGGTAAGCGTGGAACCGCGCGTAAGGTGGGTGATAGTGCGCAATACCGTATTGCTGGTAAAAGTGGTACTGCACAAGTGGTCGCCATTAAACAAGGTGAACGCTATAACCGTGACAAAGTACAAGAGCGGCACCGTGACCATGCTCTATTTATTGCTTTTGCGCCGGCGGAAAAACCTGCCATTGCAGTGGCTGTGATGGTTGAAAATGGTGAGTCGGGTTCCGGTGTGGCGGCGCCGGTCGCTAAAGATGTACTGGACGCGTGGTTGTTAGATGAAGAAGGTGAGTTGAAAGTTGAGTACGGTGGTGTATTGCCAGAAGGTGACAAACAATGAATCGTGGGTTTAACCGTGCGCTATCTGAGGGTGATGTATTACGTCGTAGAGCGTCAATCCTACAGCGCATTCATATTGACGGTTGGTTGTTGTTTTTATTGCTAGTACTGGGTGCGATTGGCCTATTTGTCTTGTATTCTGCTGGCGGAAAAGACCAAGGACTACTGATTAAACAGGCCTCATCTTTTGGCTTGGGTTTGTTTATTATGGCAGTGGTGGCGCAGTTGGATCCGCGCTTTATGGCGAACTGGTCAGCCTTGCTTTACGTGATTGGTGTTGTGCTATTAATCATTGTTGAGGTGGTCGGGCATAATGCTATGGGAGCCACACGCTGGATTAATATTCCTGGCGTAGTGCGTTTTCAGCCTGCTGAGTTTATGAAAATATTTGTGCCAATGACGCTGGCTTGGTATATAGCACGGCATAATTTACCGCCATCGTTTAAACGGATCTTAATCAGCGGTATCTTAGTTGCTGTGCCTTTTGTGCTGATTGCCAGGCAGCCTGACCTGGGTACGGCTATGTTGGTTTTAGTGTCGGGCGTGTTTGTACTGTTCTTAGGTGGCTTGCGTTGGCGTTGGATTATTGGCGCCGTTGCTGCTGTGGTTCCGGTTGCATTTGCGATGTGGACTTTTGTCATGCATCAGTATCAAAAGCAGCGTGTGTTAACTTTTTTAAATCCAGAAAGCGATCCCTTGGGCAGTGGCTGGAATATTATTCAGTCAAAAGCTGCGATTGGCTCCGGCGGGGTATTTGGAAAAGGTTGGTTACTGGGCACGCAATCGCATTTGGATTTTTTACCTGAAAGTCATACGGATTTTATTATTGCCGTGCTTGGTGAAGAGTTTGGCTTGGTGGGTATCTGTATGTTACTGCTGGTGTATTTGCTCTTGATTGGGCGGGCGATGGTCATTACTCTGCAAGCACAAACAGTGTTTGGTAAATTGCTGGCCGGATCTATTACACTGACGTTTTTTATCTACGTTTTCGTTAATGTTGGCATGGTCAGTGGGCTGCTACCTATTGTGGGTGTGCCACTGCCATTTATAAGTTACGGCGGAACCTCATTGGTTACGCTTTTATCAAGTTTTGGGATTTTAATGGCGATTCATACGCATCGTAAGTGGATCGCTCACTCTTAAAGGGTTATACATGCAAACTGTGTTATTTAAAATGAAAGGTCTAGTGGCTTGCTTGGGCTTAACGCTGGCTGTAACCCATGCCACTGCTGCAGAGATCAATTATGCAGAGCATCCTTTGACGGCTCCGTTTATTGAAGAAATGAGCACAGAGTTTGGTTTTGTTAAAGAGTCACTGCACAGTATTTTTGCTCAAGCGCAGCGTAAACAATTTATTTTAGATGCTATTTCTCGACCTGCTGAGCGGGTTAAGCTGTGGAAAGAATATCGACCCATTTTCATCACTCAGGCGCGTGTTGATAAAGGTATTGAGTTTTGGGCGAAAAACCAAGATGCCCTACAGCGTGCAGAGCAAGAGTACGGTGTGCCCGCTGAGATTATTGTGGCCATTATTGGTGTTGAAACCATTTATGGTGGTAACACCGGTGGGCACCGAGTGATTGATGCATTATCGACGCTAGCTTTTGATTACCCACCACGGGCACCTTTCTTTCGCCAGCAATTGAAAGAGTACTTACTGTTGACGCGTGAAGAGCAAGTGAACCCTTTGGACTTGACGGGCTCCTATGCTGGCGCAATGGGTTTACCACAGTTTATGCCGGGTAGCTTCCGTGCTTATGCGGTGGATTTTGATAATGACGGTCATATTGATATTTGGCAGAATCCGACCGATGCGGTGGGTAGTGTGGCCAACTACTTTATTGAGCATGGCTGGCAGCCTGGTGAGCAGATTGTGGTGCGAGCTGATATTAAGTCTGCTGCTCAAGCAGATAAAGGTTTATCAGACAGTTTAGATCCTAAAATCACGGTAAAGCAGTTACAGAAGTTGGGCTGGACGCCACGCAAGTCTTTGGATAAGAAAACCAATGTCACAGCTTTCCGTTTAGATGCTGAGAAAGGTGCTGAGTATTGGATTGGTTTAGCCAATTTTCATGCTATAACGCGCTATAATCGAAGTGTGATGTATGCCATGGCGGTCAATGATTTAGCTGAATTATTAGCGGCTCAACGTAAGGACTCATAATGTTTAAACACAGTATGCGAGTTTTGACTGTAGCTGCGCTGGGCGTGGCACTAGCGAGTTGCTCGTCCAATAACAACACTCAGACTCCGCAGACGTATTCACAGCCGGTGCTGCGCAGTGGCGGGCTCAGTGGTCCAGCTGATTTTAAACAGCCGGGTAACGATGGTGCACCTTGGTGGACTGTGGATGTATCGCGTATTCCTGACGCCGTACCTATGCCGCATCAAGGTAGCTTTAAAGCAGCACCCTATACCGTGCTGGGCAGTCGTTACTTCCCTATTCAAGATGCTCGTAACTATAAAATGACGGGGACTGCTTCTTGGTATGGCACTAAATTTCATGGTCGTGATACGGCCAATGGTGAAACGTTTGATTTGTATGGGATGACTGCGGCGCACAAAACCTTGCCGCTGCCCAGTTATGTCAAAGTCACTAACTTGGAAAATGGCCGCACTGTCACATTGCGTGTCAATGACCGTGGTCCGTTTTATTCTGATCGGGTGATTGACTTATCCTTTGCTGCGGCGAAAAAACTGGGTTATGCCGAAAAAGGTGTCGCTCGTGTTACGGTTGAAGGTATTGATCCACATGAGTGGTGGGCTGCACGGGGTAAAGCTGTGCCAGCGTCTGAGGCCACGGCTTATGCTATGAACACTAAACCATTGAGCTTGCCGATTACGCGTGGTGAGCCTGAAGTGTATACCCCGCCGGCTGAGCAGCATGCAGGGGCATTAATCCCTTCACAGATTGATGCAAAAAAAAACGCTTTACCATCAGCCGCTGGCCTGTATCTCCAAGTCGGAGCCTTCGCCAATCCCGACGCTGCGCAACTGCTGCGGGACAAGCTGAGCAGCTTGACGGCTGCACCGGTGTTTATCAATTCAGTGGTGCTCAACCAGCAGGTTCTGCACCGCGTACGCATGGGGCCGGTGCCCAATCAGAACGAAGCTGAGCATTTAAAAGAGCGTGTACGCTTAGCTAATCTTGGTCAACCTGCTTTGGTGTCTGCAGAGTAGTTGCTGTCTGTGTTGTGGGGCGCTTGTTGCGTACATTATTAGCATTAGCGCAGTAAATGGATCTTACCGTTTGTCTTTATAAAATTGAGAGTTGTATAAAAATGAGTCAGTTTTTACAAAAGCTTTGTTTCAGTGCCGTTGTTGTTTGCGCGGCAAGCTATGTTAGTGCTGCAGATGTACCTACACCCAACGCGGTACCGACAGCAGCAACAGCACCGATGGTTATTCCTGCCATGCCAGAGTTGGCTGCTAAATCCTACGTATTGATGGATGCGGCCAGCGGTAAAGTTTTAGTTGAGCACAATGGCGATGAGCAGTTACCGCCAGCCAGTTTAACTAAGCTTATGACAGCGTATATCGCCACCAAAGAAATGCAGAGTGGACAGATTTCTGAAAAAGATTTAGTCACCGTCAGTGAAAAAGCCTGGCGCACCGGTGGTTCACGGATGTTTATTGATGTGGGCAAGCAGGTGTCGGTGGATGACTTGCTGCATGGCATTATTATTCAATCCGGCAACGATGCCAGTGTCGCATTAGCCGAGCATATTGCCGGTAGTGAAGAAGCTTTTTCCGGCATGATGAATACGGCCGCACGCCGTTTGCTGCTCGACAATACACACTTTATGAATGCAACAGGTTTGCCGGCTGAAGAGCATTATTCTACCGCCCACGATATGGCTAAATTAGCACGCGCCATTATTTATGAAGACCCTGAGCACTATTCGATTTATGCGCAAAAAGAGTTTTTGTGGAATGGTATTAAACAGCCTAACCGCAATTTATTACTTTGGCGCGATAAAACCGTCGATGGTTTAAAAACAGGTCACACCGACGAAGCGGGTTATTGCTTGGTGGCTTCTGCTGTACGTGATGATATGCGTTTAGTATCTGTTGTATTTGGCGCATCCAGTGAAGCGGCTCGTGCGGCAGAAACACAAAAGCTATTGACCTATGGTTTCCGCTTTTTTGAAACCAAAACGTTCTACCGTAAAGGCGTAGAACTGGCTGAGAGTAAAGTGTGGAAGGGCGAAAGCTCACAAGTTAAAGTGGGTTTAGCCGAAGATTTAACGCTCACTTTGCCGCGCGGCCAAGTGCAGAAAATGCAAGCTACGATGGTGATGGACGAGAGCGTTATTGCGCCCGTTAAAAAAGGTGATCGTCTGGGTGTTGTTGAAGTACGCTTAGGTGATGAGGTGATGCATACGGCTGATTTAGTTGCATTGCAAGATGTTGAAGAAGGCGGGTTCTTTAGCCGTATCTTCGACACCATCCGCATGTTTTTTTACAGCTTATTGAATTAAATTCTGATTGTTAAAGGCAGTGTTTGCAGCGCTATAGCGATGTGCGACACTGTCTAAAATCAGAGTCAGGTATATATAGATGGTTTTATCCTAAGCCTTCTACTGAAAGAGCCACAAGCTCGGAGTTGAGATGACCGAAGATACCGAACAAAAACCGCCTAAAATTGAGTTTCCTTGTGCCAACTATCCGATTAAAATTATCGGCGACAGCTGTGATAATTTTGTTGAAGTGGTGATTGAAGTCGTACAGCGTCACGCACCAGAAGTGAATGCAGACGCTATTACTCGCCGCGATAGCAGCAATGGTCGCTTCTTATCAGTGCAAGTGCATATTACTGCGCATTGTATTGAGCAACTGGAAGATATTAACCGTGATTTGCGTGAGACAGGCATTGTGCGCATGGTGTTGTAATGCGCGGGCCTGTTGTGATCCGCAATTTAGGTTGTGTGCCCTATGAGCCGACTTGGCATGCCATGCAGCACTTCACTCAGACCCGCGATGCTGACAGTGCCGATGAGATTTGGCTGCTTGAGCACCCTGCAGTATTTACCCAGGGGCAAGCGGGCAAGGCTGAGCATGTGTTGGCTGCAGGTGATATTCCTGTAGTGCAAGTCGATCGCGGTGGTCAAGTCACTTACCATGGTCCAGGCCAGTTGGTCGCTTATATCTTAATCGATGTGCGCCGAGCTGGGCAGGGTGTGCGAGACTTAGTCACCAACATTGAAAACAGTTTGATTGATCTGCTAAGTCTGTATGGTGTGACTGCGCAAGCCAAACCGGATGCGCCCGGCGTATATGTGGCGGGGAACAAAATCGCCTCGTTAGGTCTACGTATTCGCCGAGGCTGCTCTTTTCATGGTTTAGCCTTAAATGTTGATATGGATTTACAGCCGTTTCAGCGCATTAACCCGTGCGGTTATGCTGGACTGCAAATGACCCAATTGCGTGATGAGACGCAGCAGCCTGTCGATTTATCTGACGTCAGTGTCCGCCTGCGTGATGTGCTCGTCTCTCACCTTAAATTCAGTGAATATATAACCCTTACCGATGGGATTGAATGCTATGAGTAATCAACCAGCGCCAGTCAGCGCTAAGCCCGCTAAAGTTGAAATGGGCGTTAAGTTACGCGGTGCAGAAAAACTAGCGCGTATCCCTGTAAAAATTATTCCAACCACTGATGTGTTGCGTAAGCCAGATTGGATTCGCGTGCGTGTACCAGTATCACCGGAAGTGGAAAATATTAAACAAACTTTACGTAAGCATAAATTGCACAGTGTCTGTGAAGAAGCATCCTGCCCGAACTTAGGTGAGTGTTTCTCTAACGGTACCGCTACCTTTATGATTATGGGCGATATTTGTACGCGTCGTTGCCCATTCTGTGATGTGGGCCATGGCCGTCCAAATCCTTTGGATGTGAATGAGCCGCATAACTTAGCTGTGGCGATTGCCGATATGAAGCTCAAGTATGTCGTGATCACCTCGGTTGACCGTGATGACTTGCGCGATGGCGGTGCACAGCACTTTGCTGATTGCATTCGTGAAATCCGTGCTTTATCACCGGGTATACAATTAGAAACCTTGGTGCCGGACTACCGTGGTCGTATGGATATTGCCATTGATATCACCGCAACTGAGCCGCCCGATGTGTTTAACCACAACTTAGAAACTGTACCGCGCTTATATAAAGCCGCGCGTCCAGGGTCGGATTTTGAGTGGTCATTGGATTTGCTTGAGCGCTTTAAACAGCGTGTGCCAGGCGTGCCAACTAAGTCAGGTTTGATGCTGGGGCTTGGCGAAACTGATGAAGAAGTGATTGAAGTGATGAAGCGCATGCGTGAGCATGACATTGACATGCTCACCTTAGGTCAGTATTTACAGCCATCACGTGACCATATGGCCGTCGAGCGTTATGTGCACCCGGATGTGTTTGCATGGTTTGCCGAAGAAGGCTTAAAAATGGGCTTTAAGAATGTCGCATCCGGTCCATTGGTGCGTTCGTCTTACCATGCTGATCAGCAGGCGCAGGGTCAGTTGAAATAATAGTGTTATAAATAAAAAGGCCGTATCCAACAGTTGAGTGGATACGGCCTTTTTTATATCCAGCATCGCGAGCACAGTGTTAGCTGATGACTCGCTTTATCTGCTGAATTATACGACGGTCAACTTAGCGCTCTAAGTGTTTCAACTTGTCAGCGACACCATCCCACTCTTCAGCATCTGGCAGTGGCTCTTTCTTCTCGCTGATATTAGGCCAGATATCGGCTAGTTCTTGGTTTAGTGCAGTGTATTCTTGCATATCATCTGGCACTTCATCTTCTGCAAAAATGGCTTCAGCAGGACACTCTGGCTCACACAGTGCGCAGTCAATGCACTCATCTGGGTGAATAACCAAAAAGTTTGGGCCTTCATAAAAGCAGTCTACTGGGCACACTTCTACACAGTCGGTGTATTTGCATTTAACGCAGTTATCAGTGACAACGAAGGTCATAACGAGCTATCTCCTAGGGCTGATGACTTGTGCTCTATCTGTGCAGCGCTACAAGTAAAAAAGTTCTGCGCTACTTCGACAGCAGCGCAGTCAATAAATAAAAGGTTCGCAATTCTAACAGCTTGTACAAAGGAGCGTTAGATTTGCGCCTTCCAAGCATATAACAGATCAAGCGCCTGCTTTGGCGACAACTCGTCTGGGTTGGTATCTTGTAATTCTAGCAGCAGGGGGTGCGGCTGCGTAGCGAATAAATCAGTTTGTATGGGATGCGGGTGCTGCAGATCATTGGCTGTATGCTGCGCCTGCAAGACGCTACCTTCTTCTAACTGCTTCAGATGCTCGCGTGCACGGGTAATCACTGCTGTAGGTACGCCGGCTAATTGCGCGACAGCTAAGCCATAACTTTGGTTAGCAGGGCCGCTACGCACGTTATGCAAAAAGACAATTTTGTCCTGATGCTCAGTGGCGCTGAGATGCACGTTAGCGATACTGCTTAAGCGCTCAGGTAATGAGGTCAGCTCAAAGTAGTGCGTGGCAAATAGAGTCCAAGCTTTCAGTTCTGCCAGCTGTTCGGCAGCGGCCCAGGCTAAAGATAAACCATCAAAGGTACTGGTACCGCGTCCGACTTCATCCATCAGCACTAAACTGCTGGCGCTGGCGTTATGCAGGATATTTGCAGTTTCACTCATTTCCACCATAAAGGTTGAACGACCACCGGCCAGGTCATCACTGGAGCCGATACGGGTAAAGATACGATCGACCAATGACAGCGAACACTGCTGGGCAGGCACAAAACTACCAATATGAGCTAGCAGCACAATTAAAGCGGTTTGACGCATATAGGTCGATTTACCACCCATATTGGGGCCGGTAATAATCAACATACGCGTGGCGTTATCCATGCTGACATCGTTGGCCACAAAGGGCGTGGTCAGTACATGCTCAACGACTAAGTGGCGACCTTGTTTGATCTCCAGTAACGGCTGTTCAGTAAACTGTGGACGACACAGGCTCAGACTCAGTGCGCGCTCTGCGAGGTTACTGATCACATCCAGTTCCGCCAACGCTGCAGCACTTTCTTGCAGTGGTGCGATATGGGTTACCAGAATATCCAGTAATTCATCGTACAGCTGTTTTTCACGCGCTAAGGCACGGCTTTTTGCCGACAGGGCTTTATCTTCAAAGGCTTTCAGCTCTGGAATAATAAAACGCTCGGCGCCTTTTAGGGTTTGCCGACGAATATATTCAGGCGGTGCTTGCTCGGCTTGGCGGGTCGGGATCTCAATAAAGTAGCCGTGCACGCGGTTATAGCCAACTTTTAGATTGGCTAGGGTCTGTTGACGTTTGCCCGTAAGTCATTGAAAAAAAGAAGCAAACTCGTAATATTTAAGCTCCTACACAAAAACAAAACGAGTTTGCTATGCCCCGATTAATGCTCAACGATGAGCACTGGTCGAAGCTAAAAGGAATGATGCTTCAAGAAAATATTTATAACAAGCGTGACTTGCGCATGGCTGTTGAAGGGATGTTTTATCGGCTACGTGTTGGCTGTGCATGGCGAGACCTTCCGACTTGTTTTGGACGATGGAATTCGGTCTACAAAAAATTTAATGAGTGGTCAAAAAAAGGTAAATGGCTAACGCTGTTTAAAACGCTTATTCGAGAGCCTGATACAGAGTGGATATTTATCGATGGTAGCTACATTAAAGCCCATCAACATAGCGCAGGCGCCCAAGGTATTGAGCCACAAGCAATCGGTAAAAGTCGTGCAGGAAATACAACTAAAATTCACTTGGCTGTTGACAGTTACGGCTTACCCATTGAATTTACTGTGACGGGTGGCGAGATTCATGACAGCACTGCAGCAAGCGAGCTTATGGAAAAGTTACCACCTACGACCGCGGTAGTAGCGGACAAGGGCTATGATAGCGCAAAGATTCGTGAGCAGATTAAAAACACAGGCGCTGATGCAGTTATACCAAGAAAATCAAACTCAGTGATGGGCAATGGAGACATGAATTGGTCGCTGTACCGTGACCGTCACTTAGTTGAAAATTCGTTTGCACGCTTAAAGCAATTTCGGGGCCTGGCAACGCGATATGATAAGTTAAAACGTAATTATCAAAGCACTGTTGCCATGGCTTGTGGGTTGTTATGGCTGCCAATGTAATGAAACGTCAACAGACCCTAGTTTACGGCTGATTTTC
>JAVETP010000164.1:0-3881 GCA_034006005.1 Pseudomonas sp.
AGAAGTTAGCCTGTGGCGCTTTTCAACTCGCGCACCGGGGCCAGCAAAGAAATCGCCTAAATCGCCTTCGCGCTCATAGTTATCACGAACCATCACGTTGGCTTCACCAGAGAACTCAACCGCTAAATCCGTAGTTTCCTTGTCATCCAAATACATTATTTGCTTGATGGCACTGTTCGCCATGATCTGCTTGGTTGTCCGGCTGATATTTTCAAGCATACCTGGTGCATCTTGAGTACCGGTCATTACCGAGAAGCCCAGTCCTCGGGCTTGAGCGTTAATCATTTCTTGCCCTTCAACAAGCATGTATGCGTTTTCATCATTCATGATGCCGTAAGGTATGTCTGAGTTGGTTGGCAGGTTATGCACAACATCATCTACAGAACCCTCGAAAACCGTTCCAAGTCCTACAACCATACCGTTACGAGTCGCTGTTAGAACAATCTTACCAAGGCTGGATAACTCTTCCCCTGACTTCTCCATCGAGGGAAGTAAGGTCATTAATATGCGACCGTTAAGTACCGCGTCTTGGTAATCAATCTCTCCTAAGCCGACCATGTAGATATGGCCGTAGGTATCAGACAAAGAAGCAAGCGAGCGCGTAAAGTACGCCTGACTAAAGCCGAACTGGCGAGTTACTTCTTCCTTTTGATCACCAATATCTACGTTTTCATCATACCCAGGCAATGACTCTAAAAAGCCCTTGAGTGCATCGCGGCTCTTTTTAGAAATATTATTGTTTCTAAAAAGGGTGGCAAACATTTTGAATGCCATATAATCACGTATGATACCGGGATCAATTTGTAATTTACCAATGTCCCGTAAGTCAGTGAGAGCAGGCAATAGCGAACTCACAAGGCTAATCGCTCGCTCGGAGAAGATCTTGTTGTCACCTTCGCTCTTCGGTAGCAAAGACACTAGCAACTGAGTACTTGATTCAGCTGAGCCTCTTGCAAAAATAGCGGCATCATTCGATATCCGCTCTGCGGGGTCGCGCTTTTTAGAAGAGCCACCGGTGATATAGTTCGTGACACGAAAGTCATCATCACGCCCAAAAATACGACAAAACGTAGCGATCTGAAGCATGGCCTTCGGGGCAGCTTTAGCATCTTGGAAGGCAACGCCAGAGCCTACAGATAAAAAGTTACTGATGTAGCTGACAATAGATTCTGTTTTGCCAGCTCCCGTGGTACCAAAAATCAAGAAATGCTGAGTGAGCGACTTGAAAGAAATCCAGACTTCACTCCATTTTAATGATCCTCTGGTTCTGATATTGCCCATAAAAAAGCTGCCACGCGCTTTGTAATGCCCACTCCCGCCAGGCTTCTCATCGTTTAAGTCTTTTTTGTTGGCTTCCATCGGCAAGTGAATAGGCAGCACATCCGGCTTACTTACCACTGCATACCAGAGGATAATTTGAATCAATAGGCCAAAAGGAATAAAACCAGGCCAAAGCAAAGTGATGATGGCCGCAATGACAGCCCAAACAAACGGTATTGTTGGGGCCTGCAAGCCATCCCACATCTTTTTATATAAGGTGCGCGAATCAACAATCGTCCTTGACTGATCTATTTCATGCCTATCCTGAATTACACCGGCATCGCGATCTCTAATCATGGCTCACCATCCGTGTTCTTACGATTTCTTTGGCGCTCCTGCTCAATATGCTGCTGCTGCCTACGCTGCATATCTCTGTTTTTCTCAGCCGCATTACCACCAGCTTTCTGATTCGCCATTTCAGCTTTTGCATCATCAAGAACTTGGTTAGCCTCTTGAACCATCCGCTGCTGCGAAGCCTCACTGTACTGCCCTGGGTCTATCCAGTGCTCCTTTGACATCACTGTTCTAAATGCAACAACAGCACCTGCTACTGCCGGAACAGCAATACTGCGCCCAGCCAGCACTTCAATTTGCGCATGCGCCCAAGGTCCAGCAGCCTCCCAGTAGGCCACTTGACCACCATCCCCACACAGGCAATACCAAAGCACCCTATCCATAGGCTTTACCCATAAAAGGTTTGAGTGCATCAGTCGGCCTTTTTTACGAGCGGCGCTAAGTAAACCCTTGAGCACGTTATTCTTGTGATAATGAAGCGCTTCAATTCTGCGAACTTCAGTGTTGTTGGCGTACTTGGCAATAAGCTGATCAACACCATCAGTGTTAGCTAAGTGAGGAGAGACAAGTTTGCCACTTTCATTAAAAACAGCCTCGCGCCAGCTGAACGCCACCTGCTCCACCATTTTCCATGCCTCACCTTGCTCACCGGCAATCTGTGTACAGAAAATAGCGTATAGAGCTTTCTCTAAAGGGGGTAGGTTTTCATGCCCAGACCATTTAGGCCCAAGCTGGCGCACAAACGTCTCATGACACTGACTGATATTAAAGGCCACATATTTATGGTGAGGCAGCAGTCCTCGCTTATGAGGAAAACCCAAAACCTTTTCTTTTAGCGTGAACGGCGGTACTGGGAACATTGTTTTCTTGTCAATTTTACTGCTCTCGGTGACAACCTTTTTACCCGTCCATAAGATTTGATTATCAAGCGCAAAATCAAGCGGTAAGGCATAGGTTGCCCAAGGCCCCTCGTTAGGGTCTTTTTTAAGCAGGTTCTTACCTTTAATGATTGCCGAAGCCGGGTAGTATTTGGACTGAATATCTATCATTTGATAAACATTACCAATCCGTCTCTTATACTTGAAACGAACCACCCCTTTACGAGTCGCCCAGCCCCACCACAACATAAATGGCAGCAAGATCCAGCGCCCGACATAACCATGAATTTTAAACATGGTCATTAAAGCCGTCCAACCGTGCCGAGTGGGATCTGTTTCAGGAATAAACCTGATCGCCATAACCAGCTCTTTATGCTCAGCCTTAGTCATTAAAAATGGTAAGAACTCATAAACAGCGGCATACGCTTTAAAGCAATAATATGAAACGTAAAAGCTAATCCACAGCAAAGGCTCGCGCAACAGCAGCCACATACCAACAGTGAACATAAGAGCCAAAAGCCCGAAAAACAGAAACTCCATGCCTCCGCGACCTTCGCTCTGCCCCCCCTGTTGGTAACTTGACATGCTTAGTTCTCTACTGCGTAAAGCTGACTAAAAGCGTTTTTAAGACGCTTGGCGTAAATATCATTGAACTTCGGCGTAAACGAGTGGTAACGCGCCAGCGCAGACAAGTAAGCGTCCTCACTGTCCATTGAGCTTAAAGAACCAGCTGGCACCACAGTAGATAAGTGCCACGCAGCAACGCGAGCATTTAAACAGCCATCATTACGCAGCTGCTCTTCGCTGATCCCATAGCCTTTCAGTTTTCTCAAGTGCATTGAGTTAATTTGGAATAAACCAATATCATACGAGCCGTTATCATTAGCACGACTGTTCTGCCCAACCGTCCCGCCCTCAACATACGCAATAGCCAGCATAATATCGGGGTGTACCGAATACTCTTTTTGGATTTCAGCTAAGCATTGAGCCGTTAAAGGTGTTTTAGGTGTTGCCGTCGCGCCAGCAGCTAAAGCCAATCCGCTTACTAGGACCAATGATTTCAAAAGTGTTTTCATAGTTTTATCTCATTCCAGGACTTGGCGTTTCGCGTTTGGTTGAAGCCAAGTCGTTAGACTTTCCCACGGCTGGCTGCCTTAGTAACTCAAGAGAAGCTTGTGCTGACACCTCAAGCCCTCCATAGAAGTTTTCAAACTCATCAAATACGACATCAAGCGGATAACCTGTCACCAGTACAGATTTCCGTTCGTTAGCATCCAAGCTTTGAAGGTACTCCAATGTAGCCACTGCATTATTGGCCCACGATGAAGCCATAAGCTTTCCAGCATTACTAAGCAGCGTAGAGCCTATGTAGCCGCGCTCTTGCGGCGA
>JAVETP010000043.1:0-25666 GCA_034006005.1 Pseudomonas sp.
CGGATCATCAAGAACCTCTTGCGTGACCTTGGTTTTACCAATACCGCTGAGGCGGATGATGGCGCAACCGCGTTACCGATGCTGAAAAATGGCAATTTTGATTTCTTGGTTACAGATTGGAATATGCCCATTATGAGTGGCCTCGACTTATTACGTGAAGTGCGTGCTGATGCCAACTTAAAGCATTTGCCAGTTCTGATGGTCACGGCAGAAGCCAAGCGCGACCAAATCATTGCTGCAGCGCAAGCGGGTGTAAACGGTTATGTGGTTAAGCCATTCACCGCACAAGCCTTGAAAGATAAGATTGAAAAAATATTTGTGCGTGTTAACGGCTGAATATAAGCGGTGAGGAAACTATGGAACACGATACAAGCAGTGAGGCTGACTTTACGTCTGCCATCGCTTTGCATGCTCCTCAACTGCAGCAGAGTCTTGAGCAAGGTGATTTAGAAGAAGCAGCTCGAATTATTACGCAGATCAGCCAGATCCGTGAGAGCGCCCTGTATCGTGAAGTGGGACGCTTAACTCGAGAGTTGCATACGGCCATTATTGATTTTGATATTGATCCACGCAATCCACATGCCAAAGAAATGTCGCAAATCACCGATGCATCGGAGCGTTTGCAGTACGTTGTTAATATGACTGATGACGCTGCCAATAGTGCGTTGGATTTGGTGGAAAAAAGTGCGCCTTTGGTCACTTACATCAGTTATGAAGCGCAAAGCTTAATTGCCGACTGGCAGCGTTTTATGCGTCGCGATATGAAAGCAGATGAATTCCGTGTGCTAGCCAAGCGCGTTGAGGATTTTTTATTGCGTAGCTTGCAGGACAGTGATCAGCTTTCATCCAATCTGAATGAAATTATGATGGCGCAAGGTTTCCAAGACTTAACCGGTCAGGTGATCAAGCGTGTGATGAACCTGATTGCTGATATTGAAACCAATCTGGTCAAGCTGTGTGTGATGGCTGGACAAGTGGATCGAGTGGCTGGTATTGAACACTCAACTGAAGATCTGCGCAAAAAAGACAGCAAAGAAAAAAACAGCAGTGCCGGTGAAGGTCCGCAAATGCGCGCCGATACACGGGATGATGTGGTCACGGATCAAGTTGATGTTGATGACTTGCTGTCCAGTCTAGGGTTTTAGGAAGAGCGCATATGAGCTTTGATGCAGATGAAGAAATCCTCCAAGACTTTTTAGTGGAGGCAGGAGAAATTCTAGAATTGCTATCTGAACAGCTGGTCGAGCTGGAGGGTAGCCCTGATGATATGAATCTGCTCAATGCAATCTTTCGTGGCTTTCATACCGTCAAAGGTGGCGCTGGATTTTTACAGCTAGATGAGCTGGTGAGCTGCTGCCATATTGCGGAAAATGTCTTTGATATTTTGCGCAAAGGTGAGCGTCGAGTGACGCCCGAACTGATGGACGTTGTCCTGCAAACCCTGGATAGCGTTAATGAGATGTTCCAAGAAGTGCGCGAAGGCCTGCCTTTAACGCCTGCCACTGATGAGCTGCTGGCCGAATTAGCACAACTGGCTTTGCCAGAAGACCAAGAGGTCAGCCCTGTCGAAACGACTGAGCCTGCAGATTTTGCAGCGCAAGCTCAGCCAGAGCCCGGTGATGACACTGATTTAGAATTTGAACAGTTACTCAGCGCAATGGATGAAACATCGCCAGCGGCGAGTGCTGATGGTGATATTATTACCGACGATGAGTTTGAAGCGCTGCTGGATCAGTTGCATGGTCCTGCAAACAGTCCAACCGCTGCTGCAGACACCAGTGCAAGTGCGTCTGCAAGCACAGTGGATAGCGATCAAATCAGCGATGATGAATTTGAAGCGCTACTCGATCAGTTGCATGGTGAAGGCCAGTTTAATACGCAAGTGACTGCACAGGCTGAAGAGTCTGCTGAGACAGAGCAATCTGCCAATCCAAGCGTGGTTGATTCAACAGAAATCAGCGATGATGAGTTTGAAAAGTTATTGGATGAACTGCATGGCAAAGGTCAATTTAAAGGTGCAGTTGAAGATACATTCAGCGTAGCAAAAGTGTCTCCTGCGCCTGCTGCACCGGTAAAGAAAACCCCTGAGCCTGCTAAGCCAGCCGCAGCTACGACCAAACCCATTAGCCCTGTGCCTGCGAAAAAGCCCGTTGCAGCACGAGCTGGAGCCGCAGAGGTTGAAACCACAGTACGCGTCGATACCGCACGCTTAGACGATATTATGAATATGGTCGGCGAACTGGTTCTAGTGCGTAACCGCTTAGTGCGCTTAGGTGCCGAGAGTGGCAGTGAAGTGATGGCGAAAGTGGTGGCCAACCTTGATGTGGTGACTGGCGATTTGCAAGCCGCAGTGATGAAAACACGGATGCAGCCGATCAAAAAAGTATTTGGTCGATTCCCGCGTTTAGTGCGTGATATGGCACGTAATCTAAAAAAACAAATACGCCTTGAGTTAGTCGGTGAAGAAACAGACTTGGATAAAAATCTCGTTGAAGCCTTGGCTGATCCATTGGTGCACTTGGTACGTAACTCGGTTGACCATGGTATTGAATCGCCGGAAGATCGTCTTGCTGCAGGCAAAGAAGCTGAAGGTTGTGTGATACTGGCGGCTAGTCAAGAAGGTGATCATATTCAACTGACCATTACCGATGATGGTAAAGGAATGGACGCTGATGTATTACGTTATAAAGCCGTTGAAAAAGGCATGCTCGAAAAAGAGGCAGCGGAACGTTTAACGGATCTTGAGTGCTATAACTTGATTTTTGCTGCGGGCTTCTCGACCAAAACCGAAGTATCTGATGTATCGGGTCGCGGTGTGGGTATGGACGTGGTGAAAACTAAAATTGCCCAACTCAATGGCACAGTGAACGTCTTCTCAACTCCAGGCCAAGGCTCGCAAGTGGTGATTAAAGTCCCACTGACCTTAGCGATTATGCCAACTCTGATGGTGATGCTGGCTGATCAGGCTTTTGCTTTTCCGCTGGTCAACGTCAATGAGATTTTCCACTTAGACTTATCGCGCACCAATATTGTTGATGGCCAAGAAGTGATTATCGTGCGTGATAAAGCCTTGCCTTTATTTTATTTAAAGCAATGGTTACTGCCGACCCATGCTCATGAAGAAAAAGCCGCAGGGCATGTAGTGATTCTGACTGTCGGTAATGAGCGTATTGGCTGCGTGGTGGATCAATTGGTCGGCCAAGAAGAAGTGGTGATTAAACCTTTAGGCAAAATGTTGCATGGCACACCTGGTATGTCCGGTGCCACCATTACTGGGGATGGTCGCATTGCGCTGATTTTAGACATTCCTGGCTTGCTTAAACATTATGGACAGCGTTAATAACACAGACTTACTGGTGTAATCGCGCTGTTTTGGAGTCAGTATGACAGTCAAAGTTTTAGTGGTGGATGATTCAGGTTTTTTTAGGCGCAGGTTGACCGAGATACTCTCCTCCGATAGTAATATTGAAGTGGTGGGTACCGCAGCCAATGGCCAAGAAGCGATTGAGCAAACGCTAGCCTTGCGTCCTGACGTGATTACTATGGACTATGAGATGCCGGTCATGGACGGTATTACCGCTGTAAAACATATTATGCAGCGCTGTCCAACACCGGTATTGATGTTTTCCTCGATGACACATGAAGGTGCGCGAGTGACTTTAGATGCACTGGATGCCGGTGCAGTGGATTACTTACCTAAAAACTTTGAGGATATTTCCAGAAACCCGCAGAAAGTTAAGCAAATGCTCTGCGATAAAGTGCATATATTGGCTAAAAGTAATCGCCGTGCTTGGTTACGTTCTCGTCCGTTACCCAGCGCCTCGGCACTGGGTAGTAAAGCAGCCAGCACAGCGACCGCGACGGCTGCAAAAGTAGCTCCTGCTATCGAGCCACGCCGACCGCTGCGCACATCGATCACTTCAACACCGGCAACGACAACAACCCCTACAGCAACCCGTCCAAGCAGTGTTGCAGCGCCTGTACGCAATTTGCTGGGTGCCAGTGCAGATACGGTACCAGCTTCAAGAGTCAGTCCCCCTCGCAAAGCCTATCGGCTGGTAGCGATTGGTACATCAACAGGCGGGCCGGTGGCGTTACAAAAATTACTGACTCAATTGCCAGCGCATTTTCCAACACCCATTGTCATGATTCAGCATATGCCTGCGGCCTTTACTAAAGCCTTTGCTGATCGCTTAAATAAGCTGTGCAACATTGATGTTAAAGAAGCCGAAGAAGGCGATATGTTGCGGCCTGGTTTAGCGTTGTTAGCCCCCGGTGGTAAGCAGATGATGATTGATGCGCGTGGTTACGTGCGCATTTTACCCGGTGATGAGCGGCTTAATTATAAGCCCAGTGTGGATATTACTTTTGGCTCGGCGGCAAAAGTCTATAACGATAAAGTTTTAGCTGTGGTCCTCACCGGTATGGGTTCCGATGGCCGTGAAGGTGCGCGCATGCTGAAACAAGCGGGCAGCCAAGTCTGGGCGCAAGATGAAGCCAGTTGTGTGATTTATGGTATGCCGATGGCGGTTGTCAAAGCCGGTTTAGCTGATTTTGTCTATAGCTTGGATGATATCAGTGGCTACTTGGTGGAGGCGTGCAGCTAATGGATGTCCTCAGCCTGATTGGATTGGTTATGGCTTTTGTCGCCATCATTGGTGGTAACTACCTTGAAGGCGGGCATATCAGCGGGCTGATGAATGGTCCGGCAGCACTTATCGTCTTTGGCGGTACATTAGGTGCGGCTTTATTACAAACGCCGGTCAGTCATTTTAAACGCGCCACACAAATTGTCAGTTGGGTGATTTTCCCACCCCATGCCAATCTGCCCAATGCCATTAATGATGTGATTGGCTGGAGCATGATTGCGCGTAAAGATGGCTTGCTGGGGCTTGAGGCCATTGCTGAATCGGAAATGGACCCCTATGCCCAAAAAGGCTTGCAGTTACTGGTCGATGGTATGGAAGCTGAAGATATTCGCAGCATCTTAGAAGTTGATTTATACACCCAAGAAGATCGTGATTTAAGTGCCGCGAAGTTTTTTGAATGCATGGGTGGTTATGCGCCGACCATTGGTATTATTGGTGCAGTGATGGGCTTAATTCATGTGATGGGTAACTTAGCTGATCCATCACAATTGGGCAGTGGTATTGCCGTGGCTTTTGTTGCCACTATTTATGGTATTGGCTCAGCCAACCTGTTGTTTTTACCGGTTGCTAGTAAAATTAAAGCGATGGTGATGCGTCAGTCACGCTATCGAGAAATGCTATTAGAAGGCATTTTATCCATTGCTGAGGGTGAGAATCCACGCTCCATTGAGTTAAAGCTACAAGGCTTTATGGAGTAATTATGGCCCGTCGTCGCAGAACACAAGAGCCGATCAATCACGACCGCTGGTTAGTCTCTTATGCAGACTTTATTACCTTGTTATTTGCTTTTTTTGTGGTGATGTATTCCATATCCTCGCTCAATGAAGATAAGTACAAAATCTTAACAGAATCCATTGAAGGTGTATTTCAGCAGCAGGATCGCTCCATCAAACCGATTCCCTTAGGCGATGAACGTATTAAAGGGCAGGGTGAGGCGAATGCTGAAGCAGGGCAACCTAAAGATCCTTTGGAAAGTATTGCCGAACAAATTCGTGATCAATTTGATGGTTTATTAGGTGATGGCCAGTTTAAAGTGCGTGCCAATGAAATGTGGCTGGAGTTGGAGCTGAGTTCAAGTCTATTGTTTCCCAGTGGTGATGCGATTCCTCATCAAGATGCCTTTGATATTATTGAGAAAATTTCAAATATTTTAGCGCCTTATGATAATCCGGTGCAGGTTGAAGGCTTTACCGATAACCGTCCGATCAGTACTGCACAATACCCGACGAACTGGGAATTATCGGCCTCACGGGCGGCCAGTATCGTTAGACTGCTAGCGATGGATGGGGTCAAGCCTGAGCGTTTAGCGGCGGTCGGTTATGGTGAGTTTCGTCCTATTGCCGATAATGTCGATGCGGTTGGGCGGGCGCGTAATCGTCGTGTTGTTTTAGTGATCTCACGCCATACCGATCAAGATCGCCATCCTGCAGTGATCCAGGCTGAGTAAGGCCTCTATATCGTTAAGGTGGCATATAGATTGCTTGTTATACTCTAAGTGAATATAAACGAAGGTGTGGCGTCAAGCGCTTGGCGCGGCACAATAGCAGTTCAATGCAGTGTGATTAAGCTTGGGGTATGCGATGAGAATCTGGGCCGTGGCAAACCAGAAAGGCGGCGTCGGTAAAACGACCACTACGCTGGCGCTTGCGGGTCTGTTGGCTGATGCCGGCAAGCGTGTTCTGGTGGTGGACTTAGATCCGCACGGCTCGATGACCAGTTACTTTGGCTATGATCCCGACACTATGGAACACAGCTGCTATGACTTATTCCAGCACTCAGGCTTTATTCCGCTGTCATTACCTGAAAAGCTACTGCGCGATACCAGCCATGAGAACCTTAAATTGCTTCCGGCCAGCACTGCTTTAGCGGTATTAGAGCGCCAATCGCCCGGCAAAGGGGGGTTAGGTTTAGTCATCACGCGTACGCTGGGGTTGTTGCAAGATGATTTTGATTTTGCCTTGATTGATAGCCCGCCCTTGCTGGGTGTACTGATGGTCAATGCCTTAGCGGCCAGCGAGCATTTATTGATTCCGGTGCAAACCGAGTTTCTTGCTTTGAAAGGCTTGGAGCGCATGGTCAATACCTTAAAAATGATCAATCGCTCACGTAAACAAACATTGCCCTATAGTATTGTGCCGACCTTATTTGATCGCCGTACCCAAGCTTCAATCACGGCACTGAGTATGTTAAAAAAGCAGTATCCGGAGATGTTATGGCCGGCCTATATACCGGTGGATACGCGTTTGCGTGATGCCAGTCGGGCTGGGCTGGTACCATCGCGTTTTGATAAAAATAGCCGTGCGATTTTGGCTTATCGTGCTTTGTTAAAGCATGTGCTGCGAGTGTACTTGCAATCGAGACCAGCGCTGTCGGCTGAGGGTGCGGCTATGCCAACAGTGTCTGCCCCAGCTGCAGAGATAGCCTTGGATAAACAGACTGCAAGCCAATAGAACCTTTTTATGCACAGTGAATGGACGATGGTCTGGAATGGCTTATGAGTAAAGATACCCAGCATGCTGCCTTGCAGAACTATTTAGATGAACTGTTGGATGATGCCGTACCTGAGATGCAGGTTGAGCCTGCGCTCAGTCGTGTCGCTCAGTCGAATCCTGTTCAGTCAGTGCTGCACATCGATCCGTCTTATAAGGAGTTGACTGCGCCTGCGCTGACGTTGCCTCAACTTGCATTACGTGAGCCATTGATCAGTGAAGAGCAGATCAGCCGGCTACCGGTATCTATAGGTCGCTTAGATACGCAAGACGAGGATGATGTGCAGTCCAGCGCAGTTGCTTCTGTAGAGACTGAGGCTGAGTTGGGTAAAGTCAGTTGGGCAGATAGTCCGTTTGAATGTTTGCTTTTTGATGTAGCGGGATTGGCTTTGGCTGTCCCTCTAAGCGCATTAGGCACTATCTATCGGTTTGAGGCGGATGAGTTAACGCCGTTATTCGGCCAGCCGGATTGGTTTCTTGGTATATTAGCGACACCACAGGGCAATTTAAAAGTATTAGAAACAGCACGTTGGGTGATGCCTGAACGTTATACTGCAGGCTCGCGTGATAACTTAAAGTATGTGATCTCGATCAATGGCTGTGATTGGGGTCTAGCGGTGCATCAAGTGCGTCATGCTATTCGTTTACAGCCCGATCAAGTGAAGTGGCGAACTCAGCGCAGTCAGCGCGCTTGGTTGGCTGGAACTGTGATTGAGCATATGTGTGCTTTATTGGATCTTGAAGTCTTAGCGCAGCTGATTACAGTGAAAGATAAACCGCATTGTGCTATATCAGCAGTAACTGGAAAATTGTGATTATCGTGAGCCAAAGAGCTCAAATTAAGGGGAAGAATAATGAAGAACTCATCCGCTCACAGTGCCGATGACCCTATTTTACAATGGGTGACCTTTCGTCTAGATAACGAAACCTATGGCATTAATGTGATGCAGGTACAGGAAGTTTTACGCTATTCAGAAATTGCCCCTGTGCCTGGCGCACCCAGTTATGTATTGGGCATTATTAACTTGCGCGGTAATGTGGTAACGGTGATTGATACCCGCCAGCGTTTTGGTTTAGAGCCAGCTGAAATTGGTGATAATACCCGCGTAGTGATTATTGAAGTGGATAAGCAAGTCATAGGTATTCTGGTGGATAGCGTGGCTGAAGTGGTGTATCTGCGTCAGTCTGAGATGGAAACAGCGCCCAACGTCGGCAATAAAGATGCAGCTAAGTTTATTCAAGGCGTGTGTAATAAAAATGGCGAGCTATTGATTTTGGTTGAGCTGGAAAAAATGCTCAATGAAGACGAATGGTCAGAGCTGGACAGCTTATAATGTGGCTGCTGGTGTTGTCTTTTTTATCCCTAGTGTGTATCGGCAACAGTGTTGCTGTGTATCTGCTGTGGAGAAAAAAACAACACCAAGAACTGTTGCATGCAAAACAAACAGAACAGTATAAGAATGCGTTGAAAATCTTGCATAAGCGCTTAGAAACCTATGCGGCAAGTAATATGCGTATGGGGCAAAATGTGGATGAGTTACAAAAAAAAGTAGCGCCATTGCCTGATAAGATCTTGCGCTTAGAGCTGAAAGATCCAGGCAGTCTGTCCTTTACCCAAGCGGCACGATTAATCGGTTTGGGTGCTACGGCTGAGGATTTAAAACAGTCCTGTGGTTTAAGCCAGTCTGAAGCTGAGTTATTGCAGCGCATGCACAGTAAAAAATAAGTGTTAAAAAAAAGGCCAACACATTGTGTTGGCCTTTTGACTAGAACAAGTAAAATTACTTGCGGCTAGCTTTTTCTAACATACGCAGAGCGCGTTCGTTAGCTTCGTCAGCTGTTTGCTGTGCATTTTGAGCAGCGCTCATTGCATCACCAGCTTTGCTGTACGCTTCATCAGCGCGAGCTTGCGCACGCATCACTGAATCTTCAACAGCTGTTAAGCGTGCGTCAGTTTCTTTTGTAGTCGTGCTGCAACCTGTTGCTAATACAGCAGCAAGCGCTAATGCAGAAAGTTTTAGAACATTATTCATATTGTTCCCCTTAATATGGGTTTTCATGGAAGCAACTTATCCAATGATAAGTTGACTGCGCATATGTTACGCATTCGCTGGATTAAGTAAACTAGGCGAAGCGCTAGAAAGCAGGTTTTTTTATGTTATTACCTATAAAATGAGCAGGAATACTAATCGCATTGGTTTATATTGTACTTTAAGGTTGTAGAGACTGCGTTGGGGTCGTCAATTGAGTGTTATGGGTTGCGATTAAATCGTCTGCTGCAGAGTTCTGCTGTATGTTATTTTAGATAAAGTCACTTTTTAAAGAAAAACTTCAACAAGGGCTTGCACTTAGCGGAAAGTTGTCTTATATTAGCGCCCTCGATTGGGAGACGCACTAAGCAAAATCCAATCACGCTTCTACCGCCCGGATGGCGGAATAGGTAGACGCAAGGGACTTAAAATCCCTCGAAGGTAACTTCGTGCCGGTTCGATTCCGGCTCCGGGCACCATATATAACAAGCACACCGCCAGTGCTTGTACGAAGAACCCGCTATCAGTAGCGGGTTTTTTTATGCCTGTAGTAAAATATTTTCTGCGTTTTATAGATTTTTCCGCACTTCTATTATTTTGTAGGCGTAACTCTCTTGTCTTTTCTGTCACGGCTATATGGCTAAGTAATGGTTACATTTGTATGACCTAATTGATCGCTGGTCTGCAAAATGTCACCACTAGACCCCGCTTTATCTGTATCAGCTTTTGCATGCAGGTCGCGCATCTGAAATGCAGATTTGGGTATGCCTGCAGTTGCTCTGGCTCTATCGAAACGACTAGGTAGCATGCTCTCTGTCATAGCGTCACCGTTCTCGTTAATAATCAAGCAAGTAGAGTAGGTTGGTAGCAACTCTTTGCGAGCCTTGATTTTGATTACTAGCGCTGCAAATTCGCCGGCTAAATTGATTGCTACGTTGAGCAGCAGTTTTCCCTGTTTGCTCTAACTGGTGCTTCTTTACGCCAGCTTAAGTACTGGTGCACGTGATTAGCGCTCCGAAGAGATAAGCGTGAAGAGGCTGATAGAGCTGAAGCCAGTCACGCAAGGCGACTAGCAGAGCGCAAGGCTCAAGAAATGCATGATGCGCAAATCGCTTTACTGCGCGAGAAGTGCGAGTCATGAACCAACCATTTAGACAGCGCATTTCAGCGTACCTATTAACGATCAGCGCAGCAGGCTTCTCTGCGTGGGTTGGCTATGAAGGCTTCAGCAATACGCCAATAATCCCAACGAAAGGCGATGTGCCAACTATAGGTCATGGCTCTACTCGGTACGAAGACGGTACCAAAGTCAAAATGAACGACCCTCCCATCACAAAAAAACGAGCAGAGCAGCTAGCTCGAAACCTTATGAGCGGAGACGAGAAGCTATTTCGAAACTCGATTCCTGGCGTATCGCTATATCAGGTCGAGTATGACGTTTACCTCGACTTCGTTGGCCAGTATGGCATTGGCAACTGGCGCGGCTCGTCCATGCGCAGGCATCTTCAGGTTGGTCAGTATCGCCAAGCGTGCGACTCATTACTAAAGTGGCGCTTTGCAGCAGGCTTTGATTGCTCCACACCGGGTAACCATAGATGTCCTGGCGTGTGGACACGGCAGCTTGAGCGTCACGATAAATGCATCAAGGCGCAAGAGGGCTCAAACGATGCTGATTAAGCTTGCTCTGCTGTTGTTTACCAAGCTAGAAGACCGCAGATTCTTGACCCGCTTTTATGCCTGTTTATGTATGGAGATTGGAAACCGTGAAAAATACAATCAGCAGCGCACTGCTAATCATCACAGCAATGATTATCGCGTTTACAGCAGCTTTCGCCGGTGGTTACTTGCAAGGAGGTCGTGCAGCCACGGAAAAGCTGGAAAAATTAAAAGGAAAAGTTGAGCAGCAAGCAGCACAAGCTGAGAAAACTCTGGCTGACCTTACGGAAGACCGTGACAAAAAACAGGCTGCGCTAGATGCCCAAGTAAAACAACAAGAGGAAAACGACCATGCTGCAAAAGATGAAATTGCTCAGCCTTGCTGATGAGCTTGCTAGTCGTCCTATCAGGGTGCGCGTCGTCTCCGCAAGTGGGGCATGTAGTGGTAGCGCCGCAAGTGACCGCACCACCAATACCACAACTGGTGCAGGAAACGATGCCACGACCAGTGGGCTACTACCAGAACCTAATTCTTGACGCCTTAGAAGTGCAATAGCAGAAGTTGAGGCGCTGAGCGCTGCGTACAGTTCGTGTAGGTGGCGTCTGCTTGGCTATTGACTAGGAGTGGCATTGTGCTAGGTTACGAGCATTATATTCAAGGACGAAATATTCGTGTTAAATCTCAAACCGTTCTTTTATGCGGCAATCCTTGTCGCATCCTTTTTGCACCCATCTATTGCATTCTTACAAGCTTATAAGAGTGTGGACGCCAGCGGCAAAATCATTTTTTCAGATAAAGTATACGCAGCAGGTCATCGTCCAGCCATATCACTAACTGCATCAGCATTAGCTTCTGGGGCATTCATAGACAGCGCTACAAATCGGATGCTGGGGAAGCTAACTTTTGGCAAGATGGTAAGTGTATTTCCAATGCCGGCTGGGAGATGCAGAGTCAATGATATATTTCTTATTGAGAGAGTATAAGGTGGATTTTAAATATGTATAAAATTGATAATGTTGCAATAGACGGGTTTTGGGGTGAGTCACGTATATTTGTTAATTTTAATAAAGATGTAAATATACTTATTGGTAGAAATGGTACTGGCAAAACAACTTTCATGGATATTTTAAGCTCTATACTCACAGTTGACTCTGAAGGGCTTTTAGAAAGTTTATTTAAAAAGGTTACGATAAAGCTTTCTAGCGGCAAAAGAGCTAGAACTATATCAGTAACTAAAACGGATATGGGTGGGGCTGCGTTAGTTAAGTACTCTATTTCAAATAGATCTTATGAGTTTAATATTTTTAATAGTGAGGAATATCGTAAGTATTTTAGCGCTCGAAAAAAATACTCAGATAAAATAAGTGAGGTTAAAAGTATTTTAAGCACTATAGTGTCTTTATCGTCTTTGTCTGTATATAGATATAGAAAGAGTGATATAGAAGGCTTGGATCGAGAGATAGCAAGAAAATATAGTTCTCCTGTTGATATGAGATTGTATGAGTTGCTTCAAGGTTTAAATAAGTATCAATTAGAGTTGTCTCAGCGATCTAGAGAGGTTTCGATAAGGCTACAAAAAGATGTGTTAACATCATTGCTATATAGTCAAAATGAAGGAGGTATAAGAAAAAAATTATTACTTGAATATAGTGCTGAAACTGAAAAAGAAAAGTTACTGCTTGCTTACGAGCAGCTTGGTATTTCAGGAAGTACTATATCTAAAAAATTACTGAGCATGTAACCTCAGTAGAGAAAAGTGTTATTGATTTAAAAAATGCACTTAGTCAGAAAAATAAAAACGAAGAGAGTATTAATTTAAATCTGGCTCCTCTAGAAGCCTCTAATAGAGTACAGAAGGTTTCAGAACTTTCATTGAAGGCAGAAATAGAAATAAAAAATATATATAGTCAGGTTGATTTGTTTATATCTGAGTTGTCTGGATTTATTACAGATAAGCAATTTGTATTTATTGGTGGTGTTCTAACAATAGAAAGCTCAAGGAATATAGATATTTTTAAACTTTCTTCCGGGGAGAAACAGCTGCTTATACTTTTGATAGAAGTTTTGTTGCAACGTAATAAGCCTTATATATATTTAACTGATGAGCCTGAAATATCATTACACATTGAATGGCAGCGAAAAATCATCCCGACTGTAAAAAAATTAAATACTTCAGCGCAAATAATTGTAGCAACACACTCACCTGAAGTGGCAAGTAAGTATAAAGAAAGCATTATAAATATGAAAGATATTACTTGTCTACAAGGGTGATATTATGGACGCTTTTAATTATTCTGTAGATGCTGAGAATATTACAAATTTATTTTACGATAAAGATTTTATTCTTTATGTGGAAGGAGATGATGATATTCCTTTTTGGAATTCTGTTTTTAACTTGTACTCTGATTTTACTTTTGAGATTATAAGTTTAAATGGCTCTGAAGAGATAGATGAAAAAATAAGACTGATAATGAGTAATGGTCTAGATGTTTTGGTTGCTAGAGATAAGGATTATAAAGATATTGAAGGGAGTCTAGTTTGTCATGATAAGGTTGTTTATACTTATGGTTATTCAATAGAAAACTCTTTGTATAGTAAGTTGGTATTGAAGGATGTTTTATTTAAGTTAAGTAAAGGAAGATCTCGTCGAAGCGAAGATATGGACTCTGATAGCTGGTATGAAGATTTTGTAAGTAGCACAAGACAGTTAGTGACCATTGATGCTTCTTCTCATTTGTCAGGCGCAGGAATAAGAGTTATGGGTGATAACTGTAGTCAGTTTGTTATGAGCAAAAAAATACCTATCATTAATAATGATAAATTAATTGATTATTTTTCCAGTATCAATGTGCAGGATATTGATCCTCATTACATTGAAATTGTCTCTGATAAAATAAATGAATTGGGGTATCCTCTTTATAGACATATAAGAGGGCATTTTTTGAAAACTGCTATACAAGCATATATTGCATATGTTATGAAAAGGCTGGATGTGAGAGCTAGTGTTTCTTATGATTTATTATATATAGCAGCGCTAGGTTCTTTTGAGAAAGTATTGCCTATGCTTCAAGATGAAAGTGAACATTATAGAATATGTGTTAATAATGCTTTGAAAGATTTTAATTAGCTATATTGTCTTGCTTTTGTTGTGGGGTAGATGTCTTTTTGTTTTTTTATAGCCCTAATAATATATAGTGGTTTTTTTAATATATCCTGATTAAAGTAAAATTAAAAAAAGCCCCTAAAATAAAATTTTAAGGGCTTTTTTTGAATAGTCTTCTGTTGCCTTATGTTAATTAATAACCTCGACTTATTCCCAAGCGCTGCTGCGCTGCCTTAAACTCTGGCATAAGGGCCTTGAGACTTTGAGTGCCAGTATAGCCATCCTTAAAGTGGTCAATCATTTCTATACCAGCCTGACTGCCTAAACCGGTTAGGTGCTTGTACAGTTCGTGCCACTTGAATATCTCGTACAGGTAGTTGAAATGGTGGCAGACAAACCACACGTCGTACAGCTGGTGGTTGGTTAGCATGGTTCCGGCTTGCTGTTCTACTTGGCCAAGGAACTCGCCCTCAAGCGGTAACCGCGCTACCAAGCTCACTGCATCAGTGAACTGCTCTGATTCGATTTCTTTATAGGTACACCCGAACTTCGACTTCAGCGCTAACCAGCATGTAATTGCTGCCTTGGCCTGCTTGCTTGGTGCTAGGGCGGTAACGCGAGCCTTCACCATATCTTTGATAACGCTTTGCTGCTCGATGGTTAGCGGGGAAGGTAGGGCTCTGCTTTTTGTCACAGGTGCTGATTGATATGTTTCTTTATCCAGTACATCGAGCACCCAATTACGAAACTCTTTAGCGACCTTGGTGCGGGAGAAAATTGCTATTAGGTGTGCCCCGCGCAGGGAGAAAATGCGGACTTCTTTGTGCAGGTTTCCCGAGGAGGTCAATTTGACTGTCTCGGTCATGTCGCTAGAGAACTCGTCCTTATTGCGTCTGAAAATACGAGCCACAGCGTCATCATTCGCATTAGTTTAATGCGCGCGCAATATCTACTGCCGACAACCAACGCTTGTTGTTGTGATCGACAATATTAAATTGAGTGTTTTGGAAAGTTAGAGATTTCATTATGGAACTCCTTGAACTTATGGAGTTCACCAACGTTGCGACCAAGCAAGAGGGTGGCGAACTATGCGTAGGTTGGTCGACCGGCGTCAAGGATACCGGCAGGCGCGAACGCCTCCCACGCACAGCTCACCATAAAGTGAGCACAAAAAAACCGCTTACGCGGCGCTGTGCGCCTTGACAATTTTTTGGGCGACCAAACCCGTATCGCTGAATTTGCAGCGACGCGGGAAAGATAGCGAGAAACAGTCAGGGCGTCAACGGTATAATGATATTGTTTGATACTGGCTAGATAAATCTCTAGGGAGCCCGTAGACAGGCAGAGAGGCAGTTTTATGAGTATTACCTAGGGGAGGGTGGTATTATAATAATCTGTAAAAACAGAGTATTGTTTTATAAAAGGAGGGGCGTTATGGATATGACTCATCCTGTATCTAGTGAAAGTGTTGCTAATTTTTTCCTGCAAAAATCTTTTGATACCGGTATAGCTATCACACCGATGAAGCTGATTAAACTGGTCTACATCGCTCATGGCTGGCATCTAGGTTATTTTGACCAGACTCTTATCAATGATGCTGTTGAGGCTTGGCAGTATGGTCCTGTCATTCCTGATTTGTATCATAAAGTTAAAGCGTATGGGCGAAAAACAATCACAGCTCCTGTTGATAATAATGGGGTTATTGGTGATGAACAGAACCCTCTTCCGCATGAAAAATCTCTAGCTTTATTGGAGCGGATTTGGGAGGTTTATGGAAAGCATGATGGTGTCCATCTATCAGCTTTAACTCATCAACCAAGAACGCCTTGGGATATTACTTGGCAAGCTGGTGGAAAAAACCATTATGCTGGGTGTCTTATTTCCAATGAGACGATTAAAGAGCACTACAAAAGCAAAGTAAGCTCTTAGCGTGCATGAAATGTACAAGTTGTCGTGATTGATTGATTGCAGGAAGGGACAGGGATGTTTGATGACATAAAAGCTCCTGAGTTGGAGTTATTGAACACAAAAAAAAGCCAGAAAGAGCAGGACACTCTTGAAGGTGGAAAGAAAAACATTCAGTTAGATTTTCTTACCATATTTAAATGGTTTTTACGCACAGGCGCATTAATGCTGCTGATTTTATTCATTGTCCGGTTTTCGCATTTAGTTCTTCCTCACGACTGGCGATGGTTGTGCCCCGATGATATTAATAAAATTGACAGCATGTTATTCAGTAGCGCCTTTGGTGGCGCTATTCTTGCCTATCTTCGAGATTTTGTGTTTGTCAGACAAAACGGAAGAAATTAATGCCGGCCGGCAGTAATCGTCGGTCTTTAAGTTGTTAGTTAATATTGATAAAAAGTGTTGAAATCCTTTCCGGTATTATTTTAACTTCCGCGCAATCATTGGTCTTTAAGGCAGCTAAAAGCTATCGAGTGCGGAAAGTAATAAGAGTTAAGTGGTTGATATTGCTATGTTTATTCTAGGACTTAAAATCCCTCGAAGGTAACTTCGTGCCGGTTCGATTCCGGCTCCGGGCACCATATATAGCAAGCACACCGCCAGTGCTTGTACGAAGAACCCGCTCTCAGTAGCGGGTTTTTTTATGCCTATAGAAAAGTGATCCAATAATGGGCTGATGCGCTCATGGCGTCGAGCGAATGCTTGCAGATTTATTTTAATCGGATGGTTTGCGCATATAGGGCGGGGCAGAGCTGTTGAGGTTTTTAATCGAGAGATGCTGGGTACATCTTGAAGACCAAGATCCTAAGCGACAACATGTCGCAATGCGCAAAAACAACTGAGTGCTAAAATGCCAGCATAGACCATTGCCTAACCGTCTTAAGAAAAAGCCTCCGTTCTCGAGCATATCGAGCGGAGGCTTTTTTTTGACTACAGAAAGTGGTTTAGAACAGCCTGCGTTTTCTTAGTAATCGTCAAAGTCTTCAGCATTCAAACGGGCGACACGCTCACGTTCTTCGCTGAGTACTGCTTGAATATCTGCCATCACCGAATCAATATCGGCTTCACCTTCAGGTTCGATAAACTCGCCAGTGAGTACCGTATCCATTTCCAGTTTGCCTTCTTTATAGAGGCTCCACATCTCTGGGCTAAAGCGAGTCTCTAAAAGCTCAGGTGCGTATTGGCCATAATACTCAGTGATATTATTCACATCACGGTTGAGCATAAAGAAGGCGTTGTTATTGGCGGCGGCATCCACAGCTTGCGGAAGGTCGATAATCACCGGACCGTTTTCATCCACCAGTACGTTAAATTCAGATAAGTCACCGTGCACTAAGCCAACACAGAGCATGCGTTTGACCGACTCCATTAAGGTGGCGTGATCTTTGCGCGCTTGCTCGGGCTCGAGGCTGACATCGTTCAGGCGAGGTGCAACTTCGCCGTTGGGTAAAGTCACCAGCTCCATCAGTAACACGCCATCAAAGCAGCCGTAAGGCTCAGGTACGCGTACGCCAGCGGCAGCGAGGCGATACAGGGCGTCGACTTCGGCGTTCTGCCAGGCTTCTTCTGCTTGTTCGCGGCCAAACTTAGAGCCTTTCTCCATCGCGCGTGAGCGACGGCTGTTGCCGGATTTGCGACCTTCACGGTACAGCGAGGCTTTTTTAAAGCTGCGTTTGTCCATGTCTTTGTAGACTTTGGCACAACGAATATCATCACCGCTGCGCACCACATAAACTACGGCTTCTTTGCCGTTCATTAGGGGGCGTAAAACCTCATCAATCAGCCCGTCTTCAACGAGGGGGATTAAGCGTGCAGGGGTTTTCATAGGGCTCCCAAATCAATAGCAAAAATAAAAGTTAGCTTACGCAACTGCCGAGTCAATACCCAGCAGGCAGCATCCTGCGCCAAGTATAACCAGCTTGGCGCAGGATGTTGTCATTGGGTTGAGAAATGCAGTGGATTTATTTTTATAATTGATTATGTTGGGCTGTTTATTTATCGGTAGCGATATTGCCAGCGTGTAAACCACACTCTTTTTGTGTGGCTTCTTCCCACCACCAGCGGCCTTCACGCTCATGTTGATTGGGCAGTACTGGGCGCGTGCAGGGCTCACAGCCGATACTGATAAAACCACGTTCGTGCAGACTGTTAAAGGGCAGTTCCAGCATACGAATATAGGCCCAGACTTCTTCGCTGCTCATTTGCGCTAACGGATTAAATTTATACAGTGGTTGTTCTGGGGTTGAGAAAGCACTGTCCAGCTCAACGGCTGCAACCTGACTGCGTGTGCCTGGGCTTTGATCGCGGCGCTGGCCGGTGGCCCAGGCTTTAACAGTGCTCAGTTTGCGTCGCAGTGGGGCGATTTTACGGATGCCGCAACATTCACTGTGGCCGTCTTTATAAAAACTAAATAAGCCTTTGTCGCGCACTAAAGCTTCGACCTGTGTGGCATCGGGTGAGAGCACTTCGATCTGAATTTTATAATGCTCACGCACTTGCTCAATAAAGCGATAGGTTTCAGGGTGCAAACGCCCGGTATCGAGGCTGAAGACTTTAACTTGCGGATTGATTTTCCACGCCATGTCTAACAGCACAACATCTTCTGCACCACTAAAAGACAGCCACAGCTCATCACCAAAGGCCGCAAAGGCCTGCTTTAGGATGGTTTGTGGTGTGGCGTCGGTGCAATCAGTGATCAGTTGCTGCAGATCAATTATGGAGGTCATGGCTGAATCCTAAAAATATAGATGCGTCGTTAAAGCACCATACTAGCAAACAGAGTGCCGTGATTAGAACGAATAAAAACCGTTATGCTTATGCTATCTGGCTATGGATGTGTTGGATAAAGCATCTTAATCTTGCATGGACTGGGTGGAGGGGCTAGAGTGCCTCTTTTTTATGTGATGAGGAATTGCTGTGGAAATCGCCTGCCTAGACCTTGAAGGTGTATTGGTTCCAGAAATCTGGATTGCCTTTGCAGAAAAAACGGGTATCGAATCACTACGGGCGACCACGCGTGATATCCCTGATTACGATGTGCTGATGAAACAGCGTCTGCGTATTCTGGATGAGCATGGTCTGACCTTAAATGACATCCAAGAAGTGATCGCCACGCTCAAACCATTGGACGGTGCGGTTGAGTTTGTCAATTGGTTGCGTGAGCGTTTCCAAGTTGTGATTCTCTCGGATACGTTTTATGAGTTCTCACAGCCGTTGATGCGTCAGCTGGGTTTCCCAACATTGCTGTGTCACAAGCTGGTGACTGATGAAAACGGTCGTGTGGTTGATTATCAACTGCGTCAAAAAGACCCTAAGCGTCAGGCAGTCTTGGCACTGAAAACGTTGTATTACCGCATTATTGCTGCAGGTGATTCATACAACGACACTACTATGTTGGCAGAAGCGGATGCGGGTATTTTATTCCACGCGCCGGACAATGTGATTGCTGAGTTCCCGCAGTTTCCAGCAGTGCATACCTTTGACGATCTGAAAAAAGAGTTCCTCAAAGCGTCAAACCGTGACTTAACTCTGTAACGGTCTTTTTACACATCGTAATCAAGTGGTTCGCATCCGCGAGCCCTTGTGTACACTAGACGATTGAAGCGTTTCGGCCACTTATGCTTTAGCTGAGTTGGCCGATATCTGCGTATATCGTTTTTAAAAGGTGTTATCGATGGCCAGTCTTATTGATAGTGTTGATCAGCGCACGCAACTTGTGGGTGAAAACCGTCTCGAAATTTTAATGTTTCGTTTGCACGGTCGCCAGCTATTCGCCATCAACGTCTTTAAAGTGCAAGAAGTGGTGCGCTTACCTAAATTGACTCTGATCCCGCAGCGTCACCCGCATATGTGTGGTGTGATTAGTCTGCGTGGAAAAACCATTCCTGTGATTGATTTAGCCCAAGCCGTGGGCATGCGCCCTTTGATTCCCAATGAAAACAGTACTGTGATCGTGACTGAGTACAATCGCTCGGTTCAGGCGTTTTTAATTGGTAATGTTGAGCGTATTGTCAATCTGACCTGGGAAAGCATTCAGCCGCCACCGCGCACGGCCGGTCGCGAGCATTACCTCACTGCAATTACCAATGTCGATGATGCGATTGTTGAGATTATTGACGTTGAAAAAGTGTTGGCTGAAATTGTTCCGATGAACACTAAGATCTCTGAGGAAACCCTTAGCAGTCCAATTTTAGGCAAAGCTCGTGGTCGTGAAGTGCTGATTGTTGATGACTCGCGCGTAGCGATTAACCAGCTCACCGATGCTTTAGGTCAACTGGGTATGATTGTGCATAAGGCCACTGATGGTCTAAAAGGTTTGCAACAGTTGCAGGAGTGGGCTGATCAAGGCGAAGTGTTGACCGAAAAGTTATTAATGGTCATTACCGATGCGGAAATGCCAGAAATGGATGGTTATCGCCTCACCACTGAAATCCGTAAAGACCCGCGTATGCATGATCTGTATGTGGTGATGCACACATCACTGTCGGGCAGCTTTAACGCGGCCATGGTGAAAAAAGTCGGTTGTGATAACTTTTTATCTAAATTCCAACCCGATCGATTAGCCGAAGTAGTGGAAGAACGGTTGTTACTGGATGAGTGATACGGCCTTGAGTCTGGTCATCTAGGCTTGTTTGTATTGTTTAGCGCGCCTGCCTGTGCAGGTGCGTCATTAAATCACCCGCTTATGCTGATTAAACAGGCATAATAGATTTCTTTAAGAGCTGAACTAAGGTGCATACGCATGGCGTTGATTGGAGATATGAATACCCTGCAGGTCATTCGACAGGCTGATTTTGGCGTGTATTTGGATGGCGGTCATGATGGAGATATTCTTTTACCACGGCGTGAAATGCCCAAAGGTGAGCCCTGCGAAGATGAAGACTGGGTCAACGTCTTTGTTTATCTCGACAGTGAAGATCGTATTATTGCCACCAGCCGCACGCCAACCATTAAAGTCGGTGAGTTTGCCAGTCTCAAGGTGGTGGATATCAACCCTGTGGGTTTATTTTTAGATTGGGGCTTAAATAAAGACTTATTGCTGCCGCATTCTGAAGAAAAACGTCCGCTGCAGATTGGTGATTATTGCGTGGTGTATGCCTATATTGATGAGCGTACTAAACGTATTACTGCAACGGCGCACTTGGACCGTTATCTTGATCTCACACCAGGCAGCTACACTGTCGGTCAAGAAGTTGATTTGCTGATTGTTGAGCCAACTGATTTGGGCTTTAAAGCCATTATCAATCGCCAGCACTGGGGCTTAATTCATAAAAACGAAGCCTTTAAATTTTTGCGCGGTGGTATGGAAGAGCGTGGTTTTATCCGCGAAGTCCGTGACGATGGCTTAATCAACTTAAGCTTGCAGCCACAAGGCCAACAACTGCGTGATGCACTCAGCGAAGCGATTTTGGCTAAGCTGGATGCTAACAATGGGCGTTTGCCATTAAGTGATAAAAGCCCCGCACCACTGATTGCTGAAACCTTTGGCGTGAGTAAAGGTAACTTCAAAAAAGCCATTGGTGGTCTGTATAAACACGGTGTGATCCGTATTCTGCCAGACGGTATCGAACTGGTTTAGTGTTGTTTTAAGGGGTTTACATGCGCATTGTCTATGGAGTTGTTATCGCAGGGATGTGCGCAGCAGCACTGATTGGTGTGCAGAAATGGCGTGGACCCGTATTACCTGCTTTAACGGTTGAGCCGATGCCACTGGAGCTACGGATTGTTGCCAGTGGCGAAGTGCGTTATCAGTCGCTGGCACGTATCGGTAGCGAAATCACCGGTACGGTCACCGCCCGCCATGTGCGTGAAGGTGATCAAGTCAGCCAAGGTGATTTGCTGATTGAGCTCAATCCTGAAGAGTTGCAGTCACGCTTAGCGCAAGCGCAAACCCTACTGCAGCAATTGCAAAAAAACAGTCGTCCGCAAGCGCAAGCCGCTTTAGTTGAAGCGCGCGATAATCTGCGCCAAGCCAGTCGTGAAGCCCGCCGTCGTGAAGCCTTAGCGGATAAAGGTGTGATTTCTGCTGAGCAGGTTGAGCAAGCTCAACGCATCGAACTGAATGCTAAAACAGCCTTAACCCGCGCACAGCTCTCGGCTGAGTCTTTGGCTGCCGGTAGTACTGAACAGCAGTTACTAGAGCAACGCATTGATAGCGCTAAAGCTGAATTAGCCAAGACGCGCATTTATGCGCCCTTTGCGGGACGGGTACAGACGCGCAATGTTGAGCCCGGCGATTTAGTGCAGCCCAGTAAAGTTCTACTGGAAATTGCCCGCAGTGATGGTTTGGATCGTGACGGTGTCGCCAGCGATGGTTTAGAAGTGGTGGTGGCGCTGGATGAGAAAAACTTTGCCCCCTTACAATTACAGCAACCGGTGCAACTGATTGCCGATGCTTGGCCTGATCATACTGTGCCGGGTGTAGTGAGCTTTATTGCTCCAGCGGTGGACAGTGCGCGCGGTACTATTGACGTGCATATCAGTGTCTTGGCCGATGCAGCCGATCAGCGTTATGCCTTTCTGCAGGGCATGACTGTCTCGGCTAATATTATTGCCGCCGAGCGAGAAAATGCTTTGGTCTTGCCCAATGATTACTTACTGTCTAATTCGGCAGGACATGCTCAAGTGTTGCGCTGGCAGGATGGTGTCGTCAGTGCCGTGGATGTTGAGTTGGGTTTACGTAATATTAGCCACAGTGAAATCCTTTCAGGTTTAGACAAGGGCGATATTGTGGTGCAGGCGGATCAACTCAGTGATGGCCAGCGTACTCGGGTGCATTTTGAGCAGGCACCGCATGTCATTCGTTAGCCGTATCCGCGATTTGCGCAACTCTCTGTGGATTGAGTGGCGTATTGCTTTGCGTTTTCTGGCGGATAACCCATTACAAACTTTGCTGATTAGTGTGGCCATTTCGGTCGGTGCAGCGGTGATTGTGTTTATTACTGCGCTGATGATGGGTCTGCAAAATAACGTGATTGATCGAACTCTCGGTACGCAAGCGCATATCCGTATTGAAGCGACTCGCCAGCACAATAATTTTTCTGAAACGCCGGAAGGCAAGTATATCTGGGCGCTCGAAAGTCCTCGTGCGCAGCGCTTGCAAACTATTAATAACTGGCAAGAAGTGCGTGATGTGTTGGATCAGAATCCGATATTAAATACGGTCTCACCGTTGATTTCTGGCCCTGCTTTTGCACAAAAAGGCACAGCACGCGCCTCAGTGGCGATTATGGGCATTGATCCTGAACGCTATGCTGGCATTATTGAGCTTAAAGACTATCTGCAAGAAGGGCGCTTTAGTGTGGGTGCCAGCAATGTCTTGATTGGTGTGCAGCTCGCTGAAGACTTAGGTTTGCGCACCGGCGATAAATTACGTTTGGATGCCGGTGATAACCGCCAAAGTATTATGGATGTAGCCGGTATCTTTGAGCTGGGAGTGCGTGAATTGGACAGCCGTTATGTCTACACCGATCTTAAACAAGCGCAAACTCTCTTAAATTTACCGGGTGGCGTAACAATTCTAGAGCTTAAAATATCCGATGTTTTTACCGCGGAATATTGGGCGCAGCGCATTAAAAAACTTACGGGTTTACATGTGCAGAGTTGGATGGAAAGTAACGGTCAGCTATTGAATGCTTTGCGCTCACAAACCATGACCACGCAAATGATTCGTATCTTTGTCGCCTTATCGGTGATCTTTGGGATTGCCAGTGTACTGGCGGTGAGTGTAGTGCAGCGTACCCGTGAGATTGGTATTTTGCGCGCCATGGGCAGTTCTCAGCAGCAGATTTTGCGGGTCTTTCTCTTGCAGGGGGGCTTGCTCGGTTTAGCCGGCTCACTGTTAGGGGTGATGGTGGGTTATACCTTGGTGCAGGTATTTAATAATATCGGCGAGCGTTTATTTTATATTGGCCTGGAACCTTCGATGTTGTTATCAGCGATTCTGATTGCGACCGCTTCAGGTGTGATTGCCGCGATGGTGCCAGCGCGCCGTGCTGCAAAATATGATCCGGCGGTGGCTATTCGTTATGTCTAAATCTCATATCCTCACTCATGCAGCTGACCAGAGCGTGGTCTTGCAGTTGGATAACATCAACAAAATTTTCAATGGTGGTACCCCATTGGAAAATCATGTGCTGCATGATATTTCACTGCAAGTCAGTCGCGGTGAGTTAGTGGCTTTGGTGGGGACTTCTGGTTCAGGTAAAAGTACCTTGCTGAACTTGATGGGTTTGTTGGATGAGCCTTCATCCGGTGAATTGCGTATTCAAGGGCATTTGACTCAAGGCTTAAGTGAGCAGCAACACACACAATTGCGCAGTGAATCGATTGGTTTTGTCTTTCAGTTTCACCATTTGATCAGTGCTTTTAGTGTGCTGGATAATGTGTTGATGCCGTTGATGTTACGTTACGGTAAGCCATCGGCTGAGCAACTGGCGTATGCCGAGTACTTATTAAATGAAGTGGGCTTAGCCAGTTATATGCGCCAGCCCACCAATCGATTATCCGGTGGACAGCAGCAGCGGGTGGCCATCGCCCGCGCATTGGTCACACGTCCTGCCTTGGTTTTAGCCGATGAGCCCACTGGTAATCTGGATACGCAAACCGCCGATGAAGTGTTTAGCTTATTTGAGCGTTTTAACGTTGAGCATCAGTGTGCGATTGTTATCGTGACCCACGATCCACGTTTAAGCATGCGCTGCCCACGCACGATTCGTCTGACCGATGGGCGCGTGGTTTATGATGGCCCTTCAGCAGATTTACCCAGTCTCTTTAGCACTGTGGTGTAGTTGCATATTTTTCGTGTATTGCACCCTGCGTGATATCAGCTTTCCTATAAATATTTAAAGTGCTACCTGTAGTGTTTTAAAAGATGCTTTTAAAAGTGCTGTGAGTATGTATAATCTTTTAGACAGATCAGTTCTGTGGTTTGCCTGCACAGGAGTATTTTATATGACACAACTGACACCACTTTTAGCGGATGTTTCTGCATCAGTGACAGAGCTTAAAAAAGACCCGATGGGAATTATGCGCAGAGGTTTGGGTGAGACTGTGCTGATTCTGAATCGCAGCGAGCCTGCCTTTTATGCTGTCCCACCTAAGCAGTATGAAATGATGATGCAGCTGATTGATGATATGTATTTAGCAGAGCTTGTTAAAGAGCGTCAGGATGATCCTGTAGATATGGTAGATATCAATGAACTTATCCAGCAAGCCCGTGGAAACTAAAGCATATAGTCTTGGTTTTAGTCGTGAAGCTCAAAAAGAATGGAATAAACTTGGTAAGCCTATTCAGCTGCAGTTTGCCCTAAAGCTACAGGAACGTTTGAGAAATCCGCATATTGCAAAAGATGCACTCAGTGGAATGCCTAATTGTTACAAGATTAAATTGCGTAGTATTGGTTTTCGCTTGGTCTATCAAGTCATTGATCAAAGACTGGTTGTTACTGTTATTGCAGTGGGTAAGCGTAAGCGCAATGCGGTCTATCTTGACATCCTCACCGCCCTGAAGAGACGGTGATTCCTACTGCTAGACGGCCATGCCCGACCGCGAGAATGTTCTTGGCCGCATTAACATCGCGGTCGCTGTGCGTGACACCACACGCGCTGCAATTCCATTCTCTTATTCCAAGCCCTGCGATACCTCTCGGCCTGCTGTCGGGCAAAGCGCCACAACTGCTACAGGTTTGGGTGGTGTATGCCTCGTTAACTTCCTTAAAAACAATGCCTGCGTGATCGCACTTATATTCCAGCATTGTTTTTAATTGGCCCCA
>JAVETP010000165.1:0-3872 GCA_034006005.1 Pseudomonas sp.
TTGGATCACTTCGAAAAAGCGGTAAAGATCAAAGATATGGTTCTAGCCGGTGCCTAGTCTTGCCTTCAAATCACATAACAAACGGCTGTTGTCGCCCCTTCGGGGCTGGGACGGCCTTTCCCGCCGCTTCGCGGCTCCAAGCCCGCCCCAAAGCCGGGCGTTATGGTTTTTCAAGCTGCGACTCAACATCCATGCTTTTATGAAGAATCCGAATAATGAAAATTGAGTCATCTCTGTTTTCATAAAATATTGTATGGCTTTCATGGGAATGCTTTCTTAAGCCAGAAATTATATAGTCACAAGGAGTGCCAGACATTGGGTTTTCTGCTAAAAAAAGGAAGGTTAGATCGAGATCTTTTATATAGGCTTTGCGTTGCTCAGCGCCCCATGTCTTTTGTGTGTATGCAGCTATATTTTTTAAGTCTGCACGTGCAGCCCTTGAAACAGAAAATAAACTCATTTACCAAGCTCGTTATCAAGTTCTGCCATCAAGGCATCATAACTATATTCGGCAGTGCCACTCACTATACCTTCTTGTATAAGTGCACGCAGTGTTTCAAGCTTTTGGCTTTCATCCTCAAGCTTACGCAGCCCAGCACGAATTACTTCGCTAGCCGAGCCATAACGCCCATCAGCTACCTGTCGTGCAATAAACTGATCAAAATGGTTACCCAAACTAATACTTGTGTTTTTAGCCATACATCACCTCAAAATTACCAATATTTATTATATTTTGGTACAAAAACCATAACAAGTCAAAGCACTCGGACGCAGCTATGCTGCGCCGGTGTTTGAGGCGTTCAGGCTGTAGAAAAACCTAAGAGGTCTCAGGTTTTGGAAGATTTGCGCGCTCCTACGTAAATTCTGGAGTTTCTGATGATGAAAAGTGCTCCAGAATTCACGTAGAGTCGCCATTTTAGTATGAAAAATGATCAATTTTTTTAGGCTGAGGTTTTTCTACAGCCTCGTTAGATTTAGGGGGAACTCAATGCGTAAACAATCTCTTAGCCTCGTCCTGTGTGTCGCTCTAGCCGCGCCTAGCATGGCGTTCGCATCCGACGCACAGCTGAGCGGACTTGAAGGCTTGGTCACGTGCAGCCAAGGGCAACTCGCCCAAGCCGAGGTTGCAGCAATCGGGCAGTCTCAGGGCTTCTCGCAAGATCCAAAAAACAAAAACTTTTACGTGCCTACTAGCAAAGCTACAGCTTTCGGCTTCGAGCTACGCTATGTAGGTTTGGCTGGCGTGCTGTTTCAGCCCGGCCCCAATCTCACGGTTGCCGCTTCGGTTCAGGAGCTAAAGGGTCGCGTTGAGTCAGCGCTCAATGTTTCATTTACCTGCGGCGAGATTGGCTGTTGGCACGAACTAAGCAAGCAGCAGGTAATCCTCATCTACCCGTATGAGACAAACCATGCATTTTCAATAGTCCAATGCGGGTACTTTGGGCAATAATCTAACTATTCATTCCAGCGGACGCGCTGCGCGCGCCGCTGAATTCAAGCGTTCAGGCTGTAGAAAAACCTAAGAGGTCTCAGGTTTTGGAAGATTTGTGCGCTCCTACGTAAATTCTGGAGTTTCTGATGATGAAAAGTGCTCCAGAATTCACGTAGAGTCGCCATTTTTAGTATGAAAAATGATCAATTTTTTTAGGCTGAGGTTTTTCTACAGCCTCGTTATGTGCTTTCGGAGAAAACGATGAATAAGTATTTAATTATCATATTAGCTAGTCTTTCGTTTGGTGCTCTTGCTGAAGAAGAGTCCATTGACTGTAATAATGCGATGACCACAATCGAGATAAACCAATGTGGCGCTATTGAACTAGAGTCAGCACAAGTTAAATTAGAAAAATATCTAAGCACTAGCTTTGAGCATAACTCTCATGACCCAGAACTAATCGCGGCAATTAAGCTTGCTCAACAGGATTGGCAAGCATATATGTCCTCTCACTGTGATTCGGTTTATACGCAATGGATTGATGGATCTATTCGTGGAATTATGGCGATATCGTGCAAAACTAAGTTAACTAAGCAAAGAACGCACGAGTTATGGGAAAATTTTTTAACTTATATGGACAGTACCCCACCAGTTTTACCAGAGCCAAGTGTAGAGTAGGTTTCAACCACGCACATAACAAACTGTTTAGGCATACAAGGAATAATGATGAAAGTAACTCTCGATCTAGATCAATTGCTAAGCGAAGAAAAGATCACGCAGATTGAATACGAAAAGCTCAGGGAGTTAGCTGCGAAAACTACAGGGTCACTAGCTTTTAATATATTGATTGGATTTGGTGTTATTGCTGTTAGTGGGGCGGCTCTCGCTCTCGTACCAGCACCTACAACTGCAATTGCAATTGGATTATTAATCCTTATTGCAGGCTTGGCATTATTGCGTAGCGGTTCGGAACAATGGAAGGTTCTTTCTAACATTTGTATCTTAGTTGGTGCGCTGATGACAGGCGGTGGAATAGTAACAGAGTTCAAAGGCAGTCTTTTATCCATTCTATCTGTGACCGCGATATTTTCTGTGGCTGCAATTTTTGCTAGAAGCACTTTATTGGCAGTCCTCGCTACATTGATGTTGTCTGCTAGTATCGGTGCAAAATCCGGTTACTTTCATGCGAGTTACTTTTTAGTAATTCAAGAGCCAACTATTACAGTTATTTTATTTAGTTTGTTAGCAATTGGTCTTTATCAATTATCTAAGAAACTTTCAGCTGAATATGAAAAAATTGCACTTGCTTCGGCAAGAGCAGGGGTATTCCTTGTGAATTTCGGTTTTTGGGTGGGTTCTCTTTGGGGTGAGCGCTCCGATTCAAGAGAAGTCCTTATTTCAGATAGCGTTTTTGCTGTTCTATGGGCTTTAGCATTATTGGCAACTGCAATATGGTCATGGAAGCAGAACCGCAGGTGGGTTTTAAATACTGTTGTAACTTTTGGTGGCATTCATTTTTATACGCAATGGTTTGAACATTTAGGAGCTTCTCCTGGTACCGTGCTTGTAGCAGGTTTACTTGCTCTGGCATTTGCAGTGGGGCTCCTGAGTGTTAATTCAAAAATGAAAGAAAATGCCTAACAATCACATCCACTCGGACATCAATACGCGGCGCTCGTTCCTCGCTCTGCTTATTGATGCCGGTGATGTGAGGCGTTAAATTTTATGGCGTACCTTTACTGACTATGATGTAATACGTTGTAGTCATTCATACGAGGGTATAACCATGAGCGTTACTACAGTCCGCTTTCAAGCAGAGGTTGAACAGCAGTTGGAAGCAATTGCCAGCAGACTTCATCGGAGCAAAGGTTGGGTGATCAACCAAGCCTTATCGGAATACATCGAGAAGCAGCAACTTGAGCAAGACCGTTGGCAGCAGACACTGGATGCAATGGAATCTGCCGCTCAAGGCAAGGTGGTTGATGCCAGTGAGGTGCACAGTTGGCTAAATAGCTGGGGAACTGAACATGAGCAGGATGCGCCGAGGTCGGGTAAGTGAATTTAGTTTATACCGACGAGGCCATTGAGGATTTAAAACGCCTGCGTGAATTCATTGCAGTGCAGAACCTTTCTGCTGCTGGCAGAATAGCCGCAGAATTGATCGCAAAAATTGAATTGCTGCCAGAGTTTCCTAGGATGGGCTCGCAAGTTAAGCTAGCACCAGTACCAGACTCTATTCGTGATATGGTTTTTGGTAAATACATTGTCCGCTATTCAGTGCATACCAATACCATCATCATTCTCAGGGTATGGCATGAGCTTGAAGATGAGCGATAGAAATTTAATACGCTGTTGGGCAGCATAATCGGAGGTCAAAGTTGAGCACGCGCATTCATGTAACTTCAAAGCTATTGGTTTCCGTAGCTTCTATTATGGCTGC
>JAVETP010000166.1:0-3859 GCA_034006005.1 Pseudomonas sp.
CGTATGGACGCAAGATCAACAAATCAAGTTTATTGAGAGTGTATGGAAGGGAGTACCGCTTGGAAGCTTCATGTTTCATCGAATGGATTGGCATACAGGCGAAACTCATAACCAGGTTGTACCTGCGAAGTTTTCAGGCTGGCTTATTGATGGACAGCAGAGATTGACTGCCTTAGAGGCTTACTGGAATGACGAGTTTCCCGTTTTTGGTGGGCTTTGGAGTGAAATCAGCCGCAGAGACAAAAGAGAGTTCTCTGGCTTTAAGTTTTCTCACAACGAAGTGGTGTTTGAAACCGAGGAAGAAATTAAAGAGCTATATCTTCTTATGGCCTTTGGCGGTACTGCTCACACTGAAGCTGATCGCGAACACGCTTTGAATAGCCAGCCGGAAGATCAGTCATGTCTAGCGTAAATAAAGACCGAATTTTGCGGCGCATTAAGAAATGCTTGGCTTTATCAAAATCATCCAATGAGCACGAAGCGGCTGCCGCATTGCGACAAGCTAAGGCTCTGATGGTTAAGCATCATATTGAAATATCAGAGACTGAATTGCCTGAACTTGAAGTGCTTGATGGGCTGGACGGGAAAGTGCGCCCTGCCAGCTACACGCAAGCCGAAATTAATCTAATTGGCATTGTGTGCACATTCTTTGAGTGTAGTGTGATGTTTCATTGCAAGTGGCCGGTCATCGCTGGACAGTCACCAGCGCCAGCTATTGCTGATTACGCGATTAAAGTGCTTATACGGCAAATGCGGAGCAATCGAAAAGATGCTCTGCAAAATCTTGAGGAGACACACTTAGGTCCAGGCTGGAAGCTGAGTCGCGGAAAAAGGAGCGAGTTTAACCATTCTTATGGTATGGCTTGGAACTACGCCGTTCAAAATAAGGTTAAGGAGTTTGCAAGCCAAATACACCCCGACCTCAAAAAGGCTCAAAACGATGCACTGCGGAAACACTTTAATCTTAGCGATTCCACTGTAGTGAAAGAGCTAGAAACCCGAAGCATCAAAGAAAATGAGCTGACTCGACTGGCTGTTAGAGCTGGTGTTGAGGATGGTAAAAAAGCACAACTTAACCAGGGCATGAATACTGAGTATGTTGAACCAGAAAAACTAACCCTCATGATTTAAAATCGACTGCCTCAACAAAGGCATTCAATGGTAAGTGGCCGCAATAATGCGTGCTACTCAATTAAAAAAAGGAAGGTCCGTATGAACAAAACTGAACTGATTGAAAAGCTGGCGCTTGATACTGGCGTTACCAAAAAACTCGCTGGCGAAATGGTTGAGGCTTACCATGGAATCATTGCTAACGAGCTAGCAGCTGGCAATGATGTCGCTATCATTGGCTTTGGTACGTTCTCTGTTAAGCACCGTGAAGCGCGTACCGGGCGCAATCCAAGTACCGGGCAACCAATGGAGTTTGCGGCTTCTCGTTCACCAGCCTTTAAAGCCGGCAAAACTTTAAAGGATGCGGTAGCGCTTTAAGCGGTAACGCTATACCTATCAACCGCGTTAATGAGCACTGCTTGTTATCGCGGTTTTTTTGATTTCCAGTCATCATTTAGGTGTCGAAATGGAACAGATTGAAAACGAACACAGCAGTAGCGAGCCTGACGAAGATGAGTTCGGCTACCCCAATGAACCACTTGAAGGCTTTGGCAAGCTGGATGATGGACTGCAAAGCGATGGCGTTGTGATCTCTTATCTCGGATGGGCCTCAATGGCGATTGGTGAACGCTTTGGGATTGAGGAGTATGTAGGGATTAGCGGGTTTACCGATGCCTCGCACTTCCTTGAGTGGGTTCGCAATAAAACCGACTTAAAACTTGAGGACTGGGAGGCTATATCAATTTCCTTGAACCAGTGCTGGTACTCAACTGATGATCTCTATACTGATTATTTTCATAAAAATCCTGATGAGAAATCTTTTTGCTATATGGCTTGGCGAGAGGACAACTGCTCAGATGCAGTTAAAACTTACCCTACGACCGTTTATGCGCTAAGACACGTTGATTTTCGCTTGAAGGATGAAATATGTCTCAGTGCATTTCGTATCTCACGCCAGCTCAGTCTTTCCCGTGATATTTGGACCTCACTTAATGGCGATGCCGAGTTCAAACCATCCAGCATGATAGATTACCTTCATTATGGGTATCACCTTTCTGGTAAAGCGCCTGACGCTGAAAAGGACACAGAGCTTACATGGCCAAGTTATGATCTGCCCTCTGTACTAGATGACTTGGAAAGATTTAAAGCTGATGGCTACAGCGAATTGTATGTTTGGAGCTGCGGGATTGGATTTGAATACAAACGCCTAACTCCTGCCATCAAAGCCAATCTTGTTAAAGCCTATCAGCGCTACGGTGCCGGTATGCCAGCCTTTAACATGGCTGGTTCGGGAGTGTGTTAACAAATGGACACGCCTACGCTAGAAATCGTCCCATCAACAGCCGCTAGCGTAAAATCGCTGGCGCGCTTAAAGATCGAGCAAGACCGCTTAGTCCGCTACAGCAGTGCTGGTAAAGTTTTTGTCGAACGCTGGATAAAGAGCCAGCTCACTTGCTCTATGATGCCTTTAACCTACGCGCAAGAAATTATTCCATTCTTACTGTGGAATCACGACAACAGCTCTCGAAAGACTTTAGCTCACGTACCTACTGAAATCGCTATCGGGGCCTGCATTAAGGGCTACCCTGAGCATATCAAAGATGAAAAAGTGGATGAGCGAATAGAGGCATATCAAACCAACACAGCCGCTGGAGCGCCAGCAGAGGGCTTTTATCTGCCAGAGCTGGGGCTTTACATTGCCCACGAGGGAAAACACCGCGTAGCGTTCATGAGTCATCATAACGAGCCATATTTTTTGTCATCCGTTAGCGATCTGAATTATCCAGCCTCTGATCGTATTAAAATTGTGAAAACGGAAAAGGAATTAAGCGGTTTCAGCTTGGCGGTGCTCGATGGGCGTTATTTGCAATTGCTTTCTGAGCCACCGTACTGCCCGGTATCGCTATTAACCGGTTACGGTGTTGAGGAAATAAGCTGGCGCGAGCTGAGTGCGCCAACGGAAGAGTTTGCTTACAAAGAGATCCAGCAATCAGGTTTATTAACTGCTCGCCCCAAAAACACTTCAGAGGCCGCCAGATCATTTGATCTGCAAACGCTGAAAGAAGCTGAGGATAAACAAAACGTCATCGAAATAAAAAGCTTTGAAGACAAGTTGGGTGCATGGATTATAAACTGGCTGTCAAAATAAATGAGCGAAGGCTCCTACTGGTGCGCTTACTGTCCAATCACAAGTTGAGCGCAGTAGGAGTATTGTCTTCTCGTAGTTTATAAACTACAATTAAAGTATGATAGAGCTAAAGCAAACACACGTCTTTTTGAAATGGGAGTCTCGACTTAAGGATAAGCGAGCAAGAACTATGATAGCGAGCCGCTTGATGCGGCTGGCGGAAGGCTTACCTGGTGATGTTGAACCTGTAGGTGAGGGTGTTAGTGAGCTGCGGATTCATTATGGTCCTGGCTACAGGGTTTACTTCCAGCGAAGAGGGAGTCTCCTGATTGTTCTATTGTGCGGTGGTGATAAAAGCTCACAGCCCCGTGATATAGCAGCAGCAAAAGAGTTAGCAAAAAACTGGAGTGAATGAGATGACTGAGAAATTAACCACATACGATCCTGCTAGCGCATTAGTGGATGATGAAGAAATCGCTTTCTTCATGGCTGAAGCATTTGAAACAGGTGATGCAGCTTATATTGCCAAAGCACTAGGTATTGTCGCTCGCGCCAAAGGAATGGCTGAAATAGCACAAAAAACTGGCCTTTCCAGAGAGCAACTATATCGCTCATTTAGCG
>JAVETP010000167.1:0-3853 GCA_034006005.1 Pseudomonas sp.
GGTCAACGTTACCACCGACCTTAAGCCGCCTTGGTAGCCGCTGTATTACTGTGTTTTGGATGATTAAGTCACCCATCACAATCAAATTATCAGGCAGCAAGTCTATACCTGCGCCCCGTAGATCCAGATCGCCTTTAACGATTAAACTCTCTGGTATACCGGCCTGGTGCCAGCGCGCCTGATAACCTGATTCGGTCTGCATATTCTGCTACCTACAGTTAAATCTTCATGCCAAAGGATTTGTCTGCAAAGAGCGCTGGTGCCTTCTCATCTTGATAGCCATCACTATCAAAGAAAGCCTTAAAGCTCTCACCAGGAGTCGCCTCATTCATGCTCTCCAGCTCTTGCGCTAAAGTTTTTTTATTGTAGAGGTGTTCATGCAATGCAGGATTTGTTACCTCCAGTAGCTCTTCGATATTTTTGTTTAAATTACCGTCACCAGCATGAAGCTTAACGGTATCGCCCTGTGGATTCGGCGTAATGATTATGACGGCTCTATCAACAAACTCAGCGACAGCGTCACGGAAACTAGCAGAGTGAAACGCCTGATAGCAAGCAGGGCGAGTTTCATTGGTAAAGTCCGAAGCTACAAAATGAGCGTCACCTTGCTTCACCAGCCAGCCATCACCCGTCTTAACAATGCTTAATTTGATTTGATTCTGATCGTCAGACTCAAGCGTGAATGAATTTACTTCCCCGGTATTAAGTTGCTCCAGGTGGTGCAGCAGGGTTACTTCGTTTTCACTGTCTAATTGATTCATATACCTGACCCTATATTTACTGTTAGTTTTTCATGCTTTGTTTCGATGCCGGCTGAATGGCAGCCTCGCCTATGCTTGCGAAGCCTGGGCTATCATAGAAGCCATCTAGGGCGGCCTCTGATTTACTGGATGCCAAATCAATCACGCCATAAGCCATCTGGTCTTTAGCCGGTGTAGTCTGAGGATCTTCCTCATCCATAATCTTGTGGCACTCATCGAGCATTTTCACCATGTCGGAAAAATCAACTTTCCCACTGGCCGAGAAGTGTTCTTTTAATAGCTGATAGGATTGCTGGGCAGTACGCTCTGTAAGGCCATCCAAGAATGACTGTTTGAAACTCTTGCCGGCAGCCAGTGTTGCATTGAGTTGCACGATGCTGTTTTTCATGTCTGAATTAAACGTTGCGAGATCCAGTGCATTTCTTGCGGCCATAGCTCTATCAATCAGCCATTCACATACCGCACTGTGTTTTCTTGCGGACGTAACTCCATAGTTGCATTCACCCTCAGTCATCACCAGTCCATGAACTGCGTAAAACTGTGAGTTTTCAGCTTCCTTGAAGTTGGTTTGATACTCATCAATCAAGCTTATAAGGTTCGCTTTTTCCCTTTTAAGGCCATTCAGATAAATACCCAGTAATGCTTTATCGTTTTTCACTGCGTCAGGCATTTCAAGCAAGTTAAGACCCGCCTCTAATGCTTCCAGCCCAGCCTGAGCGCCAGCCCCATCTTCGTTACCGTAATTATGTGCTGTAGCATGCATAGCCCCTCCCTAAGCTTTTAGCTCTTTCATGGCCATACAAAAACGAGCACCATACAAATCTAGCGGCTCGTGGATTTTTACAACTTCGTCATACACCAGCTGCCCTTGATCGCAATGCACAGCTGTCCCAAAAGAAGCAACACGCTCTCTTGTCACAGAGCCATCACTGATTACGGCAAGGCTTAAGCAGCTGGCGCTATAAGAGTTGCGTTCACTGTAAATCCAACTGGCTTCAGGTACGGAGTAAATGGATAGCGCCGGTTGCTCACCGTTGCATTCGATCACTACTCGCTGTTTATGCGTTACCAATATGCTTCCGGTATCAACCCCGTACTCAATCGACCACTCAACTCGCACGTCGTACTCACCCGCCCCTTTAATGGGCAAATACACCCCAGTCCGGTTCTTCTTTTCAGTGAGCGTTAAAAGCATCAAATTTGGAAACGGTCTATCCAGCTTTAAATCAAGATCAAGCCTTACATTATCGAGATAAATATTGGCCGTTATCATGCGACGCAGGTCGATCATAAAGTAACGATCAAACTGATACTCTGTTAGACGCAGCATAGGCAGAAGGTGCAGAAAGACCCCTTCCACTGTTCGCCCCGCCTCGCCTGCCAAATCTTTTTTGATTAAATTGTATTTGCTTGCCTTGTAGGCACTATGCATATCCGAGTGCTTACTAGCCTTTCCCAATGCTTCTAGCGTCATATCAATCTCACTTGCGCACTGCTGGAATCTGAAATATAAGCACCAGCGGGTTTCATTTGTTAAAATATCATACACTATCATTATACCGAAGCAGTTATCTCACTCAAAAGGTTCTTTTATGAGCACTGAACGCGCCAGCCACGAAGATCAATCAAAAGCTTTACTGATTGCTAAAATCTATTTCCAGGGGCACTTAAACTCAAAAGAAGCTCAGGATTATCTGGCGCAGCGCGGACTGTCAGCGCAAGCTTGTAGACGATTTGAGATCGGCTACGCCCCAAACAAGTGGCGCGGGCTCGTTGATCACTATAGTGCACACAGAATGCGACTCGCAGCGAAAGACGCCGGTGTAATAACCGAGAAACAAGACAACAAGAAAATGCTAGACGTTTTCCGTGATCGCCTCATGTTCCCCATTCATAATGATGCTGGCGCTATTATTGGATACGGTGGTCGCTTGTTACCGCAAGAAAAACCAAGCGAAAACTCTGATTATGTGGCACCAAAATACATCAACACCCGTGAAACCGATCAATTTAATAAAAGCAAGATACTGTACGGCCTGCATCAGAACCGCGAGCACATCCATAAATCCAAGTCGGCCATTGTGGTTGAGGGCTATATGGACGTTGTGTGTATGGCTTCAGCAGGAATCGCCACAGGTGTTGCACCAATGGGCACCAGCCTGACGGTAGAGCAGCTACATAAGCTACAAGCTGAGAACGTGCGCTCAATCTACCTATGCTTTGACGGTGACTCTAGCGGTCAAGACGCCGCGCTGCGTGGTGCGCTTCTAGCAGCTGAGCACGTCATGCCAACCGCAGAGGTATTTATCATTACTCTGCCCGGCGAGCATGATCCTGACTCGTTTATCAAAAGCCATGGTGCTGACGCTTTTCAAGATCTTATCGAAAAGGCTGAAACGCTACCGGTTTACATTAGCCAGCAATGTGTTGACGCTGACATGCGCAGTATTGAAAGCCAAGCCAGTTACCTTGCCAAGCTGGAACCCTTCTTAGAGGCATCATCAACATTTACTCGTAACGCTTTACTAGAGATCGCCCAAGGCATTACATCGTTACCATCAAAAGTTCTTTACGAAGGCAAATACCATGATGCTACCGCTGGGCAAGTTTGCAAGCTAACGGCCAACTGGGCACGAATGATTGTACACGGGCAAATAGATCATCAGGAAACGCTCAGTCACAGCGCCAGCGGTACATTCAACACGGCCCCCTTGCATGAGCTATCCAATCAAGTAGAAAACAACAAGAAGCCTAGCGGCGAGCTATACAGCTTTGCGTTGGCGCACGGCCCCTTGTCGCCGCAGGAAGTCGAGTTAACGCATAATCACATTCAGACAACAGTGGCCAATCAAAACTTCTCAAGCGCCTTACAGCGCGTCATTGATATGCCTTTCGATTCCAGCGCTAAACGTGAGATCAAAAACTTAATTCGGTTTGGATAACAGGACTACTAAAACATGGCAACAATTCAAGACGTAAAGCTCGATGTACCTGTGACATTTTTTGCTTCCCGAGTGCTGGGTATACGCTCAAGTATTATAGAGAGCGCTATCACCTACTCCATGGAGCCGCACCAAACTAAAGCCTTTATA
>JAVETP010000168.1:0-3836 GCA_034006005.1 Pseudomonas sp.
CTTGCGGATACGTTTTTTCTCAGTATATGAGTAAGCCATCAGCGTTCCCCAGCTTGGTAACCTGCCTGTTGGATACTTCCGGCGGAAATACCCAGTAAATCGTGCAAACATTTATTTTTCAGTTCGTTCTTAGAGTTCTGCTTAAGCATCCACTCAATCAAGAACTAAAACAGAAAAAGGCCGGTGACATTAGCCACCAGCCATCAGCCCTTTGCACAGGCTGTTATGCAACATCCAGCTTATTTAAGCTCGACTTTAGCGCCTGCTGCTTCCAGCGTTTTAACGGCTGCTTCAGCTTCGTCTTTTGATACGTCTTCTTTAACAACGCCTGGCGCGCTATCAACAACAGCTTTAGCTTCTTTCAGACCTAGGCCTGTCAGTTCGCGAACTGCTTTAATAACGTTAACTTTCTTCTCGCCAGCTTCTAGAAGCATAACGGTGAATTCAGTTTGCTCTTCAGCAACTGCGGCAACAGCTGCAGCAGGACCTGAAGCTGCAGCTGCAGTCACGCCAAATTTTTCTTCCATTGCAGAGATCAGTTCTACGATTTGCATTACTGACATTTCTGAAACGGCGTTAAGAATATCTTCGTTAGTAAGAGCCATGACTCTAGTCTTCCTATATTGGTGATGACTTAATTAAGCCACCAAAATCAAAATTTTATGTAAAGAGCGAAAGCTTAAGCGGCTTCTGCTTCTTTCTGATCGCGAAGTGCTGCCAAAGTACGAGCCAGTTTGCTGGTCGCGCCTTGCATCACACTCATCAACTGAGAAACCGCTTCGTCGAATGTTGGCAATGTTGCCAATACGTCGATTTGGTTGGCTGCAATCAAGTTACCTTCGAAAGCGGCTGCTTTGATCTCAAACTTATCCTGACCTTTAGCAAACTCTTTGAAAATACGAGCAGCAGCGCCCGGATGATCATTAGAGAAAGCAATTAAGGTCGGGCCAGTGAATACGTCGTTGAGAACATCATACTGAGTTCCTGCAACGGCGAGACGCAACAATGTATTACGTACTACACGTACATAAACACCTGCTTCACGAGCCTCTTTACGGAGTCCGGTCATAGCGCTCACTGTCACGCCGCGGGCATCAACCACAACAGCGGAAAGGGCAGCTTGGGCAGCCTCGTTGACTTCAGCGACGATAGCCTTCTTGTCTTCGAGTCTAATTGCCACGGGTTTTACTCCTGCTTATTTCATTTCACTCAGTAAACTGAGCGCTTATTTGGTGTCTGATTCAAAAATGAATCGGGAGCACCATCTACGTAGGTTAATATGAACACGTCATACTTATTAAGATTTACATCACCTACGGTCTTTGACGGCCCCCGCTAAGCAGGGACCCCAAAACCTTCAACGTAACGCTTACTTAGCAGCTTCTAGGCTTGACTGATCAATAATCAGACCAGGACCCATAGTGCTGCTGAGCGTAATACGCTTTACATAAATGCCTTTCGATGATGCAGGCTTCAAGCGACGTAACTCAGCAATTAAAGCTTCAGCGTTTTGCTGAAGTTTAGCTGGCTCAAAATCGATCTGACCAATTGCAGCATGAATGATACCGTTCTTGTCGGTACGGAAGCGTGCTTGACCTGCTTTAGCGTTATTAACCGCTGTAGCAACATCAGGCGTCACTGTACCCACTTTAGGGTTAGGCATCAGACCACGTGGACCTAAAACCTGACCTAATTGGCCAACAACGCGCATTGCATCTGGCGAAGCAATAACAACGTCGTAGTTTAGATCGCCGGCTTTCATTTCTGCAGCCAAGTCGTCCATACCTACTTTGTCAGCACCGGCAGCCAAAGCTGCTTCAGCAGCTGGACCTTGTGCGAACACAGCAACGCGAACAGTTTTACCTGTACCGTTAGGCATGACAGTAGCACCACGTACTACTTGGTCAGATTTACGCGGATCAACACCAAGGTTAATCGCGATATCAACTGACTCTTTAAATTTAATGGTAGACAGCTCATTCAGTAAGCTTGCTGCTTCTGCAAAAGAATACTGCTTACCGGCTTCTACTTTAGCTGCAATAGCTTGTTGACGTTTTGAAAGCTTAGACATTACACGCCCTCCACGTTCAAGCCCATGCTGCGCGCAGAGCCAGCGATGGTACGAACAGCAGCTTCAAGTTCAGCAGCTGTTAAATCAGCTTCTTTGATTTTTGCAATTTCTTCTAACTGCTCACGTGTCACAGTACCCACTTTCTGAGTATTAGGACGCGCTGAACCAGTAGAAACACCAGCAGCTTTTTTCAACAATACTGCAGCTGGCGTACTTTTCGTTTCAAACGTAAAGCTACGGTCGCTATATACAGTAATGATTACTGGTGTTGGTAGGCCAGGCTCAATGCCTTGAGTTTTTGCGTTAAACGCCTTACAAAACTCCATAATATTTACACCGTGTTGACCCAATGCTGGACCAACTGGTGGCGAAGGGTTCGCCTGACCTGCTTTAACTTGTAGCTTAATATAAGCCTGAATCTTCTTAGCCATGATTCACTCCAAATGGGTATAACGCCTTAAGGCTTCCCGTTAATATATGTCACTATCCTTTGACAAAAAAACCCCGCAACAAATAAAGCTGCAGGGTGGCATCCATAATCCGCTTAGACTTTCTCGACCTGGCTAAACTCAAGCTCTACAGGTGTTGATCGCCCAAAAATAAGAACAGCAACTTGAATACGGCTCTTCTCATAATTTACTTCTTCAACAACACCATTGAAGTCAGCAAAAGGACCATCGCTTACACGTACGGTCTCACCTGGCTCAAACAATGTTCTTGGACGTGGTTTATCACCACTGTCTTCAACACGACGCAGGATAGCATCAGCTTCCTTTTCAGTGATTGGCGCAGGTTTAGCTGCAGTACCACCAATAAAGCCAAGAACTCGCGGCGTATCTTTAATTAAGTGCCACGCTGCTTCGCTCATTTCAACTTGAACTAGCACGTAACCTGGGAAAAACTTACGTTCGCTTTTACGTTTCTGGCCATTTCTCATTTCTACAACTTCTTCAGTTGGAACGAGAACATCACCAAACTCTTCTTCCATTTCGGCGAACTTAATACGCTCAAGCAAATGACGCATTACTTGTTTTTCATAGCCTGAATAGGCGTGCACCACATACCAACGCTTAGCCACAGAGCACTCCTAACCTACAATCAATGAGACAAGCCACCCTAGGAACGAATCGAGCCCCCAAAGCAAGAGCGCCATTATTAAAACAACAACAACAACAATTAATGTTGTTTGTGTAGTTTCCTGTCTGTTAGGCCAAACAACTTTGCGAATTTCAGCACGTGATTCTTTTGCTAAAGTAAGAAAAGCCTGACCCTTCGCAGTTTGCACAGCAACGTAAAACGCTACTGCAGCGAGAACGACTAGACCTAATACACGATATAGAATTGATTCAGAGGCGAAGTATTGATTACCAACAACACCCACTACAATGAGGGCAATAACAACCAACCACTTAATTGAATCTAAACGACTTACCTTGGATTCAGTTTTTGCATTCATTACTAAGAATCCTAAATTGGAATGCCAGCTAATTATAAAGCTGGCAGGCCAGGAGGGAATCGAACCCCCAACCTACGGTTTTGGAGACCGTTGCTCTGCCAATTGAGCTACTGGCCTAGAACATTGCTAGGCCGATGATTATACCGACCTAGCGCAGGAAGTTCAAGCCTTATGCAATAATCTTTGCAACAACACCGGCACCAACGGTACGACCACCTTCGCGAATTGCGAAGCGTAGACCGTCTTCCATGGCGATTGGCGCAATCAGGGTAACGTCAAGCTTAACGTTATCACCTGGCATTACCATTT
>JAVETP010000044.1:0-25346 GCA_034006005.1 Pseudomonas sp.
TATGTCGATGACACCCCGTGAAATTGTGCATGAACTCAATCGCCATATCGTTGGCCAAGATGACGCCAAACGTGCTGTAGCGATTGCTCTGCGTAACCGCTGGAGACGCATGCAGTTATCCGCGGATCTGCGCAATGAAGTCACGCCAAAAAATATTTTAATGATTGGTCCTACCGGTGTGGGTAAAACTGAAATTGCCCGTCGTTTGGCCAAACTGGTCAATGCGCCCTTTATTAAAGTTGAAGCCACCAAATTCACCGAAGTCGGTTATGTGGGTCGTGATGTTGAATCCATTATTCGCGACTTAGCCGATGCAGCAATAAAAATGCTGCGCGAGCAAGAAATGAAGAACATGCGCAACCGTGCTGAAGATGCAGCTGAAGAGCGTATTCTTGATGCACTGCTGCCACCTGCCCGCTCAGGTAATGAAGATACTGCTGAGCGCGCTGACTCAAGCACGCGCCAGTTATTCCGCAAGCGTTTGCGTGAAGGCCAGCTCAACGATAAAGAAATCGAAATTGATGTGGCTGAAGCGCCTGCAGGCGTAGAAATCATGACCCCACCGGGCATGGAAGAAATGACTAGCCAGCTGCAAAGTTTGTTCTCTGGCATGAACAAAGGCAAAACCAAAAACCGCAAAATGCGTGTTGATGAAGCCCTTAAGCTGATTCGTGACGAAGAAGCCGCGCGTATGGTCAACGAAGACGATATTAAAGTGCGCGCTCTTGAGGCAGTTGAGCAGAACGGTATTGTCTTCCTTGATGAAATTGACAAGATTGCTAAACGTGGCAACACCGGTGGCGCCGATATATCACGCGAAGGTGTCCAGCGTGACTTACTGCCACTGATTGAAGGCTGCACGGTCAACACTAAACTGGGCATGGTAAAAACTGATCATATTCTGTTTATTGCTTCAGGTGCGTTCCACCTCAGTAAGCCCAGCGATTTAGTGCCTGAGCTACAAGGTCGTTTACCGATTCGTGTAGAACTCAAAGCACTGACACCGGATGACTTTAAACGCATCCTCAGCGAGCCTGACGCCTCCTTAACTGAGCAATATATTGCTTTGCTAGCGACCGAAGGTCTGAATGTAGTCTTTACCGAAAGTGGTATTGAGCGCATTGCCCAAATCGCTTGGCAGGTTAACGAGAAAACTGAGAATATCGGTGCCCGTCGCCTGCATACTTTGCTTGAGCGTTTGCTTGAAGAAGTGTCCTTTGATGCGATTGAATTAGCAGAAAAGTACCGCACCAACGCCTTAGAGCTGGATGCCGCTTATGTTGATGAGCATCTTGGCGAACTGGCTAAAGACGAAGATTTATCTCGTTATATTCTGTAAGCCAACACCTTTGTGTCAGCGCACTCTTGCGCGCTGACACAACATTCTAGAATGAGATCCTTATGCAAATCCCAACACGCATTAAACTCAATAAAAGCTCAAAAACACTTGAGCTTGGCTATGCTGATGGTCAGCAATTTGCCTTACCTGCCGAGTTTTTACGTGTGCATTCGCCCTCTGCCGAAGTCCAGGGTCACGGTAATCCCATACTTCAATATGGCAAACTCAATGTCGCCCTCACTCATGTTCAGCCTGCTGGTAATTACGCTCTTAAGCTAACCTTTGATGACGGCCATGACACCGGTTTGTTCACTTGGAACTACCTGTATCAACTGGGCTCTGAGCAAGAGCACCTATGGCAAGAGTACTTGCAGCAACTCAGCGCCGCCGGACAGTCGCGCGACCCAAATGAGTCTGTTGTACGCTTAATGCTCTAAGCCAGAGAGAAACACGCATTAACCCAGCCGCTTATCCAACGCCTGCTCGATTTCAGTTTTAATCGTGCCACTGAGCGCCGAGAACAATAACCCCAGTTTAAGACTGACACGCACCCGCGTCTCATCCACAACGATCGTGCCTTGCGCACCTGTGCGTCGCACATTCAACGTATCGCCATCCCAACAGTAACTGACAGCATATTGCTGCGCCAGACGCTCAGCCAAGTGCTGCGCTTGTTCACGCGCGCCTTTAAAACCCAAGCGATGCTCACGTTCAACAATTATTTGACTCATTTTCTCCCCTCGATGCTCTAATTTCAGCTGATATAAATGACTGTTAAGCAAATGATATTGCTACCAATCGCCCCAGTGCCAAGACAAACAGCGCTGCGGGTATTAGAATGCTAGATAATCTGTCTAAGGTGAAGTTTTATGAGCAATCCACATCAGCCTAATCCTAACGAGCAAACCACCCACTTTGGCTTCAAAAATGTACCTGAAAGCCAAAAAGCGGAAAAAGTTGCTGAAGTGTTTCACTCTGTTGCCGCGCGCTACGACATTATGAACGACGTGCTTTCCGGTGGTATGCACCGCCTATGGAAACGCTTTACCATTGAGTTATCCGGCGTCCGCCGTGGCAATAAAGTACTGGATATCGCCGGTGGTACCGGTGACTTAGCCCTTAAATTCTCCAGCCTAGTTGGCCCGAACGGCGAAGTTGTTTTAGCTGATATCAACGCCTCAATGCTAAAAGTCGGCCGTGATCGCTTGCTCGACAAAGGTGTCGTCAGCAATATTAACTTTGTCCAAGCCGATGCTGAAAAGCTGCCCTTCCCGGACAATCACTTTGATGTTGTGACCATTGCCTTTGGTTTACGTAATGTCACGCATAAAGAAGATGCTATCCGCTCGATGCTGCGTGTGCTTAAACCGGGCGGTCGTTTATTGATCCTAGAGTTTTCTAAGCCGAGCAATCCGCTGCTGTCTAAATTTTACGATGCCTACTCGTTTAAATTTATGCCATTGGCAGGTAAATTGATCACTGATGATGCTGACAGCTACCGCTACTTAGCTGAGTCGATTCGTATGCACCCCGATCAAGAAACCTTAAAAGCTATGATGGCGACGGCCGGTTTTGAGCGCGTCACCTTCCACAATATGACCGGTGGCATTGTTGCACTGCACCGCGGAATTAAACCCTAATGATCACTCAGTTCGCTTTGGCCAGTGCCGAAACGGCCCTGAATCGTGTGCTTCAGCTTGATAGCACCGCACAAGCACGTTTAGCGCCGCTCGCTGGGCAAGTGATTGCCATTCGGTGCACGCGACCGGCGCTGACCGTGTATATGATTCCAATGGCCGACGGCATACAACTGTCCCAGCAATGGGAGGCGCCTGCTGACTGCACTTTAACGGCGCCCGCTAAGCTGTTACTTAAGCTGGTAACCAGTGCGGATAAATCCAGCATCTTGCACCATCCCGAGGTCAGCCTTGACGGCAATAGCGCATTGCTGATGACCTTATCTGAAATTATGCAAAGCCTTGAGCTGGACTGGGAATATGAAGTCTCACGCTGGTTAGGGCCCGTGGCAACATCATTGCTGGGTGGCCATATACGCAGTCGCAGTCACTGGGCAACGAAGTCAGCACACAGCCTGTATCTGAATATGGCCGATTATTTAGCTGAAGAGTCGCGCACCTTAGTTGGACAACGTGAAGCGCAAACACGCTTTAATGAAATTGATCAGCTTAAGCTTAATTTAGATCGTCTTGATGCGCGCGTCGCACTCTTACTTAAACGGAATCAAAAGCCTCTATGAAGCTGCTTGCCATCCGCCGACTCTGGCGTATTTTGCGGGTTACAATACGTTATCGTCTTGATGACTTGCTGTTTGCCCTGCCCTTACCTTGGCATATACGCACCCTACAAGTCTTGATGCCTTGGCGTTGGTTGCCACGCAGTCCATCGACATTAGCGCGTGGCGAAGCGTTGCGTTTAGCACTGGAAGATTTAGGCCCGGTCTTTGTCAAGTTTGGACAAATTCTATCCACGCGACGTGATTTATTGCCGCCGGATATCGCCGATGAAATGGCCAAACTGCAAGATCAGGTGCCACCGTTCTCATCAGAGCAGTCGATGCAACTGATCGAAGAACAACTCGGCGCACCGATCAGTGAAGTGTTTAGCAGTTTTACCAGCACACCCTTAGCTTCTGCTTCTATTGCTCAAGTGCATGCTGCGCGACTGAAAACCGGCGAAGATGTGGTGGTTAAGGTCATTCGTCCGGGCTTAAAACCGATTATTGCCCAAGATATTGCGTGGCTATTATTACTGGCCGGTCTGGTTGAAGGTGTTTCACCGGAAGCACGCCGCTTGCACCCTAAAGAAGTGGTCAGTGATTACGAAAAGACCATCTATGATGAACTGGATTTACTCCGTGAAGCTGCCAATGCCAGTCAATTACGCCGTAACTTTCTTGATTCTCCCCTGCTCTATGTACCGCAAATCTACTGGCAGTGGAGTCGCCCTAAAGTTCTGGTGATGGAGCGTATTTACGGCGTTGCTGTGACTGATATGGCGACCTTAATTGATCAAGGTACGGATCTAAAAAAACTAGCTGAACGCGGTGTGGAAATATTTTTTACCCAAGTGTTTCGTGACAGTTTCTTCCATGCGGATATGCACCCCGGTAATATTTTTGTCAGTACACGCACGCCCTGGGATCCACAATATATCGCCATCGACTGCGGTATTATTGGCTCACTGACGCCTGAAGACCAAGACTATCTAGCACGCAATCTACTGGCTTTCTTTAAACGTGATTACCGCAAAGTAGCGCAGCTGCATATTGATTCAGGTTGGGTGCCCAGCGATACACGCATCAACGAGTTTGAAGCAGCCATCCGCACAGTGTGTGAGCCGATCTTTGAGCGTCCGTTAAAAGATATTTCTTTTGGTCACCTATTACTGCATCTGTTCCAAACCGCGCGACGCTTTAATATGGAAGTGCAGCCACAACTGGTCTTACTGCAAAAAACTTTGCTCAATATCGAAGGTTTAGGTCGCCAGCTCTACCCTGACTTGGATTTATGGAGCACCGCACAGCCCTATCTCGAACGCTGGATGCGCGAGCGCTATACGCCCAAGCATGTTCTGGGCAATCTGCAGCAGCAGTTTGAAAAGCTGCCGCACTTAGCCGATATGCTGCACGACAGCATTGAGAAATTCAGTGACAATTCTGTGCAACCGGCCCCTCCTAAACTATGGTTGAATACAGTTTTAGGTGCTGGTTTATTAGTCGGCAGTGCGCACTTAGGCTTAGCTTTTGAGCTCCACACATGGCCCGCTTGGTTAATGCTCGTTGCAGGCTTTAGCCTGATCGTACGTCGTTAAGCGCAAGCACATTTTCTAAGATTTTATATACTCTACGGTTATTGAGAACACTATGAGCAACTGGCTAGACGAGATTAAATGGGACAAGGACGGTCTAATCCCTGCCATCGCCCAAGACTATAAAACCAAGCGTGTTTTAATGGTGGCATGGCTCAATCGTGAATCACTGGAATTAACCGTTAAAGAACAACGTGCGATTTACTGGTCACGTTCGCGCCAAAAACTCTGGCGCAAAGGTGAAGAATCAGGTCATATTCAGAAGTTGCATGAAGTGCGTCTGGACTGTGATGCCGATGTTATTATTCTGCATGTTGAGCAAATCGGTGATATTGCCTGCCATACCGGTCGCCATAGCTGCTTTTATCGTGTATTAACCGATGGACAGTGGCAGACTGTAGAACCTGTTCTTAAAGACCCTAATGATATTTATCAAGGCTGACTAGCATGACTGACGATATTTTACGCCGCGTAGCGCAAGTAATTGATTCACGTAAAAACGCTGATCCCAGCACATCTTACGTGGCCAGCTTGCACCATAAAGGCTTAAATAAAATCTTAGAGAAGGTCGGTGAGGAAGCGGTTGAAACCATCCTTGCAGCAAAAGATGCAGCCAGCTCAAAAAACAGTGATGATGTGATTTATGAAACTGCAGATTTATGGTTTCACAGTTTAGTCATGCTTTCTGCGTTAGATTTAGAGCCGCAAGCGGTCCTTGCAGAACTGGAACGCCGCTTTGGCTTATCTGGGCATGCTGAAAAAGCAGCCCGTACACCCTCTTAATTATTCGTATTCTGGAGTACATATCATGGGCGGCATTAGCATTTGGCAATTACTGATTATCCTAGCCATCGTGGTTTTATTATTTGGTACCAAGCGCCTTAAAGGTATTGGTGGCGACTTAGGTGATGCAATTAAAGGCTTTAAAAAAGCTGTGGACACCACTGATGACAAACCTACTGAAGCGGTACAAAAAAAAGAAGCAACAGGGCAAACCTTTGATGCGACTGCCGAGCATGTCGAAGATCCTTCGTCTAAAAAATGAGCTAACCCATGTTTGATATTGGCTTCTCTGAACTGATTCTGATTGGCATCGTTGCACTATTGGTGCTGGGTCCTGATCGCTTACCTGGCGCCGCGCGAGTCGCGGGCATGTGGGTAGGCCGTCTCAAGCGTGGTTTTAACTCGGTCAAAGAAGATGTTGAGCGCGAGCTCGGCGCCGATGATATTCGCCGCGAACTGCACAACGAAGGCATTCTAGAAAAAGAGCGTAAAGCGCTCCAAGACGCGGCCGACAAAGCCAAACAAGTACTCAGCGATAAACCGCTGGATGCATTGGTCAAAGACAGCACTAAAGAAGATAAAGAGCAATCCTTATGAGTACACCCCAGCAGCCTGATACAACCATGCCTTTGGTTGCCCACCTCACTGAGTTACGTACACGTTTATTACGTTGTGTGGTGGCTGTTTTAGTGATCTTTGCTGGGCTGTTTTATTTCGCTCAAGATATTTATGCTTTAGTTGCCGCACCCTTACGCGCTTACTTGCCCGAAGGCGCGACCATGATTGCGACCGGCGTAGCATCACCCTTTCTAACGCCGTTTAAGCTGACCATGGTGGTCTCACTGTTTCTCAGTATGCCGGTGATTTTGCAGCAAATCTGGGGCTTTATTGCACCGGGTTTATACAAACATGAGAAGCGCATTGCCGTTCCCTTGCTGATTTCCAGTGTGGTTTTATTTTATGCCGGCATGGCCTTTGCCTACTTTGTGGTCTTCCCGATTATGTTTGGCTTCTTTGCCAGCGTAACGCCAGTAGGTGTCGAGATGATGACCGATATTGGTCAGTATCTCGACTTTGTTTTAACTCTGTTTTTTGCCTTTGGCGTGGCCTTTGAAATCCCCATTGCCACCTTCTTACTGGTGTGGACGGGCATCGTTAATGTCGCCACCTTACGTAAAAGCCGCCCCTATGTTGTTGTTGGCTGCTTTCTAGTCGGCATGCTGCTGACACCACCAGATATTTTCTCACAGACACTGTTAGCGATTCCGATGTGGATTTTATTTGAAGTCGGCGTACTCTTTGGCAGCTTGATCCAAAAAGAACGCGAAGCTGAAGCAGCTAAAGAATCAGCGTCTGCAGATAATGAAGATGAGCAAACACCACCTGTGCAACCATGAATCTACTGCTGATCAATGAGGCAGACTTTATCGCGGCGGATCGTGTACGTATTACTGATCGCCGCTTGCAACACCTCAACATAGTCAATAAAGCCAGCGTCGGACAAACCCTACGTGCCGGCCGTTTAGGTGGATTACAAGGTCAAGCGACGCTGCTATCGATTGATCAGCAAGCCGCAGAACTGCAGCTCAACTTGCACGAGCAGCCCCCCGCAAAACTGCCCATCACTTTACTGCTGGCATTACCGCGCCCAAAAATGCTGCGCCGTACGCTGCAAACCATTGCCAGTATGGGTGTGGATAAATTAGTGCTGATCAACAGTTATCGCGTGGAAAAAAGCTTTTGGCAAACACCTTTTCTACAGCCCGAAGCCCTGACTGCAGAGCTGATTCTAGGCCTCGAACAAGCACGTGATACTGTCTTACCAGAAGTGATTTTAGCCAAGCGCTTTAAACCTTTTGTTGAGGACGAGCTGCCTGCTTTGGTCGCGAATACGCGCGGCTTAGTCGCTCATCCGGGTGATTATCCTGAGTGCCCCAGAGGTTTAAGTGAACCCGTCACCCTAGCCATTGGCCCTGAAGGCGGCTGGATTCCATATGAAGTGGATATGCTGATCAAGGCCGGCTTGCAGCCTGTGCAATTAGGTGAGCGTATTTTGCGGGTTGAAACCGCTGTCCCTGCGCTACTCGCACGACTATTTTAAACGCTTCGACTGACCGCTAACATTTTGCACTGTACACGGCTGCTCACATCCCAACTGACAGGGTGCACCAGGTTCGGCTAAGGGCTGTGATAATCCTTGTAAAATACCGCACTCAAGTGCTTCTTGCTCTTCTGAACAGCGCTCACGTAAACGTAACAGATGCGCCTCTAAAGCCTGCAAACCTTGAATACGTTCTTGCACATCAATGATATGCCGATCCAGCAGACGATTGACTTCACCACAGGCTTGCTGCGGCGCATTTTTATAGCCTAATAGAACCCGTATTTCTGCCAAGGATAAATCCAGTAATCGACACTGGCGAAGAAACATCACCTGCTCAATATGCTGCGCGCTATAGATACGAAAATTCGCAGCAGTCCGTGCCGGCTTAGTCAGTAAGCCTTCTTGCTCATAATAACGCAGCGTTTCTACGGCCACTCCAGTCTGCTGTGCTAACTCACCAATGCGCATCACTGAAACCCCGCTCTCACTTCATCAAAGCCTAAAGCATAACTGAAGCAGTCTTCACTCTATACAAAACTAATCCCTTACTATCGCTACTGTATTCACTGTAAAGGATCAATAACCTGTAGTTTTAACACACTGTATCTGCAAGCAACCGCTCAACACTTGACTCTATAGCCACTAGAGGGTTTCTAATACAAACTAAAGAACCCATTGTATTGGAGTGCCTATGAAATCCTGCAAAAGCGAGTGTGGCCTTCCCCATACGCAAACTGCACCGAATATCGGGGTAAAAAAAGACCCTACACATATCACTAGCGTCTTTATTATTACTGAAATGGACTGCCCTACCGAAGAACAGTTGATTCGTAGCAAGTTGGCTACACTCAGCGATATCAGCGCTGTTGAGTTTAATCTGATGCGTCGCCAACTGACTGTGAGCCATGCAAAACAAGCATTGGAGAGCATTGTCAGCGCCCTAGTCAGTATCGGTTTTAAACCACAGACGCAACACGAGCACAGTGACACCAACGCAGCCCAAGCACCGCAACAGGCGCACTGGCCATTATGGCTTGCAGGTATAGCAGCTACTGCAGCAGAACTCTTAGAGTGGACTATAGGCGGCACGCACTGGGGCGTTATTGTTCTAACCCTAGTAGTGTTAGGCACAGTTGGTTTACCGGTCTTGAAAAAAGGCTGGATTGCGATTCGTAACGGCAATCTCAATATCAATGCCTTAATGACCATTGCCGTGATTGGCGCGCTATTTATCGGGCACTGGCCAGAAGCAGCCATGGTGACCTTCTTATTTGCGCTGGCTGAATGGATTGAGTCAAAGTCTTTAGATCGTGCCCGTTATGCCATTCATAGTGTCTTAGAACTGGCTCCAGAAACTGCTCTGGTTCTAACCGATGGACACTGGCACAACAGCTCGGCAGACACAGTCAGCATTGGTACGCGCGTACGCTTGCAGCCCGGTGAGCGCATACCCCTTGATGGCACTGTAGTCAGTGGTCACTCAAGCGTTAACCAAGCTCCCATTACCGGTGAAAGTCTGCCGGTAGAAAAAAGCGTGGATAGCACTTTATTTGCCGGCAGCATCAATATGCAAGGCGCTTTAGAATATGTCACAACCGCCACCCGCGATAATTCAACCCTAGCGCGGATTATCCATGCCGTTGAAGAAGCACAAGCCAGCCGCGCACCCACCCAGCGTTTTATTGATCGCTTTGCTAAAATTTACACGCCCATTGTTGTCGGTATTGCTTGCTTAGTCGCTGTTGTACCGCCCTTATTTCTTGCTGGTTTGTGGTCTATTTGGCTGTATAAAGCCTTAGTGTTATTAGTGATTGCCTGCCCTTGTGCACTGGTCATTTCCACCCCTGTTGCGGTGGTCAGCGCTTTAACTCAAGCAGCACGCCAAGGTATTTTAATTAAAGGGGGCGTATTTTTAGAGCAAGGTAAAGCACTGACAACTTTAGCCTTTGATAAAACCGGCACCCTCACTCATGGCACACCGGTACTAACACAAACGCTGTTAATCAATGATACAGATAACAACGCCAAGCACTTAGCTGCCAGCCTCGCCACACGCTCTGATCACCCAGTATCACAGGCCATTGAGCAGGCTTTTCTTGACCAGCACGATAACTGGTATGAAGTCAGCGATTTTCAAGCACTGCTCGGTCGCGGTAGCAGCGGCATCATCAACGGCACACGCTATTACTTAGGCAATCACCGCCTGATTAAAGAGCTAGAAATCAGTTCAGCGCAATTCGAAGAACAGCTACTGGGTCTTGAACAACAAGGACACAGCGTAGTGATGTTGGCCACAGAGCAGGACGTATTAGCCTGCTTTGCGGTCGCAGACACCTTGCGCGAACAAGCTGCTGAAGCCATTGCGCAACTCCACGCCCTGGGTGTGCAGACTTTAATGCTCAGCGGGGATAATCAGCACACAGCCAATGCTATTGCTGCACAAGTGGGCATCCAGCAGGCCACTGGTGAAATGCTGCCGGAAGATAAGCAGCGCACAGTACAACAACTGCAAAGTAACGCTCAGCAGTGGGTCGGTATGGTGGGTGATGGCATTAATGATGCGCCAGCCTTAGCTCAGGCTCATATCAGTTTTGCCATGGCGGCAGCCGGTTCAGATAGCGCGGTGGAAGCGGCGAATATCGCCCTGATGGATGCTGATTTACGTAAGATTCCGCAATTCATTCGTTTATCACAACGCACTGCCACTGTGCTTAAGCAAAATATTGGCTTTGCCATTGCCATCAAGCTGGTGTTTTTAGTCCTAGCCATCAGTGGTCAAGCCACCATGTGGATGGCAGTCTTTGCCGACTTAGGCGCCAGCTTATTAGTCATTCTCAATAGTTTGCGCTTATTGAAACCACGCCTTTAAGCGGCTCAAACAACATTAAATGCTGTCGAGGCTGACTGGAAGAAACATCTATCACGCGCAGCCACCGACTGAATGAGGTGACTGCGCGGCTATAACCCAGTCAGTTGCTAATAGGCACGTGGGCTAGACCTCAAGCAAAAAAGTCACCGGCCCGTCATTGGTCAATTGCACTTGCATATCAGCTCCAAAATGCCCTGTTTGCACACAATGATGACGCTGCTGCGCCATAGCCACCAATTGATTAAACAGCTCTTCTGCCTGCGCAGGTGCTGCCGCTGTAGAAAAGCCAGGACGTAAACCACTGCGAGTATCTGCAGCTAAGGTAAACTGTGACACCAGTAATAAACCACCCTGTGTATCTGTCAGTGATTTATTCATGCGATCCTGCTCATCAGCAAAAACCCGATAATTCAGCAGTTTATGCAGCATCTTTTCTGCGCTTTGCTGATTATCATCCGGCTCGATCCCTACAAACACCAGTAAGCCATCGGCAATACGCGCCACCTCAGCACCTTCAATGCTGACACTGGCTTGGCTCACTCGCTGTAATAATGCTTTCACGCTCACCTCTTACTATTGATCACTAAAAATACTGATATGTTTTTGTTCAGTCTAATCCCCTGCGGATTAAAACGTACCTGAGAACAACAGCAACTTAAAGCCAATGTCTTATGACTGCTGAATTGGCCTGCTGCTCCTAAGTTGAAAAACAGGCCAAATAAGCACGCAACCTGCACAAACAGGTATAGATCGTGTCGACACAGCACTTTACTATTTAACTAGCTATATAGTTTTTACCCAAGTATTGTCAAATAGCCTGATTGCCTCTGTGCGATCAGGAAAAGCTCGGATGCTTATCAAAAGGATAATAAAATGAAAACATTACGAAATACATTTCTGGCATTTATGGTTGCAGCGGTAGCGACCGTTTCCATGAGTGCGATGAACCTGGCCAGCGCAGCAACGGCTGAAGACTTGGATAGAGATTCTAAGCAAGCATTGCAGACACTCTATAAAACCGAACCCGTAGCCCAAACACTTTCAAAAAGTGCCAAAGCGGTTCTAGTGTTCCCTAATATGATTAAGGCAGGACTGGTTTTTGGCGGCAGCTACGGTGAAGGCGTACTGCTCAAAGGCTCACAAGTGATTGATTACTACAACTCTGTTGCCGGTTCATGGGGTTTACAGATTGGTGCGCAGTCGTATGGCTATGCAGTATTCTTAATGACTGATGATGCGGTTAACTATATCGAAAAGACTAAAGGCTGGGAACTTGGCGTGGGTCCAACTATTACTGTAGTGGATGCCGGTGTCGCTAAAAATATTTCAACTTCATCACTGAAAAACGACGCTTATGCATTTATCTTTAGCCAGCAAGGACTGATGGCTGGGGTGAGCATTGAAGGGACAAAGATTTCACATATTAAACGTTAAACTAATACAACCAGGAGCAGCGACGGTCATAGCTTTCACATGCTATTCGCTCACTGCTCCATGGTTTATAACTACGAGCGCATCGCTACAAGCAGATCAAGTATGGGTGCACAAGTAGCCGTTACTGATGCTCAAGGGCTGATCACTACAGAGTAGAGAGCAAATGGCAGCTCAATGGTAAAGACTGGCAGCTACTTAAATCGTCTTGGGATTAAAAAACATATGGAATAAACATGCGGCTGCGCAACATATAGTCACGGTAGACGGAACCAAAATAGGCGACACATTCGCGCTCATCTTGGCGCGCAGTAAAATACAAACACACACTGCTAAACAGCGCAATCAACACGGTAAGTGCCGTTAACTGTTTAAAAGCGATACCCCAGGTAAGAAGCAACAAAGAACAATATAAAGGGTGACGAATCCAGCGATAAATACCTGTATCAACCACTTGGGTCGTTTGTTCAAAGGCAAACAACTCTTTGTCAGCACGCGCAGTCTTGTCGGCTTGGCCTGCGCTACGCAATTGATAAATACCGGCAAACAGTACCAATAACGAACTGGATAAAGCCCACCAAGAACACCTCTGATACAGTGCATATCGGTTATCGAACCACACTGGCGCATTCAAAACTAATAAAGCCAAAATAGCCTGCCAAGCCAGCAAACGATAAAAACCATGTGTTTTGGTATGGGTTAGTGCACGCCAAGAAATCAATGTAAGTAAAATACCACCAATAATAAAAACACTAATTTGTAAAACATGAAGAGTCTGCATTAATCTTATTTGCCTTAGACCGTACAGACGACACAATGCCAGCCTGTTATAATTTCTATTTATCCTGTTACTACAGCTATGCACTCGCAATCTTTAAAGACACTACTGCCGCACCAAGGTTCCGCCTTGTGGCTACATCATATCGATGCACATAATGCTTCCAGCATTCAAGGTGAATGCCTATGGGGCTGTTTGGCCGATTTCGGTGAACGACCTTCTGTGTGCTTATTGTTTGAAGCTGCAGCACAACTCTGTGCTGCGCACGGTGCATTATATGGCAATGACACTCGTATCCAAGGAGCTTATATTGGTAAAGTTTCAAAGCTCACCGTGCACTATGATCCTGTTGAGCGCTGCAGCCCCATTAAAATACAAGCGCAACAGCTCTCACATAGCTTAGCAGGCGCACTCTATAGCTTTAGCCTTACATCCAATCAGCAACTGCTAGTGGACGGCACATTACTGGTGGTACTTGTGCATGCTTAAACTTAAGAATCTCAGCTTTCGTTATCCTTCGTCTGACCAGCCTGTACTCAATGGTATTAATCTATCGATTCAAGCTGGTGAGTGCATTGGTTTATTAGGTACCAATGGCGCAGGAAAAACCACCTTACTATCAATCGTTAGTAGTTTACTGCAACCCAGTTCTGGCTCTATTGAATGGCAAGGGCCACGTAGCATTGGCTTAGTGCCGCAACAGCTAGCGTTCTATAGCCGCTTAACAGTGCAGGAGAATCTTAATTTATTTGCTGATCTGTACCAACTGCGCGGTAACTTTCGCCAGCAGCAAATGGACAGCGTATTGCAGACCACAGACCTACAACCTTTACTGAAAAATTATGCTGGCACTTTATCAGGTGGTCAACAACGACGTTTAAATTTTGCCATAGGCATTTTGCAGCCCGCACAGTTGTATTTACTCGACGAAGTGACCGTCGGTGTCGACAGTCATAATCGTCACCGTCTGCTCGCCTGCATCCAGAATTTGCGCGACAGTGGTAAAAGTATTATTTATACCAGTCATTACTTACACGAGATTGAAGCCATCGCACCGCGTATTGTTTTGTTAGATCGTGGTCATATTCAATGCGATCTCGATACACGCAGCTCACTCAAGCAGCCGCAACAATTAAAACTGCTGTGGTCGGAAAAAGTGCCCTCCAATTTAGCCAATTTTTGTAATGGACTTGGCTTGCAAAGCGAGTACACAAACAACAGTGTGTTTATCGCTAAGATCACAGAACAACAATTTTTAACCTTATATCAATTTATAGTTGAGACTGCTCAGTTACCCTGCTCTATTCAGTATGGTCAACCGTCCCTTGAACAATTTTATCTAAAAATGACCGGAGGTGCGCTATGAGGCTATGGGCGCTCATCCGCAAAGAAGTATTATTACTGCGACGTGATTGGCACGCCCTCGCAGTTTTATTTCTGATGCCAGCCACTTTCCTTGTGCTGATGGCCTTCGCCATGTCAGGTTTAAACCAAGAGCAATTGCCGCCACTACAGATTAACCTGCATATTGAGCACGATAGTACAGACAGTGTTTTCTTTATCAACGCATTACAAGTACAGCTCAGCGACAGCCATCTACAGCGCTCTAGCGATAATAAACAGCCAACGATTAGTCTCGGCAAAAACTTTTCCGAGCACTTACTCGACACTCCTCATACTGGCCCAAGCTTATCGTTCCCTGCTGCAACCGATCACCTTTCACGTCAACGTATTCACAGCGCCGTAACCATCGCTTTAGCGCAAACACGTTTACGTGCTTTTTTGATTGATAGCCAATTACTCGATAGCCAAGCGCCTATAGATGAGCAGCTCAGCATGGTGCAAGCGCGCACGCAAAGTGAGTTGCCGCAGTTTGACGTACTCAGCAGCGGTAACTTAGCGGCAAAAGCCAATGCCAGTCAGCTCAGCGTACCGGCTTGGCTGATTTTTGGGATGTTCTTTGTAATGTTACCGATGGCCAATAGTTTTCAACATGAGCAGCAATCAGGTACTCTTCTGCGCTTTCGCGGTTTACAACTCAATTTTGCAACCTTAGCACTGAGTAAGTTATTACCCTACATCGGGATTAACTTTATACAGTTTGCCGGTTTACTGGCTTTAGGCGTGTTCGCCTTGCCCGCGCTAGGCTTACCTGCTTTGCAAATTGGCGAGCATCTATCGGCTTATTTTGTTTTAGCACTGTGCATTGCCATGGCCAGTTGCAGCTTGGGTTTGTTAATTGCTGCATTGGCTAAAAATACCGAACAGGCTTTATTACTGAGCGCCGGCAGCAATATTATATTAGCCGCAATAGGTGGCGTGATGGTGCCCAAAAGCATCATGCCTATCGCGATGCAGCAATTGGCCGAGCTATCACCCATGAGCTGGGCGCTGGATGCGTTTCTCACTTTATTGGTTGGCCAAGGTTCAACTGTAGATATCTTACCGTGGTGCTTGCGCCTCTTATGTTTTGCCGTACTTTGCGGCGGCAGCGGGTTATTTTTATTTCGTAGACGAGTGCAACAGACCCTATGGACGACACACAATTAGAACAACAACTCAAACAGCTGATTATTCGTGAGTGCGATAAAGAAGACGATATTGATTGGCAAAGTATTGATAACCACGAACCACTATTTGGTCAAGACAGTCGTATCCAAATGGATAGCTTAGATGCTTTACAAGTATCCCTTGCACTCCAACAACACCATGGTGTTCGTATTGAAGGTGCAAAAGAAGGCCGCCAAGTTCTGACATCGATTGCTAATATTGCAGCGTTTATACGACAGCACGCATGAGCGCAGTATATTTACAGGGCGCAGTTTTAAACAGCGCGCTCGCTGACAATTTAACTGATGCTGCATTAGCAGTAGAACAAGGCCTCACAGCGCATAGCCGTGATTTTGTTTTACATGAACGCAACCTGCAACGCAATTACTTCGCAGTGATTGAACCACTGTCACTGATGAAGCATTTGCATGCAAATATCAACACGCTGCATAACAAGCATGCTATTCCTTTTGCCGACTGCTTACTGATTATAGCCAGCACTGGGTTAAATATTGAATACTTTGAAACGCTCACTCACACTCAGAAAAACTTTACTCCGAGTGACGCAACCTCCCTCAACCACCTCGCTCTTACACTGCAAGAGTATTACAATTTTGCTGCGGCATTTTGCATTAATACAGCCTGTACCAGTGCCGCAAATGCTCTGTTATATGGCGCTCGTTTAATCGAGCAAAAACAATATAGCCATGTTGTAGTTTTAGCGTTTGAAACGCCCAGCGAAGTAGCAATGCAAGGTTTTGGTACATTAGAGCTCACCAGTAGCAGTAAACAATACCGTCCTTTTCACCCTCAACGTGATGGCCTAATTTTAGGTGAGAGCTACGCTGCTACGCTGCTAACAAGCCATCCCACATCGCAGACTATCGCACGTTTTCTAGGTGGTTTTAGTGCTTGCGATACCAGCAGTCTGACCGGTACTCGCGAAGACGGCAGCCATATTACATGGGTGATGCAGCAGGCCTTAAGTGACGCGCAATGCGATATGCAAGATATTGACCTGATCAAACTGCATGGCACAGCCACTCACGCTAACGACCTAGCTGAACGTAATGGTATGCAAAATATACTTGAACACAAACAAGTACCCGCATTGTGCGTGATGAAGCCCTGGCTGGGACATACCTTGGGTGCGTGTGGATTAAGTGAAACACTACTGCTTATTGAGTGTTTAAAAAACCAGCACATTCCCGTGATGCCTGATTCGCAGAATTGCAGTGTACCGCTTATTCAAGATCCACTTTGGCCGCTCAAAAAAACCCGAGTTCTAGCTAACTTTTTTGGCTTTGGCGGCAACAATGCGAGCCTTATCTTCGACACTGGAGAATCGCTATGCAAATAATTGCTGCGAGCCAAATAACCGGATGTGCAAGCACAACGGACAAACAACTAAAAAAAGCTTTGCAGCAATGGCTCGTGCAATCACCACGCCGAGTCGATCGCTTTATTCTACAAAGTTTACTAGCAGCAGCAGCTATTAAGCAGCATGTGCAGGCCGATTGCGGACTCTATGTAGCATCCACCTATCCAGCGCGCACCACGATGGCATCGCTACTCAATACGGTGTGTGCTGAGCAGCGCCAACCCAAACCTTTCGAGTTTGTAAACAGCGTAAGTAACGCCGCCGGCTTTCATATTGCGCAACAACTCAAGCTCAACGGTCCCAACCTATTTATCAGCGCTGGTTCACAAGTATGGCAGCAGTTAAGCATGCTCGCCGACTGCGATCTAAAGTCAGGTAAAACTCAGCAAGCACTGTTGGTCTTCTGTGATGAGGATGGTAGTTTTAACGCGCAAGCAGTCTTAGTTGAAGACAGTGCTGCTCAACTTGCTACAAGCATCGATTTTCAAAGCTTATGTATGGAAATAGACATATGTACTTATCACTTTAGCTCTGAAGTTGATGCAAGCTAAAGCTGCTGTAATTATTTACGCTGTTTCGCCCACAGTACTAATTCTTTAAACAAAGCACGCTCTTGTTGAGCAATCACCTGCAATGCTTGGGCAATGGGCTGCATACCTAAACCTGCATCTTTGCCACGACTTTGCTTTACGCACAATAAAGCAAACTGTCGCCACTGATCACCAATGTGCGTTAGCTCTTGGGCAGCCGCTTGCAATTGTTCATCGGCCAATAGCACGCCCGCTTCTTGTAAAAAACTTGCATACATAAAACGAAAACCTGCACCTCCTGTGCCAATTTCCTCTTGCATACGCACAATATGAGTCAGGTATAAGCGATTGTATTTCTTTGCATTCAGATCTAAGCGGTTAATTTTATTGGCTAAATGATCGATGCCACGAATACCAATCCAAGGCAATGGCATACCATCTAAAATACGCGCAGTGGATAAAATACTTCTGCGCACCAGTGCGTGCCAATCTTGCTCTGCTGGCACATCATCGAGCCAATATAACAAGCCTTTCGCCGCCAAAGCACCTTTAGCAAAACGCGCTTTTTGCAAAGCTTCTGCTGAGCATCGCACCGGTTCTTCAAACACCGGATCACTTAATAAATACTCATCACCTTCACGGCCATACGCCAGTAAGTTATGGGCATTAAAGTGAAAGCGCATTTCCGGTGGAAAATACGGCAACCAAAACACCGAGCTCTGTAAACCGACTAAACGCCCCTGATCTAAAGCGCGATCTAAAGCCTCTTGGCCTTGCTTAGGGCTACTGAACGTTGCCGTATGCAAACGTACGCCTAAACGCTTACTTAATGTTTTAATGATGTGCTTAGGCGGCATCCGGTAGGCAATCAGCGGCATACCACTGAGTTTAACCAACGGCAAATAGGCAAAGGCTAAAGCAGACGACAAACCAAACGCCATCGGTTCACTCATAGGCAAACCCGCATGGGTGAGTAAACTCGACATCACTCCACTTTCACAATGAGCGCTTTGTTGGTGATTAAAGCTCATGCAAAGCTCCTTGTTGATAAGCGATCAGTTGCTCGACTGGTAAGTCAAACGCATCTGCATAGCGGGCTAACAATGAGGGCGATAAACGCGCAAAAACCTGCGATTTAAAATGTCTACGCACACGCCAGCGCCATAAACCAGTGGTCTGTGCCAGCGCCAACTCGTCCATTCTGTAGCGGTACATTAAACAGGGTAGCGGCGATGATTGACCGCTGTGCCAGCTCTGCAAAGCCTGCTGCTCAAGCAACTCCAGCTCAGCTAAAGCTTGTTGCGTAGCATAGCTTTCTGCATCCCAGCCAGTACTTTGCGCACCTTGATACTGCCCTTGCTGATCAATCGCATAAAGCAACTTTGAATGCCCAGCATAACTGGAGGTATCTGCATCCTGTGGTACATCATCAAGCTTCATCGTTACACCACCGTCAAATGCATAAAAGCGCTAGAAAAACGTCCGCTCTCAGGTATATAGCACAAGATACGCTCGCCAACCTCTAAACTCCGCGCATTAAACAATTCGTCTAAAATAATAAAGATCGATGCTGAGCCGGTATTACCTTTGCTGGTTAAATTAGTAAACCAGCGCTCTTGTGGAATGGCTAAATTCACCTCAGCCAGACCCTGTGCCAAACGCTCGCGAAAAAACTCAGACGAATAGTGCGGCAAGAAATGCTCAATCTCATCCACAGATAAACTGCGTTTTTCCATAATCTTTTTCAGTGTTTCAACCACGGTGTACTTAACAATATTGTCATTCAGTAATTTTACATTCTGCTTAACAGCCATCAATGATTGCTGGTCGCGCTGCTCTGCAGAAAAACGACTCCAGCCCACCAATTCATCATCCACATAATCAGCGCCAGCATACATACAAGCCGGCATTTGATCGGCAAAAGACAGGATATCTATCCAATCAATACGTAAACTTAAACCGCTTGAGTTGGGTTGATTTTGCAACCACACCGCTCCCGCACCATCGGATAACATCCAGCGTAAAAAGTCTTTTTCAAAAGCAATTTCTGGCGTTTTCTGCAGCTGCTCTACACGACTGTCATATTCAGCGGTAAAATTACTGGCGCGCATAAGATTAGAAGCCACTTCGGAGCCGCAGGCAATCGCGTTCTGACTTTCACCCAACGCGACACTCATCCAAGCGTATTTCAGCGCTGTCATCCCGCACAAACAAATCCCTGAAGTTGCAACCACCTCACAGGGCGGATTACCTAACTCACCGTGCACCATAACAGCATGGTTTGGCATCACCTGATCAGGCTGCGAGCTGCTCGCAACGAGGCAATCAACATCGTCCAAAACAAAATCATCATCGCACAGTCCACGAATTGCCTGCGCGCTTAACTGAGCATTACTCATGCTCGGCAAACCAGTGTCTGGGTCGATAGCATAATAACGCTGCTTAATACCGTTACTGCGCAACACTAATTTACGTGCTCGAGAAGGCTTATCACCGACCATGCCTAAACGGGCCTCCATCGCATCATTATCCACGGCTTGATGCGGTAAGTACGCGCTAACACGATTGATATACACTGTTTTTACCACGGTAGATCCTCAAATTCCTTTATTCGCCCGACGGCTCAGAAAAATATGCTTTTTCACGCGCAGTACGTTGTTTTGTTAACGGGCTTAATAGTTTCTTAAACAATGCTGTAATAGGCACGACAGTCACAATCATGCATAACAAGAATACGATATAGACCAGCAGTCCTGCACCACGCATACGACTATCTGTTCCACCAAGCATAGATAAAAGACGACTCCAGAGATAAAAACTACGCGAACCAATTCGCTCACTGGCAATCAGTTTTTCATTAATTTTAACTGCGCCTAAACCTTTTAGCATCGGTGCAGCAATCGGCTGCTTATCTCGTAGCAAGCGAGCGCAGATGGCCTCACCAAAACGTCGAGCGCCAGTGATTTCTGACGCAGCAATCCCCGCTTTAGGCACCCATGGATATGCTTTTTTTCGCCCGGTGAACAACCACAAAGGGGTTGATAAGAAACTCATTGCACTGCCACAGCCATCAATCAGCACCGCATTGTCCACCAACTGCGCATTAAGCTCTTGAAGTCGTTGCTTCATTTTTTCTTGCGCGATTAACCACATATTACGGCACCCAATTAAAGTCATAACAGGTGTTCCGTTAAGCAATTTAGCCGCCTCAGGAGTGGCTAAGAAACTAGACATTGGCAGTGAAGGTGACAAAAACCAAACTTGGTAAGCTAATATAACTAGATCATATTTTTTATTTGCATCCACAGCCAAAGGCTGCAATGGTTGTGGTTGCATAAGTACTGTTTCCGGAAAAACTCGGAAAAACTTTAAAAATGGCCATGGAAAAGGAAATGGCGTCTGCATCTGCAGTTCAAGATAGTCAACTTGCACTTGAGTTTGTTCACGCAAAGGCGCACTCACTGAGTCAACTAACTGATTAAGTTGGCCACTTTGTGAATAATGGACAATTAATACACGCCGCATACGCAAAACTTCCCTATAAAAAGTAGAATTCATGTCACAAAAACACTATTTCTTTTCTAGCTGCATTGCTTGCATTTTAACCAGTGTACTGAGCACACCTGCATTTGCAGGTAGTTTAATTGTGCAGCTGGATGAACGGTTTAGCGAAGCAACAGTGCATGCAGCATTATTAACCGAGCATGCTAGCGACTGGACTGCCGAACCTGTTGCAATCACTAGCAGCCAAAGCGCAACATTAGTCTTCGAAGATATACCTGCTGGACGGTACGCTATTCAGTTGTTTGCTGATCATAATGCTAATGGTCGGCTCGATCTAAGCCCGCGCGGAATACCATTAGAACCCGTTGGTTTTTCTAACAACCCATCTTTACTGTATGGCACACCCAGTGTGGCTCAGTGTGTATTCCACCACAGTGGTGGTCATACCCCTCTGCAAATTCGTTTAGTCAGTACATCTGTACGACAGCAGAAAGAAATCAACTGAGCATCTTTAATAAAACATGCTCAGTTCTTAACTCTACTATTATTCGCGGTGATAACCAGTAACGCGCTCAACTTCTTCTTTCGAACCTAAGAATACTGCAACACGCTCATGCAGTGATTCAGGCTGAATATCCATAATGCGCTGATAACCATTGGTTGAAACACCACCCGCCTGCTCAATAATAAACGACATCGGATTGGCTTCGTACATCAGGCGTAACTTACCTGGTTTTTCTGGCTCACGACTGTCACGTGGGTACATAAAAACACCACCACGGGTCAAAATACGGTGTACGTCGGCAACCATCGCCGCAACCCAACGCATATTGTAGTCTTTCTCAAGCGGGCCTTCTTTACCCTGCAACAACTCATCTACATAACGTTTAACAGGGGCTTCCCAGTGACGCTGGTTAGACATATTGATAGCAAATTCTGCAGTTGTTTCAGGTACACGGATATCATCATTGGTCAAAATAAATGAACCCATCTCCGTGTCCAAAGTAAAGCCTTTAACGCCGTTACCTAAGGTCAAAACCAACATGGTTTGTGGACCATAAATGGCATAACCCGCAGCTACTTGCTCTGTGCCCGGCTGCAAGAATGCTTCTTCACCCAGATCACCCTCTTCACCATTGCGATCAGGGCAGCGTAATACTGAGAAAATCGTACCGACCGATACGTTTACATCAATATTGCTCGAACCATCCAATGGGTCAAAGACCAACAAATATGAACCTTTTGGGTATTTACCTGGAATCTGATAGGCATTATCCATTTCTTCAGACGCCATGCCGGCTAAGTGACCGCCCCACTCATTGGCTTCAAGCAGAATTTCATTAGACAGTACGTCTAACTTCTTCTGCACTTCACCTTGTACGTTTTCAGTGCCCATACTACCCAAAACACCACCCAGCGCGCCTTTCGACACTTGGTGGTTAATCATTTTACAAGCACGTGCTACCACTTCGATTAAAAAGCGCAGCTCTGCCGGGGTTTGATGTGAACGTGTTTGCTCAATCAGAAAACGACTTAAACTCGTGCGTGAACTCGTGCGTGACATAAAACGCTCCAACGGAGTAAGAAAAAATATGCGAGAGAGTTTAACGCTTTGTGACAGTGATTGCTGCAACGCTTTACATTTGTTACGCAACACCACGCTAAAAGCATATTAAATCCTATAAATATAATGACAAATACCTCGTCAAGAACCCAGTCAAAACTAGGTTTATCGCCTATTACAGATAACAAGCTCGAACCTTTGCTACACTGTCAATTAGATAGTCCGATCTTTATTGATTTGAATCAAGTCTTGCTGCGTTTCATTCCGTAACATAATCAGCAACCAACATACTAAACAAGTTACACAATGGAGCACATTATGCGCACATCCTTATTTGCCTCTTCATTACTGGCGCTAGCTATTGCTGCACCGGCTGTTCAAGCTCACCAAGCTGGCGATATTATCGTTCGTGCGGGTGCAGTTACAGCGCAAACTAAAGAAAACTCTTCAAGTGTAAAAGTTGACCGCGGCCCTCTGGCTGGTGCAAACCTTGGTGGTAAAGCCACTCTGAGTAACAACACTCAGCTAGGTTTAAACTTTGCTTATATGCTGACTGATAACCTTGCTGTTGAACTATTAGCAGCAACACCTTTTAAGCACGATGTAGCCGTTAAAAATACAGCTTTAGGTAACCACAAACTGGGTAGCCTGAAGCACTTACCACCTACACTGAGTGCAATATATTACCCACTGGATGGCAAATCAGTATTCCAACCCTATATTGGTGCGGGTGTAAGCTATACAGTGATGTTTGATGAGTCAGTTAAAGGCTCTGCAAAAGATGCAGGTTTCAGTAGCTTACGTGCTCAAAACACTTGGGGTTTAGCAGCACAAGTCGGTGCTGACTATATGCTGACTGATAATATTATGGTTAACGGCCAAGTGCGCTACATTGATATCGATACAACTGCCTACGTTAACTACGCTGGTAACCGCGCTAAAGTTAACGTTGATGTAAAACCTTGGGTTTACATGTTAGGTCTTGGTTATAAATTCTAACAATCAGACTTTACAATGCAAAACAGGCGCTTAATGCGCCTGTTTTTATATGTGGTGTAAAACAAAAACTAACACTTAATGCTTAATACTTTCTAGTTTAAAAACAGCAACTAGCATTTAATAGAACGCCTAGCGCTTAATTTTAAAAAGATATAGTTAAGTATTAAACATTACGGTAATAACTATCCAGTAAGTCTGCTAAGCCTGTACGCCACGCCCGTGGCTTAATACCAAAGGTATGGGTGATCTTACGACTATCAAGCACGCCATGTTGCGGCTCAATATCTGCATCAGCAAAACTGGCATGAGCACGCGGCACAACCTCTTGGCTTAACTCAGGTCGCCAAGCCTGCGCTTCAGCTAAAATCGCCTGCGCAACAGACAGTGCTGTAGCTGCTTCTTGAGCACCATAATGGTAAGTACCCCAGAGCGGTGCAGCACAATCCAATTGCTTTAATATCGCCAGCAGCACACGTGCAGCATCTTCAATCGGCGTTGGATTACCACGACGATCATCAGCCATTTCTAGCAACTCATGATCTTGTGCACGATGTAACACACGACCGAGCATGCCTTCAGGACTGTCATCCAATAACCAGCCCATACGCAATAAAATATGCTTGGAGCACAACGATCGTACGCTTTGCTCCATACGCATTAAAGCTTGTCCACGTGGACTTAAAGGGTTGCACTCACTGGTTTCGTTATAAGCGGTAGCACGTACACCATCAAATATTCGATAGCTTGATGGCTGCAATAAAATGCAATCATAGTGCTTACACAATTGCGCTAAACGCTCAACCGCACGCTCCTGCGGTACAAAATGCTCTGGATCAACCGCACCTGCCTGAAACCAATCGTAATAGTAGGCAAGGTTAATCACAGCATCCGGACGCACTTCATCAATCAGACTGGTTAAGCTGGACGCATCCCAAGCACCTTTCTCTGGTTTGGGCGCTAAAAAAGAAATATCCTCCTCGGCACCTAAACGCACTAAAGCTTTTCCTAACGCGTTACCACCACCCAGCAAAACCAAGCGTAATTGCATATCAGCCCCGCAGTTTTTATTACGAAATTATTTACAGTACACAGTCAGATAACCGTCAGAACGGGATATCATCATCAAACTCATCATAGCCTGCTGCAGGCTGTGGCTCAGGCTGCACAGTTGGTGTTGGGCGCGGCTGTGATTGCTGTTGCTGCGGCGGTTGTGTTTGGTACTGATTCTGCTGCTGTTGATTATTTTGTTGTCCGTACTGCTGCTGTGAAGCCGGTGCAGGACGATTACCACCCTCATTATCACCACGGCTGTCTAGCATTTGCATGGAACCACCGATATCCACAATGATTTCAGTGGTATAGCGCTTCACACCATCTTTTTCCCACTCACGGGTTTGTAGACGGCCTTCAACATAAACTTTGGAGCCTTTGCGTAAATACTGACCGGCAATTTCAGCAATTTTCCCAAAAAATGTTACTCGGTGCCACTCAGTACGCTCTTGCATTTGACCGGTTTGCTTATCGCGCCAGCTATCACTGGTCGCTAGCGTCAAGTTCGTCACCGCATTGCCATTGGGCAAATAACGAGTTTCTGGGTCGCCGCCCACATTACCAATCAAAATTACTTTGTTAATTCCACGAGCCATATTCTTCTCCAAACGGTCAGCACGCCACGTTACTTAAAGG
>JAVETP010000169.1:0-3809 GCA_034006005.1 Pseudomonas sp.
AGTAGTTGACCTTATTGATCATGCCACGTACTGAAGGCGTGTCTTCCACTTCGACCTGATGGCCGATGCGGCGTAGACCAAGACCTTTAACACACAGCTTATGCTTTGGCAAAACGCCAATGGGGCTGCGTACCAAAGTTACTTTAATTTTCGCCATGGTATTACCCCAGAATGTCTTCTACGGTCTTGCCGCGCTTAGCAGCAATGTCTTCTGGTGCTTGCATAGCAACCAGACCCTTAATCGTGGCACGAACTACGTTTACTGGATTAGTAGAACCGTAGATCTTAGCCAAAACGTTGTGCACACCAGCTAACTCTAATACTGAACGCATCGCACCACCGGCGATAACACCCGTACCTTCAGAAGCTGGCTGCATGAAGACTTTAGAGGCTCCATGTGCTGCACGGACAGGGTGCTGCAAAGTAGTACCGTCTAGTTTAACGGTTACCATATTGCGGCGTGCCTGCTCCATTGCTTTTTGAATCGCAACAGGCACTTCACGCGCCTTGCCACGACCAAAACCAACGCGGCCTTTGCCGTCACCAACCACAGTTAAGGCTGTGAACGCAAAAATACGTCCACCCTTAACCACTTTGGCGACACGGTTAACCTGAACAAGACGTTCTTGCAGGTCACCGGCTGTTTTTTCGTTATTCGCCATTGTTACACCCTTTAGAATTCTAGGCCGCCTTCACGTGCCGCATCAGCTAGGGCTTTTACGCGACCATGATACTTAAAACCACCACGATCAAAAGCAACAGCATTGATGCCAGCAGCTTTAGCACGTTCAGCGATTAGCTTGCCAACCTTAGTGGCGGCTTCGATATTACCAGTCGTACCAGTACGCAGACTTCCGTCAAGAGTAGAGGCGCTCGCTAAAACTTGGCCTCCATCTGCAGAAATTATCTGTGCATAGATGTGACGCGGTGTGCGATTAACACACAAGCGCACTGCACCTAGCTCGCGGATTTTGGCGCGGGCACGGCGGGCACGACGTAAACGAGATTCTTTCTTCGCGTTCATAACCCTGCCTTACTTCTTCTTGGCTTCTTTACGACGAACGAGTTCATCGCTATAGCGGATGCCCTTGCCTTTATAAGGCTCTGGACGGCGGTAGTTACGGATCTCTGCAGCACACTGGCCAAGAACTTGCTTGTCAGCGCCCTTAAGAATAATAAGGGTATTGCTAGGAGTTTCTGCACTAATACCTTCAGGTAGGGTGTAATCCACCGGATGGGAGAAGCCCAAGGTAAGATTAATTGTTTGCCCTTTGGCTTGCGCACGGTAACCAACACCTGTGATCTCAAGGTTTTTTGTAAAACCTTCAGAAACACCAATCACCATATTATTGATGAGTGAACGGGTGGTACCAGCAAGTGCCCAGGCAGCCTTGTTGTTCGGGTTGCTAGGAGCAACCGTCACAGTTTTGTCTTCCACTTTAACTTCAACCAAATTAGTTAGGTCTAGCTCAAGTGTGCCATTGGCACCTTTTACAGTTACCTTGCTGTCACTAAGTTTAAACTCAACAGCAGCTGGCAATTCTATCGATTGTTTTGCAATGCGGGACATTTTACTCTTCCCCTTAGAACACGGTGCAGATGACTTCGCCACCGACACCGGCCGCACGAGCTGCGCGATCTGTCATCACACCTTTAGAGGTGGAAACAATCGCAACGCCTAAACCAGCATTAACTGTAGGAAGATTACTCTTACCTTTGTAGCTACGCAGACTTGGCTTGCTAACACGTTCGATCTTTTCGATGACCGCTTTGCCTTCAAAATACTTCAAGGTTACAGTCAGTTCGGGTTTGACATCACCCTGGACCTGATAGTCCACGACGTATCCCTCTTCTTTAAGCACTCTAGCAACTTCGATTTTCATCTTAGAAGACGGCATGGTAACCGTCTCTTTAGTTGCCATCTGTGCATTGCGAATACGGGTAACCATATCCGCCAGGGTGTCTTGCATACTCATTCGCTTTGCACTCCTGGATCCTGCTTACCAGCTGGACTTGCGCAGACCGGGAACATCGCCACGCATAGCTGCTCTACGCAGTGCGGTGCGGCCCAGGCCGAACTTGTTATAGAAACCATGCGGACGACCAGTTTCGCGGCAGCGATTACGCTGACGTGATTGACTAGAGTCGCGTGGCAGCTTCTGGAGTTGCTGAAGTGCAGCCCACTGATCTTCTTCTGAAGTATGTGGGTTAACAATTATTGCTTTCAGCTCAGCACGCTTTGCAGCGTACTTTTCTACCAGTTTGGCGCGCTTCAGCTCACGCTGAATCATTGATACCTTCGCCATCTAAATCCCCTTACTTCTTGAACGGAAAGCCAAGTGCAGTTAATAGCGCACGGCCTTCGTCATTGTTACGGGCAGTAGTGGTGATGGTGATATCTAATCCTCTCACTTTGTCAACTTTATCATAGTTGATTTCAGGGAAGATGATTTGTTCACGCACACCCATGCTGTAGTTACCACGACCGTCAAAAGACTTGGGGTTTAGGCCACGGAAGTCACGAATACGAGGAATCGCAACATCAACTAGGCGGTCGAGGAAATCCCACATACGCTCTTGGCGTAGGGTTACTTTACAACCAATTGGCCAATCTTCACGAACTTTAAAGCCTGCGATAGATTTACGAGCCTTGGTTATAAGTACTTTTTGCCCACTTAATTTTTCTAAATCTGCAACAGCGTTATCCATTAGCTTTTTATCGCTAAGTGCTTCACCCACACCCATATTGAGCGTGATTTTGGTGATGCGAGGAACTTCCATTACATTTTTTAAGCCAAGCTCTTCTTTCAGTTTGGCTGCTACTTCTTTACTGTAAAGCTCTTTCAATCTAGCCATACTGATACCTGACTTGATTACGCGCCGATCTCTGTTTGAGTCGACTTGAAAATACGTACCTTGGAACCATCGTCCAGGACCTTGAACCCTACTCGATCAGCCTTGCCAGTTTCTTTATTGAAAATGGCAACATTGGAAGCATGAATGGGCGCTTCGCGCTCAATAATACCGCCAGGTTGATTGGCGTAGGGGTTTGGGCGGGTGTGACGCTTGATCATATTCACACCGGACACCACAAAGCGATCATCATTTAGAACACGCTTTATTGTGCCACGCTTACCCTTGTCTTTGCCTGCTATGACGATCACTTCATCGTCACGTTTAATCTTGCGCATATCCGGCCTCGCTCCTTACAGCACTTCAGGTGCCAAGGAAATGATCTTCATGAACTTATCACCGCGCAGCTCACGTGTTACCGGACCAAAAATACGGGTACCCATAGGGGCATCCTTACCATCGAGAATAACGGCAGCATTGCCATCAAATCGAATAGCTGATCCGTCTGGACGACGAACTGCAGCCCTAGTGCGGACTACAACGGCTTTAAGGACTTGGCCCTTTTTCACCTTACCACGCGGAATGGCATCTTTAACGGTGACCTTAATGATGTCACCAACACGTGCATAACGACGATGTGAACCGCCTAGCACTTTGATGCACATGACACGTTTGGCACCACTATTGTCAGCAACATCCAGCATTGATTGTGTCTGAATCATAATCTATCTCCAAACTTGAACAGTTTTAGAGTATCTGAGTTTCCTCAGATACCTTTAGCCTGTTCAACAATCTCAACCAGTTTCCAGGATTTGGTCTTAGAAATCGGACGCGTTTCCTGGATGGTTACGGTGTCACCCATGCGAGCGGTGTTTTTCTCGTCATGTGCATGTAGCTTAGTGGAGCGGCGAACATATTTACCGTACAGAGGATGAGCAACGCTGCGCTCGATCATA
>JAVETP010000045.1:0-25289 GCA_034006005.1 Pseudomonas sp.
CCGGTGTGAGTCAGTTGCGTGAAGCCATGTTAGTTAGAGCGCTTAAATAAGTGGTCGATTTTAAATATAGGGCGCATAAACAGTGAATATTGCTGAACAAACACTCGCTAAACGCACCATCGCTTGGATGGTCGTGATCTTGGTGCTGCTGGGCGGCTATATCAGTTATGAAAAACTGGGTCGTTTTGAAGACCCGGAATTTGTGATTCGCCAAGCCGCGATTACCACTTTGTATCCGGGGGCTTTACCCGAGCAAGTGGCTGAAGAAGTCACTGAAGTGATTGAAGCAGCAGTACAGCAGCTGCAAGAAATTAAAGAAGTAACCTCGGTCTCGAGGATGGGTAACTCGCTGGTTAAAGTCGAGATTGAGCTGGAGTTTGCTCCCAGCAAAGCCGAGCTTGAGCAGATTTGGGATAAGCTCAGACGTAAAGTCAGTGATGCGCAAAGTAAGCTGCCGCCCGGTGCCGTTCCATCGATTGTGAATGATGACTTTGGTGATGTCTATGCACTGTTTTTTGCCGTGACGGGCGAGGGTTATACCTTGCAAGAGATCAAGGATTACTTAGATGTCCTTGAGCGAGAGTTATTGCAAGTACCCGGTGTGGCGCGGGTAGCGACCCTAGGTCAGCCAGAAGAAGCGATCTTTATCGAGATTGCTTCAGCTAAAGCAGCGCAATTGGGTATTTCTCAGCGTGAAATTTACCAATTGCTGCGCCAACAAAATGTGATCACAGATTCGGGTAACTTGCTGATTGGCCCACAGCGTGTGCAGCTCAGTCCACTAGGGCAAGTGGATTCAGTTGAGGCCTTAGGCAGCATCGCTTTAGGCTCGGCCAGCGGTGAGCAGGTTATTTTCTTAAAAGATATCGCCAAAATCACCCGCTCGACCATTGATCCGCCTCGGGCTTTAATGAGCTTTGACGGCAAACCAGCGATTGGCTTGGGAATTTCCCAAGTGCTGGGCGGTAACGTAGTGGATGTCGGTGATGCGGTGCGTGCGCGCCTCAAAGAGCTGGACTCGCAGCGCCCCATCGGTATTGATCTGGAAATTGTCTCCTATCAGTCCGATTCAGTGCGCGAAGCCGTGGACGGTTTTGTTGAAAACTTAGCCGCAGCGGTGGTGATTGTGGTGCTGGTACTGATCCTATTTATGGGTTGGCGCAGTGGTGTGATTGTCGGTAGCGTTTTATTGCTGACGGTCGCCGGTACCCTGATTGCGATGTATATGGACAATATTGCCATGCAGCGTATTTCGCTGGGTGCGCTGATTATTGCCTTAGGCATGCTGGTGGATAATGCCATTGTGGTGACGGACGGTATTTTAGTACGCATGCAAAAAGGTGAGCCGGTTGAAAGTGCCGCCATTGCTGTGGTGAAAGGCACACAGTTTCCGCTGCTAGGTGGCACGGTGGTGGGGATTCTGGCCTTTAGTGCCATTGGTTTATCGCCGACAGATATGGGTGAGTACGCTGGCTCTTTATTTTGGGTGATTATGTACTCAATGATGCTCAGCTGGTTATTTGCTGTGACCTTAACGCCGCTGCTGTGTGTGGCCTGGCTTAAAGTTAAAGTGATACCTGAAGGTACAGCAGAAAAGACCACCGGTATTTTGTATCGCTACCGTAGTTTGTTAAATGTGGCGTTGCGTCGTCGCTTATTTACCGGTGCGATCATGCTGGGCTTATTGGCCAGTGCTATTTTTGGTTTTAACTGGGTGCAACCGGGCTTTATGCCCGATTCAGCGCGCCCACAGTTTGTGGTTGATATGTACTTGCCGCAAGGCTCCGATATCCGTGAAACGGAGCAGGAGTTGGAAGAGATGGCCGAGTATGTGCACGAGAAATCAGGCGTGACCCATGTGACGCGTTTTGTCGGGCAGGGCGGTTTACGCTTTATGCTGACCTACAGTCCTGAAGATCCCAATAGCAGTTACGGTCAGTTATTGATTGATGTGGATGATGCCTCTGAAATCGCGGCACTGGTGGATGAGTTGCAGCAGGAACTCTCCGAGCGCCATCCGTTGGCAGCAATCAAAGTGTGGAAGTTTATGCTGGGTCGCGGCGGTGGTAAGAAAATTGAAGTGGCCTTTAAAGGCCCAGAACCTGCAGTGTTGCGTCAATTGGCTGAGCAGGCTAAAGCCATTATGGCTGACGATCCTGGAGCCATTGCGGTGCAAGATGACTGGCGTGATAAAACACCCGTGCTCAGACCTGTCGTCGATGAAGTGGCTGCGCGCCGTGCTGGGCTGGATATCACTCAGATCAGTCAAGCACTCAATCGAGCCTTTACCGGTGAGCGTGTCGGTGTCTATCGCGAGCAGGATAAGCTGATTCCGATTATCGCCCGCGCACCCTTAAGTGAGCGCACGCAGGCGCAAGATATTGAAAATGTGCAGGTGTTTAGCCCGACAGCGCAGAAATATTTACCAATGAGTCAACTGATCAGCGAAGTCAAAGTGGAATGGACCGATGCGATTTTACGTCGAGTGGATCGTTTCCCAACCATTATGGCGCAGGCTGACCCCTTGCCTGGTGAGCCAGCCGATCCCTTATTTAATCGTCTTAAACCTAAAATTGAAGCGATTGAATTGCCTCCTGGCTACAGCTTGGAATGGCATGGTGAATATAAGGATTCCAATGAGTCCAACGAAGGCTTAGCGATTTCCGCACCCTATGGCTTTACCGCAATGATTTTAGCGGTGGTGCTGATGTTTAATGGGCTGCGTCAGCCGTTAGTGATTTGGTTGACCACGCCACTGGCGATTATTGGTGTGACAGTCGGTTTAGTGATCTTCCAAGTGCCGTTTGAGTTTATGGCGATCTTAGGCTGTCTCAGTCTGGTGGGGATGCTGGTGAAAAACTCAATTGTCTTAGTCGATCAGGCTGATGTGGAAATACGCGAAGGTAAGCCGGGCTTTATTGCGGTGATTGATGCGGCAGTGAGTCGGGCACGTCCAGTGTTTTTAGGCGCCTTGACCACTATTTTAGGGGTGGCGCCTTTACTGTTTGACCCGTTCTTTAAGAGTATGGCCGTGGTGATTATGTTTGGTCTGACCTTTGCGACCATCTTAACCTTGGTGGTGGTGCCGTTATTGTATGTGGTGATCTTCCGTATACCGGCAGACATTGCAGCTGAAACAACTGCTCAGCAGTAACCTCATAGGTTAGCGCTGCTGCTTAAACGCTCTAGATGTTGCTAGAGCGTTTAAGCAATATGCAGTGGCAGCTTAGGTGTGTACTCGAAATAAGCTTGAGCGAATTGCTCATCTCAATTTAGGGTTTTACTTAGCCACTAACAGCGCATTCAGCCATTGTTCATCAGTACGATCTTTACGTTGGTCATTGCTGATCCAGAAGGTATCTATGGTTAGTCCTGTACCCTCTAAAAAGCTTTCTAAGCGTTGTTCGGTGCAGTTGGTATAGCTGCGGCCGTCGCGCTCGTTGTCCTCGTCACTGTATTTGAACGATACATATATCACGCCTTTGGGCTGTAAAAACGTGCCTAAGTGGCGCAGTGTGCCGCTCATTTGTGCAACAGGCACGTGCAGCAAGGACGCACAGGCCCAAATACCGGCAAAGAGCTGCTCGCTTTCAAAAGCTAAAAAAGTGCTCTGTTCAACATCAATACCACTGACTTTACGGGCAATCGCCACCAGTTTTGGGCTGGCATCAAAAGCTTCAACCGGGTAACCCAGCTTTAAAAATGCTGCTGCATCACGTCCTGCACCACAGCCCGCGTCTAAAATGCGTCCAGCTTCGGGTAGGGCAGCCAAGAAACGCTCGTACAGCGGGCTCATATCTACATCTAAGGTGTTGGCGGCAAATTGCTCTGCGTTATCTTCATAGAATTCAAACGACATAATTATTTTCCTAAAGGACAGCAAGCACCTGATGTGCTGATAATGATGAGAAATGTAAGCAGTATACTGACTAGAGCGGCGGCTACTCTAATCAACAGTGCCGGTACAGGCAAGTAACCTATTGATTTGAGTTTATCTGATCTTGGCTCATTGTGGGGTCGGCATAGTGTCGCGGGATGTGACTTGCAGCCTAACCTAGGCTTACTTCGGTTAATCTTAATCGGCTGTGATGTACTTGAGTTAGAGTAACTGCGCATCTATGTGTCTAGTGTTAAATTGGTGCATATCGAGGCAAGGTTTGCAGGTTGTTCTGGGTTTTTAGTCTGTTGCACATTTTGTCAGGTCTTGCATAAGGTTATAAAGTGCCTATCGTGCGAGGCCTAGGTTTGACTGATAAAGAGGGAAATACTGTGCCTTATGCATTGCTGGCAGTGGCTGCGGTCATGTTTGCTTTATACAATGTGTTTATTAAATTATCCGCTGACCATATTCAGGCGGTGTTGGGTGCGGTGATTCTACAGTTTGTCGCAGCGTTTTTAGGTCTAGGTTTATTGGTCTATTTTAAATATACCGACAATATCACCCTGCATATCACCCCGCGTGGCGTCAGCTTAGCCATGTTGGCAGGTGTGGCAATTGGTGTGGTCGAGATTTTAACTTTTGTGATTTATAGTCGTGGCGTTGATGTCGCGGTGGGTAACCCTTTAATTGTCGGTGGCTCTTTAATGGTCACCACGGGAATTGGATGGCTGTTTTTGCGTGAGGTGTTAAACCCTTGGCAAGTGGCCGCAGTATTGAGCATTGTCGCCGGTGTGATTGTACTGGCGTGGCAAGCAGGACGTTAATAATGACAGATCAGAAACAAACACCGATGCAGGCCTATACGCAGGCGATGGAGCGTGGCTTTGTCGATGATCCAGCGCAGCGTTATGCGGTTGAAGCGTTAGAGAAGTGCTATCAGGCAGTCGAGACAGGTTCTGTTAAGCCACAGGGTGTCTATCTTTATGGACGTGTAGGGCGTGGCAAAACCTGGTTGATGGATCAGTTTTATCGCAATTTAACTGTGCCAGCCCGACGTCAGCATTTTCATCATTTTATGAAAGATATCCATCAGCGCTTATTTCGAGTGGTGGGCAGCGCTCAACCGCTACAGAAGATTGCTGAAGAGTTGAGTCGCGAAATTAAAGTGCTGTGTTTTGATGAGTTGTTTGTCAGTGATATTGGCGATGCCATGATTCTGGGTGGCTTATTTCAAGCGTTGTTTGCTCAGGGTTTAGTCATAGTGGCAACGTCCAACCAGCCTCCTAGCGATCTTTACAGTGATGGCTATAACCGTGGCCAGTTGCTGCCAGCTATTGCTGCCATTGAGAAACATATGGTTTTGGTTAATGTGAATGGTGAACAAGACCATCGTTTGCATGAAGGGCCGACTACGCAGCGCTATTGGATTAAAACGCCTGAGCAGGACAGTGTCATGCCCGAGCTCTTTGCACGACTGAGTGACGGGCAAGCAGTTGAACAGGGTGATTTGGCTTTAGGCGAGCGTACTTTAGTCACCCAGGCTTATTCAGAGAGCGTACTGTGGTGTGATTTCGCTCAATTATGTGAACAGCCGTTTGCCGCTCAAGATTTTATGCTGCTCTGTGATCGCTTTGAGATGTTGCTGATCGGTGCCATCCCAGCTTTAGGCGGTGAACAGCAGGTGGCAAAAATTGCCCGTGGCACTGAAGATGCTGCGCTGCGTGTGGATGCCGGTGATCGAGAGCTACCGATGTTAGCTCCGGGTGATGACGGTGTACGGCGCTTTATTGCTTTGATTGATGAGTGTTATGACCGCCGTATACCTGTGTATATTGAAGCTGGTGTGGCATTGGAAGAGTTGTATGTAAACGGCTATTTGGCTTTTGCCTTTCGTCGCACCTACAGCCGCCTTAAAGAGATGCAATTAGAAAGTTTTGCAAAGTACTGAGTGACGCTTTGTTATAGTACTTATTATTTTTGATATTGATTAAAAGGAAGCGTCGCATGCATGTGGGTATCCGTCTGCTGGGTTTAGCCAGTCTGATCTTTCTAACCGCCTGTTCATCACGTGCCCCTGTGACTGAATCTGCTCCCGCACCTCGCGCTACGGCTGCTGTGACATTATTTGATCCCGCCGCTGATGATGTGTTGTTTCGTGCGATTGGTCTGGTCGGAACACCTTATGTTTGGGGGGGGAATACACCGGCTTCAGGCTTTGATTGCAGTGGTTTGATTGGTTTTGTTTTTAATGATGTAGCGGGTATTCGTTTACCCCGAACCACTCAGCAAATGATCCAGATGAAAGGTCAGAGCATCGCCCGTAGCAAATTGCGCAGTGGCGATATTCTGTTCTTTAGTACTGCAGGGCATGGGCGCGTCAGTCATGCCGGTATCTATGTCGGTGAAGGACGCTTCGTACATGCGCCCTCTTCAGGCGGAACGGTACGACTGGATAGCGTTGATTCTAAATATTGGAATAACGCCTATTTGCAAGCGAAGCGTGTATTAAGCAGTGAAACGCTGGTAGTGAATCCTTAAATAAAATTTATATGTTGCTGTGTTTTTAAGTGATATGTGCACAGTCAAAAAATAAGAGAATTGATATGAGTGAAGAACAACAGCCGCGTATTGGCATTATTGGTACCGGCGCCATCGGTGGTTTTTATGGCTTAATGCTGGCGCGTGCCGGTTTTGAAGTGCATTTTTTATTGCGCAGTGAATATGATGCGGTCAGCCGCAATGGTTTGCGTGTTAACAGTGCTGTGCACGGTGAATTGTATTTGCCAAAAGTACATGCTTGGAATGATCCAGCGCAGATGCCTAAATGTGATTGGTTATTTGTCGGGGCAAAAACCACCAGTAATGCTGAGATGGCTCCGATCATTAATCAAGTTGCCGCCGCTGGCGCTAAAGTGGTGCTGCTACAAAATGGTTTAGCCGTTGAAGAACAACTGCGTCCTTTACTGGATCAGCATCTGCACTTGTTAGGTGGTTTGTGCTTTATCTGTGTGCATCGCAGCGCGCCGGGTGTGATTGAGCACCAATCGCAAGGTGGTGTGAACTTGGGTTATCACAGCGGCCCAGCCACAGAAGAAGAGGGCTATGCCATTGTTCAACAAGGTGCTGGATTCTTTCAGCAGGCGGGACTTGAGTCCAAAGCAGCGCTGAAATTACAACAAGCCCGTTGGCAGAAACTGGTGTGGAATATTCCTTATAACGGTTTGTCGGTTCTGCTTAATAGTAATACCGAGCAATTAATGAGCGAACCACACAGCCGCGAGTTAGTGACTGAGCTAATGGAAGAAGTGATGGCCGGTGCTGCAGCCTGTGGTTATCCGTTGCCTGAGAACTTAGTGCAGGGGATGCTTAAGTTTACTGACGCCATGCCTGCCTATCTGCCCAGCATGTATCATGACTTTAGCCTGAAACGAGTGATGGAATTGCAGGCTATTTATCGTGCACCACTTGAAGCTGCGCAGGCGGCCGGTTGTGCCATGCCTAAAACCAGTATGCTGCTACAAACACTAGACTATTTGTCAGCTCAGTAAATGGTGCTGGCGCAGCGTATCCATCGCTTGATTGATGCGCTGTAAACGCTCTGTACAGCCGCCGCGGTCAGGGTGGTGGCGGCTGACCAATTGTCGATAGTGATAACGCAGTTGGTGCGCACTGAGTGACTGCAAGGGTTGCTCAATACCTAGCTCAGCTAATGCATCAGTGACTTGTGGTGATTGTGTTAAACGGTTGAGACTGCCATACAGCAACTCCTCCACTGCAGCGCGATCAGTGCTAGCCAACTGACTTAAATCTAAATAATAGCTACGTAACGCATCGCTGTGATCAATGGCTTGGCTGTTGGTTGCATCTTGCACAATCAGAGCGTGCAGCTGAATACGCAGTGGGCTGATCAGTAGGTCATATTCACCTGCACTGCGCAGGGTGTCGCGCAATACGTACAGTGTATGAAACAGAATAAAGTGTGTGCGAAATAAGCTTAATGGATCGCCTAAATTAGCGTTGATAAACAGCGGGTGCTGCTGTTGTTTCAGCACTTGAATCAGCGTGTATTCGCTTAAACCTGCGGGAGACTCTTGTAGTATCTGTTGCACTGTAGCGAGTAATTTAGTTTTTTCTAAGTTGGGCACAAAGTTGAGCTCGTCTAAGTCAGTCTGGCTAAAAGATTATCGGTAGAGTCTAGAGTGCTTGCCGAGGTGAGGCAATCAATCGGCTTTGACCGCTCAATCGACAGTCGCTGCAGCGCCGTCAATTGAAAATACCCATCAGTTACAAGACAGCGCTAGGGTTTGTTCCGCGCAACAGGTAAAATGCTGGTTTTTTACCTGTTGCGGATCATGTCATGAGTAGTGTGTTAGCCAGTCAAAAGAAATTACAGAAACGTTTACAGCGCTTAGCCGGCGAAGCCGTGACTGATTTCAATATGATTGAAGAGAGCGACAAGATTATGGTGTGCTTGTCGGGTGGTAAAGACAGCTACGCCATGCTTGATGTATTGCTGCATTTACAAAAAGTGGCGCCGGTTCGCTTTTCTCTGGTTGCGGTGAATATGGACCAAAAACAGCCCGGTTTTCCTGAGCATGTGTTGCCGGCCTATTTAGAATCTGTGGGTGTGGAATACCATATTATTGAAAAAGACACCTACTCAGTGGTCAAGGAAAAGATCCCAGAAGGCAAAACCACCTGCTCACTGTGTTCACGTCTACGCCGCGGTACGCTCTATACCTACGCCGATGAGATTGGTGCAACCAAAATGGCGCTGGGTCATCATCGCGATGATATTTTAGAAACGTTTTTCTTAAATATGTTCTTTGGTGGCACTCTGAAAGCTATGCCGCCGAAATTGCTCTCGGATGACGGGCGTAACGTGGTGATTCGTCCTTTGGCTTACTGCAAAGAAAGCGATATTGCTGAGTATGCACAGATACAGGGTTACCCGATTATTCCGTGCAATTTATGTGGCTCGCAAGAAAACTTACAGCGCCAAGTGGTTAAAGGTATGCTGCAAGAGTGGGAGCAAAAAACGCCGGGCCGTTTGGATATTATGTTCCGTTCACTGCAAAACGTGGCACCGTCACAATTGGCTGATCGCCAGTTGTTTGATTTTGCCAGTTTAAGCATTGATACACAGGCGCAGCCGCGTTATTTAGATGTGATGAGCCTGTAAAAGGTCAATTTAATGGCATCTCACAGATGATTGTGCGGTTGTAATGCATTAAAGGCCTGACAAGACTGTTATTGTGCTGGTTGGCTTGGTTATTGCTTTGATTATGCCAGTATTGGTTTATTGTAGGAGCATCACTATGGCGAGCACGGACTTTTTATTACAATCTTCCACGCCGTCCAAGCGTGTGCAGCCGGCTATGCAGGATAAGGTAGCGAATCAACGCAGTGCAACGCCCGCACCTGCGCAGAGCTTTTCATCGGTCTACGCACAGCAACGCTCAACCCACGCTAATCAACAGCAAGCGCAGCAGGCTAAGCAGCGTGATGCCGTGGCAGAACAAGATCAACAGCAGGCAGCTCGATACACCACCTCAAAGTCGGCGGCACAGCCGACAAAAGATAAAACAGTTGCTCCGAATAAAGAGCCGGTGAGCTCTGAAAGGGTCGAGACTGAGTCATATCAGAGTGCTAGCGATGAAGAGGTCGAACAGACTGACGCAGTGTCATCGCAGGTTCAGACAGTTCAAACTGAAAAGCCTGAGCAGGATTTACTTGATCCTTTGTTGCTGATGGCGATGACAGTGATGCCAACAGACTATGCTACAGATGTCGATGTGGATCTTGAGTCTGAGTCTGAGCTTGGAGTGGAAGGATTGTTGAACGATTCTGCAGTCGGCTTGGAGCTTGTCAGTAGCGATGCAATAGCATCGGATCAGGATGAGTTGGCTGCAGTGACAGATGAGAGTGTTATTGAGAGTTTTGAGTCGGTTCAAGGGTTTTCCGTGACTGAAGTGGGCAACAGTAAAGTGACCACAGTGCCGAGCGCAACTCAACAAGTCAGTTTAGATGGCGAGCAAGAGCCGAGTGATACGGATAAGTTGCAGTTTAAAGCTGATGCGCCGAATACCTCAGCAAGCAAGAGCTTTAAAGAAGATATGACAAGCGACTCAGAGAAGTCCGCGCTTTTGGGCGCGTCATCAGCCAAGTCGTTTGATGCTTTTATTGAAAAAAGTCATGCTGATAAAAACAGCTCAGAAGTACTGCCTGAAACACTCAAGGCCGCGCCTGAGACCTTGTTGAATAACAAGGCAGTCACACCCGCTGATACGATTCGTGCAGATTTACAGTCGCGTGCTGAGCCGTTACTGACGCCACAAAGTGTGCGCCAAGTGCCGGGCGCAGCCATCTCCATGCAGCAACCGGGCTGGACCCAGGAAGTGACGGATAAAGTGATGTGGATGTCGTCGCAAAATCTGCGCTCGGCCGAGATTAAACTTGATCCTGCTGAGCTGGGACGCTTGGATATCAAAGTGGATATCACGCAGGACCATACGCAGATCAGCTTTACCAGTGCCAACGCCAGTGTGCGCGAGTCTTTAGAGTCGCAGATGTATCGCTTGCGTGAGATGTTTAATCAGCAAGGCATGCAGAATGTGGATGTGAATGTCTCTGATCAATCATCGCGTGAGCAGTCCGATACGCAAGCACAGGCTGCATCTCAAGGACGCTCAGGTACGAGCACAGATAATACTGAGGAAACGCAGCAGCATGTGACTTCGATTCGCGAGCAACATGATGGGCGACTGGGTTTAGTTGACTATTACGCCTAATCAATCCTGCATCCTGTGTTTAGGCTGGTAAACTGTTGCACATAATTTTTAAATAATGGTACGGACATGGCAAAACAACCTGACACCTTAGGACCAGCAACGGCGGCACCGAAAAAAAGCAATATAAAAATGATTGTGTTGTTGGTCGTTGCTTTGCTTTTAGCGATTGCGCTTTCGGTAGGTGGCACATGGTTTTTCTTGGGGCAGTCAGCGGACTCGCCTGAACGTGAGTCGGCACCAGAAGTTGCAGTTAAACAGCAAGCGATTTATGAGGTGTTAACGCCGGCCTTTGTGGTGAACTTTAAAAGCCAAGGTAAATCCCGTTATTTACAGGTCAGTGTGGCGCTAATGGCGCGTAATAAAGCGGATCTGGATGCATTGAAAATACATATGCCAACACTGCGCAATCAGTTGGTGATGTTGTTTTCCAGCCAAGAATTTGAAGAGCTGAATACCCCACTCGGTGTTGAGTTGCTGAAACAAAAAGCCACAGTAGCAGTGCAAGAATTAGCGCTGATTGAGGTGGGTAAACCTGTGGTTGAACAAGTGTTATTTACCAATGTTGTCATGCAGTAAAACCTTGATAGGAACAACTTAAAATGGCAGTACAAGACTTACTTTCACAAGACGAAATTGATGCCCTATTACATGGCGTTGATGATGGTCTTGTGGACACCAATGACGACGATGTTCCGAACTCAATTAAGCAGTACGACTTAACCAGTCAAGATCGTATTGTGCGTGGGCGTATGCCGACGCTGGAAATGATTAATGAGCGGTTTGCGCGCTATACGCGTATCAGTATGTTTAACCTGCTGCGACGCTCAGCGGATGTATCTGTCAGTGGTGTGCAGGTGATGAAGTTTGGCGAGTATGTGCATTCCTTGTATGTGCCGACTAGCCTGAACTTAGTGAAAATGAAACCCTTGCGTGGCACAGCTTTATTCATTCTAGATTCGCGCCTTGTATTTAAACTGGTGGATAACTTTTTTGGCGGTGATGGCCGTCACGCAAAAATTGAAGGCCGTGAGTTTACCCCCACTGAATTGCGTGTGGTGCGGATGGTTTTAGATCAGGCGTTTGTTGATTTAGAAGAAGCGTGGCATGCGATTTTAGATGTTAAGTTTGAGTATATGAACTCAGAGGTCAATCCTGCGTTGGCGAATATTGTCAGCCCCAGTGAAGTGGTAGTGGTCTCGACCTTTCATATTGAGCTGGATGGCGGTGGTGGTGATTTGCATGTGACCATGCCGTATTCGATGATTGAGCCGATTCGTGAAATGCTTGATGCGGGTTTTCAGTCGGATGTGGATGATCAGGATGAGCGTTGGAGTAAAGCCATCCGTGAAGATATTTTGGATGTCAAAGTACCTTTGCACTCTACCGTGGTGCGCCGGCAGTTAAAGTTGCGCGATATTTTGAATATGAAACCCGGTGATATTATCCCCGTGGATATGCCTGAGACAATGTTACTGCGCGCCAATGGAGTGCCAACCTTTAAGGTTAAGCTTGGGGCAAATCATGGCAACTTGGCCTTACAAGTGCTTGGCCCTGTAATTAAAAATCGCTGATTGGGCTGTATTGGCCTGTTGAGAAAAGACTATGAATGACGAAAACGAACAGATTTCCAGTGACGATCAAGCCCTTGCTGATGAGTGGGCAGCTGCCTTATCTGAAGCAGGTAATGATACTGATCAAGACGAGATTGATGCCATGCTGGCTGAAAGCTCTGGTCCTGCTAAAGCGCCGATGCAAGATTTTCCTGACCAGCAGCAGAGTGCTGATGTGATCACCACCTTAGGTGGGCCGAACTTGGATGTTATTTTAGATATTCCTGTGAGTATCTCGATGGAAGTTGGCAGTGCAGATATCAGTATCCGCAACTTACTGCAGCTTAATCAAGGTTCTGTGGTGGAGCTTGATCGTCTCGCCGGTGAGCCTTTAGATGTGCTGGTCAACGGCACTTTGATTGCACACGGTGAAGTGGTTGTAGTGAATGAGAAGTTTGGTATTCGTTTGACTGATGTGATCAGCCCAAGCGAACGTATTAAGAAGTTACAGTAAGTTGATGCGTGTTTTTATCCTGTTGATGCTGGCCAGCTCAAGTGCTTGGGCTGCAGATAGTGCCGTCCTCAATAAAATTGTTGAGCCTAAGGCGTTGCCTGCAAGCTCGGGTGTATTGGATGTCGCTCCGGTCAGCGGCCAGTTATTACAACTGCTACTGGGCTTGATGCTAGTCATCGGCTTGATCTTTTTACTGGCATGGCTGGTGCGTCGTATTCAGCAAAGCCTGCCAGTGAAAAGCTCCAATCAAGTGATTTCCTTATTGGCCAGTCAGGCATTGGGACCGCGCGATCGATTACTCTTGGTGCAAGTGGGTAAGGAGCAGATTTTGCTGGGCTTAACCCCCGGTACGATTACGCCACTGCATGTCTTACAAGAACCGGTCGACATCAGTGCGCCCGAGGGAAATATGACTTCAGCCTTTGCTCAGCGCTTAGCTAAGGTGTTAAAAACCTCAGCGAAGGATAAGTCATGATCGCTTTAATGTTGCGTTTAGTCTTAGCCAGCGGATTGTTGTTTCTGACAACAGGTGTGTTTGCTGCAGATAATCCATTATCGATTTCAGCAATTAAATTAACCACGGATGCGGCAGGTCAGCAAGAGTACTCAGTTAACTTACAAATTCTGCTGATTATGACTGCGCTGGGCTTTATTCCAGCCTTTGTCATGTTAATGACCTGTTTTACGCGGATTATTATTGTCTTTTCAATCTTGAGACAGGCGCTGGGTTTACAGCAAACACCTTCTAATCAGATTTTAGTGGGTCTGACGATTTTCTTAACTTTATTTATTATGGCGCCGGTTTTTGAGCGTATTAATGAGGATGCTTTGCAGCCGTATTTAAACGAACAAATCGGTGTGCAAGAGGCTTTAACGGCCGCTGAGCAGCCGATTCGAGGCTTTATGCTGGCGCAAACACGTGCAACTGACTTAGAGCTGTTTGTGCGCTTGTCCAAACGCACTGATATTGTCTCAGCTGAAGAAACACCCTTGGTGATTTTGATTCCAGCCTTTGTTACCTCAGAGTTGAAAACGGCGTTTCAGATTGGATTTATGATTTTTATCCCATTTTTAATTATCGACTTAGTGGTGGCCAGTATCTTAATGGCGATGGGTATGATGATGCTGTCGCCACTGATTATTTCTTTGCCTTTTAAAATTATGCTGTTTGTATTAATTGATGGTTGGGCGCTGATTATCGGTACCTTAGCCAGCAGTTTCGGCACACTATAGGGAGCATGCTATGAGTCCTGAAGTTGCTGTAGATTTATTCCGCGAGGCGTTATCACTGACTGCATTGGTGGTGGCGGCGATTGTCGTGCCCAGCTTGTTGGTGGGTTTGTTAGTGGCGATGTTTCAGGCTGCGACACAGATTAACGAGCAAACTTTAAGTTTTTTACCCAGGTTGATGGTCAGTTTTACCACGCTCATTATACTCGGACCCTGGCTGTTTGAGCGCTGGGTGGATTTTACAACGCGGCTGATCCATAACATTCCCTATGTGATAGGTTGAGTTGCGGCGGCCATGCTAGAGCTCAGTAGCGTACAAATTACGGGCTGGATCAGCAGCTTCTTATTGCCGCTATTTCGCATTGCTGCGGTGTTAATGGTGATGCCAATTATTGGTACACAGTTGGTTCCGCAGCGTGTGCGCTTATATATGTCGTTGGCGATTACCTTGCTATTAGTGCCGGTGTTGCCCGATATGCCGCCGGTGGATGCCTTAAGTGTACAAAGCATTCTGTTAATCGGTGAGCAAATCATAATTGGCGCGATGCTTGGGTTTTCACTGCAATTGTTTTTCCATATTTTTGTCTTTGCCGGTCAGCTGATCTCGATGCAGATGGGGTTGGGGTTTGCTTCGATGATGGACCCTGCGACTGGCGTGTCAGTACCCGTACTCGGGCAGTTCTTATTGATGTTGGTGAGTTTGCTTTTTTTAGCGATGAATGGGCATCTCGTGGTGTTTGATATATTGGCTGAGAGCTTTGTCACCTTACCTGTGGGCCAGGCTCTTAATGTCGATCATTTTGCGCTGTTAGCCGGGCGTTTAAGTTGGGTGATTGGTGCGGCATTGCTCTTGGCATTACCGGCGGTCAGTGCTTTATTAGTGATTAATATCGCTTTTGGCGTGATGACACGCGCTGCACCACAGTTGAATATTTTCACCATTGGTTTTCCATTGACCTTGGTGATGGGTTTGATTATTTTCTGGATGTCCACATCTGATATTTTGGCGCAATACCATGCCATCTCCACGGATGCTCTGATGATGTTGCGCAGCCTTGCGCAAGCGCAATAAGGGAGGCTGACCATGGCCGAAAACGAAAGTGGTGCTGAGAAAAGCGAAGACCCCACAGAGAAACGTAAACAGGACTCGCGTAAAAAAGGTGAGATTGCCCGTTCACGTGAGCTCAATACCCTTGCCGTAGTATTAGCCGGTACCGGCGGCTTGCTGATGTTTGGCGGTGCGCTGGGCCAACGTATGATGCAAGTCATGCAGAAAAACTTCTCCATACCGCGTGAGCTGCTGATGGATGAGCGCTATATGGCCATCAGTCTCTTGCAGTCGGCGCAGATGGCCGGTGATGCCTTGATCCCTTTGTTTTTTATGCTACTGGTTGCAGCTATTGTGGGCCCGGTGGCTTTGGGTGGTTGGCTATTTTCTATGGAGTCGTTGGCGCCTAAGTTCAGTCGAATGAACCCGATGGCTGGCATCAAACGAATGTTCTCAATGAAGTCGATTGTTGAGTTGCTCAAGGCCTTAGGTAAGTTTTTTATTGTGTTAGCGGTGGCGCTGTTTGTATTGTTACGAGCGCGCAAAGAATTAATTCAAATTGCCAGTGAGCCATTGGAAATGGCAATTTTGCACAGTATGCAGATCGTTGGCTGGAGTGCTTTGTGGTTGGCCTGCAGTTTAATTATTATTGCTGCGATTGATGTGCCTTTTCAGATTTGGGAAAGTAAGCAAAAGCTGAAAATGACCAAGCAAGAAATACGTGATGAATATAAGGATACTGAAGGCAAGCCTGAAGTGAAGGGCCGCATACGCCAAATGCAGCGTGAGATGGCTGAGCGTCGCATGATGAGCTCGGTGCCAGAGGCGGATGTAATTATTACCAACCCAACCCACTTTGCCGTCGCGCTTAAATATGACTCCGAGAGTGGCCAAGCACCGGTTTTACTGGCTAAAGGTGCTGATTTCACCGCATTGAAAATTCGTGAAATTGCTAACGAGCATAAAATTATTTTGCTTGAGTCACCGGCTTTGGCACGAGCTGTGTATTACTCCACAGAGCTGGATCAAGAAATTCCCGCCGGTTTGTATATGGCGGTGGCCCAAGTATTGGCTTATGTGTATCAATTACGTCAATACCATGCCGGCCAAGCTAAAAAACCGTCGATGCTTAAAGAGCCTAATATTCCGGATGATTTACGTAGGGATGAATAGGCTGACATCCGCTATAAAGCAGGCTAGGTGGCAGTTCAGCTGCTGTTCAGTACTGATTTGGCATTATAGCCGCTGTGTTTGAATATCCTGTAATTCTATCGGTTGAGTTGTCAGTCATAATCTTACTGCGCCGTATAAGACAAGAATTTATCATTAAGGGGCGTGCATGAAACTGTTAGTCGTTGAAGATGAGGCGTTATTACGTCACCACTTATATACACGACTTGGAGAGCATGGCCATGTGGTTGATGCCGTGGCTAACGCTGAAGAAGCTTTATATCGAGTCAGTGAATATAATCACGATTTAGCCATTATCGACCTAGGCTTGCCGGGAATGAGTGGTTTAGATTTAATTCTTGAACTGCGCCGTCAAGGTAAGAAATTTCCGATTTTGATTTTAACCGCACGGGGTAATTGGCAGAATAAAGTTGAAGGTTTAGCCGCTGGTGCAGATGACTATGTGGTGAAACCCTTTCAATTTGAAGAGCTAGAGGCCCGCTTAAACGCCTTGTTGCGCCGCTCTTCAGGTTTTGTGCAGTCAACCATTGGTGCCGGTCCGTTAGTACTGGACTTAAATCGTAAGCAGGCGGTTTTATTCGACGAAACTCTGGCATTAACCGCTTATGAGTACCGTATTCTTGAGTACTTAATGCGTCATCACCAGCAAGTGGTTTCTAAAGATCGCCTGATTGAGCAGCTTTATCCGGATGATGAAGAGCGTGACCCAAATGTGATTGAAGTGTTGGTGGGTCGTCTACGCCGCAAGCTTGAAGGTGAAACGGGTTTTAAACCGATTGAAACGGTGCGCGGGCAGGGCTATTTATTTACTGAAGGTTGCCGCTAAGCGAGTTGTATTGAGCCATGCATACACCCAAGACCATTAGAGTCTCTTCGCTACGTGTGCGCCTGATGGTGGGCGCAGCCGTGACTGTCTCGCTGTTTATGCTGGCCTTGTTTCCAGCGTTGCAGCAAGTGTTTACCTCCGCTCTCGAAGAGTCAATTGAGCAACGCCTGGCTGCCGATGCCAGTGCGTTGATTTCTGCTGCCCGCATTTCTAATGGGCAGTTGCGGATGCCGGAAAAACTACCGGATGAAGAGTTTGATATTCTTCCTGCTCGCCAACTGGGCTTTATTTACGATAATAAAGGCAGGCTGTTATGGCGCTCACGCAGTTCAAATAATGTCACTATCAATTACCAGCCTAAGTTTGACGGTCGTGGGCATGAGTTTTTGCAAGCACAAGATAGCGATGGGCGTGAATTCTTTATTTATGACGTTGAGGTCGATTTACTCAGAGGCCAGAGCGCCGACTTTAGTATTGTCACCATGCAACCGGCCAGTGATTATCAAACCATGTATGACAATCTGCATCAGCAGTTGTATGTGTGGCTAGGCTTGGCATTATTACTGCTGTTGGGTTTCTTATGGCTGGGTTTAGGTTGGGGGATTCGCAGTCTGCGCAGCTTAAGTGCTGAGCTGGATGAGGTGGAAACCGGTCGGCGTGAGTCATTAAGTGATGATCATCCGCGCGAATTATTGCGCTTAACCCGTTCTTTAAACCGTTTGCTGGAAAGTGAACGTCAGCAAAGTGAGCGCTATCGCCACTCTTTAGATGATTTGGCGCACAGCTTAAAAACACCGCTGGCGGTCTTGCAGAGTGTGGGTGAGATGTTATCTGAGCAGCCCAGTAACACTGAGCAAGCACGAACCTTACATGGCCAAGTCAACCGCATGAGCCAGCAGATCAGCTATCAGTTGCAGCGGGCCAGTTTACGTAAAAGTGGCTTGTTGCGTTATCAAGTGAAGCTTGCACCCTTGTTAGAGAGCTTAATTGAAGCACTGGATAAGGTGTATCGCGATAAGCGCGTACGCGTCACCCAGGTCTTTGCAGCTGAACTGCGGGTGCCGGTTGAGCAGGGTGCATTACTTGAGTTGCTGGGTAATGTTTTAGAGAACGCTTATCGATTGTGTATTACAGAAATCCGTATCAGTGCACAGCTGAGTGCAACCCATTGTGAGCTTGTGGTGGAAGATGATGGTCCCGGTGTGCCTGAGCATCAACGTGAACGCATTTTAAAACGCGGTGAACGTTTGGATACCCAATACCCAGGGCAGGGGATTGGTACGGCGGTGGTCAAAGATATTATTGACAGTTATGACGGGCAGCTGTTTGTTGAAGATTCGCCATTAGGCGGCGCACAGTTTCGGATTCTGTTTCCGCTGAATTAGCCTTTATATCGTTGTGTTGAGCTTAGCGTTGTACGCTTTTATTTAGATAAGTCAGCTTGGCACGGCAGCTTTTACACATATATTGCATACCTTTGCTAATGCGCGCATGACGCTGGGCGCTGAGGGCAAACGCTTCACGCTCTTTACATTGACAGCGATAAAGATAATGAGTTTTAGGTGTGCGCTGAACTGCATAGTTGTGACAGCGATTAGCTGGCAGTTGATAAATATTGTGCATAATCGCTTGCCATTCTGGGCCGTGCGCGCGAATGGCTTTACCGTAGACTTTATAAGACACCAGATGTGCCACTTCATGGGCAACCGTATGCAATAAAAAGTGCTCACGGTTTTCTTGGTATAAAAGCGGATTAAAGCGTAAACGGTTTTCACAAATATGTGCCACACCAGCCTTTTGGCCGCGCAGTTTGAAACTGATCTCAGGTCGTTTAAATACGCAGTTAAAATGCCGCTCTGCGGCTTGGTAGCAGCTTTCGACACGTTGTTGAATTAAGTCAGGCATGGTTCGATTGCATTAGGCAGGTTATTGCAGATAGAGAATGGAGCATAGCAGGCTGTGAATCAATAAGCAGGAGCTGAAGTCTGTGCTTTTATAACTTCTCACTTGCCGTTTGAGCAAGTGAGAAGTGCGGTGACTGAGTTTTAGACTCTAAACTGTTCCAGTTGACGGCTCAGTTCTGCTGCTAACAGGTTCAGCTGTTTACTGGATTTAGTCAGCTGGTGCGCTGCTTGATTGCTGGCTTGGGATAAGCTGGCAACTTGAGTGACGTTCTGATTGATTTCTTCAGCCACATGCGATTGCTCAAGGGTTGAACTGGCAATCGATGCGTTCAGTTCATTGATCATATGCAGTGCCTGACTGATGCTGCTCAAACTGGTATGCGCTTGGTGCGCTTGTTCTACAGTTGCTTGCGCAGTCTCGCTACTTTCACTGATCACCCGCACCGCCGCTTGTGAGTTGTGCTGCAGGCTTTCAATCATTGTTTGCACTTCATCGGTGGATTGCTGTGTGCGTTGTGCAAGCAGGCGCACTTCATCAGCGACCACGGCAAAACCGCGTCCTTGCTCACCGGCTCGCGCGGCTTCAATGGCTGCGTTCAATGCCAGCAGGTTGGTTTGCTCAGCAATCGAGCGAATCACATCCAATACACGGCCGATCTGGCTGCTTTCGTCCGCTAGATTTTGAATAACGCTCACAGCTTGCCCAATGGTGGATGAGAGCAAGTCAGTTTGTTGCAGGCTGGTGTCGATATTGGCTTGGCCGGCACTGGCTTGCTCAGTGGCTTGTGATACTTGCTCTGAGGCTTGTTCAGCATGTTTAGCAACATCTTGTACAGAGTAGGTGACCTCATTGATGGCGGTAGCAATTTGCTCGGTTTGTTGTGACTGGTTGCCGTTAATGACCAGTGCTTGTGCGGCTTGGCGTCCGAGTACTTCAGAGGCTTTGTTTAGAGTGGCGGCACTGTTGAGTAAATGACCGATGGTTGTGCGTAATTTTAATGTGAAGCTATTAAAGTGCTGCCCCAGTTCGGTAAGTTCATCGGCACCATTGAGGCTTAACTCTTGGGTGAGATCACATTCGCCGCTAGCAATGTTTTTCATCGCGCTGACCACGTTTTCCAGTGGTGTCACAATACTGCGCATAATACTGATAATTAATCCGGCAATAATAATGATAATCAGCAGGCTGAGTAGACTGGCATTAATCACCACTGAGCGAAACTCGGTATGAATATCATCCAAGTAAACGCCTGAGCCCACCACCCAGCCCCAGGGCTCATAGAGTTGTATATAAGAGACTTTATCAACAGGTGCATTAGCGCCTGGCATCGGCCAGCGGTAGCTTAATAAACCCGAACCTTTTTGTTTGGCTATGCGCGCAAATTCATTAAAAATTTCTATGCCGTCTGGGTCTTTGTAGTCACTGAGGTTTTTGCCATCCAGTGCCGGTGACATCGGATGCATAATCATATTGGGTGCTAGGTCATTGATCCATACATAGTCATTGCGGCCATAGCGCAGCTTGCTTAGTGCATCTTGAGCTTGCTTTTGAGCTTGTGCCGTTGTCAGTTGACCGTTTTGCTCTAATGAATGGAAGTATTCCAAGGTGCCTAATGTACTTTCCACAATATGTTGTGTTTTAACGGCTTTTGCAGAATGCATCAGGTTGTAGGATTGCTTTAAAGCTAAAGCACCGAATATAAGCAGCATACCAACGGCAATCAGAAAAATAATCCAAAGGCGTTTGCTAATAGAAATTTGACGAAGGAAGTGCATGGTGTAACTCCAAAGAGAGCACGATCGCAGCTCGGCGTGCGATTGTTATCGATATGCTATAGGGGTGTAGCACTGTATCGGACGAATTAGATAAATATTGAGTGTTGCAGTGATTAAAGTTGTTTTTCTTATCGTATGGCGAAAATATGCTCTATCACCGTTGCAGTTGAGTTTCTCATTATTGTTAACGCTTGACTGCAGTTGGCTTTATTTTAAGTGTATTTCGCTATGTTAACTATGCGACTAAGTACTTGTATAGGGTGTTGAGGTGCATTTGCAAGTGAAAAACTCGTAGTAAAAAGGTAAGATCGCACGCTTTATTATTAATAGAAGTCATTCGTGAGATTTTATGGATATTTGGTTAGCACTGCAGGCGTTTATTTTAGGTGTGGTTGAGGGATTAACGGAGTTTTTGCCTGTATCGAGTACGGGTCACCAAATCATTGTCGCTGATGCAATTGATTTCTCCGGGCAACGCGCTAAAGCATTTAATATTATTATTCAGTTGGGCGCTATTTTAGCGGTGATGTGGGAGTATCGCCGTAAAATTATTGAAATTGTCGTGGGTTTACCCCGAGAAAAGAGTGCACAAAGTTTTACATTAAACCTTTTGATTGCTTTTATACCCGCAGTGATCTTGGGCTTAAGTTTTGCTGATTTGATTGAGCAATGGTTATTTAACCCCATTACGGTTGCCGCAGCGTTAGTAGTGGGTGGGTTTGTGATGCTCTGGGCAGAAAAACGCACCCATAAAGTTGCCGCTGAAACAGTCGAAGATATGACCTGGAAGCAGGCGTTAAAGATTGGTTGCGCACAATGCTTAGCTTTGATACCTGGCACTTCACGTTCAGCTTCAACCATTATTGGTGGACTGTTCTTTGGTTTATCACGTAAGGCTGCTACTGAATTTTCATTTTTCCTAGCCATGCCAACCATGATCGGTGCGACAGTGTATTCTGTCTATAAACACCGTGAACTCTTTGCTACAACCAATGATTTGCCAGTGTTTGTGATTGGTTTTGTCACCTCCTTTATTTTTGCGATGTTGGCGGTACGTGCGCTACTGAAGTTTATTGCTAATAACAGTTATGCGGTGTTTGCTTGGTATCGTATTGTTTTTGGTCTGCTGATTTTAGCGACCTGGCAGTTGGGCTTTATTGATTGGACGTCAGTGGGCGAGTAACACACCGATCAACCCTGTTGAGCTGATTTGATTTGGCAACACCCTGTTATAAGGTTGACTTGATTGTGTTGTTTAAGCAGCTAAGCTTGACAGTAATTGTGTTTGAAACGTATGTTTGAAACATCTATTAAGAGTGGAATAGTCATGGCCCAGTCAGACACTGTAGAGCGGATTTTAGATGTTGCAGAGATTCTATTTGCAGAGAAAGGCTTTGCAGAGACTTCACTGCGCCTTATTACCAGTAAAGCCGAAGTCAATTTGGCTGCGGTTAACTATCATTTTGGTTCGAAAAAATCCCTGATTCAAGCGGTATTTGCACGCTTTCTTGGGCCTTTGTGCGCAAGTTTAGACGCTGAGCTTGAACGTCGCTCTGCGGCTGATCAGCCGGAGTGGACGGTGGAGCTGTTGCTGGATCTGTTGATTGAGCAAACTCTGGCGGTTAAGCCGCGCAGTGGTAATGATTTATCTACTTTTATGCGCTTGCTGGGCTTGTCATTTAGCCAAAGTCAGGGGCATTTACGAGGTTATTTAAGCGAGATGTATGGCAAGGTTTTCCAGCGCTATATGCTGTTGTTACGTGAAACAGTGCCGGATGTGAAGCCCATTGAGCTGTTCTGGCGTGTGCACTTTATGATTGGTGCAGCATCTTTTAGTATGTCGGGCATTAAAGCCTTGCGCTCGATGGCTGAGAGCGAGTACCAAGTTCATTTAAAAACCGAGCAAATATTACGACTGATGGTGCCGTTTTTAGCGGCCGGTCTGCGAGCTGAGAGTGTGATTGATGCAGTGGGCATGCAGCCACTGATTGCAAAGAAAACATCCCAGTCTTGAGTACAGTGTGGTGCGGTCATGATTGATTTTTTACATGTGTCCATTGCAGAACAACGGCTGTATGCGTTTTCTAAACAACAGTTGCAGCATGTCTATACGGTATCGACTGCACTCAATGGCCCAGGCGAAGACAACGGTTCGGGCTGTACACCCCGAGGTCGACATTATATTAGGGCCAAGATAGGCGGTGATTTACCCGCCATGGCCGTGCTGCGTGGACGGCGTTGGACCGGTGAGGTGTGGTCGCCTGAACTGACTGAAACGTATCCGCAACGTGATTGGATTCTCAGTCGTATTCTCTGGCTCAGTGGCTGTGAGTTAGGGCGTAATCGCTTGGGAAGCACAGATACATTCCGCCGCTATATTTATATCCACGGCACAGCCGATGAGCATCTATTAGGCCAGCCGTATTCCCATGGCTGCATACGTATGCACAATCACGATTTAATTGAGCTGTATGGGCAACTGGCTGATGCTTGCTCAGTGCAGATCAGCGAGCATGCATTCGATGCACAGATCGCCTCTACAACTCTGAAGGAATCCTTATGCAAGGCTCATTGATGCTGGATATCGACGGCACGTTTTTAACGGCTGAAGATCGTCATCTGTTACGCCAACCGCAAGTCTGCGGGGTGATTTTATTTGCTCGTAATATTGAACATCCCCAGCAAGTGCGTGAGTTATGCCAAGCGATTCGAGCGGTGCGCAGTGACTTATTGATTGGTGTGGATCAAGAGGGTGGGCGCGTACAACGCTTGCGCCAAGGCTTTGTTAAGTTGCCGGCCATGGGTCTATTACAGACCGCAGATAACCCCGCTGATCTTGCTGAGGAATGCGGCTGGTTGATGGCTTGGGAAGTATTAGCGATGGGCATCGACTTTAGCTTTGCTCCGGTTTTAGATGTGGACTATGGCCGTAGCAGTGTGATTGGTTTGCGTTCGTTTGGCGCGGATGCCCAGAGGGTTGAAACCTTAGCGGGTGCGTTCTTAAAGGGCATGCATGCTGCTGGTATGCCGGGCGTGGGCAAACATTTTCCGGGTCATGGCTGGGTCAAGGCTGACTCGCATGTGGCGATTCCTGTGGATGAGCGCAGTTTAGCCGAGATTCAGCAGGCCGATTTACTACCCTTTAAGAATTTGCAGCATGACTTAGCTGGGATGATGCCAGCGCATGTGATTTATCCCGAAGTGGATGCGCTGCCTGCGGGTTTTTCAAAGGTTTGGTTGCAGGATATTTTACGCCAGCAATTAGGCTACAAGGGCGTGCTGTTTAGTGATGATTTATCCATGGCGGGCGCGCATGTTGCTGGTGATGCGGCGCAACGTGTATTAGCAGCGCTTAGCGCAGGTTGTGATGTTGGGTTACTATGCAATGATCGTGGTGCAGCAGAGCAGGGCTTGATGGCATTGCAGACTAAGCAGGTGACGCCTTGTACACAGTTATCAGCGATGTATGGACGCTATACCGCTCAGCATGATTTTCAGCAACATCCACGTTGGCAGTCTGCAAGGCAGGCACTAAAAAGCATAACAATCGGTCTATAAGAGGTGGGAAATGAATAAGTACGCGATTATTGGCGGTACCGGATTGACTCAATTGGAAGGTCTAACGATTCGTGATGCGTCGTTTGTGAACACCCCTTACGGTGCGCCCTCTGCAGAGATTTTGCGTGGTGAATATGCTGGGCGCGAGGTTTTATTCTTAGCGCGCCACGGTCACCCACACCGCATTCCACCGCATGAAGTGAATTACCGCGCTAACTTATGGGCACTGCGCCAAGCCGGTGCAACACATATCCTAGCGATCAATGCGGTGGGTGCTATTACGGATAATTTAAAAGTTGGCTGCTTTAGCATTCCAGACCAGATCATTGATTACACCTCAGGTCGCCAACATACCTTATATGAAGGTGAGCTGGATCACGTGACCCATGTCGATTTCAGCTACCCCTATGATGATGAGTTGCGTAAGCGTTTAATCGCCGCAGTGGCCGCCAGTGGTTACAGCTGCAGTAATAATGGGGTATACGGTTGTACACAAGGGCCGCGTTTAGAAACAGCGGCTGAAATTAAGCGTATGGAGCGTGACGGTTGTAATATTGTCGGTATGACCGGTATGCCAGAAACGGTTTTGGCACGTGAGCTGGGCTTAAGATATGCCTGCTTAGCCTTAGTGGTGAACCCTGCAGCAGGTAAATCAACCGGTGTGATTACCATGACGCAAATTGATGCTGCGCTGAATAGCGGTATGTCAAAAGTGAAAATCATCTTAGCGCGTATGTTGAGAAACGATTAAACCTTGATAGCGCCATAGACTTGCAGCTTCTATGCGGTGTATGGCGTTGTTACTGTGCTTTAAGTCGCAACGCTCACCAGTGTTAGCGCACTACCATGCAGTTGTGCAAACTGCCCTTCAAGTTCACTGCCTGCTGGCCAAGACGCTGATAAGTCTTTCTCGAGACGTAAGCGTGCATGGCCTGTCTCTGTACCCTGTAAATCCAAAACCTGCGCATCATGAAAACCAAAGTAGGTCCCGGTCAGTGGATTAAGTGCTTTAAACAAACTT
>JAVETP010000170.1:0-3795 GCA_034006005.1 Pseudomonas sp.
CAAGTGCTGTCTGCCGTCTAGCCATTTTGGCGTAAGCGCTTGTTTCTGCCCTCCTCAAAAGTTGTATTTATTTTTGAGGATTTAACCTAAATGAAATTGTCCCGCCTCGCGCTCGCCGTAGCGCTGCTGCCTGCATCGACCCTGTATGCAGCTGATAATAACGAAGACGCTTTAAAACTTGCCAATACCGTCATCACCGCCAACCGCAGCGCAGAGGATCGTAAAGATTCAACAGCAGCAGTGACTGCGTTTACTCGTGAAGATATTGATCGCTTACAGCCGACTAACGTGGCTGACCTTTTGAATCGTGTGCCGGGTGTGCAGGTTGTGCAGTCGGGTGGGAGAGGTAGCACTACAGGTGTATTTATTCGTGGCACAAGTACAGCTCGCAGTATCGTTTTGGTTGATGGTATGCGTGTCGGTTCCGTAACTGCAGGCGGGGCGAATGGTGCGTTAGAACATTTGAATATTGATCAAATTGAACGTGTGGAAGTATTACGTGGTTCACGTTCGGCTATGTATGGCTCAGATGCAATCGGTGGTGTGATTCAGATCTTTACTCGTCGCAGTGCCGGCGAGGGTTTGCAAGGCCGTATTCGTGTGGCTGCGGGTAATAAAGGTGTTTGGGAACGCAGTGCGGGTATTTCGGGTGGTGATCAAGATACTCGCTTTAATCTTAGCGCTAGCCTAGATGAAATGACCGGCTTCGATCGTACCAATAAATCCTTTGCTTCTGATGCAGACCATGATGCATATCGTAATAAATCTGTGAGTTTTAGCTTGTCGCATACTTTTAATGAACAGCTTAAAGCTGGGCTTAATGTGCTTGATCAACGCGGTAAAACAGAAATAGATAACCCGAGTGGTAGCGGTTGGCCGGTAGCAAAAGGAACTGAAGAGTATATTGAGTTTGCTGGCAGCTCCGCTTCGACTTTTATTGAGCTGCAGGCTACTGAACAATGGGCTAGCCGTTTAGAGTTAGGGCATAGTGAAGATAAGCTGAGTGCTTATAATAAACTTTCATCTTCTTCTCATTTGCGTGATATCAACTCTTATCGTGACTCAGCAGCTTGGTTAAATACTTTCCAAGTTAATGAGCAGCATACAGTTCGTGCCGGTGCTGATTATTTAAAAGATAAGGTGCGTACTGATTCAAATACAACTTATGAAAAAAACAGTCGCTGGAACCAAGCCGCTTTTATTCAACACAGCTACAAGGGTGATGTGTTCGGTACAGAGCTAGGTTTGCGTCATGATAAAAACCAGCAGTTTGGCAATGAGAACACTTGGAATGCTGCTTTAAGTTTGCCAGTTGGACAAGCTAATGAGTTTATCCTGTCATACTCTGAAGGTTTTAGAGCAGGATCATTGAGTGATATATACGGCCCTAAAGCTTGGGGATCTAATCCTGACTTAAAGGCTGAGAAATCTAAAAGCTATGAGTTGCAGTGGCGTAGCCAGTTGGCCGATACAGTTACCTTAGAGGCATCGCTTTATCGTACTGATATCCGAGACATGATTGTGTATAAGTCGACAGGGTTTTTCACGGGAGCTATGGATAACGTTGATAAGGCACGTATTAATGGTTTTGAAGCGTCTTTGCAGCACGAAATATTGGGTGCACAAGGTGCGCTTAACTTAAGCTTTGTTGATTCGCGTGATCGTGAGTCTGGACATCAACTGGCACGTATTGCTAAGCGCACTTTAAGTTATGACCTCGATAAGCAAGTAGGTGCATTTGGCGTTGGTGGTACTTGGCGCGTTGCAAGTAAGAGCTTCAACGATGCGAATAATACGCAGAAAATTGCTGGCTTTGGCACCATGGACTTACGTGGGAGCTGGCAAGCCACCCAAGATTTAGGTGTTGATCTACGCTTAGCCAATATCTTTGATAAAGGCTATACGCGTGCTTTATATGACGGTAAAAACGGCTACCGCGAAGACCGCTTTACTGTTCTGCTCGGTATGACTTGGACGCCTAATCTGTAAGATTAGTCAGTCGAGTACTGCAGGCGAGCTGTCCGCGCTTGCAGGTAGCACTGATGCTCAATGCGAGCGGCACTGTTGCGGTGGCAAGCGCAGCCATGGATGGCGCAGCGCCCGAATTGAGCCCAGGATGGGCTCGTTGAGGGAATAACGGCAATAGTGTTGCTTGCACAGCGCACGCTTAATCAGTAGGGCTATTAAAGCTGTCAGTGCGCGTATATCTAACGGTTACCTTAGACTGAAAAACCTTATCGCTGGCATGGCCAGCTCATACAAAGGGGCAGAGATGCGCTGGTCTGCTGATAAATAAGGTGCATAAGTCGAGTATTGCGGGCGGGCCGCCCGCGCTCCGGTAATCTCCCAAGCAACGCCGATGCTCAATGCGAGCGGCACTGTTGCGGTGGCAAGCGCAGCCATGGATGGCGCAGCGCCTGAATTGAGCCCAGGATGGGCTCGTTGAGGGAATAACGGCAATAGTGTCGCTTGCACAGCGCGAGCACAATCAGCAGCTTGTGCTGTTAAAAACTATCAATACGCGCATATCAAACAGTTGTCTTTGCGCTTGCACAGCGCACGCACAATCAGCAGCTTATGCTGTTAAAAGCTATCAATACACGCATATCTAGCAGTTATCATAGAGCGCGAATTGTGATTTCTCATGCGGCTGATTGGTTGGGTACTGCCGGATTATTTACGTTCTAGCAACACACCACTTTCCATATGATCAGTCCACGGAAACTGATCAAACAACGCAGTCTTAGTAATACTGTGGGTATCGCTGAGTTGATGAATATTCTCAGCCAAGGTCTCTGGGTTGCAGGAAATATACAAAATTCGATCAAAGCGACGTATCAGTTCACAGGTATCACGATCCATACCCGCACGCGGTGGATCAACAAACACCGTACCAAACTGATAACTGTCCAAATCAATATTAGCTAGACGACGAAACTCGCGTACGCCATTCAATGCCTGCGTGAGTTCTTCAGCCGACAAACGCACCAACTCGATATTGTCGATCTGATTATCGGCTAAGTTTGCTAAGGCGGCATTCACGGAGCTTTTACTGATTTCTGTGGCTAATACCTTAGGTACTCGGGTCGATAGCGGCAGAGTGAAATTACCATTACCGCAATACAGTTCGAGTAAATCATTCTCTTGCTCACCGAGTGTCTCGTAGGCCCAGTTCAGCATGTGTGTATTGACTGCGCCATTGGGCTGAGTAAAGGCACCTTCTGGTTGCCGGTAAGTGAATACACGTCCACCCACAGTCAGTTCTTCGGTGACATAGTCGCGGCCAATCACCGTACGCTTGCCGCGTGAACGACCGATAATACTGACCTGCAAATCTGCTGCCAGTTGTTCGGCTACGACTTGCCATGCATCATCTAGAGGGCGGTGATAGCACAAAGTAATCAGCGCTTCACCTGACAGTGTGGTTAAAAACTCGACCTGAAACAGTCGCTCAGATAGCGCTTGGTTGTTGCTCCATGCTTCTTTTAAGCGCGGCATCAGCTGATTGATGCGCTCACTGGCAATCGGGAAATCCTCAACAAAAATAGGTGTGCGATTATCGCCGGGAGCAAACATCGCATAAAAACGCTGATCACCTTCGCGCCACAAACGGAACTCAGCGCGTAGACGGTAGTGCTGCTCGGCAGAGGCAAAAACCTGCGGCTCTGGTGCATTAAACTCACTGAGTAAGTCTTGCAGGCGTAGTTTCTTAGCCTGTAGTTGTTGCAAATAAGCGTCTGGAGAATAGTCGGAATGTGGCATCAGGCAAAGAAACCCAGTTTAATGATAAAGAGG
>JAVETP010000171.1:0-3786 GCA_034006005.1 Pseudomonas sp.
GGTGGTCTGAAGGCCCTCCTCGGCCATAAGCTTCTCTTCATAGAGCTTTTCCCCTGGGCGCAGGCCGATATACTCGATTTTGATGTCAATATCCGGCTTGTAGCCGCTCAGACGGATCAGATTGCGTGCCAGATCGGCGATTTTCATGGGGGCACCCATATCGAGCACGAAGATTTCGCCACCCTCGGCGTAGCAGGCCGCCTGCAAGACCAGCGAGACCGCCTCCGGTATGGTCATAAAGTAGCGTATGATTTCCGGATGCGTCACAGTCACCGGCCCGCCGTTTTCAATTTGCTTCTTGAACAGCGGGATAACCGAACCATTGGAGCCTAAGACATTGCCGAAGCGCACCGCGACAAATTCAGTGCTGGGGGTCTCTATGCTGCTGGCCAGCCGCATATTGTCGAGCACATCAATTTTATGTGAATGCAAAGGTGGCAGATTCAGCCATTTGCCGCTGCGTCTGACTTTGTCCATGGTCTGTATGACCATTTCACAAAGACGTTTAGAGGCTCCCATGATATTGGTGGGGTTGACCGCTTTGTCAGTGCTGATAAAGACAAAGCGCTCACAGCCGTGCAAGAGGGCGGCCCGGGCGGTTTTGTAGGTTCCTATAACATTGTTTTTGATGGCTTCGCAAGGACTGTTTTCCATTAGCGGCACATGCTTGTGAGCGGCGGCATGGAAGACGACTGCGGGCCTATGCTGCTCAAATATTGAGTTGATGCGCCTGGAGTCCTGCACCGAGCCAATTAGCACCAGCAGGTTCAAGTCCGGATAATCCTGCTTTAATTCCTGCTCTATGTCATAGGCGTTGTTTTCGTAAATATCCAGGATAATAAGCTGAGCCGGCTTATAGCCGGCGAGTTGCCGGCAGAGTTCGGAGCCTATGGAGCCGCCTCCGCCGGTCACCAGGATTTTACGGCCGCTGATGCTGTCGGCGATTTCATCCAGATTCACCTCCACTTCTTCGCGTCCCAGCAGGTCTTCCACCGCCACCGGCTTCATTTGGTTGACGCTGACTTCCTTGTTGGCCAGTTGATAAAGGCCCGGCAGGGTCATTAGCTCGCAGTTGCTTTGCTGACAGAGCTGAATTATATCGCGCTTGGCCTGGGCACTAACAGTGGGGATGGCCAGGAATATCTGGTCTATACGGTACTTTTTCACATTTGCCAGTATGCTGTTTCTGCCTCCCACTATGGGCACGCCTTCCAGGCTGCGCTTCCACTTGTTGCTGTCATCGTCAATGATGCAGCATATCTTCACGGTGCTGTGTTGCGAGGTGATGAAATCGCGCAGCACCAGCTGCCCGGCTGAGCCGGCGCCTATCAGCATGCCTCTGGAGCAGCTTTTGCCAGCGCCCTTGCCATGCTGTAGCCTAGCCTGCATTAAAAAGGCGAAACGGTAGAAGAAACGGCTGCAAAGAATGAAAACCAGTTGTATTATGCCGCCAAAAACATGGTAGGAGATGGGCATGCGCCGATAAAAAAAGTTGATAAGCACATAGTGCAGGGGCACAGTGATCATGGTGGCCAGACAGCAGAGACCTAGCTCGCGGTAGCTGGCAAAACGCCACATACTGTTATAGAGACGCAGACGCCAGAAAATCAGTATGCATAAGAAAGCATACCAGTAAATGAAACCCCGATAGGGAGCCAGATACTCCAGTGGTATCTGAGAGTAGATGCAGTCGAAGCGCAGCCACAAGGCCAGAAAATACGACAAACATAAAGTGATGAAATCGTATGCAACTAAGCCTAAGGCAGCATACTGCCAAGGCTGAAGGGTGGGGCGCTTGTTGGAGTGTGAGGCTGACATTTATCGAAAACCTAAGATTGAGTGTAAGGCAAGGAGTTAAAAAAGCAAGGTTTGTTGCAACTTAAAGAATTCAATCATAAATTCTCAGGCGAATCGACTCGTCGAGTTTATTCGAAGTTGCTTTGCAGAGTACACGCAGAGCTGAGGACTTGCTTGGTAAGTAGCCATATTTGAGTAATTTGCCAATGTACTCAACTTTGTTTTGTGAATTTGTGGCTATGAAACTCGTTCAGGAAATTTTCCAGAATAGCAATTGTTTTAGCATGGATTTTATCCAGTGCAATTGCTAACAACAAAGAAGACAGGGTAAGTGCAGTCATTATAAAAAAAGGATGCTTAAAACTGTAAAAAAATTCCGGGAACCACAAATAATACAAAAAAGTATGCGTAAGAAATACGGTAAAGCTGTGTTTGCCCAACAAAAGCAACATTTTTTTGACCAGCGATATGGTTTTGCTCAGATATACCGCTGTAAAAATCAAAAACAAAGAAAGAAGACAAAGATCAAAGACATAATGCCAAACAAGTCCCTTGATTGGGCTAGGTGAAAACTTCGCCCAAAAAAAAGTAAAAGCAAGGCATAAAAACAGTAATGACAAAAGCCGTGGCAAAGAAGAGATTTTTCGATTAAGAAAGTGTTCTTCAGATAAATTCCATTTGTTTAGAAAAACACCTATAGTAAACGGTAAAATATACCTGTTCACAAAAGCGAGTTTTCCTCCTCCGGATAAAATAATATACACGGCGACAACAAACAAAGCCCAGTATGAGTATTTTTCTATGATTAAATCGATGAAGGGAAACAAAATATATAATATAATGATGGCAGTCATAAACCACCAAGTTGGATTGAAACCATATCCACCGTATAACATATGCAAACCTAGAAATTGTGCTAGGCCACCTATGTAAGGATAGCTAACACGAGGTGAGAATGTGGACTCAAAAGAAACTCCCAAAAGAAGCATACTAATTGGTACGAAAATTATGAAAACCAGCCAATATGTACTGTAAAGTTTAAGTAGTCTTTTTTTTGTAAAAATTGGCAAGGCTTTCTTCCGGTTTAAAAGTAGCGGCTAAACCATAGCCGCTGAGAATTACAAAAATCGACACGCAGACCGAGGATTTCATAGCGGTCCATTGTATCAATTTGCCATACTCTGCATGAGTATAAAATAAATGGTGCCAGAGCAATAGCAACAGGGCAAGTCCTTTGGCTGCTATGCTGTCGTTGAGCGTGAGTTTTAGTTTATTCATTTCCAGTTAAACCAACTCGAAAAAAAAATGCCTGATTATATACAGGTTGCGAAACTATTTTCTTTCCAAGCAGCTTTGTATGGTAAGTATAATTTTCTCTATTTCTTTGAAGCTCAATTCGTAGTAACAAGGCAGCCTGAGCAGTTGTTCGGAAACCTGGTCGGTGACTGGCAGCTGATAGTCTTTTTGACAGAGTTGTTTGCCCATGGGCGAGGAGTGCAGCGGGATGTAATGGAAGACGGCGTGTATGTTTTGCTCCTTGAGAGCCTGGATAAGCCGGCTGCGGGTTTGCAGGTCGGGCAGGAGGATGTAGTACATGTGGGCGTTGTGGCCGGCGCTGTCGGCATTGCTGACCGGACGGCGCAGCAGTCCCTGAGCCTCCAGAGGCTCGAGTAGCTCGTGATAATGCCGCCAGATGGCCAGGCGCCTGGCGGTGATGGTCTCGGACTGTTCGAGCTGGGCGTAGAGGAAGGCGGCGATGATTTCGCTGGGCAGGTAGCTGGAACCCAGGTCAACCCAGGTGTACTTGTCAACCATGCCGCGGAAGAATTGGCTGCGGTTGGTGCCTTTTTCGCGGATGATTTCGGCCCGCTCGCAGAAGCGCTCGTCGTTGATGAGCAGGGCACCGCCCTCGCCGGAGATGAAGTTCTTGGTCTCGTGAAAGCTGTAGCAGCCCAGGTGCCCGATGGAGCCTAGGCGCTGTCCGCGCCA
>JAVETP010000172.1:0-3771 GCA_034006005.1 Pseudomonas sp.
TGTTCACGGTGCTTAACTTAGATGCTAATGCGCCAGAACGCCAAGCCATGCCGTCACACTTTCAGGCATTTCCTTTTGTAAACGGTGGTCTGTTTGCCGTGGATGAGCCTGTACCAGAGTTCGGCGCCAAAGCACGCAGAATACTGCTGGATTGCGGCTCACTGGATTGGTCACAAATCAATCCTGATATTTTCGGCTCCATGTTCCAGGCTGTGATTGATCCAGACCAACGTGGCAGCCTAGGGCAGCACTACACTTCTGTGTCCAACATTATGAAGGTGATACAGCCTTTGTTTTTGGATGAACTGTATAGCGAGCTGGAGAAGTCACAGGGCAATGAGCGCAAACTCAAGGCGTTGCTGTTGCGCTTACAGAACATAAGGGTATTTGACCCTGCGTGTGGCTCGGGTAACTTTTTGATTATTGCTTATAAAGAACTGCGTAAGCTAGAAATGGAAATCATTGATGCGCTCAACGCAACCGGTGCGCAATCAGTCATGTATTACTCAGGGATTCGTCTGTCTCAGTTTTTTGGTATCGAGATTGATGATTTTGCCCATGAGGTTGCGATCTTGTCTTTATGGCTGGCTGAACACCAAATGAATACAGCTTTTAAAGCTAAGTTTGGTTATGCAGAAGCAGCGCTGCCCTTGCGTGAGTCTGGGCGTATCGTTTCAGGCAATAGCCTGCGTCTTTGTTGGAGTGATGTTTGTTCTAAAAAGAATATAAATGGGGAGCTGTATGAGGTGTATTTATGCGGCAATCCACCGTTTTTAGGCAAAGGAGATCGTACTGAATCACAGACAAATGAAATGGAGTACGTTTTAGGCGACATCAAGGGTTTTAAGAGTTTGGATTATGTAGCGTGCTGGTTATATAAAGCATCTGACTTTATCAAAGGTACAGACTTCAGCTCTGCTTTTGTATCCACAAACTCAATAGTTCAAGGAGAGCAAGCTGGCATTTTATGGCCTAGTATTTTCGATAAAAACATATTCATAAACTTTGCATATCGCACATTTACATGGAAAAACAGCGCGCGCTCTAATGCTGGCGTTCATGTGGTTATTATCGGGCTTTCTACTAAAGCACTTAAACCTAGAATTTTTTTAGAGACCGATAAGACTTTAAGAGAACTGAGTGTCTCATACATTAATCCTTATTTACTTGACTCTAAAAGTGGTCCGGTAACTTCGCGCAGCACACCACTTTGTAATGTAAGTAGAATCATTGATGGCAATAACTATACAAAGTGCGGAGGGCTTATCCTAAATAAAACGGAAATGGATGAGCTATTAGAGCACGAGCCAAACGCTAAACCTTGGATAAGGCGTTTTGTCGGAGCGGATGAGTTTCTTAACGCTAAAGACAGGTGGTGCTTATGGTTGTTAGATGCAAACGTAGATGATATAGAGGCAATGCCGTTAGTAAAGGCACGCGTTGAGGAAGTAAAAGCAGATCGCTTATTGAGCGGCAAGAAAGAAACTAGAGAAAAGGCTTCACTGGTACCTCATCTCTTCCCAGAGATTAGACAGCCACGTGAAGGTAGGTATTTGCTTATACCTAGGGTTACATCTGAGCGCAGACTATACGCACCTGTTGGGTATATGGCTGCGTCAGTTATTACCAGCAACCAAGTATTGATGATTCCAGAAGCGGGGCTTTTCGAGTTTGGGGTACTGTCATCTGAAACCCATAATGACTGGATGCGCACAGTGGGTGGCCGTCTTAAAAGTGACTACCGTTATTCAGCAACTTTGGTTTACAACACATTCCCTTGGCCTGATGCTTCCAATCCTCAGCGCAAAGCTATCGAGGCCTTGGCAGAAGAAGTCTTGTTGGTGCGTGAAGACTATTCCGGCAAAACGTTAGCAGAACTGTACGACCCAGATAAAATGCCTCAGCCACTGCTTGATGCCCACAAAGCCTTAGACCGAGCTGTTGAGAAGCTTTACCGTGACAGACCCTTCAGGGATGCCTCAGAGCGCCTTGAGCACCTATTCGCACGCTATGAAAAGCTGATCGCCGCAGAGCAAAGTAAAGCTTCAGCCAAAAAGATAACCAAAGGAATTAAGTGACCATGGATGAATTGTTGAGGGTTAATTACAAGCAAACAGGAAAAAGCTCAAACCTCAATGCTATGGGTATGCGTGAAATGCAAGCGCGTGCTTATGAGGCACGAGATGCCCAGTACCTACTACTTAAAGCGCCACCAGCCTCAGGTAAGTCGCGCGCGCTGATGTTTTTAGGGCTGGATAAGCTCCATAAGCAAGGTTTGAAAAAGGTCATTGTTGCCGTACCTGAAATGTCGATTGGTGGCTCGTTTAAAGACACTAAGCTGGCAGATGGTGGCTTCTTTGCCGACTGGATTGTTCAACCAAGTTACAACCTATGTATTCCCGGTGGCGAGAGCAAAAAGGTTGAAGCGTTTATTCGTTTTTTAGCTGACCCGCACGCCAGTATTATTGTCTGTACTCACGCCACATTGCGCTTTGCCTATCAGAAGTTACAGCCTGCTGACTTTAACAACACGCTGCTGGCAATAGATGAGTTTCACCACACCTCTGCTGAGGGTGACAACCGTCTTGGCGAGTTAATTGACGGCGTAATGAAAGGCTCTAATGCGCACATTGTAGCTATGACCGGTTCATATTTCCGTGGCGACGCCGTACCTATTCTGCTGCCAGAAGATGAAGAGCAGTTCACCCAAGTTACTTACTCGTACTATGAGCAGTTAAACGGCTACCAGCACTTAAAGTCCCTCGGTATTGGCTACCACTTCTACACTGGTCGTTACCTTGATGCGTTGCATGAAGTGCTGGATACCAGCAAGAAAACCATCATCCATATCCCTAACGTCAACTCGGTCGAGTCCACCAAGGACAAGTATTCCGAAGTGGATCATATTCTCGATGTGATTGGTGATGTGGTTGAGAAGGATATGCAAACCGGCATCATCACCGTGCGCACTAAGGATGGCAGACTCTTAAAAGTCGCAGACCTTGTTGATGACAACCCAATGCGTGTTGAGATACAAAACTATTTGCGCGGTATCAACAAAGCCGAAGACATGGACATTATCATTGCGCTAGGCATGGCAAAAGAAGGCTTTGACTGGCCTTGGTGCGAGCATGTTTTAACGATTGGTTACCGGTCGTCACTGACAGAGATCGTGCAGATTATTGGTCGAGCTACCCGTGACTCTGAGGGTAAAACGCATGCGCAGTTTACTAACTTAATTGCTCAACCTGATGCCGAAGATGATGATGTAAAAGTTTCAGTCAACAACATGCTTAAAGCCATCACTGTGTCGCTGTTAATGGAACAGGTGCTCGCGCCAGCGATTAACTTTAAGCCGCGCTCCAAGATGAAGTTGGGTGAAACGGTTGCGCCGGGTACAGTCATTATTGAAGACAGCTCTGCGCCGGTATCAGACAAGGTGGTTAAGGCGCTTGAGAACATGGACAACATCAAGGCTGCCATTTTGCAAACACCTGAAGTAATAGCGCCAGCCATTACAGGCAATGATGACACTGAAGTGCTTGCGGAGGTTGCTATCCCCAAAGTGATCGAAAAGTTATATCCCGACATGGATGCAAGCGAGGTGCAAACGGTTGCCGATGCGGTTTATACGTCTATGGCCATTCAATCTACAGGTGGTCTATTTGATGAGGCTGATTTACCGGCTGGTGCTGAGATTGCAGACGAACCAGCTGATTATAAAGCGCCAATAACTGGTGGGCCTTCTGCATCTGGTGACGAGCCAAAGAA
>JAVETP010000173.1:0-3750 GCA_034006005.1 Pseudomonas sp.
ATACTGGGCACAAAAATACGGCTGTGACCATCCAGTAGTCCAGCGGAGCGCGTGGGTAAGCGTTGTGAGCTGTCGGCGACTATCACGGTTGGGTAGTGCTGTATCGCGCTGGTTGGCAGAGGCATTGGTAGCTGGGTCAGTGGATGGCCGGCAGCGACCGCGAACTCAAATACCACTTGTCCGAGCGAGTGCATGGCGTAACCTGGAACAGGTGCAGAACCTTCTGCGCCAATTACCAAGTCGCAGCGGTTATCAATCAGTGCATCCCAGCTGCCGCTAAGCACCTCTTCACTTAAACGTATTTCGGTTTTAGGCTGAATGCGCTGGAACTCTTCAATCAAGTCATAGATAGGGTCGCAGGTCAGTACGCTATCAATACAAATCCGCATTTCTGTTTCCCAGCCATCAGCGGCCTGGCGTACCAGTGCGGTCAACTCCTCAGAAGCTTTAATAATTTGCCGACCCTGCTCCAGCACCATACGGCCAATTGCGGTCAGCTCGGCTTTACGTCGACTGCGGTCAAACAGCTCGACGCCAAGATCCTCTTCCAGCTTGTTGATGGTGTAGGAGACTGCTGACGGAACACGGTGTAATTCTTCGGCAGCAGCGGCAAAGCTGTTGCGACGCTCTATTGCGTCGAGTGTCTGCAGTGCATCTAAAGTGATAAGTAAAGTCATAGTTCAGTTTTTCTGATCATAAAGATCAAATCATTCCGTTATTATCTGTCAATCCTTTACAGTATAGTATTTACATCGAACAACACAATTGATGTGACCTGTAGAGGTTGAACTTCAGCCATATCGCATCATCACATATAGCATAGGCGCGCTAGGAAAAACGGTCTTTCCTCGTGCATCACATGCAAATACAAATGGAGGCTCCAATATGGGCTTACTTGTAGAAGGTCAGTGGGTTGACCAATGGTATGACACGGACTCTAACGACGGTAAATTCGCACGCAGCGAGTCGCAATTTCGCAACTGGATTACTGCTGATGGCAGCCCTGGACCAACTGGTGAGGGTGGCTTTAAAGCTGAAGCAGGGCGTTATCACTTATATGTTTGTCTAGCCTGTCCTTGGGCACATAGAACACTGATCTTTCGCAAATTGAAAGGGCTGGAGTCAATGATTTCAGTGTCAGTGGTGAATCCGTTAATGGCTGAACATGGCTGGACTTTTGCAAGAGGTGAAGGCGTGGTGGCAGATCCGGTTTTCCAGGCAGATTATATGCACCAGATTTATACTGCTGCTGACCCTAAGTACAGTGGGCGCGTAACCATTCCGCTGCTCTGGGATAAAAAACAAAATAAACTGGTCAACAATGAATCCTCCGAAATCATTCGTATGTTCAACAGCGCTTTTGATGACATTGGTGCCAAGTCTGGCGATTATTATCCAGAGGCTTTACGCGCTGAAATTGATAGCATTAACGCGCATATCTACGACAACGTAAACAACGGTGTCTATAAAGCAGGGTTCGCTACAAGTCAAAAAGCCTACGAGCTGGCGGTATTCCCCTTGTTCGAAGCGCTGGATGAGTTGGAACATCGCTTGTCGAGTAATCGCTACCTTTTAGGCGAGAAAATCACCGAAGCCGACTGGCGTTTATTTACTACGCTGATTCGTTTTGATGCGGTCTATCACGGGCATTTTAAGTGCAACTTGAAACAGATCGAAGATTATCCGCATTTGGCGAATTATATGCGCGAGCTGTACCAATGGCCTGGTGTAGCTGAGACGGTCAATATGAAGCATATCAAAGAGCATTATTACCGTAGTCACACGACCATCAATCCAACCGGTGTTGTGCCAGCAGGGCCTGTGCTCAATCTCGATACTCCACACGGGCGTCAGTGATTTATACAGTCAGGCCGACTGAGTAGCACTTTAAGTGGCTGCTTAGCGCGCTACACAGTAACCCAGAGATTGAGGACTCTTATGCAAGCTCTACAGTTTTCAGCAACCGGCTCTTTAGATTTCTTGCAGTTGCAAGAACTGCCTAAGCCTGTGCCAGCAGAGGGTGAGGTGTTGGTTGAGGTTCGCGCGACAGGTATTAACCCCAGTGATATTAAGAATGTACTTGGGCTTTTTCCTTATACGACAACGGCGCGTGTCCCTGGGCGGGACTTTGCTGGCGTAGTGGTTGAAGGGCCGCAAGAATTGCTGGGTAAAGCTGTGTGGGGTGGCACCGGTAAGGGTTTTGGTTTTTATCAAGACGGCTGCCATGCGCAGTATGTGGTGCTGCCGGCCAATGCCGTTGCACTATTACCCGCGTCGTTGACCTTTGCTCAAGCTGCCACTTGCGGCGTGCCATTTATCACCGCTTGGGATGCACTAGAGCGCAGCCAGGTTAAGGCGGGCACGCGTTTCTTAATCATTGGTGCTGGCGCAGTCGCTAAAGCAGCACAAGTATTGGCCAAAGCAAGAGGTGCAGAGGTGGTGATGGCTGTGCGCCGTGCTGAGGTTGTGCAAGATCTGCAAGCGCAAGGTCTAAGTGCCTTTCAGTTACACAATGCAGAGCAATTGCCTGAGCAAGCGCGAAAGCACTTTCAACAGCAGGCGCCAGAAGTGATTTTCGAAACCACTGGCTTCTGGTTAGCTGAGGCAGTCAATAGCGTTGACACCTTTGGTCGCGTTGCGATTATTGCGGCACCAAAAGATGGGCTGATCAATATGTCATCTTTAAATCTGTACCGTCGTGGCGGTTCAATTGTCGGCATTAACTCTTTGCTCTACACCTTGGAAAACTGCGCGCAAATGCTGACGCAAATAGGCGCTGCATTTGATGCTGGTTTAGCTCTGCCCAGCGGATTTATTGAGCTGCCACTGTCTGAGGCGGTCGTTGCCTATCATAAGGTCAGCGACGGTGGTTCGGAAAAAATTGTTTTGATTCCCTAAGGTTCTGGCAGCCACTATTCACCTGAGACAGGAGGTTCTGCAATGATTGAACTACGACCTTATAACGAGCTGGGCGGCGCTCAGCATGGCTGGCTGGATACTCGCCACCATTTCTCTTTTGCGGATTATTACGACCCCAAACGCATGAGCTGGGGGCATCTGCGCGTCTGGAATGATGACAGTATCGCTGCGCACTCGGGCTTTCCAGCGCATCCACATCGCGATATGGAAATCATCACTTATGTACGTACAGGTGCGATTACCCATGAGGATAACCTCGGCAATCGCGGCCGTACTGAAGCCGGTGATGTACAGGTGATGAGTGCTGGAACAGGCATTGCCCACAGCGAGATGAATGAAGAAGACGTGACAACGCAGATCTTCCAGATATGGATTATGCCCAATGAAAAAGGCCTACCGCCAGCCTGGGGTACTAAACCCTTTCCCAAGGGGAAGCGTAGCGGATCGTTTGTCACTCTTGCCAGTGGTTTGCCGGATGACACTGAAGATGCCTTGCCCATTCGTGCCAACGCACGACTGGTGGCTGCCACGCTAAAGGCTGGGCAAAGCACCGAATATCACATCGCTGCTGGGCGTAAGGTGTATTTAGTGCCAGCCAGCGGTCGAATTGATATTAATGGCGTACTGGCTGCCGCCGGTGATGGTGTGGCCATTAGCGATGAGCGTCTGCTGACGGTGAGCGCTCAAGAAGACAGCGAGATTGTTCTAGTGGATGTGGCATAAAGCGTGCTCTCCATGTTTAGTATTAAATTGTGATGAGCTGCTTTCACCTTGCAGATTGAACGTTTAATAAATATTTCCCTGCGGGAATAGACGGTGACTTGTTCGCCT
>JAVETP010000174.1:0-3738 GCA_034006005.1 Pseudomonas sp.
GTCCAAGAAGTGGACCATGCCGATCAGAGATTGGAAACCGGCATTGAATCGATTTATGATTGAGTTTGAAGACCGCTTAAAAGATTATATTTAACCTTGGCAGTTACACAGAATCATTTACAGGGTCTGCTCATGCTGTTTTATCCAAATAATATCAATCAATATAGATCATTTGATTAAGGTTTCAGCATTGAAAATTATTTACCTACACCAGTACTTCAACACTCCAGAAATGTCCGGCGGCACTCGCTCTTATGAAATGGCGCGCCGCATGGTAGCTGCTGGTCATGAAGTACATATGGTAACGAGCTCTAGAGATCAAAGTAACACAAACAAAGGCTGGTATATGACTGAAGAAGCCGGCATTAAGGTGCATTGGTTTCCGGTTCCTTATTCAAACCACATGAGTTTCTTTCAGCGCATTAAGGCATTCTTTTCGTTTGCTTTTGCTGCACAAAAAAAAGCGGCTTCTTTACAAGGTGATGTTGTTTTTGCAACCAGTACTCCTTTGACTATTGCTCTACCTGCGGTTTTTACTGCCCGTAAATTAAAAGTGCCTATGGTGTTTGAGGTGAGAGACTTATGGCCTGAAATGCCTATCGCAATGGGAGCTTTGAAAAATCCAGTCCTACAATGGGCAGCGAAGAAGTTAGAGCGCTGGGCGTATAACAATTCAGCAGCAGTGGTCGCTTTATCACCCGGTATGAAAGAAGGGGTGGTCAAAACAGGCTATCCAGCTAGTCAAGTTGCTGTAATTCCTAACAGTAGTGATAACTTGGAATTTCAACATAACCCAGAAGCTGCCCAGCAATTTCGTGCTGAACGATCATGGTTAGGTAATAAACCATTAATTGTATATACAGGTACTTTTGGGAAGGTGAATGGTGTTGGTTATATGGTGAAACTTGCCAAAGAGTTCAACCGCCTTAACTCAGACGTAAAAGTTCTTTTAGTAGGTGATGGTGCTGAAAAAGAACAGGTGATTTTAGAAGCTAAAGCAGCAGGCGTTTTTGAAAAAAACCTCTTTATAGAGCCATCTATACCTAAAAAAGATATTCCAGCTTTATTAAGTGCAGCAACTATGGCTTCTGCTCTTTTTATAGATCTGCCAGAAATGCGACCTAATTCTGCTAATAAGTTTTTCGATGCCTTAGCGTCTGGTACGCCAGTGCTTTTAAATTACGGCGGTTGGATGCATGAGCTGGTGACAACTCGAGCATGCGGTGTCGCTATGTGGGGGCAATCAATAGATGCAGTAGCTCAAGAGCTAGACTCTAAAATGCATGATGCTGATTGGTTGAGTAAAGCAGGACAGGCAGCAAGAGAGCTAGCAGAGCAGGAGTTTGATCGTGACGTACTGGCCAACCAGCTTATTGCTACACTTGATTCAGTAATTAAAGAGGAAACTACGGGCGTCGCAAGTATTGCACCTGGGATTTACTCGTAAGGATAAGTATGAAAATTACCATTGCCGGAACAGGTTATGTTGGCCTTTCCAATGCCATGCTCTTGGCTCAACACAACCAAGTGTTTGCTATCGACATCATGCCGGAAAAGGTTGGGCTGCTAAATAATAAACAGTCACCTATCGCTGATGCTGAAATTGAAGATTTTTTAGCAAACAAAACGTTAGATTTTACCGCGACTTTAGATAAGCAAGAAGCCTATCAAAACGCTGAGTTTGTGATTGTTGCTACGCCGACCAATTACGACCCTAAAAACAACTACTTTGATACCAGTAGTGTTGAAGCAGTGGTTAATGACGTTGCACAGATTAACCCCAAAGCAACTGTAGTGATTAAATCCACTGTTCCAGTAGGCTACACCGAAACTTTAAAGCAGCAGTACAGCGCTGAATACCCAGAACTCAATATTTTTTTCTCGCCCGAGTTTTTACGTGAAGGCAAAGCACTGTACGACAATTTATATCCGTCGCGCATTATTGTCGGAGAGCAAAGTGAGCGTGCAGAGGTGTTTGCACAACTGTTACAGCAAGGTGCTATAAAAAAAGATGTGCCAGTATTGTTCACCAACAGCACTGAAGCAGAAGGGGTTAAATTATTTTCTAATACCTATTTAGCTATGCGTGTTGCTTATTTTAATGAGCTCGACAGCTACTGCGAAGTTAATGGTTTAGATTCTCAGCATATTATCCAAGGTGTGGGCTTAGACCCTCGTATTGGCGATCACTACAATAACCCAAGCTTTGGTTATGGCGGTTATTGCTTGCCTAAAGACACCAAGCAGCTTTTGGCGAATTACGATCAAGTACCTAACAACATCATTAAAGCCATTGTGGATGCCAACCGTACTCGTAAAGATTTTATTGCGGATGCTGTGATCAAGAAGCTTAACATGCTGCCAAAGTCAGACTCAGGAACACCACCTGTGATTGGTATCTACCGTTTGGTGATGAAGGAAGGCTCTGATAATTTCCGCGCCTCTGCGATCCAAGGCATTATGAAACGCATTAAAGCTAAAGGTATTGAGGTCGTCGTCTATGAGCCAGTTCTTCAAGAAGAGCATTTCTATAATTCGCGGGTTGTGACTGATTTAAATGAGTTTAAGCAGTTAAGCGCAGTGATTGTGGCCAACCGCCTGAGTGAAGATTTGATTGATGTGGAAGGCAAGGTTTATACACGAGACTTGTTTGGATGTGATGCTTAAAGCTGTTTTTGTAATTGCGAGGTCGGGTTTTTCGTCTCTGCGAGGCTGTAAGCCGTGGCAGTCAATGGGTTGGCACGGCGTGGTTTGCAAGGTGGATTGCTTCACTTCGTTCGCAATGACGGGGGTGGCGTTCGCCATGACGGAGTGGAGTTCGCAAAGACGGGGTTGAGTTCATAAAGACGCGCCACCGTCACTGCGAGGAGCGTAGCGACGCGGCAGTCCACTGATATTCGTCTCTGCGAGGCTGTAGGCCGTGGCAGTCTATGGGTTGGCACGGCGGGGTTTGCGAGGTGGATTGCTTCGCTGCGCTCGCAAAGACAGCGTGAGAGGTCGCAAAGACAGCACGAGAGGTGGCAAAGACACAGTACCGTCACTGCGAGGCCTTTAGGCCGTGGCAGTCCATTGTTAACAGCGATACAGCATCATCCATTAATGGAGCTTCAATTTTGATCACCACCTGGCGTAATGCCTTTCACTCAGTTATCCCTGATTCATCTATCCCAGCGCAATCTGTAAGCTTCGGCACCTCTGGCCATCGCGGTTCTTCCCTTGCCGCCAGCTTCAACGAACTGCATATTTTAGCCATTGCCCAAGCAGTCGCCGATTATCGTCAACACGCCAATATCAGCGGCCCTTTATTTATTGGTTTAGACACTCATGCTTTATCGCGCCCAGCTTGGGAAGTGGCGGTGCAGGTGTTGGTGGCCAATCAGGTTTCAGTCTATGTGGCGACTGATGAGGGCGTGACGGCAACGCCTTTGGTCAGTCGGGCGATTTTAGTGCACAACGCTGGGCGTGAGCAGGGTTTGGCGGATGGTTTGATTATTACCCCATCGCATAATCCACCGGAAGACGGCGGGATTAAATACAACACGCCTGATGGCGGTCCAGCTGACAGTGATGTGACCAACTGGATTGAAGCGCGTGCTAATCAGTATTTGCGTGATGGCTGCGTTGCAGTTCAGCGTGTGGCTTTGCCCGATGCTTTGGCGCGGGTCGAGCAGTACGATTATGTGGCGCGTTATATTACCGAGCTGGATCAGGTGGTGAATTTAGCAGCGATTCGCCGGT
>JAVETP010000175.1:0-3728 GCA_034006005.1 Pseudomonas sp.
GGTAGCGCATAATGTTTGCTATGTAAACTTTGTGGGTGTCCTATAGTGTTTCTCGACATTTATTATTGATAATTATGCCGCATAAGTGATCTTACGTCAACTTTGTGGGTGTCCTATTGTGTTTTCCCCTTTCACGAAAAAAACCCCTCAAGGTCGAAACCGAGAGAGGCCGGGATAAAGCAAAACCCCCTCAGGGTATCGCTACCGAGAGGGGGTCTTGGGTCAGGCTAGCCCACGGTGAGTTGTGGGGTTGGTGGGTTTTGGTTAGGCGAAGATGAAATCTGCAGCAACAATATCTCCAGCACTTGGTGCAGCGAGGGTTGCGATAAGAATATCATCACCAGCCGTATCAGTAATTGTAGAAGTTGCAGTAGTGTAAGTAGTATCACCTGATGCGTCGAAGTAGATATTTCCGGTATTGGAGTCGTAAATGAAAGTTCCTGCCTCACCAGAAGCCCCTACATCAGCCGCAGCAAGCTCAACAAATGCACCAGCGTCAGTACCCAGCACATCGTCGGCAGCAAACGTAGATGCACCCGTCAGGGCATTCAGATCAGCCACAGAGAACTGGAGGGCATCAGCGCCAGTAGTGAAAGAGGTAATACTGTCGGTTCCGTTGTTGGCGATATCATTGTTGATAATCGTGTTGTCACCGCCAGCAGCCAGGTCGATCGCGTCATCACCGATTGAACCAGTAATTGTATCGTCACCGGCTCCGGCAATTAACGTCAGGGTAGCCGTTGTACCGAAGTTCAGCGTGGCGACTGAGGCATCGATAGTGATGTCATCAGTTTCAGCTGACCCGTCAACTTCCAGGGTTCCAGCTCCAGACAGAGTAAATGCACCGAAATCTTCAAACTGGTCGGCACCAACGGTCAGCGTTGCGCCGGTCACGACATTCACTTCGGCTACGCCACCAGTGATGGTTGCGTCACTGATGACAGCAGTACCGGTGGCCTTTACGACATTAGCGCCAGCACCAAGGGTCAGAGTGGCATCGGTGCCGTCTGCATTGGCTGTAACGGTCAGAGTGTTGGCACCGTCACCGAGGTTGATTGAGTGAGTCTCTGCACTGTCCAGAGTCAACTCATCATCACCCGCGCCAGTTACAACGATCAGGTCGTCACCAGCACCGATAGTGTTTGCCAATGTCACAGTATCATCGCCAGCACCCATCACAAACTGAGAATCAAGTTCAGCAGCAGCAACGGTAAGGGTATTGTCGCCAGCACCCAAATTCACTACAAATACGCCAGTGGCGCTGTTGACGGTAACATCATCATCACCGGCACCAAGCGCTATTGTCTGCTCGTTTGCAGCATTGCCAGTAGTTGTCAGAATGACGTCACCAGTGGAAGCGGAAACGATTGAGCCTGCACTTGCGACCGTACCAAGATCAATTACCTCAGCGCCTGTAAGGATAATGTCGGCATCATTGACATCGATATTGGTGATGGCCAGTTCGCCAGCGGTGGCATCGAGTTCGACTGTGTCGAAGTCGGCAGTTCCGTCGCCGAAATCTACAGCAGTAATTGCGACGTCATCAAGCACAGCAAAGCGGGCTGTTGCATTACTTTCACCAGCGAGGAAGGTCAATGTGCCACCCTGATCTTCTTCAGTAGTAATCAGTTGATCAGAATTGACAGTGATAGTCTGAGTAGCAGTCCCGAAATCGTCACCCAACTCAACAGAAGTAACGGCACCGAGATCAGAGAGATCCATAGCTGCGGTTGATACAGCAGTTACGACAACATTAACAACGCCAGTAGCTGTATTTTCCAGTTCCACACGATCAAGATCATCGCCGTCAATTTCTACAGTAATGTCGGAAGCACCTGCAAGCGTGACGGCATCCAGAAGTGCACCGGTTGCGAAAGCAAAAGTCGTTTCATCTGTTGCTTCAAGAGTCAGGTTGTCGATGCCACCTATCGCATCAACATCGATATCTCCAGCTCCGACAACAGTTGCAACAGCATCAGCTACACCAGTAAGTGCCACTGCCTGATCGTCAGCCAACAGAACTGTCACGCCACCTTCATCAATACCAGCAACAGCAACATCACCAGTGGCTGCAGTAGCATCGACAGTCGAAGCTGCATCGTTAGCGCCGAAGGTTACGCTGAAATCAGCAACCTGAGTACCGGCAACATAGGTAGCGTCATTGGCGCCGGTCACAGTTACATCACCGGAACCATCGATGGCGCCGTCAAGCAGGTCGCTACGGTTGAAGGTGAAGGTGTTGGTGCCAGTAATGTTGTCTGCTGCGAAGGCAAACGTGCTGACCTTAGCGATTTCAACGTTGAAATTCTCAACATTTTTAACAGTCGGGGTGGCTGTAATGTTGGAAGTCGTGGTCAGGGTGAAGGTGTCATCGTCCGTTGAAGACTGGTCAAAGATGAAGTCCGCAGTACCATAAGTTGCCTGGGTGGCGGTGAAGGTATCGTCACCGGTGGTGCCGATGAATTCATCCGTACTTGCAGTCAGCAACCAAGTAATACTAAAAGCATAGTTATTGAATTTATTAGATATTTTATGATACTAATAGTCTATATTTGATGCTAAATACAATTATTATACAAATTTTTCCCAGCCACAAACCTGTTTAACTGAAACTATTTATGATTTATCTTTTAATTCTAGATACTTGCACAATAAGATTCATTCTTCGGCGTTTCTACAGTTCTTTCGTATGTCGAAACTCGACAATCTATTGTTCTGATACTCCTTTTGGGGATATATTCGGAGCAAAGTTAAAGGACAACCTTGAAGTGGCCATATGCAAATAAGATATAATGCGTTGAGTGCCTAGGTGGACAAGGCCGGGTAGGATTTGGTGTTTTTTATCTACAGAGTACAATGCGAACATGGTGTGGCAGAAAAATCTGCAAATTCTCCTCCTCCGTCCATACAGTGCCTTGATTTTTGACCGCAGTTATAAAGAAAAAATGCAGCAGCACTCTCCAGCGCGATTTTAAAAATCATCTCTTCTTATCTACACGCCGATTAGACATCTCCGCCCAGTACTGTACAATCCGCAACTGTCCTTCGGGATTTATTTTAAGGATAATATCTTCCCCGCTGGTTGCATCCATCTCGATTCCCATTTTCTTCAACTCCCTGACCGCATTAAAATACACCTCAAGCCTGATCGGCATTTCAAGTGTTTCAATGCGCGCCAATGTAGCCTTTGATACAGAAATCATCTTAGCGAATTCAACCTGACTCAGGCCGGCTGCCGTTCGGGCGGCCTTGATAGCAATGGCTGCTTTTTTGCTCTCTTCTATTTCACTACTAGACATAATAGTCCCCGTATGATACTTTTAGTATCAATATTGCATACTATAGGTCACATAAGGCACTAACAGTATAAGGAGAGATGCTAATGCCTAGAATAACGCTAACGCAAAGTACCGTTGAAAAATTGACATGTCAATCTGGCAAAGCAAAAACCGATTATTTCGACACAAAAATCAATGGCTTAATGCTAAAGGTGATGAGCTCGGGGAATAAGAGCTACTACATCCGCTACAAGAACCATCGCTGCAAATGGACTGAGAACAAGTTGGCAAATGCCTCTACCCTGAAACTATCTGATGCGCGTGATCTAGCTCAGCAGAAACTTACCATGATCGCCATGGGGGAAGATCCGTTTGATAAAAAGAAGGAGCTTAAAGATGTACCCACGGTGCGCCAGTTCGTGGATGAATCCTACTTGCCCCACGCCAAGA
>JAVETP010000176.1:0-3720 GCA_034006005.1 Pseudomonas sp.
AAAGGTAAAACGTGGCAGTTTGCCAATCACTTTACCGGTCAACGGGTCAAAAGCACTGATATTTTCCACTTCATCATCAAACAGCTCAATACGAATGGCTTCGAAGTCTGACTCTGCTGGATACACATCAATGACATCACCACGCACACGGAAGGTGGCACGAGAGAAATCCACCTCATTACGGGTGTACTGTAAATTGGCTAAGCGTGCTAACAAATCACGCTGATTGATGTGATCACCACGGTCTAAATGCACAACCATTTTCAAATAGCTTTCAGGGCTACCTAAACCATAAATGGATGACACTGTCGCGACGATAATGACATCGGGACGCTCAAGTAAAGCCTTGGTTGCTGATAAACGCATTTGCTCAATATGGTCATTAATTGAGGCATCTTTTTCAATAAAAGTATCGGACGCAGCCACATAGGCTTCAGGCTGGTAGTAGTCGTAATAAGAAACGAAATACTCCACCGCATTATTCGGGAAGAACTCTTTAAATTCGCCATACAGCTGTGCGGCCAAGGTTTTATTCGGTGCAATAACAAGGGCTGGGCGTTGTACTCTTTCGATGACATTAGCAATGCTAAAGGTTTTGCCAGAGCCGGTAACCCCATGCAAGGTTTGATGCGATAACCCTGACTCAATCCCAGCAACCAGTTTGCGAATGGCTTCTGGCTGATCACCGGCAGGTTCAAATTGTGTGACAAGCTCAAAGCGTGACATGCAAACCTCTAATAACACGCGCAAAAAAGCAGCGCAAAAAGTAATAGCAGACAATTATTGCATAACAATCTTACCTAGCTCGTTATAATACCTGTCGAATCGCGCTGCGTCTCGGCGCAGTGTCTGTTAAGCTAACACCTCCATTCCACAATAATCGAGTTCTCTAAACATGAGCCTGTTCTCTGCCGTCGAAATGGCGCCACGTGACCCTATTTTGGGTTTGAACGAAGCTTTTAACACCGACCCACGGGCCCACAAGGTCAATCTCGGTGTTGGTGTTTATTACAATGAAGAAGGACGCATTCCCCTTCTTAAGGCGGTAGCCTTAGCCGAAAAAGCTCGTGCCGAAGCGCATGCACCCCGCGGCTATTTACCCATCGAAGGTATCAGTACATACGACAGCGCCGTACAAAAGCTGTTATTTGGTGCTGATGCTGAAATTACTCAATCTGGACGTATTATTACCAGCCAAGCCATTGGTGGTACCGGTGCATTGAAAATTGGTGCTGACTACCTTAAACGCTTACGCCCTGATGCCGTTGTTGCCATTAGTAATCCCAGCTGGGAAAACCACCGCGCATTGTTTGAATCTGCGGGTTTCCCAGTACAAAACTACAGTTATTACGATGCCGAAAAGCAAGGTATTAACTTGGATGGCATGCTGGAAGATTTACGCAATTTACCTGCGCAATCTATCGTTATCTTGCATGCTTGCTGTCATAACCCAACTGGAGTTGACCTCAGCCCTGAGCAATGGGCTTGCGTATTAGAAGTTCTACGTGAGCGTGAGCATATTCCATTCTTGGATATTGCTTATCAAGGTTTTGCTGAAGGCATTTATGAAGATGCTGCCGCGGTGCGTTTATTTGCCGATTCAGGCATGGCCTTCTTTGTCTCCAGTTCATTCTCCAAGTCATTCTCACTGTATGGCGAGCGTGTCGGTGCGCTGTCGATTGTGACTGAGTCCAAAGAAGAAGCTGGCCGCGTACTGTCACAGCTGAAGCGTGTGATTCGTACTAACTACTCCAACCCGCCCACCCATGGTGCGACGGTTGTTGGTTTAGTGCTGAATACCCCCGAGCTGAATGCTCTATGGCAGGCTGAATTAGGTGAAATGCGTGAGCGTATTTTGCTGATGCGCAAACTGATGGTTGAGCAATTGGCAGCGAAAGGTGCCAAGCGTGACTTTAGTTTTGTTGCACAGCAACGCGGTATGTTTTCCTACTCAGGTCTGACCTCTGCGCAAGTCGATCGCTTACGCGACGAGTTTGCCATCTATGCCGTTGGCTCAGGTCGTATCTGTGTGGCTGCACTCAATATGAATAATATTGACACAGTAACCGACGCTATCGTACAGGTGCTCTAACAGCACAGGTTGCTAGCCTAGAAAAAGCCCAGTCTCTGCAGTGAACCCATACCATTGGACACTGCAGAGACTGGGCTTTTTTATATGTGAACTGTCTTGATCAAGTACTACGGCTGCTGATCAAAACAATCAGAAGCCGTAGTCTTACTCGCGCAAACGCTCTGGCTTAATTAAGAAATGTGCCAGTGCCGGCAGTAGCCAAATCGCACCAAACATATTCCATAGGAACATAAAGGTCAGCATCAAGCCCATATCTGCTTGGAACTTAATCGCTGAGAACATCCAAGTCGCCACACCAATCGCTAAACATACACCCGTAAAGAGCACGGCTTTACCGGTTGATTTCAGCGTTTGGTAATACGCCTCTTGCAATGGCATGCCCATACGCAAGAACGTTTCTAAACGGCTGTAGATATAGATACCGTAGTCAACCCCGATACCCACACCTAAGGCGATCACCGGCAAGGTGGCAACTTTCACCCCAATGCCCATCCATGCCATCAAGGCATTACCCAGTACCGATGTCAGCACCAAGGGCAAAATTACACAGGCTGTTGCCGCAAACGAGCGGAAGGTGATTAAACACATGATAATCACCGCACTGTATACCGCGATCAGCATCATGGTTTCCGAAGCAGAAATCACATCGTTGGTCGCCGCTTCAATCCCCGCGTTACCCGCAGCTAACAAGAACTGATGCTCATCGGTATTGTTCTGCGCAGCAAAGTCTTCAACTGCAGCCACTGCAGTGCTCAAAGTTTCTGCTTTGTGATCCTCCAAGAACACCAAGAGCGGAGCCAGCGAGCAATCTGAATTGTACAAAGCATCGGCACGAGCAATCGAGTTATTCAGCACATGCTGGTTACGCGATAAGGTTTCCCACTTCAGGCTGCCCTCGTTCATACCCTTAATCACTTGCTTAGACACTGTGACCATCGACACCACGGATTGCACACCTGGAGTATTTTCCATGCGCCAACTTAAATCATCCATGGCTTTTAACGTGCCATAACTGGAGCAACCTTCAGTCGGTGTTTTCACCATCACCACCAGCACATCCGAGCTGGTGGAGTAGTTACGAATCACAAAGTCATTATCCAAGTTATAGCGTGAGTCCGCATGCAACTCTGGCGCACCTTGGTCTAAGTCACCGATTTTTAAATTCTGTCCATACCACAGTCCAAACAGCACAGCACAGAGCGCAATTGCCAAGGAAACGGGTGCAACTTTTGGGCTGGCAAAGTTAGCAATCAAACGCCACAGTGGATTTTCGCGTGCAGCATTATCACGGCTCGTCGTCACGGCTTTCTTACTGATACCAACATAAGAAATCAGCACCGGTAAAAAAATCAGGTTGGTCAGAATAATCACGGCCACACCCACCGATGCACCCAACGCCAGTTCACGAATCACACCGATATCAATCAGCAGCAAGGTAATAAAACCCACCGCATCCGATGATAATGCAACTAAGCCAGGGACAAACAACTGTCTAAAGGCCATACGTGCGGCGGTTAATGAATCCAGTGCTGTGCTCGAGGCCATGGCGATACCGTTAATCTTTTGCACACCATGAGAAATACCAATAGCAAAGACTAAAAACGGTACTAGCATCGAGTAAGGGTCAA
>JAVETP010000177.1:0-3703 GCA_034006005.1 Pseudomonas sp.
AAAAGCTACATTGTAAGCAATTTCTGAAATAGGAGTTCCCTGTACAGAGAATGCTTTTGTAGCAGAAGCAGCGGTATTTCCAACATCGTCAGAAATAGATCGGACAACCAGTGTCCAGTCGCCTGCTGTTAATTCTTTTGAAGGAACAACCGTAATTTTAGTATCATAGTCGTTGCCTACTGCTGTTACCGTAGTTGCCGGAATGGTTTCGCTGTTATCATTTTTGATAAATTCAGCAGTTGGTTGTGGAACCGATGCCTGTGTTTGTGCAAGAGTTGGTAGTCCATCTCCGCCTACTGGCATTTTAATTGGCTCAGACATGGTTACAGTATATACCTGAGCTGCAGGATCAATCTGAGTAATTTCGCTAATCACTGGGCTGGTAACATCTGGTGATGCCATTGCACCGTCTAAATTCATTTGAATTTCGACATTTTTCTTGCCATTAGCAGCTGCTGTTACAGCTTCTTTTGCAACAACTAAACGATAAGAATCGTTGTAGAAGTTCTGGTTTGTTCCGTCAGTATTATAGAATACTGTCCAGTCTTGTTTCATTTCTACTTTAAAGGTCGTGTTTTCTGTGCCTAATCGTGTTACTTTAAGATCAGCATTACCAACACCTGCTCCAGCTGGAACATCGGCCCAGGTAGAAGTTGTTTTGTCAAAAGCTTGAAGCTTAATCACATTTGATACAGCTGCTGATAAGTCTTTTGTGATAACTGTGTTAAATGTTACGATGTACTGTTCTGGTGATTGAACCATTACAGTTGCGGTTGGAACCGCTTCATCTGCTGGGATTTCAAAATCCAGAGTTTGGGTATTCATAACGTTGTTACCCACATCGGTTGAATTTGCCCAGTCACCAATGTTAGCGCCCTGAATGGAGTGGTCGCCAGCTTTAAAGTAAAGTTGTTCGCCATCCAAATCTTGACCAAGTGTAATAGTTACAACGTGACGGGTATCTTCACCAGTTGCTGGAACAAATGCGCCCACAACAGCTGTTGCTGAAGCCATATCGCCGTATTTCGCGTTATCTAGTCTGAAACCATCAATTACCCAGTTAGCTAATGCAGTTGCTGAATCAGGTTCAAAAGTATTTTTGATTGGTTCAGAGAAGGTAATCTTCAGTGTTTTCAGTCCTTCAGCTTGTACTGAAAGCATAGCAGGACGACGAGCGTCTGTTAATTTTGTCATTTTTGTAGAGTTTGTATCCACTGTGCCTGTTTTGTCAGAGAAGTCAACGGCTACGTTAGAGTTATCTGTCAATACATTAGCAGTATCGATGATGGCATATAAAGCTCTGGCGTTGCCAGGTACTTCTTTATAACCAACAACTGGTACGGCAATGCCACCAGTGGTGTCATTTTGAGCTTCGGTACGAACAACGATGGTTGCCTTGGCAGCATCTGGTTGACCGAATGTTGCTAAAGTTTCGTCAGTAACGGTGTATTTGTCTACTGATACGTCTTTGTTGAAGTATAAAACAACACGATCAGCTTGACCTGCTACTACGTCTGTTAAGGTTGCTCCAACCTTGTCATCTGGTCCCGGTTCGGTTACAGGTGTCATGGTGACATTACCGGTAGCGGTCAGATTAATGAGTCCACCCTGGTTCGATTCAACAACTGTTGCCCGAACAAGAGCTGATCGTTCTGAAGTTAATGACTCAGAAATCAACATTGCTGTTGCAACACCGTTTTGTAAGGTAACACGGTCTTCAGCAAAACTACCAAAGGTAGTTGTAAATGCGACTTCGACATCATCTGCATCAGGAACAAGAACGCCTTCAGAGTCTGTCAGTATAAATGTAACTAAACAACTGTCAGATCCATCTGATTTTAATACTGAGTTGTCACCGCTGAAGGTGAAGTTCAATTCAGTATTGTAAAGAGATTCTGCATTTGGCATTGTGAAGTTTGCTGTTATAGCATCTTGAACTGCACCATCAATCATCAGACCAGTTGCTGTTAAGACATAATCAGTACCAAGTTCTGCTCCGCTGATTTTTAAGACAACTTCAGTTTGGTTATCTTGTAAAGTTGCAGCAACAACAGTCATGCCGGCAATTGCAAAGTTTGAAGCTTCTGCTGAATCAATGGCACTTGAGAAAGTTACTTTGATTTTTTCAGCATTAACTGGCATTATTGAAGTAACTTTAAGTACTGCTACCAGATCAGCCTGAGCGGCAGTGATTGCTGCTGTTGCAGCATCTACTTCTGCTTGAGTGTTTTCTTCTGTAACAACATTAGCTGCTACAACCATCTGATAAGATTCCCAAGAAGCAGCTGAATAATCTGCTTCGTTTACTGCTGCTAAAGCGGCATTGTAAGCGGTCAGATCTGCTTTAACGGCCAGAATCTTAATTTCGATTCCTTCAAGACGTAAGCCTTTTCCTTCAGATCCTGACATTGCGCCATCTGCTACCCAGCCTTGCGCCCAACCCTCATTTTCAATATGAGTTCTGTAAATTACAGAATAGTTGGCTGCTGCTTCGCCGGTTAGCTTGATTTCAACGCCTTCAAGTCTTAAGCCTTTTCCCTGAGAACCTGACAATGCGCCGTCAACTACCCAGCCTTGAGCCCAGCCTTCGTTTTCAATGTGGGTTCGGTAGGTAATACCTAATCCTGCAGGAAGGTTAGTGCCATCGATTTTAACTTCGAGGGCTTCAAGACGTAAGCCTTTTCCTTCAGATCCTGACATTTCTCCGTCAGATACCCAGCCTTGTGCCCATCCTTCATTCTGGATGTGCGTCTGGTAGGTTACACCATCAACTTGCGTATCATCAGCTGGTCCTGCTTCTGCTGTTTCAGTGGTGTTGTTTGTAATCATTCCCACAAATGCGTCCCAGGCTGAAAGTTCTTTTTCAGCTGCGAATACATTTGAAGAAAACACCATGGAAAGCATCAACATAGCTGTAAGAATACGAACTACATTTTTCTTCATCATAAATCCTCCACGTTTTAAATTTGGTATTTTTCCTGGAAAGCTAAGCAACCATCACTGATTCGCCTCAGGTTTCCAAGTATTAATCATGCTCTGTTTCTATTGGCTGCCATCCCCTTCCTCCTTTCACTTGTTGGGGCTTTTATTATTTTGATCAGTTCGTTATCAACTTGACTGGATTCGCGCTGATCCACAGTCAATAAAATGAGTAAGAGCGGTCTCACTGGAATTTTACACCTTCTTAAGGGTATTTGCAATAAATATTGTGGTTTTTTTGCCAACCATGGCCATTGCAATGCCACCGAATGATGTTAAATCTCTATTGTGTGCTACTAGCCGTCGCGTTTAAAGTGACCTTTGTGGTAAAAGAGGGGGAACTTATAGTGGTACTTTTTTACCGTACATGTTAATAACGTCTGCGACGATGGTTTTATTGCATCAAATTTTTAATATTTTTTTTATTTTGCTGTAATCGGAACTGGTGCCTCCTGGTCGGTGGTTTCGGTGGCAGTGCTTTGCGGTGGTGCGATAACCAGCTCAGATTCATTGTCTTCTGGAGCTTCTATCCCTGTTTCGCTATCTTCCTCGCCATCTGGTAAAACAATTGTCTCACTGCTGTCTGGCGGGGTTATGACTTCACTGTCATCAGGTTTAGTAACGCTGTCGCTGCCATCAGATTGGGATTCTTCCAGTTTGTTCTGATCCTTAACCGGCGACTTGTCCTCATCTGGGTTTGTTGCGTCGGTCATGGCTGAGTCAT
>JAVETP010000178.1:0-3666 GCA_034006005.1 Pseudomonas sp.
AACACTGGAAGTCTGGCAGTGACGTAATTGCTATAGCAATTGTACAGCCGGCCACCAGCAAGTCATCAGCCGCTTTAGAAATTGCACTCATGCCCGTGTCTGAAGAGTTGCTTCCAATCAACTTGTGACCATCAGCGGTAACAAGTAGCCACTTGAGGCCACTAACAGCCATTGCGATGACGCTCATCTAATATCGGCAGCATCTGCAAGTAGCTATCTATGGCTATAAGCGGTGACAGGTGGCTACTTGTGTCAGCAAGTCACCACCTATGGCAGCGCAATTAAGAAAAGGTGACAGCGGGATTGTTGGTGATACGGCACGAATCAGAGTAGCTGGCGATAGCAGCGTTAACGGCCTTTTGATTATTGCTAAATGCTATGTCGGTCAGACATTCACCCGTTAAGTCATAACGCACATACCGAAGAGTTCCATAGCGCGATGAGTACCGTATAAGCAGATCATTCACCAGGGCGAGTACCGTGCTATTTTCTGGATACGGCACAAATTTAACCCCGTCATAAATACATAGCCGAATATCACCCGGTAACACAGCGCCAGCGGCATCACTATTAAAGTCAGCAGCGCGCTGAGTGCATATCGCGTGCAATAGAGACTTCAAGTTGATCTGTGTTGGCGCATCAAGCTTCCCGATGTCTTCATACTGCTGTGTTGCGCTTTCGCTTGGTGCATCAGCGTTTTTGAAAACGCTCAGGGTTTCGATGTTTATGACGACTGCAAAGAAACACTGGACCTCATCAAATAAAATTGACAATGCCTCTGCTCCCAGTTCCACATCCCACGTTTTGACTAGCTTTGAGAACTTGGCGCTTTCAGTCGATTTGAGTACATCATTAAAGTCCTCATTGTAAGTACACCACACTCGACAGCACGCTCCCTCGATGCGATACAGGAGTACTTCAGACTGATCGCACTCAAATGTACCTGCCAGCTCAGCCAAGATGATGCGCAAGCTCTCAGCATGCGCCAGCACGTTCAAAACCTTGATAAAGGTCGCCTCACTTAAGTCCACATGATTAAACGATTGAATACGCAAGCTTTCCCCAGCCTCCTGGTCGCGCTCACTCCATTTCAATTGCGGTACCGGAATGTATTTTCGGTCAGCTTTGATTTTCTCGGTTAACGTGTAATTCATCTCAGCGATTTTACTGAGCGCTTTCGCTTCCTTAGTTGCGATCCCGCTAATTTTCTTTGCCAGCGCGGCTATGACTTTGTTGTTGTTTTTTTGCGTAAGCGCATCAGTACTGGGGGTACGCTCAATATCAAGCAGCTCGATTTCCAGTTCGGCTTTAAGCTGGCGCAGTTCTTCAAATTTGCCAACCTCTCGGTCGATGGCCTCCCGCTTCTTCTGATTGGCTCCGAGTGGAGCGCCAGCAGTGGTTTCTTCTGCTTTATGTGTCGTCATTGTTTTATGTTTCCTTTTAATTGAGTGAGCGCTGATTAGTTTTCGATCACAAGTGGATGATTGAGGTAACGCTGATGATTTGGGAGATACCCACAAGGCTATCCACAGGTTCTGTGCATAACTTTGTGAGCGCGTTTAGTGCTGGCGCGTATTACGCGGAAACGCATAAGGCTTTATTGTGGAGTCGCAAAGCTGGCTATGTATCCAGCTCAGTGATTCGATAGCGAAAAACTCTGTGTGCGGACCGATGGTTAGATTGTGGGGTTTTAAGTGCTTATGTATTAAGCGCTCTAGCCTGCCAGCACCCGCCTTGGTTGCCACGACCTCTCCGCGAATGTTCTTACCGTATGGCTTTAGGTAGGCCAATACTTCCTTTAACCGCTCGCTGGCGCTGCGTGCAGTGATACCAACTTTAATAATCTCGGCTGGCAAGTCATCAGCCCAGTCCCCATGGATCTTCATCACATACAAGCTTTGCTGATTGATTGCATTGATTCTTTGAGTTGCAAACTCCGCGCACTCGGGCGACTCAATGCTTTGCTTTAGCCAATAAGCATCCAACCAAAACCTTTGATACTGATCCAGTTCGCTGAGCGAACTGTGATTGTCGCGTGCAGCAAAACGATACTCTGAGGTCGTACTCACGCTTTGGATCTCTAGTGGCTTATCCCAGTACCGCTGAATATCAATGCCGGTGACTGGGTGCACCGCATCAAAAAGCGCCAGCAACTGAGCATTAGGTTTACCCTCCTCGGTCAGCCACTGCCCCTCCAAGCCCGACAGTCTTTTTTTGGTTTCGCTAAGCTCTATGTTCTCGCAGTACTGGACGCTAACAACTCTCATCGCTTCCAGTCGCTGCAATGCACCCGCTGCGCCTGACCAGCTAAACATATTCTTATGGCCATACCGCGCCAGCAGCTTCAGGTATTTTATTTCATGGGCATCAAGCCAAGTGTCGGTATCAATAGTAGGCAGCTGCGTGAGCGCTAAAATCTTCTTTGAGACCAAGCATGTTTTGCCATCATGAGAAAAGTGATGCGCTTTCACATTCCCTTTTCTTGCTATCAATGATTCTTGGCACCACGGACAAACCAGGTCGGTACGTCCTGAAGCGGTATCGTCAATCGAGCGCCATCGACCTTTTGCGTCAACGCCCATAGACAGGTAGACCAAAACCATTGTGTTACCTCGCGGTGCTAGCAGAGAAAAACCATATTACAGCTAAAAATCGACCTCCTGTAATGCGCCACAACAAACGATCTAAGCATGGGCAATACATTTGCTTACCCTAGCGCCAGCGCTCGACAGAGTAAGCCACAAGCGCTATTTTACTTTATGGTTTGGTTTTATACTATGATACCGTGCTAGCAAGCCATCACTATTAAATAGCGGAGAACAACCATGAGTGAAAACAATTTAAAAGACCAAGGGCAAGCCTTAGACAGACTCCACAGTGCTATCGGTGGTGAACTGCTCGATGGTGCCGACTTTGAAACCCCTGCTGCAAAAGAAGCAATGGCCTCAATCCTCTTGAGTGCGCAGACCAGTACGACGGGCGAACAAGGTATGAGCGTTTCGATGGTTAAGAAAGCATTGCGCTTAGGCATGTAACTAAATGCGCACCTTGGTGCGTCAGGAGCAACCGTATGAAACAACCGGCTTTCACAAGCTTACATGCTGACAACCTACTCGGCATTAAAGATCAGAGCGTTTACCATCTTGCTAGCGCGATGCTATCAACGGCAAGGGCGACTGAGGGTCTGCCTAAAGGTGACTTTAACTTTGATCATTTGAAGTCGATCCACAAACATTTAGTGCAGGATCTGCACGTATGGGCTGGAACAACTCGCACTACAAATAAAGCCAATGCTGGCGCTGATGTATCACAAATTGAAACCTTGGCTGCCAAGGCGATTGAGAACTTTACTCGCCCAGCATCCAGACCGATGAGCAATGATGAGTTTGCGGTTAAGGCTTCAATTTGCTACGCGAACCTTGTAAACATCAGTCCTTTCCCTGACGGGAATAACCGCGCCATTCGCTCTTTTCTAAAAGAGTACGCACAGAGTATTGATCGCGATATCAAGTGGGAAAACATTCAAGCTGACAAATTTAACTTTGCGGTTGAACGGGCAATGACTGGTGACATCAGCTTGTTATCTAATCAGCTCAAAGATGCCGTGGTTCATCGCGACTTATTCGACGAGTACAACTCAGAAACACTCAATACAAAGTCGCTTGA
>JAVETP010000179.1:0-3661 GCA_034006005.1 Pseudomonas sp.
ACCTGCAACTACCCCACTAGTATCCTTATGAAGGAAGTCTTGCATATTAAAAAAACCACTCAAAACCTTTGCCTCAGTACAACGGACCCAACGTTCATGATCAGCCATGCTCTGCCATTCAGCTCCTAACAAACTCAACACTATGTCCTTTTCTTTTTCTATAACTGTTTTTTTCTCACTATTCTTACCATTGAGTTTTTTATGAACATCCGTCAACAATTCAGAATAAGGCAAGGGCTCACTGCGGAAAAAATTTGCTACTGAATGCCCACCGAACTCTTGCAATTCACGTAACAGTCGACGCAAGGCATCTTCGCTATAGTCTCGTCCAGCCTTTTCATAAATCAATAAGTCTTTAATAGCTGATGATAAAGCCACTCGACCAGCCCCATTATCTGTCAGGACATCCACCAAAAAATCTATCTCAATCACATCACTCTTTCTCAAGAGTTTCAGCAAATCAGCATCACACTTTATATTTTCTTTCATGGCGCCCCAATCCTTATAAGTCAAGTAAACTTTTGGCCAGATAATTCGTTTTATCTGTGTAAACAATATTAATAAGGCCTGACTTTCTCAGACACTTTTGACTCATCCCATATTCTGGCAAGGTTCTCAGTACTGCCTGAATACTCCAAGCGGCAATACTTGCACAACTCAAGTATGCTCAGATCATCAACCACTTTCTCTGGTACTCTCCTAGGCTGCAGTGGGGTTGTTCGTGGCAGTACGCACCTCAAAACACGCACCTGCTGCGGTGCCCACATACCTTCTAATGGACACACCTTTGTGAGCTCAACTTTGAAGTGACGTAGTTAATTCAGCCTTAAACACAGCAACAAGAAACTCTTTTCACCAGCCCCACTCCTCACTACCCTAAAAAGAGAACCAACAAAGGGTGTGCTATCTCAGTAACAGCACGATCCGTCCAACAACCTAGCCAATCCTCTCAAACATCTTATCCAAGTACCGCTCTCTATCGTTGGTCATAAATAGCACATGCTTAGCCTCTAACTCTGCTTGCTGCGCACCCCAGTCGAGCTGAGCATATTCAGTCCATGACAGAATAAAGCTGTTCAAAACAACACTAGGATCAGCCAAGCGTTTCTCCACATCTTTAATTTTCTGGTGGAACAAGACTTTTTCGCTACCTGGACCTTCATGCAGCAAGCCATGTGGCTCGATGAAGGTCACGTATTGCTTATCGTCTTTAAGCATCCACAAAATAAAATCAGGATAAAAACCGCCTGCTTCAAAAAAACCAACACCTTTGCCACGACTGCGGTTACGTAACAAATACAGCTCAACACCTTCTTGCTCGTTACGTTCTTGGTGCTTGTCACACCAGCCTTTTAAATCCTCAACAAACTGAAACTCACTTTCATTGAGAGCCACTGGCTGGATAGCAATTTTGCTACCTTTACGCAGGTGTAATAAGGGTTGGAATAAATGCTGCTTGAGGTTTAGCGCGTTAATATCGCCCACTTGCAACAGGTCATGTTTTCCCTGCGCAAGCTCTGCTTTAACTTGCTCAATCGCTTGGATAACCTGCTCTTCACTGCCATCCACAATCAGCTGATAAAACTCTTCCTGTGGAATGTTTTCATCGGCACGCGTCAGTTCACGCAGTTCTAAACGTGGCTCCATGTAGTCACGTTTGCAGTAATTGTAATAATGTTCAGCAAAGCGCTTTAGCAGCTCACTGGCTACTTGCTGCAACAATAAGATGCCTGCGTAACTGTTTGGGTTCAGTCGCGCTTTAGGCAAGTACAGCAAGTACCAGCTGGAGTCCTTTAACAGTGCTTTAATGCCCTCTTTGCTAATATTGAGGTTGTACCAGCTGCGCTCATTCTTAAAACGCTCCAGCTCAAAATACAACTGATCGTAATCCAAAAACGCCAAGTGTTGCGCACCCAACTTAACCGTTTCTTTGATTACGGCATCCGTCATGCCACGTGATGCAATTGCACCTATACGCGGATACCAATCAGCAACCACACGGTTTTTTGTTAGGTAGTCAGGGATGCTTTGTAGGCCAGGTATACGGGCATCTCTTTTAAAGTCGTATTCTTTGCCATCATCATCTTTGCGCTTAGGACGCAGAACTTTTAACTTCTTACCAAAGTCATGCGTCACATTTAGCGGGATGTGAATGACCTTGCGTCGCTCATTACCTGGCAATAACTCAGACTTTAAAAAATCACTGAATTTTTCCATGGCTCCTGACTTGATTCCAAACACATTTAGTGTTTCCAGCTCTTCAATATAAGGTGGTAGAACGGTTGCCTGTGAGTGGCCAGAGCGCTTCAAGCTCCACTGGTAGCCTTTTAGTCGCACACCACGACCAAACAGCTGGATAATCTGCGCACCCTCGCTAGAACCCACATGCATTAAGCCCAGCGTACTTACACGCCAACAGTCCCAGCCTTCAACAAACTTTTTTGAACCAATCAAAAGGTTTACTGGCGAGCTTGAATCCTTAACACTATCGAACATTGCATGGCTAAAATCACTATCAACTATCGTCAGAGGAATCGCTTGCTGATTAGCAAAGGTACTGATGTGATCACACAACCCTTTAGCATCCCCTACGCTGATCAAGCCAAAAGGAATTTCTGCAGTACCAATGCGCAAGGCTATCTCACCCGAATCGCCTCTAACGCGCTCCAGTACGAGTTGGCCACCCGACTGGTGATTAAATACACGCTGCAAAATATCACGGTACAGCTCTGCTACCGTTTCACCTTCATTGATTTTTTTTGCTAAATAATTAAATGAGCTATCAAAAATATCATTACCGTTGGCATCGAGTAAGCCAGTATCTTGGCCCTTACCGGTCAATAACTCATGCACACGGCTTATAGCTTGCGATTCATTACTCAAAAATTCAGCGATAAACTGAATAATCAAAGCAACGTCTGTAGCCACCATCTGTTCGTCTTTACCTAGCTTGCCAGACGAAACGGTACTACCCACGAACACCCACAGTGGCTTTTCTATATTGAAGTCGCTGAGCTGATGTTTTTTATCTTCATAAATACAGAGCTGTTGATAAAACTTCAGCAAGCACGCAGTGATATACAGCGCACGAGTTTCTTCGAACGACTGCGGCAAGTTTAGAATTTGGTAATCCTTACCAAAACCATCCTCGTAGAACCAGCGGTACGAGTAGTCAAACAGTACAGCTTTGGCGTAATCATCTTCATGACCAGTTCCAGACACGGCTTGATCAAAAGTCGCCGAGTACTCAAAGCTAAAGCCTTTATCACACAAGCTTGCTCGACGATGAAACCAAACGCCGGTTTCATTTTTATTGCTTAAGCCGCGGTGCCCTTCATCGACTAGCAGTAAGTTTTGATCGCCCAAGCTACGAGTAGCGATGGTATTTGGGCCTTCTTTATCAGCCAGCGAAGTAATTTCTAAGGTGTCCACATGGCCTAAACCAGCAGCTGCACCGAACAAACCACCACGTGACGCTAAGTATTCGCCAGCAGAAATTTTACTTTCGTGAAACTCATCTCTATGTTGCTTCGATAGAGCTGGGTTTGGGGTTAATAAAATAATCCGTGAAAGCGCATTCGCCTTGCCGTACTGCGTTGCGTAATGGCGGTACTGCAGCACGTTGACATGCATTAGTAAGGTTTTGCCACTGCCTGTAGAG
>JAVETP010000180.1:0-3580 GCA_034006005.1 Pseudomonas sp.
AGCCCATTCACCGTGCTCGGCGGCAAAAGTGGGACTCAACGAAGTTGCGCAAATCAACCCAAGCCAGGCTCCCGATGACGTCCCCAAAGTCATCGGCGACACCAGCCGGTTTTGCGTCAATTGCTGTAATACGCTGCCTGACAGACCCAGCGCAGCACCGACCAACAGGGCCATCGTCAGACGCGGTAACACTGACAATTGAAATTGGATCGAATCAAAATTAAGGCTTGAGTACTCCAGCAGCAATAAACCTTGCTGCTGGAGTGTGAGAGGAGTGGTTAGGCTCGGATACAGCACGATCGTGGTCAGCAATACCATCAGTGTCAGCAGGTAGCGCAGCTTAGTGTTGTCGGTTGGGTGACCGAAGCTGACTGTTGTGACGCTCATATGCATATCAGCGTACGACAGCGACAGGATGTGCCTGACCGGGCTGTTTTAGTAGGTCGATATCAATATCGTAAAGCTCACTGAGTAGCGCGCTGGATAATAATTGCGCGGGGGAACCGTCGAAAAACACCCTGCCTTTTTTTAGCGCGATAATACGGTCGGCGTAGCGTGTGGTCAGGTTAATATCATGCAAAATAGCCACAATGCCCACGCGAGCATTACGCCTTAGAGCCCCCAGCAACGCCATCAGTTCGTACTGATGGCCAAGGTCCAAAGCAGACGTTGGCTCGTCCAGCAATACCAGCGGCGACTGCTGAGCAAGCAACATGGCTATCCACGCCCGTTGGCGTTCCCCTCCGGATAAGCTGTCGACCAGATGATGGGCATAATCGGTGATGTCTGTCTGATCCAGAGCGCGCGTAACGATGCTGTGATCTTGCGCTTGCAAGCGCCCCAACAGACCGCGCCATGGAAATCGTCCAAGCAGGACCAACTCGCGTACGGTGAGTCCGGCAACAGTCGGCAGGCTCTGGGGTAAAAACGCAATACGCTGAGCGAACTCACGCTGCCGATAATCACTTAAAGGTTTGCCGAGCAACTCAATATACCCTCTATCCGGGATAATCTGGCGCGCAATGAGATTAAGCAAGGTGGATTTACCGGAGCCGTTATGCCCTAAAATTACGGTGAACTGATCCGGTGCAATGTGAAGATGCTCCAATGTCAAGATCACACGATTATCGCGACTGACCTCAATGCCTTGCAAACTCAGCATTCAAGAGTGAACGCTTCACGCAGCCGACAAAGGCGCTCCTCCTTTTTCAGTTTGGGACAAGTGTTGCAATATTCGCCTTCGGCTCGACGAAAATACTGACAACAAACCTTTCGTTCTAAGGCTAGTTTCTCCCGACCATCATCAAGCATTACAGGGATCAAAGCGCTGCCTGAAGACAATCCCAGCGCTTCCATCCACTGCTCTTCCAGCTCACATAGCTGGTCGTTTGTCTGCGACAGATGGCATTGGGTCATCAACAATGCAGCACGCGCACAGTCGGCCATCAATAAACGTCCCTGCTTAGGGTGGATGGTCAAGACGGTATTGAACTCGTTGAGTTGCTGTTCGATGAGCTGCAAGAGCTCATCGCTAGCAAACCGCATCAGATCCTTTGTTGCACCTTTACGCGGACAGTGCTCAGGCAAACAAAACCCGCCTACAAGACCTTCTTTGACCGACTGCCCCATCTTCTCCAGGCAAGGTGCACTGCGTGCAAGTTGCACCGCCAAAATACTGAGATAGATAGGCTGCCACATCAACAATGACCAACTATGAGAGTTCCAGTAATGAGGACCTGCTTCAGGCTGTGCCAGCTCCCAATAAGCGCATAACGCGGCTATACGCGAAGTGTTTTCGGCGCTGCCACAGCTTAGCTGGTCACGCTTTGCATGTCCTATACTGCCCTTCAAATTAGGAAGCGCTTCTGTGGCTTTATAGAGGAGTGAAGCAAGGTCATTGCTGTCATAGCGCATTTTGATCGAACCTGTTAACTCACTGAACACAAGGGTGTTCTTTCAAAGAGATTTCAGATTTAACCATGTAAATGATAATCGTTCAATAAATATCAACATTAATGTTTATTCTTACCGGATCGACTGACTTTCCTGAGTCTGCTTTTGCTTGACCAGAACACCGCAAGCAGGGTGTTGCGGGCTGGTGATTACACAAAGGAAAGAACTTCGTCCTATTTAGCTAACACATCCTGCAAACATCTAGCCATCGCGCCGCAGGTAAAGAACGGTAAGTCAATTTTGGCGCACGGCGTTTGTTGGTCTTTATCGGTCGCTGAGGCAGCAGTCATTTCTTGTGTTGCATTTTTCGGGACAAAAACAAGCTGGTCTCTGTTTGGTCTCAACTCGGTCTCAATCGTAAAATATCTTTTTTGCGACCATGGAAGGCGGGTGTCATGACATCCACCCTAGGGACCATTTAAAAATGACCTCTGCTTTTTAGAGGTCTGAGAATGGTCTCAATTTGGAAAAAACCAACATCTGTAACATGCTGATTTTAAAGGGAAATGGTGCACCAGGCGGGATTCGAACCCACGACCCCTGCCTTCGGAGGGCGAGAGTCATAGCTTAAATCACTACTTACAGCGGTATTCATATTTGTGTATACTGCGCCCGCTGCACCCGTAGCTCAGCTGGATAGAGTGCCACCCTCCGAAGGTGGAAGCCACAGGTTCGAATCCTGTCGGGTGCGCCATTTCTCCTACCTCTCCAACGATTTACACTATCAAATTACTGGCCTATTACCCAGCCAGCCAAACCGTTTTCTCTACATTTAATTTATTACGATCAAGCTAAATATGACTTTTGCTCTAGATAGTCGCAAAACAGCTGTTTTTCGTTTGAGACCAAATTGAGACCACTTTGGGACCAGCCTTTTTTAGCGTCTATCGTCTATTAAAAATAGTGACCACCGCCAGAGTTTTACGTTTTCTAGGCTAACTCGTGCTGCAAACACCCTAAAATATCCCGCACTGTTAAAACTCTTCAGTTTTCTACTCAGCACTTTGCTCCTCTTCGATCAGCTCCAGCAGATCACACAGATCACAATCTAAATACCGGCACAACTTCTCTAGCACATCAAACTCAACACGCACGGCAGTCTCTTGATACAGCCTAGTGATAGTACCTCTATTAATTCCAGTATCACGTGCAACGTCTGAAATCTTCAGTTTCTTCTCTCCCAGTAAACGGGATAAGTGACATTTAATCATCTCTAATAGACCTAAATGCTCTCCTGCAGCTAAAAATAGCTTGCAAAAGATTATTTGTGGGTTAATATGTGCTTCAGGAGATCAAAAGACCCTCCCTTAGATTCTTTTACTTTACTTGAGGACGATGATTATGTCATTAACTTATCTAACGACTGCAGAGCTTGCAGCACGCATCAAGTACGACGCTCGTACTATTCGCAACCAACTCAAAGACTCTGTGCTGCTAGAAGGAGTTCATTACATCCGCCCATTCGGTGGACGCAAAATCTTATTCCTATGGGAAAAAATCGAAACTGACATGTTCAGAGCGCCAGCAATAGACACCTTAATGATGGGCATCCGCTAAGAGGAATTAACGATGGCTAGTATTAATGAAAGAAACGGTTTGTTGTTCTTTGATTTTCGTTACAAAGGTC
>JAVETP010000181.1:0-3577 GCA_034006005.1 Pseudomonas sp.
TTCTTGATAATTAACTCGCCAACTTCGCGGGTATTTGTGAAGGCAGCAACTTGCGTTTCGTCAACAACAATCGTGCCGTTTGAGCCGGTATGGGTCAGAATATAGCCATCGGCTGAATAATCTGCTTCGACAACGACGTAAGTCGCATCTTTGGGAAGATCGTTGATGGTGATGCTCTGACCGTGGGTCAAATAAATGGTGTCGCCACTGGTAATCGTGCCATCCGCAGCACCGCCCGAACCGAGGTAGGGGTAAGTGTAGGGGGCATTTTCAAAAGTTACCGTGAAGGCAAACAGTTTGCTATGATCGCCGCCATTACCGGCAACGGTCTTGCTGATTGTCAGACTGCCAATTTCGCGGGTGTTCGTAAAGCGGGCAACCTGAGCCTCGTCAACAACGATTGTTCCGGTAGCACCGGTATAGGTCAAAATATAGCCATCGGCTGAATAATCAGCTTCGACAACGGTATAAGTCGCATCTTTGGGCAGGTCGTTGATAGTGATGCTCTGGCCATGGGCCAAATAGATGGTATCGCCACTCGTGATTGTGCCATCGGCAGCACCACCCAAACCAACGTATGGGTAGGTGTAGGGGGCGCCTTCAAAAGTTACTGTGAAAGCGAAGAGTTTTGTGAGATCGCCACCATTACCGGCAACCAATTTGCTGATCGTGAGCGTGCCAATTTCGCGAGTGTTCGTGAAGGCAGCAGTTTGCTCGAAATCTTCTTCAAAGTCGCCCTCGGCGCCTGTATAAGTCAAAATATAGCCATCAGCAGAGTAATCCGCTTCAACGACGGTGTAAGTCGCATCTTTGGGCAGTTCGCCAATAGTAATGCTTTGACCATGGGCTAATTGAATGGTGTCACCGCTCTCGATTGTGCCGTTTGCGGCACCACCAGCACCAACGTAGGGGTATTCACCGGGAGCGTTTTCAAAGGTTACTGTAAAGCTAAAGAGCTTTTCAGGGTCGCCGCCATTGCCTTCAACCGTTTTGCTGATGGTCAGGAAACCGACGTTTCTGGTATTGGTAAAAGCTGCCACCTGGGTTTCATCGACAACAATCGTTCCATCAGCGCCGGTATAGACCAGTTCATACCAATCGGCTGAATAATCAGCTTCGACAACGGTGTAGGTTGCGCCTTTGGGCAGGTCATTGATAGTAATGCTTTGACCATGGGCTAATTGAATCGTGCCACCACTGCTAATCGTGCCGTTTGCAGCACCACCTGAACCAACGTATGGGTAGGTGTAAGGTGCATTTTCAAAAGTTATGGTGAAAGTGAAGAGCTTAGTGAGGTCTACACTATTACCGGCAACTGTCTTGCTGATGGTCAGGCTGCCAATTTCGCGAGTGTTCGTGAAAGCGGCAACTTGGGTTTGATCCACAACAATCGTTCCGTTTGCACCGGTGTGGGTCAGAATATAACCATCGGCCGAGTAATCAGCTTCAACAACGGTGTAGGTTGCGTCTTTGGGCAGGTCATTAATAGTAATGCTCTGACCATGGGTCAATTGAATGGTGTCGCCACTGGTAATCGTACCGTTTGCTGCGCCACCGCTACCAACGTATGGGTAGGTGTAAGGTGCGTTGACAAAAGTTACAGTGAAAGCGAAGAGTTTAGCGGGGTCGCCACCATTACCGGCAACGGTCTTGCTAATCGTCAAACTGCCAATTTCGCGGGTGTTCGTGAAAGCGGCAACTTGGGTTTGATCCACAACAATCGTTCCGTTTGCACCGGTGTGAGTCAGGATATAACCATCGGGGGCGTAGTCCGCTTCAACGATGGTATATGTCGCATCCTTAGGCAGGTCATTGATAGTAATGCTCTGTCCATGGGTCAATTGAATGGTATCACCACTGGTGATCGTACCGTCCGCAACACCACCGGTCCCGACATAGGGGTAGGTGTTGGGTGCGTTGACGAAAGTTACGGTGAAGTCGAAGACTTTAGTGAGATCGCCACCATTGCCGGCAACGGTCTTGCTAATCGTCAGACTGCCAATTTCGCGTGTGTTTGTGAAAGCGGCAATTTGGATTTGGTCCAAAACGATTGTTCCGTTTGCACCGGTATGGGTCAAAACGTAACCGTCAGCAGAATAATCTGCTTCAACAATGGTATAGGTAGCGCCAATGGGTAAATTGGCGATGGTAATACTTTGTCCGTGGGACAAAGTAATGGTGTCACCACTTTCGATTGTGCCATCAGCTGCACCGCCTGAACCAACATAGGGATATACGTCCGGAGCGTTTTCAAAAGTTACGGTGAAGGAGAAGAGTTTCGTAAGGTCTCCGCCATTACCGGCAACTGTTTTGCTAATCGTCAAGCTGTCAATCACTCTGGTGTTTGTAAAGCTGGCAACCTGAGCATCCTCAGCAACAATCGTTCCAGTATCTCCGGTATAAACCAATTCGTAGCCATCAGCGGAATAATCTGCTTCAACAACGGTATAAGTAGCACCGACCGGCAAATCATTGATGGTAATACTTTGTCCGTGGGCTAAATTAATAGTGTCGCCACTGCTGATCGTACCATCCGCTGCGCCACCCGAACCAACATAGGGATAGGTGTTAGGTGCGTTTGTGAAGGTAACAGTAAAGGCAAAGAGTTTAGTGGTATCTCCACCATTACCGGCAACGGTCTTGCTAATGGACATACTGCCGAGGTCGCGTGTATTTGTAAATGCGGCTACCTGGGTTTCTTCGATATCAATCGTGCCTTCTTCGCCGGTATAGGTTACAACATAACCATCTGCAGAATAATCTGCTTCGGTAACAGTATAGGTAGATCCGACAGGCAAATTACTAATGGTGATGCTTTGACCATGTTTGAGTTGAATGGTATCGCCACTGCTAATAGTGCCGTCAGCTGCACCACCGGTACCGACATAGGGATAGCTGTATGCAGCATTTCCAAATGTAACAGTGAAGCTAAAGAGCTTATCAGGGTCGCCACCATTACCGGCAACGGTTTTGCTAATTGTCAAACTGCCAATATTTCTGGTGTTGGTGAAGGCAGCTACCTGTGTTTCATCGAGAACTATCGTACCTTCAGCGCCGGTATGAGTCACAACATAACCATCCGCAGAATAATCCGCTTCGATAACGGTATAAGTTATGCCTGCCGGTAAACCAACGATCGTAATGCTTTGGCCGTGTGCAAGTTGAATGGTATCGCCGCTGCTAATCACGCCATCCGGAACACCATTTCCGAGATAGGGATATACACCGGACACACCGGCTGCTTCGTTAAAAGTTACGGTGAAGGTGAAGAGTTTATCGAGGTCGGCGCCGTTTCCTTCAACGGTCTTGCTAATTGTCAGTTGTCCCGCTTCGGCAGCAACAATATAGTTGACAATCTCAATCGGGTTTTGGAGCGACATAAGCTCACCATTTATCGTGGTAATATGGGCGTCTGTTACAACAATAACGAATTCTTGTGTTGGGTTGAAATATCCAGCGGGAACTTGGGTTTCCTTCAGAATGTAGGTGCCTGGTGGCAAACCATAAATTCGAATCGTTCCATCGGGACCGGAAGTACGGACTGCTCTCGGAGAATCAAGATTAGCTGTACCGTCAG
>JAVETP010000182.1:0-3560 GCA_034006005.1 Pseudomonas sp.
TAGTTCCTGCTCTTCTCGTTCGAGTAAGACGCCCATCGAATCAGGATTTTTCTTTTTGTACTCAACATTACGGGCAATGGCTGCAACGTTATGGCAAGCACGAACGAGAGCCTCTTTATCAGCATTAGAACGAAACACTCCTAAACCATGGATGTCCTCAATGGCCTTGTAAGGATCGGGCAAGTCAGACTTTTGAACGCCTTGTTCATGTGGCAGTGCCCTTTGAGAAACCGCACTAACAACAGTTTCATCCTGAGCATAAAGGATACTAACGAGCAGTGGATTACCTGAACTGTCTTTTGCACTCGTGGCACTTTCATAAATGTCATGCAGGATGTTCCAGCGATGGGTGACCAATATGGCCTGCAACCCTTTGGATTTTATAAATTCAAGGCTCGCTGGAATTTTCCCGTCAGGGCTACGATAAAGCGAACTACTTTTGCCCCCGCCTGTTGGGCCTTGTAACTGACAAAAGCCAGCAATAGCATTTTCGCTCTTTGCATTCACCGATAGGGCAAGCGCCTGTTCAATCGTATGCGCAATGATTTGATTATAAGAAGTCGGTAATGGCTGACTCATCTAAATCCTCGTTAACTTGATATTCCTTTTGAGTTTCGCCCCTCTTTTAGAAGGGGCGACAAGGTTGGAGACAACACAACACCAACAAATGACTCATTAATTCAATTCAGGCACGATTTCCTGTGACCAACTGTCTTCCATCAGCATTCTGAACGACATACCACCCGACGCTGCTTCCAACGTAAGTTCGCCAGCATCTACCGCCGTTTTGACGTGCTCAGTTAATAGCTCAAACAATCGGCGCTTGTACTCAGTGTCATCGTTTCCTTTTAAATGCTCACCCTTGGTTTCCAGTACAGAGAAGCGGTAACTGCCAGAGTTTGGCTGTTCGACGCACACCAACAAGTCAGGGTAAACCTTTTGCTTTTGCCAGCCTTGTAGGCTGTACTCGCGTTGATTCACTGCAATACGATGCCACCAATACACAGACTCTTGTTTATCCAAATACCAGGCTGTGTCGCGCTCTAAATTGTTCAGCCCATTTTGATAGACCTTTTCGAACAAGCTTTTTTCGAGTTCTGATCCATCTTTGCGGCGAAGCACCTGATCATGTTCACTGACATTAACTTCTAAGGTTTGCGCCAGTTCCCAATTTAGCTTTTCGTTATCTGAAGCGAGTAGACGTAGGGAGATATCACCCTTGTCCAACTTAGATCTGAAGATATGCTCCGATAATTGCGCGACCTGTTGTTTTATGTCGCGCTTCATCTCTTTGAGTAGTTCAAGGCGATTAGTAAACAGCGCTTCCTCTGTAACCCCATTACTACGCAAGGTGTCTAAGGTGTGCGTTAACACGCGCATGGCTTGCCATGGATTTGGAATAACATCGGTGAGCTGCCTTACCATAAACGAGATATCTAGGCCTGCGATGGGGTCAAACTCGATGTTCTCGTGAACCGGATCGGCCAAGTCCAATTCGCCTTGGTTATCCTTTGACATTTTGTAGTCGATACGGGCAATCGTGCGCTGTAACTTATCGTCCACTAGCTGGAAGTTCTCAGCATTCAAATAAGACAGCGATTCCCAATCTAGGTCACCGAGTACATCCCGTTCATAGTCAAACAAACGGTAGCCATCTTTGTACCCTGCATCACGGTGTAAAACCCGAGGCAAGAATATTTTCGGTAGGTTACGAAAACGCTCTCTACGCAATAAGGTTTCTTTGCTCACTACTGCGGCGGGTTTATTGGCTTCTGTAGCTTTAACTTGATTCGCCACATCTCCCATCCCTTCTTCTTCTAAACCTTGCTTAACGCCAGCGACGGCTTCCATCACATCCTGATCAAAGGTGTAGACATAACACTCATCTAAGCTTGGTTTTTGCGTTAATCGCGCATGTGGTTGACGTAGGACCCGGCCTATCATTTGGGTGATTGCCGTTTTTGCGGTCATTTTAGACAACACGGTTAACACATAAGCAAAGGGGCAATCCCAACCTTCACGCAGCGCATCCTTTGTGATGATGTATTTAACGGGGCACATTTCGCTGAGCAAATCATCATCACCCAACTCGTCTTTGTCAGACGTTTTCAGGCGAATTTCATTTTCATTTACGCCCAATTTTTCCATTAAATACTCGCGGGCGTCTTCCGCATGCACAAAGGCTGAATCACGTTGGTCTTTACCTGTGCGCTCAACACGGATCAACATAATGGGCCTAATATAGCGACCGGTTTCGTTTTGTAGCTGCCCGGCATCCTTCTCTAGCTCTGCCAATTTAGCGTGCGCAAGCGACAAGGTATGCTTCCACTCACTTTTGTCTTCGTTGATTAAGTTGATGGGTAACTTAATCATTTGCTCATCTTTCAACGCTTGCCCAGACACGTTCACCAGCACATTTGAGTGATGCTTACCATTAGCGTTAGGCGTGGCCGAGAGCTCTAGAATAAACTTAGGGTTAAAGCCACACAGGGTTTCTCTTGCGGTTTCGCTATAGGCTTTATGCCCCTCATCCACAATAATCACTGGGCGAACCATGCGTAACACATTGCCTAAGCTTTGTTTGACTGACACTGAGCCTGGGGCTATGCCTTCTTGCCAACCGTAATCAGATAGATCGTTACAATCTAGATTACGAATACTGCTCAATAGCGCCTCATTGGCGGTGGTGTCATCTTCAATAGGGAAGAAAGTGGTAAATCGGCCGCTATCACGGAACATGCGTAGCGTTTCTTTGGATTGACGCGCACTGGATTGCAGCATCAATAACATAACGCACAGGTTTTCGTCGGTATCCCGCTTGGTAAAGGCATCGTTCTTTTCGAGCATTTTTACCCGGCCACCCGATGCACGTTCAAGCATTTGCCGATATGGATGTTCACGATTAGCCAACTGTTTCCAGGTTTGCTTGTAAATGGCATCCGAAGGCACCACCCACAGCACCATACCCGTTTGTTGCGCAAACAAATCCGTTTGCAGGCGCTCGACCGCAGCAACGCCAAGTAAGGTTTTACCGCCACCCGTCGGTACTTTCAAGCATACGTTAGGAATTGGCCGCTCTAAGCCGTCAAATCTTGTGACATAAGGCGCTGGCACCAAGTGGCCGCTTTTGTCTTTAAGTAGGTCAATACGGCGCTCCTGTACCAGAGCTTCCCACGTATCTTTGGCGTAATCGGTTAAGCGAGCCTCTTTGCCTTTCATTTTCTGAAAAGCCACAAAATCTTCCGCTTCTTCCTTGGTGTCGGCCAGCTTTTTCAGATAATAGTCCAGCTTATCCAGCACACCATTTTGGTAGTCTTTTAACTCCATGTTACGCCCCCATAATGCGATGGATAGCGTAAGGCAACTGGCAAAACTCAATGCGTTTTTCAGTTAAGTCTTTCTGGCTCATAAATTTCGCCACAGCAAAGACAATGGTGCGCTTCTTCGTAGAATTGTTTTTCGCTATAACCTCGACTTTATCTGCGTTTAATGCCGCTTCATTTGAGCGTAACCATTCACTATCTGGACGATAGAACAAATGAATACGGAATAAGTCTGTT
>JAVETP010000183.1:0-3515 GCA_034006005.1 Pseudomonas sp.
TTACCTGGAAAGATGAAAATAACCTTGACTATCAACTAAAGATCAACTCACTGCTCAATAAAGAGCAAACCAGTATTCTTATAAATAAATGGCTAGGCGAAATTGGGTACACCGAAAAGCAAATAGCGAAAATTGAAAACGATAGGCTAAGTAAGAAGGTGGTTGATGCACTGAGCAAAAACCGTGATATTGTAGAAAACCAAATTAAAACTGTCAAAATTCCAACCATCATTTTTGATGGTCGCCGTAGTGGTGGACTACTAAGTCCTGATCAGCTGCGCTAAAAGTCGATCCTGGAGATAGTTTCAACCAAAACATTGAAGACTTCAAAGACATCGCATCAAAGACAAGTTCAAAATAAGTTTTACTTAACTGCGCTTATTCCTGATAACTCTTTGTCGGCTTTCTTAATCAATTGATTCTTCCTTGATTCGCTTACAGATTTAGTTATTTGACCAACCGACAACTGCTCATCAATTCTCTTTGCATATAGCTCTCTCGACGATCCAATCACCTGTTTAGCTATTTCAGTGCTACCAAGGTCTTCCACTACTACCGTCACACCTGACATTGGTTCCTGAGCCTCAATGGCTGCAATACGGGCATAGTACGAGTATGCCGGTAGATTGGCAATTTCTCCCTGATTTATAAAAGGACTAAACAGCGGCAAAACAAGCCGTTCGTCTGCTGGACTACCAGATCGGAAACAAACGATCGTACCAACGTTGGCAAGAATAATATCAACAAGCCTCTGCTGATCTTGTTGACTCGTTGACTGTTCGGCCATCGTCAAAAACAACTTATATTTCCTGGCTTCGGATAGCATTTGAACAAAACTCATTGTCGCGAAGTTTTGAAACTCATCAACGTACAGATAATACGGCGTACGGCTGGCTTCTTTAATACGAGCACGTCTGAGGGCTGCCGTCTGAAGTTTCGCTAAAACGGTCGTACCAAACAAGGCGGAAGTATCTTCGCCCAGCGCCCCTTTTGAAAAGTTACAGATCAGTATTTTACGACTAGCGATAATATCCTCAAAGTTAATCGTGGATCTCGGCTGCTCGAGCACACGGCGAGCCGAGGCCGAGAATAGAAAGCGGCCAATCTTTGCGGTAATTCCGGCTGCCATTTTGACACGTTGGAATTCTCCGGCCTTGCCGATCTCATTGCTCCAGAAGTCTTTGAGGTTTTTATCTTCAAGGCTTTTGACGACCTTACGCCGAAACTTCGCATCGTTAAGCAGTTCAAAGATAGTGAATAACGTTGAGTTTTCGAGTGTTAACGCTGTTTGTATAGCATTACGTAACACATACTCAATGCGATGCCCACCAGAGTCATCTTCAGAGAAAACCTTGCGCAGTACTGATATTGTCGCCTCCGTGATTAAGTCTTTTTCTCTCAACAAATCATCACCAGACAAATCCGGCGATAATTCAAGCAAATTCATGCCAATTGGATGAGCAAGATCATCGGGGTTCATGTAAACAATGTCCTTGATACGATCTTCCGGAATGTAGCGTAGAATCCTCTCAGCTAAGTCACCGTGCGGATCAATTACGGCTATACCATTTCCTGTGCGAATATCTTGTAGGATGCTATAAAACAACATGGTCGTTTTACCATTTCCTGTACCGCCTATGACGTAGAGGTGTCGTGCACGTTCGGCTTCGATAAGTCCAATTTGTGTGACTATACCATGGTGATGATTATCGCCGATAGTAACAGCTAACTTTCGTCCGGATTTAAGCGACACGGGCGCCGGAAGCGTTTTGCTAAGAGATGTAATAAGGTTATCGGTTTGACTAATGCGACTGGAGGGGAAGTGGTAAAGACTGGCAACCTCGGCAGCGGATAATACTAATGACCCGCGACGAAACAATGCCGGTAGACGATGAGTCGCTAATGTTTGTCTATACCGCTGAACAAGTGGCAACTTTACCTTAGCTTTAAGCGATTGATACAGAGGCACGCTATAGCCGTCTAACGCAGAGCGAAGAGCTTGAAGGTGCTCAGCCGCATGTTCACCATTTGACATGACACGCATGCTAACTTGAAACAGTGGCTGGGTGACTTTACGATGCATCGATTCCATAAGCTCGAGTTCAAAAGAACTAAGCGTTCTAGCTGGTCGTTGTCGTTTGGCAACCTGGTTTTTAAACGTTCCATCCTGTTTATCGACTTGTGTAGTGTAGACCCCCGAAGTCGTACCACGATATACTTCACTAGTTAAATCAGCCGCTCCCCAGAGTACTCTATTAATAACGTCGCTAAAGCCCTGCAGCCAAATAAAACCACCAGATCTAACGGAGGTCAGAATATCCTCGTTGCTCAATATTTTGCGCGCTAGCTTTCTAGCACCGCGAAGTTTTACGGGTGATAGAACTAGTTGAAAAACTATCTGCTCGCCGTGATCCAGCTTTGTCATCGCATTAGTAACATAAGACAGCGGATCATGCCCGACAAAACCTAATGTAGGTGTTAGCGGTAACACATAATGACCAGTTTGTTTAAACTCGATAACATGGCTGGCATCCAGCTTCGGAGCTTTAACTTCCTTAACTTTAACGTCAGGCACATAAGCTGCAACTACTTTTTGCAGGCTTAACGAGCGTGATTTTTCAACCTGCACTAAATAGCGAATACCGTCTTTTTTTGTTGAGACTATCTCAAAACTCAAAACCGGCGATCGACCTAACACTTTATCTTTTAGAATACGAGTAGCGTACATACCATGTATCACCGAAAATAGTTGCTCGGTTGCCTCTGGCGTCCTCTCTATTGACGCCGGTGGCGTTAGTTCAAGCCAAACTACCTCCCGCTTTTTGAGCGAACGCCGATTGAGTAGGTTAATGATCATGGAGTACCGACTTTCTTATCGTGAATAAAGTTATAATAAACGGCCGAAGAGGCAGCATAAGTTTCGGTGGATACAACGTTAAAACGCGGTGCATTCATCTCAGATATTTTCCATTCACCAGTCTTTGGATCAACATCTGTTACATAGGCAACATGACCTAAATTACCAGCACCAGTTTGCATAACCGCAGTTGGTGAGGGCTTATGATCGACCACGTATCCATCCCTAATAGCATTATCATCCCAAGTATTAGCATTGCCCCACGATGTAGGAATTGGTTTTTCCGCCCAATATCTCATAGCATATGCCCAATAGGTGCAGTTACCCCAAGCGTATGTATCCCCGGGCACCAATCCGCCCATATAAAATCCTTGCTCCGCAGCTGCCACCGCACTTGAGCTGCCGCTCAGAAAACTAATGGCGTCGCTACCAAGTGAAAAAACCGCTAGCACCGGCAAAGCAATGACAACAACTACTACCGCTAAAGCTATGGCGACATGTTTTTTAATGTCGCCACCAATTAGACCAATAGCAATTAGTGCATTCACTAGTTATACAGCTCCGCTGGGTTAGTAGTTATGAGTGGATGCTCCTTGTCCGAAGCTACAACTTTTATGGCCACGTGATTCTGATCGGCGATTATCAGTGCATCGCCACG
>JAVETP010000184.1:0-3498 GCA_034006005.1 Pseudomonas sp.
TCGGCTTGTACTCTCTCGTTCTAACTAGCACAATGCCAGAGGCTAAGAAGTTCAAAAGATGGATAATTCACGAAGTGCTACCAAGCATCCGAAAAGCTGGATTCTACGCAACCGATAGCGTAAGTTTTAAACTATCTGAATTACAAGAACATAAAAAACGTATCCAGCAAAAACAGATTGAACTTTTTAAAGCCAAAGAGGCTGTAAAACAGGTAAAAGCGGAGATTGAAGAGCTGGAATCATACTTTTGGGATGTTTTCAATACCGACCCCAACCAGCTAAAACTATTCTCGCGCGAGGAAATGGAAGGTAAAAAACTAGAAAAGGAGGTACAAAATGGATAACACACCAATGGAACACGAAGAGAGCAAGCCCAAAGCCCTTGCCGAAATGGATAAAAACGAGGTAATATTTGCCTGTGGCAAGCTAAACCTGCCCACAGCGCAGGTGGTGCGCATACTGCACGATAAGTTAACTGCATCAGAGCGTGGCGCACTGCTAATGGCCTTGGAGGATAAGGCCAGTCCCGAGTTTCAACTCTACGCACAGGGGCAAGCCCAGGGCGATGCCGAAATTAAACTATCGCTACACGAAAACGCCGCATACGGCGATTCCGATGCCTACAAGAACCTAACCGCCGAGCAGCGCAAGGATGCCATTAACCAATCCATTCGCAAAAATTTTGGCATTGGCGAAGATGATTAATTACGGTTGCTGAGCCTGTCGAAGTAAAGTTGTCCTTTCCAAACCCGCCCCGGCGGGTTTTTTTTGTACCTAAAAGCAGGCAGTATGGGTTTTCTAGGTATAAAATTCCCCGAGGGGTTCACCCCAATACCCGAAGTGGTTGGCAACGAGTTACTAATGCTATATAGCCCCACTACGGGTAAAATACACCAAAGCGAGTTAGGGCTATTACCCTTTGGTGTCGATGAGCAGGCCGTTATCGATTTGGTAAACACAAACACCAGTGTTAACGTGTACAACGCTGCACGGCTTGGTGGCCAGCTGCCTAACTACTACGCTCCCGCATCGTCGCTTAACAACTACTACACCAAAACCAGCATCGACGCTTTCTTTGCCGGCACAACAGCCAAAACGGGCTACAACAAGAGCAACTGGGATGATGCCTACACCGACCGTCTAAAGTGGGATGGTGGCAGTACAGGGCTTAACGCAACAACCGGTAGAACTAGTTTAGGCTTGGGCACAGCCACCCGTGATGCCCAGACCTCACTGACTGATACCACGGAGGGTAGGCTGATGGAGGTGGGAGCGTTTGGGTTGGGAGGTAGTAGCGGATTAAGCAGAATTACTAACGCTAATACACACACAATAACTGGATTTTGGAGGGCTGGCGCTAACTGGACTGGATCACCTTATCCTGGAACAGTTGGTCAAAATCAAGGAGGATTAATACATCTATCAACGGCCGGAGATAGTAGCTATGCAATACAGTTATATGGTAGGATGCAAGGAAATAATTTATTCTTTCGGCATAAGAATAATAATAGTTGGAGTAGTTGGGTAGAACTCTACCACACAGACAACCTTGTTAACCCCATTCAGGGCAGCGGGGAGGCTAACTACATACCTAAGTTTACAGCGGGTGCAACGCTGGGCAATAGTTCAATTTATGAGAGTGGTGGGGCGATAATAGCAGTGGGAGATATTAATACATACAACCACAGAATACTGGCAGCATCTGCTGGAGGAGATAGATACATTGAATTGAATCGAGGTGGATCAACGTATGGTACAACCGCATACAGGGATTGGATGATAAAAGCTAATGCTGCAACCAGTATTCAGTTTTTGGGTAAGTTAACTAATACGGAAACATTGCTAGCAGAAATATCATCAGGTGGTAATTTCTATTCGCAAACTGCTTCCATCGGCAAAACCTCCGTAACCTCTGGCTATATGCTGGATGTGAATGGGGCGATACGGGCAGCGGGCAACATCTACGCCACGGGTAACATCACCGGTGCGGGTGAGGTGACCGCCTACACCGCCTCCGATGCTAGGCTAAAGACCAACATCACCAGCCTTAACAACATCAACGCTTTGGACATCATCACAGCCCTTAACCCCGTCACCTACACGTGGAATGACAGGGCGGTACAACTCAACGGCAACAAGAACACCACCAGTATCAACTACGGGCTAATTGCTCAGGAGTTGGAGGCGATTGTGCCCGACCTCATAAGACCCATTTACGGCGACTACAAGACCTACGACGACAGGGGCTTGATGACCATAATTCTACAGGCGATTAAGGAGTTGAAAGCCGAAGTGGACGAACTAAAAAATAAAAACTAAAGTATTTATAGATATGGCACAATTAGGAACAACGAACATAAGCACCACCTTGGTGAGGAACACCTTAGGTGCAGGCAATAATGATGTGGGGACGCTGTGTAGAAGTAGTTTAGTGAACCGTTTTAGTCGTTTCAAGCCTATATACCACACTTCACCCTTCGGGTTGACCGATACGGATTTTCTCAACGCCCAGTATGGCATCATCATAAACGAAATGGTAGCGATGAATAGCAATGGGGCGTGGAGTTACTCTGCCCCTACATCCGCAAGCCCCAAAAGAATAGGTGATTTCAGGAAGTATTACCACGATGCACCTATCCCGCTGTTGCAGGTAAGGGGGACAAGTATGGTCATTAGCCCGTTTTACAGTTCTACCATAGCAGCGGTTGGTTTCCAAATACCGCAAGCCCCTAGCGGGATGGGAGCGTACTGTCTTACCGTGGCCGACCTTGCCCCGAACGGGGGTGATGGGGTGCTACTCGATAATTTCTACCTAGGGGCTGCTGTGTACAATTCGGGTGGCACCAAGGTGGGAGAATTCTACTCGGTGAAAACGATTAAGTACAGCTCAGGCCTTGGGGCGGATATGGATGGGGCGAGCATTCAGATGCAGGGTGTTATTAATTACGCCACGGGGAATTACAGCGTACACCTATTTTTGACCAACTCAAAGACAGATATAATTGGCGGGGGGTTTCAGAAGTTCTGGCCTATCTACTACAGGACGGGCAATCCCAAGGTAATACCTATGACGGTCAAAGGGTTGGAGGATATCTATGAGTCATCAGTAACTGGGATAAGACCAAATGGAGATGGCCTGTGGTTAGATGGCACCACGGGTTGGAAAACAGGAACCATTACCAAGGAGGAGACCAACACCATAAGGGTGTTTGATGTCCGGGTGGTGCTTAAGAACGTCAGTGGGGTTTCTGAACCTGCAATGGTAACGCAAAATAGACTATACATTAAGTACGTAGAATTAATAGATTGGAGTGGCAGCACAGATGAGAAGAGCACGAGGTATAGCATTGTAGCGAACACCATTAGCTTGGGCAACGGGGGATCTACTGAGCTAATATTTACGGGGGTGAGGTTAGCCCCAGCAACATTCCCGGATATCGACGATGTGTATATTCCGCATCAGCCAGGGCTTCACCTTGTTCTCGACAGCGGGCCGAG
>JAVETP010000047.1:0-23223 GCA_034006005.1 Pseudomonas sp.
GTATAAATATTTATTATTTATTTTTAATTCTGGGAAGTATACAAATCCGTCATGAATACATGCTCTAGAAACTGTAATACATGGCTTACCCACAGTCCCTGCTATGCTTACAAACAGTTCATCTGCTTCCAACTTAACACTTAATGAAGAGCCTAAGTTTGATAACCTTTGTGTTGTGGCAGTGAGATACATTCCGGCTCGTGAAACATCCGCAATACGCACCCAAGCATAATCGCCACTCTCGTCAAAGTATCTAGGGTCATCAATTGGTCGAGGGCTTGCACCTCTTTTAACAATCGATAAATGCTTTATATATGTAACATCCCAATGCTCCGGCACTTCACCTAACCACTCAACACCTGAATCACGCATAGGGGCGTTAGGGTTTAGGCCTTTGGTGACGGCATGGCTAATGGCGGCTTGGCGTTTTTCTTTTAGCAGCTGGATAAGTTGTTGTTGCTTATCGATCAGGGTGTCGATTTTGGCGGTTTCGTTGTCTAGGAAGCTCACGATTATTTTTTGTTCAGACTTTGCTGGACAGCTGATTTTTAAAGATGCTACAACCTCTTGGTTAATATTCGGCTGCCCACCACCAGAAGCCAAATTAACAATGTCCTGCCGAAAAGCCTGCAGCCAATAATAAAGGTAGTGGTTATCTACAACGTTGGATTTAGTAAGCACACAACATGCTTGGTTTGTAGTTGCTTCAACACCGAAAACCCCTAAGCGCCCGATAGTTGCGCCGTACATTGCAATTGCTATAGAGCCTTTTGGGAATTTTCGAAGAGCTGTAAATCTTCTCAATGCATCATCAGTTACGTTTTTAGCCGTGCTATATATTTCCTTTTCTCGCAGTTCACCAGTAGTAACCCAAGGCACATTACCGCCGTACCACTCATCAGATTCACTCGGTGGTGTTGTTCCAGAGCCAATTTCCTCATACGCATGAGTTAATTTCCATAACTCCCATTCTTTCGGGATATCACCTATCCACTCAACCCCAGAATCCTTATATTCCGGATACGCCTGATACTTACCCATGAACCCATCCTCCTGTTGAGGATTTTTGTGTGAGAGCAAGGCGTGCCTGCGCACAGCGAAGGAGCATACAAGTTGTATGTGACTGAGCGGCCGCTTCTTTGCATCCCTGCAAACGCGGCATACCGTTCGTCCTGAACATAAGCACAGCCACAACGCAGCACTCGCGTAAAAAGACCATCAGGAGTGCACCTCTTGCAGCAGCGCCATAATCTCTCGACTGACCTTATCCAAATCCGCATCAATCTCGGCTAAATCCCTTGGCGGTTGGTACTCATAAAAGTGGCGGTTAAAGGGAATCTCGTAACCGACAATGCCAATCTGCTGGTCTTTCGCATCTTTCTTACTGGCATCGATCCAAGCATCCGGCACATGGGGCTGTACTTCTTTTATAAAGTAGGCTTCGTTGAGGGCGTCGACGTTTTGGCTTGGATCCAGAGTGACGTTTTCGTTATCGCGCAGCTCGCTGTCGGGCTGGTATTCAATGGTTTTGCCGTTGACATCAAACAAGCCATAGATTGGATTAGGTGAAACCTTATGCACCTTTTTAATCACTTTCTCGGCGGCTGGGTTTTTCCAGCTGACGGCGGCGGTGATCAGTTTGAGTTCGCGGGTAGCAATTTTTAAATCTTGGTTTTTCATGGCGGCTTTAACCGCAGCATCGTAGCCGTTCATATCGTCGTGCTGTGCATTGCCAATTTCTGCTTGCAGTTGCTTGGCCTGCTGCATCAGTTGCTTGCAGTCCAGCCAGGTTTTGCGCTCCAGCAGCTCTTTGATTTTGGCTTCTTTTAAATCGCTGAAGTTGGTTTTGATATGGCCACGAATCTCGATGGCTTGCTCGTCATTAAAAACGCCGTAATGCTCGCATTCTGGGCTGTCGCTCCAGTTCTGCCCGTAGCTGTCGTACACCCACTGCATTGGCGCATTGAGTTGCTTGTCATCAAAACGCAGTTCGGCAATGCGCTCGTCACTGAACTGGTAGCTTTCGCGCAATGGGCGCTCGATGGTGATGCGACGGTAGCCAAATTCATGGTTGTCAAAAATCTTGCTGGCAAAGGTTTTCGCGGTTTCAGTTTTTGGATTGGCTGATTGGCGGCCACGGTTGCTTTTGACATCGGCAGGCTTATCTAAATCCCGTGCTTGTTCTTCAGTAAAGGCACCAAAGCTGCGAATGATGGTGGCGATATCGGACTCGCTCATTTCATTGCGTTTGCTGCCGAGGGATTTGCGCATTTTGCTGTACAGATTGACGCCATTGATCAGCTGCACCTTGCCTTTGCGCTCGTCGCGCTTTTTATTGGACAGCACCCAAACATAGGTGGCGATGCCGGTGTTGTAGAACATGTCGGTGGGCAGGCCAATAATGGCTTCCACCAAGTCGGCTTCTAATAGATAGCGGCGAATTTCGGATTCACCAGAACCTGCACCACCGGTAAAGAGTGGCGAGCCGTTGAGGATAATGCCAATGCGACCGCCACCTTCCTGGCTATCACGCAGCTTGCTGATCAGGTGCATTAAGAACAATAACGAACCATCAGAAACTCGCGGCAAGCCAGGGCCAAAACGACCGTCAAATCCTTTCAGGGTGTGTTCGTCTTTAATGCTGGATTCAATCTTTTTCCAATCCACACCAAACGGCGGATTGGACAGCATATAGTCGAATTTATCGGCGTAGAGCTGATCGTTGGATAAGGTGTTGCCCAGTTTAATATTGGAGACATCTTGGCCTTTGATCAGCATATCGGCTTTACAAATGGCGTAACTTTCCGGATTCAGCTCTTGGCCGAAAGCGCGCATCACTGCTTGCGGATTCAGTTCGTGTACGTACTCCATGCCCGACGAGAGAAAGCCGCCGGTACCTGCAGTAGGGTCATAAATGGTGCGGATAATGCCGGGCTTGGTTAGGGCATCGTCATCCTCCATAAACACCAAAGCGGTGGTGAGGCGCACGATATCGCGCGGGGTAAAGTGCTCTCCGGCGGTGTCATTGGAGCTTTCAGCAAAGCGGCGGATCAGCTCTTCAAACACCAAACCCATGTCATGGTTGGACACGGCCCTGGGACTGAGGTCGGTTTGACGCACGCGCTGCACGACCTTAAACAGCAAATCAGCATCATTAAGCTGGCCTAAAAACTCGGCAAAGTTAAAGTACTCAAAAATCTCGCGGGCATCTTTAGAAAAACCTTGAATATAGCTTTCCAGATTGGACTTAATGTCGTCTTGCCCCAACTTGGAGAGATCCATTTTCGAGACGTTATAAAAGCTGAGCGTGTGGCCGTTGATTTGCGTTGCTCTGAGCAGCAGCTTTTCTTGCGCCTCTTCTGGCAGGTTCATCGGCTGAATCTCTGCATATTTAGCCAGCACTTGCGCTTTACTGGCTTCCAGTACGCCTTCTAAACGACGTAATAAGGTGAAGGGTAAAATAATGCGGCCATATTGGCTTTGTCTAAAGTCACCGCGTAATAAGTCAGCGATCGACCAGCAATAAGAAGCGAGGTTGTTTGCAGTAACTTTATCCGTCATGTTGTTTTCCAAGCCAGTGAGCTGCACCGCCGCAGCAGATCGTTCAATTACAGCCGAGCATCCTAGCATATCAAGCCCTTATCATCGGTTGGACTGGAAAACCCAGCAGCTGTAGCGAACGTTTTTTACATTCACCACTTTTGGACGCACATCACCGTTACTCTGGCAACGGCTCAGTTGGTTAATCTGCTCGCGAAATGGGCTGGCTTACTCAGGTGCGTCTGAAATGCGTGCCGGCATAAAAATAAAGCAAGTGCTCAAACAACCTGCGACATTGCGTTTGTCGATTAAGCGCCAGCTGCAGAGGGCAACTCAAGGGTAAATCGCATCTGTCCATCCGCCCAGTTGGCGCTAATACTGCCCTCATGCGCTTCAATAATAGATTTAACGATGGCCAGCCCTAAGCCTGCTCCGTCGCCTTTATGCTGGCGGGATGGGTCGGCGCGATAAAAGCGATCAAACAACTTGGGTAGATGTTCAGGGCTGACCGCAGCGCTGGGATTGGTGATGCGGATCAGTACTTTGTCGTGACTGCTTGCTTCTAAGCTGACACTCACTGTCTGCACTGCAGCGGTATAGCGCATGGCATTGGACAATAGATTGCTCAAGGCGCGGCGCAACATCAGGCGGTCGCCCTGCACCCATAGCGCTGGACCTGTGCATTGCAAAGTGACGGAACGCTCTTCAGCCCAGGCTTCAAAATACTAAAAGAGCCTCTGTACTTCGTCTGCGAGGTTAATAGCGACCCGCTCACCTTGCAGGTGTTGTTTGTCGGCTTGGGCTAAAAACAACATATCACCGACCATTTTCGCCATGCGCTCATACTCTTCTAAACTGGAGTACAACACTTCTCGATACTGTTCAAGACCGCGGGACTGCGATAACGCCACTTCAGTTTGGGTGCGCAAATGATTGCGGCAACTGACTCAACACGCGCTGGTTAAGCGCAGATAACGCAGTGCAGTCATAGGATTTCAAACCACCCTTCACTTAAATATTCAATACTTGCGAAGCAGCAGCACTGCGCCGATAGGCTATGAGAAGCTCGACGAGAAATGGCGCATGTATACCTGTTTCAAAGCCTTCTACGTCTTTCAGCCGCACCTTGCGCCATTGATGGCTGGTCATGTTTGTAACTAAGCCACTTTGGCCATAATTTACGCGACCGAGCGACAGATCATGATGCACAACCCAGTTGCCATCCTTTAACTGTTGAACATCAATCTCAACGCCATTATGTCCCGACTGCAACGCTTTACTAACAGCCTCAATAGAGTTCTCTGCTTCTTCAGAGCTGCCACGGTGCGCAAAGGTCTGAAAACCTGGGCAACCGAAAACAGGTTGCGAGCGCTGCTGACGCGTTGAAGTTTTTGGCGCAACTGCAGCAGATTGAATAGGCTGAGTTGTCGGTTTAGTGCGAGGCTTAGAGTGGTCATTGCTGGAAGGTTTAGAAGCAGGCAACGCCAAATCAATCACGAACGGTGTGTGAGGCTTTAGCAGCACATCATCTTTAACAGGTAGCGGAACAGTCACCTTGGTCACTTGCTGAGGACTCAACCGGCGGACTGGAAGCGGCTTGATCACGCCTTCGGTATTTACATATAAACCATTGTTGATCAGGCTAGGCTGACGCTCAGGCTGGCAAAAATCAAAGTCACTCGGCAGTTCACGCCCCGTCTGCTCGGCAAGCGCATAATTACAACGCGCAGCATCGGCAGCTTTCTCTCCCGCAGGTTGTTCAAGAGCCTCAATCATCGCTTCCATGGCAGTTAAATCGACGCCCATCACTGAAGCCGGCATACCAGCTAAGCAAATGATCAATAGGGTTCGCGAAATCAATGATGCAGTTCCTTCTGTTACCCGTGGCTACTGTCCAACCAAACTAGCCCTAGGTCTTACTCAAACTCGCGCTTGAAAAAATAGGCACAATCAAAAATAAAAACATGCCACATACTGAATGGCGCAGAAGAATATATTATATAAGGCCATGCTGCTAACAAATCTAGTAAACCTTAACCTGAAGCCTATTCAATCTACGCTTGACTATGATTGTATGCCGTTGGTTTACTGGGCATACAAGCGATTATTATCTTGACCACGACACAGCTAGAATCAGCCGTTACGCAGCACGTGATAAACCAGTTTAACTGCAACTGCCGCAGCATTGAGCAAAACGGCCGTACTTATTGCAAGACTTGATCACATCAACTAACCATTGGAAATCGTTCAGAACAGACTATGGCTTTTTTAAATATTGGTAAAAAAGACAAGGACGGCAAGCAACGGCGCATTGAGCATCGTGGAAAAAATCTACGCATCAGTCGTACCGGTGGTGTTGCTTTACGCGCACAAATTAAGGCTGCGAGATTGAATGTCACCGCCAACAGCAAGCATGGGCTACGGGTTTCTACGGGCCTTGGCAAAGGTACGCAAGTTGCTTTACAGAACGGGCGCTTTGTACTGCGTGGACGTTATGGCCGTGGACCAACGCGCCTTAATTTATCCAAATCTGGGATGAGCGTCTCAACCCGCAATTCCATAGGCACTTTTAATTGGGTCAAACCCAAACGCTCGTCAGTTAAAATCGCCGGCGTACAATTACGCGGTAAAAAAGCCGCCAATATTCAGTTGTTTTATATGCTGTTTTTATCTATCGCGCTCGGATTAAAGCTGTGCTGGCAACTGCTAAGCTTTATATTACGCGCTATAGGCAGTCTAGTGACAGGGCTGTTGAACTGGGTGAGCAACCTACCGCAACTGTTTAATACCCTATTAGAGCAGCGGCGTAATAAAGCAATCAGCTCCAACCTGTACCGTACCAAGCAGCTGTTTGCTCCTGCCATCGAACACTGGCCTCAATCCCAACTGCGGGCTGCGCTGCTCTTGGTATTGACTGGCTGGGGACGAGGCATCACCGCGCAAGAAGCACTGGTACGCATTGATTTACAGCGCCAGCATGCCGCCACAACTCAGGATACCGCCCCTGCACTGGAAGTCAGTATGGATGAGCTCAACAGGGTAGCGCAGCGCTTAGAGCAGCTATCTAGCGACGAGCACACCGATCAGCTTACCGCCAGCCCTCAAGCCATCACCGCCCTGCTCGCCCAACAGTTGGCCCAGACCTTGCCTCCTGAAGTGCGCTTAGAAGTGTTGCTTAATGCCGATGACTGGATAGTGGCGCTCGATGCGCGCACAGTACTGCAAGAACAATTGATCAATGTTTTCATTTATTTTGCTCAATTGCGCTTTCAAGTCACAGACTCGCACAGCTCAGATCACTATAAGCATGGCAACTTCACTACCCCTGATAGCCAAGATCTTACACCCCTAACGCAACCTACAGCACCTGAATCTCCTACACAAAACACCTCGCAAACAGGCCTGACCAACCTCAACACCGCCTCACTTGAGCAACTGCAGACACTGCCACATATCGGCCCTGACCGCGCTCTCGAGATGCTGGCACTACGCCCCATCACTGATCTTGCGCAACTCACCACAATCAAAGGCATTGGCCCCGCGCGCCTTGCCGATATCCAGCAGGCGGGCGTGGTGGTGTAAAAGGCTTTAGGCCTTTTACTGGAGTCAGATGAATTGTTCACCATTAACCACGTAAATTTAGCAAGACTAAACGCTTGCTGCTGTACCACGCTACCCCCCCCTACAAAGTCGGCCTGCACTTCATCATTTGCTGCAGCATGGGCAGTGGCAATCGCGTAATGCCCTGTTTCTGCACTTTCTGACAGATCCGAACTCAATAGTGGTATCTAAGTTTTATTTTTAAACCCTAGATACGATCCTCTCCAGTGCCTCACCCTCTCTTACCGCTGACGTATAATAAATAACTGCAGATGCAGACGGTTTCACGATGCCAGCAACGGTACATCAAACGGGCTGTGCTGACACTTAGGTATTGAACTGCGACCTATCAGAATTACGCTGGAGAAAATTCGTTTTATATACTTCTGTTGTTTTTAATAAATAAATTGCACAAATTTTTCCTAAATAATGCACATATTGCCTTCTCGATACTTACTGCGTAACCCCCCACTCATAACAGCCTACCTCAGCACCATAGAGCGCAACTATTACGTAAAGCAACTCACTTCGATGTCCGAGTCCAGCGCGGCCGGGGGCTGCCCTTTATTAAATTAGAACAGTATTATATTTAATAAAAAAACACCAAATTATACAAAACCAACTATAAAATATTATAAAATTAAAAAACAACTTATACTTCTGCATAAAACAAACATTGACATCTACAGCCTTAAGAAGACGAAGCCAAAAGCAAATCTTTAAAAAGTTGACACAGCCCTCAAGAGAGGTTATGTTTTCTCTAGTAAAAAATCATGCAAGAACATTATATAATCAATAAAAATATAAAAACAATAAGGTTACAAAATGTTATTAAACTCTGTTATCAATAACGATTTTGAGAAATGGATTAGTAATGTTAATCAAGTATGCGGCCCTTTCTCTGCTAACCCAGTCAATAATAACTTTCTAGGAACAGTTGAAAAAGTTGGCGGCTTTCTAGATATGTCTAGGGTTAATATAAAAAATGCTGATCTATTCCGAACATCCGAACACATTAAAAAAAGTGAATCATTGGATGTTTTTTGTGTTTTCCAGATTAGTGGTGACTCCTCCTTAGAGCAAGCCGGAAATCGTTTTTTTGTCAATTGCGGTGATATTGTACTTATAGATGCTTCGACCCCCTTCCGCTTTTCCTATCACGCTCAATCACAACAATTATCACTGATACTGCCTCGTCATGTCTTTGAAAAAGTTATTAATCTTAGGAAGTTAGAACTTAGCATTAAAATCCCAGCCCATTCACATATTGCTAATTTTGCTAAGACCTTGATTATCGAAGCGTCCAGCTATGAAAATATAGATAATGAGGAAGGAACTGCAATACTGGAGTCTTTGGCAACACTTTTAAAGCCTTCTCTTGCAAAAAAAATACACATCTCCAACCCTTATGACCGCATATTCAGAACTGCCACTGAATATATCAATGACAATATCAGTGACCCTGACATAACAGCACTCAAAATTGCCAAAGCCATTGGTGTTTCATTAAGGAACCTTTACCGTGCTTTTTCTCACAACCAAATTACCATCTCTCAATATATTAAAAATCAGCGTTTAGAAATGAGTCTTCATTACATGCAAGCACATAACGGCATGATAAACATTACAGAAATGCTTTACCGCTTTGGATTTTCTAATCCAAGCTACTTTTCAACACTATTTAAAGAGCATTACAATATGACTCCCACAGAATACAGAAACACCATCATTAAAAATCAAACAAAAAAAACTTGAGCATATAACTCTATATATTTAAAAATCATCTATAGAAAAATACCGAGCAAGAAATATAATAAAGAGAATTAAAATATAAAATATAGCCTACAGGATATATCTATAAAAAAACCCCTGTTACTATTTATCTGCAACAGGAGGTTCATTCAAAAAAAACCAAACCCGACAAACCGCTAAGTCATATATGACAACAATATGATCTAATGATTTCCAGTCAAATTTTAAATATCAGCACCTTTTGGTATTTGAATACCTAAATCCTGAATCTTTTCAACCAGCGCACGTCTGTGTCCAACTAAATCCTGCAACATGACCCCTCTATGCTGGGCCACTTCTTTTTCGTTATAGCGCGTGAAGCTTTTCGGAGCGCTTCCTGCGGCAATCTCATCCTTTTCCAGCATCCAATTTAACAAGCCTGCCAACTGCTGGTTAGTTAATGCAGATAAAGCGGCGCCGGGAACCTGAATAAGAAACTCGCGCCCCCCTTCAACTTTTAAAAAGTTGCCAACAAACCCCGTCATCCTTGGCACACCATCACCGGGTGCGCCTTCGCCTTGTGCTAAATGACAACCTTGGCACTGCAACTGATAGTTCACCAAAGGTGAGTAGTTCGCTAAGCGAATTGGGGTTTGCAGCGCCTCATTACCAGGCGCTTGGCTTTGCTCGGGGCTGGGAATACTCCTTGCAAGCCCAAACGGGGATGCAAAGAGTAGCGTTAAAGATAACAAACAGCTTATTAAGCGCATTCACTTGCTCCTTAAACTGCCACACCTCTAATAATAGAAACCGTACAGTTATAAACACTGCTTTCTGTACCAAGGCACCAGTTAATATCATTATTATTAAAGGGATGATACAAAGGTTCCTCACTATCATTACGTGTACAAGCACACTGACTGCAGCTCTGTTTACCACAGCAATCATTGTAAGAAATAATATAATCAACGTTATCTGCAGGATTTCGGCAGGTACCTATCCAAGTAATTGGAGAGGCTTCTGTACCTGGCGGACAGCTTGTTACTGAGCCGCCACAACAGCTGCATAAAAACCCATCAACAGAACAATAGCGCCAATAGTCACAGCTATTTGGATCACCAGGGTCACCCATGGATGGTTTTTCAGAGGCCAAAGCCTTACTGGTTCGATCAATAGGCAATAGCGTTGGCGCAGCCATACCTACAGCTAACATTGAGCCAAACTTGGCAATAAATTGGCGTCGGCCTGTTGTGTTTGCAACATGGCGGGTGGAACGTTCAAAAAGGCGATCAAGAAATTTCATTTTATTATTCTCCAAGATCAAGATGGCGTATGGACACCTGAGGATTGCGCTTTAACGTATTGCTGTAAAGTTGCTGAACCCAGCAATTCAACTTCAAAAAGACTGTCTAGGTGCTCTCTTGAATTCACCAGTCCTTTAGCTTTAAGGGTGCCGTTTTTATCAATCAGGACGGCATAGGGCAATTTGCCGATTTGATACGTCATGCCAACTTCTGGACTGATTAAGTAGGTGGCATTTTCCAGCCCAGCTTGGGCAATAATCTTCTCATGTTCTTGCGGATCACCATCGCTGACGTAAATCACATCAATGTCTTTCGATGATTTACCGATCGACTTCACTGCTGGCAAAAGCGTTTTGCAGATTGGACAACTGGGTGACATAAAGAACAGTAACGTCGCCTTTTCTTTGGCATAGCCAATATTCACCGGCTGTTCAGAGCGGTCTAGCGCTGTGATTTGAGGTGCGGGCTGTCCCACTTCGACACCTTTATCCACCATCAAGGCGCCAGCTGGAGCAATGCGTGCATGTAAAACGCCAATTTGTCGAATCAGGCCAAGGAGTACCAATGAGCCAACAATGAGTAGCACCCACAACAACACATTAGACACGATAAGAGCTTGCATATTATTTTTCTCCTAACAGTTTAAGCAACGCAGGTCGATTGGCGAGCCAAAAATCTGCAGCGATATAAAGTAAAACAGATACGGATGCAGCGGCGATCGCTACAAAAAGATCAAACACAGGCAGTGTGCGCTCAATGCTTGGCAGCAAAGCGCCCACAGCAAATACAGCGAGGCAAAGGTTTCTTAGCAAGAGCCCGGGCTGTAATGGTTGACGCATCGCTGGCCCTGAACAGCCACAATCAATATCCTTTCTGCCTTTGAGCAAATTAATCCCTATAGCTAAGGCGTAAAGAGCAATCAGCACTAGGCCAAAGACAGCGGCGTAAGGTCGACTCACTCGCCACAGCAAGCCTAAAGCGATGACCAACTCAACAACCGGCAGTGCCATGCCGGCGACAGCGACAAGCCCTTTATGCACTAACTCATACTCGCGTATTTGTCGCCGAAACCAAGCAGGATGCTTGAGTTTGTGACTTGCAGCGCTGGCGAAAATAACGCTCAGCGTCAGTGCTGCCGATAGACTGACAATAGGATCTAACATCACTTAACCCCTCAGTGGTTTAAGATTAGCGTTGGTGTTTTCGTCACGCCGTCCATTGTTCCTTGATGCTTACCAGTGGTCAGATCAAAAATTTCTAGCCCACCCTCAACGTTTGCACCCAGTAAAAGTGGTTTTTTATCGGACGTGGCACTCAAGCTCCAGATCAAGTTCGGTGATTCATACTCATCAACCTTTTTGCCTGTTTTCAGGTCATAGACCCAAATGACAGTGCTTGGATCTTCCCATTTATGTGGCAAATGCTCGGGATGCATTAAGACGTAAAGACGGTTTAAGCTGGGCGCTGCGCTGATCAGCTGCCAACCGCCGGGTGCCCAACCTGCACTTTTTTCTTTTTCACTGACCAATGACCATCGTGGTAAGGCTTTAGGTATGCCTTCTGATAAATCCAGAGGGACCACCACCCCTTCTGTCGTCACAAAGTAATAGGTCTCGCCGATCACAGTGGCGCGCTCCACCAGTTTCTCTTCTTCAGGATTGAAAAAGATCTGTTTGATTCGCTCTATTTCTTGACCATTGTCATCAAGGGTGACCACTTGCATGGCACCATCACCACACAGCGAAGCATACTGGCGCTGACCTATAGGGTAGCTGAGCACACAACCATTACTGCTGATTTCATTGACCATTTCCTGCTTAGTGGTATCAATGACTGAGACTGAGGTGGACGGTGTGAAGTTATAAACATAAACAAACTTGTCGTCAGTACTTGTGGACACTCCAAAGCGCTCAGTCAGAGTAAAAGATCTTCGGCTCGGTACTTCCAACTCCCATTTTGGAGATAAGGTCTGAGTATCCCAAGCGGTTAAAACATCCGTTCGTTTACCGCGGGTATAACGCGTATAGAAGAAATCTGCGGTATACAGGGTTTTTCTATCCCTCGACAGGGTGCCCGGCGCCGCATGCCCAGTTGGGATCATGCCCAAGTACTTTTTCTTATCGGGATCAATCACCACGATGCGGGTAGCAACCATGTTGTTAAACTCAAAATCAAAAATGTAGCTGCGGTGATCATCCGGTAAAGGTAAAACTGTACTACCAACGGTTTCAACAGGCAGCACTGCCTGGGCACTGGCCGCAAGCAGACTCGATGCCACAAAAACACTGCAAGCAAGTTTCTTTAGATGAGACATGTCTATAACCTCTTATTATTTTTTTATACTTATAACCCGTGTTTGGGTGACTGCTTTAAGCCCTTCAATACCAAATTCAACGCCGTAGCCAGAGGCCTTACTCCCTCCAAAAGGTACCATCGGATGAACCGCGCCATGTTGGTTAACCCACACAGTGCCTGCTTCTAATTGCATGACTAAGTCCTCAGCATCCTCGGCCTGATCAAGCCACAGCGAAGCACCAAGACCGACCTCGACAGCGTTAGCAGCGGCAATGGCATCTTCAATATTTTTATAACGAATCACTGGCAGCACTGGGCCAAATTGCTCTTGATCAACCAGGCTGTGTCCATCTTGAATATCGCCAACAATGGTAATGGGGATAAATAAGCCCTGACTTGGCAGATCACCAAATTCACGTACATCGCAGCCACTGCGCTGAGCCTCAGCGATGAGCGTTTTGACCTTATCAAACTGCATTTTATTTTGTACCGGCCCCATCAGGACTGACGCGTCCATACCGCCACCCACTTTGATTTGGCTGGCAATGGCGCATAACTCGACCATCAGCTCATCGTAATTCTCTTCATGTACATACAGACGTTTAATGCAGGCACAGGTTTGCCCCATATTTAAGAAAGCACCCCAGAACAGATTTTCTGCGATGGCTTTAATATTGGTGTTGGGAAGAATAATGGCAGCGTCATTCCCCCCCAGCTCCAGAGTGACGGGCGATAAACTTGCTGCTGAAGCGATAACAATTTTACGCCCAGTGGCTTCACTGCCGGTGAACATGATTTTATTAACGTCCTTGTGGCTGGAGAGTTTGCTGCCAATATGCCCACCGCCAGTTACGCTATTGAGCACACCTGCAGGTAACACTTGGTTCATCAATCGAACCATTTCCAAAGTGGCAATGGGTGTATATTCAGAGGGTTTTAACACCACTGTGTTACCCATACGAATAGCTGGAATGATCTGCCAGATAGCAATCATTAATGGCCAGTTCCAGGGAGCTATGGCAGCCACGACCCCGAGCGGCGTACGGTGCAGGGTGTCTTTACGCTGCTCGTCCTCAAAGACAACTTCAGGCTCGAGATCAAGGCTGGCTGGGACTTGTGTCCAGCCCACACAGGCTTGCATTTCAAACCTTGAACCCAGCCCAGAAAGCGGTTTACCTTGCTCTTGAGTAATAAGTTGGGCCAGATACTCTGAGTGTTCTTGCAGCACCTCAGCAACCTGGTTAAGGAGCGCTTTACGCTCTGCATGACTACGTTTCGCCCAGCTTTTTTGCGCTTGTTGAGCCGCCTCTACAGCCCTGTCCACTTCTTGCTCATTACTTATTGCAGCACAACCCAATGAGTGTTCAGTGGCTGGATTAAAAATCTCATAACTGCTCGAGGCTTCGACAAGGACACCATTGACGGTGTTTTTATATAGCTGCATCGGGATTTCCTATTTTATTCTTATATGTATGTTTTTTTAAGACTAGCAGCTGCGATCAAAAGCTCTTTAGTTTTACTGCCAATCCTTTTTAAATGAGTGCCACTTAAAAAGAAGCCACTGCAATCACTTGCGCGTAGGTATTTAACTGGCTGTCATTGAGTTGGCTGCCGCCTGTTCTAGCGCTATGTTCTGGCTTAAAAAAACCAATAACAGGACTGATCATCAGATTATCGTTAACCGCCCACTCAACATAAAAATCGAGCTCTTGACTGTCTAAGCTGCCGCTCTTACGTGCCGTTTTAGTAAAATTAAAAAACACGGCACCCACGGAAACATTGGCCGTTGGCTGAGCTTTTATGCCGACATGAAAAATATCTGTATCACTGCCAAAAAGACCTGCGTAGTTCGCCGCCACTTCGCCTTGAAACCAAGTGCCATAACCACGATTAAAGCCAAAAAACAAAGGGTCATAACCCGCTTCAAGTGCGGTATAGCGGACATTAATACTTGGCGACCAAACAACCTTATCAAAGGTCCAACCGGCTTCTAGATACCAAGCATTAGCATTTTTACCTGTGGCATCACCTTGCTCTTGAGTAACAAACTCCGCAGACAAAAACAGTGGATCAACACCAGCTGAGCCTTGGTATCTGATACTGGTGGTCTTTTGCCCATCCCTGTAGGTTAAACCTAAGGCTTGGGCATAGGCGCGATTCACATCTAAACCTTTCAGGTGCATCAAGCCGAAGGTGCCATAATCGGCAACATATTCAAGATTGAGACCTGCAAGTTCAATCTCAGCTTGAGCTTTATTATCTGATTTCAACCAAAACACATCGGAGCGAAAACCTTGCTCAGCGCCTAACTTAGCAACAAAGGTTTGATCAAAGGCTTTTTTAGCCGCGAGCCAATAAGCGCCACCGCGATCAAAATCAAAGTCATCATCACTGAGCCCCTGACCTAGGTTTAAAGCATCGCCATTGATCAGGAAGCCGTCACCAATAATCAAGCTCTGGCGACCGACTGAAAGGTCTAAATTTTTGTATTTAACACCAATAAACAACTCTTCAAGATCCGTATCTCGCTCTTTACCTGTGGTAAATCCTGCCGCATCACCGTCAGCAAAAGTACCTGAGGTTATGCCGCTTAAGGCCCCATAGACTGCAGCATCACTGTTGATTTTATGCTGACCTGAAAGACCATATTTGGCATAACCTTCAAGCCAGTGTGCGCCATTGCGATCTGAGTCATACAGGTAGTTTTTATCACTATAAAAAGCGCCTGCAGCCAGTTCTAAGTTGGCATTTAAACTATTATTTTCAGTGTTAATTAAATCGAATGCGTATGCAGACTGGAGTGTAGAAAGAGATGCACAGCAGCAGAAAACTATTGTCTTATAATTGTTTTTTAACGGTTTCATAGCGACGGCCTTTTATTTTTATAAAATTAAATAAGCACCAGCTATCAATCTACAACAATTATTTTCCATCCTGCTTGCAACCCAGTGCCAAACTCTGTTCCGCGCGTGTCAATCAAGCGCTGGAGGTGGTTTCAGCCTAAAAAAACACTAAATGCATACATAAGAAGCGCCACAATGACCAACAGCAAAGCGCTGTAAGGCTTAACGGGAAAGGGTTGTAGCGCATCCAGATACAAGAAAGCCCCAGGCACGTAGCACTTGAGACTTTAATGATAAATCCAGTTGCGGGAGTAGGGTTAATTCTCCACCATTAACCGCGCCAATTTAGCAAAAATCGAACTCTTGCTGCTGTTGCCACTTCTTAACATATCAAGCGTGAAGCTATTAAGATAAACACCAGTCAAAGGATGGCTGAATACATCCAAGGGTTTGCCCTGCTCATCCCAGATCAGTAAGTTGTCTACCAAATTGGCTCGAGCCATTGTTGGGTTAGCTGGCTGAGCGTCGCTGATCAATAGATAAAGCCCTTGCTCATGGGGTTGTAGATAAATATGGTGATGCTTCATTTTCTGCGTCTTAGTGAGCGGATCATCTAGCGAACGTCCGGGTGCGAACACGTAAGGGAGCACATTTTTTTCTACTTTGGCGCTACGGGTGATGCTGTAGCCGTTAAATTTTTGACCATTGAGTTCAGCAATTGCTTTTTCTTGTTCTTGGTAAATGTATGCATCCACCACATTGAAAGAGGCTGGACCAATCAAACGCGGCACTCGCACACTGTTGTAACGGGTGAGCAAAACGTCGGTGCTGTGATCATAGAGGTAGAAACTTTTGTCGAACAATTTATCTAGCCGGGACAGCGCTGGGTGCTCAACTGCCAGCCAGCCCAGCTCCCCTTCGGTGACACCGGCACTCACCACATTGAGCCTACCCGCTTTCACTGCTAGCTCAACATACCCAAGCAAAGTAATGCCACTCTCTTTTATCCGCACCGAAAAAGCAGTGTAGTGACCTGCAGTCAGCTCAGGCAGTGGCATGTAACCCAAGGATACTAAGCGCTCCTTAAACCATAATTCTGTTTTGCTTCGACGAATTTTGTTATTCAGTAGACCAACCGCTGACTTCAGACGACTACGAGGCTTAGCCAAGTCGGCCTTATACTTTTCAGGATCAAAGGTTGCCAGCTCCTGAATATAATCCAGAGCGTCCAGCATTTTTTGATCGATATTCATGCCCTGCAGCACCACCGGCAGGGGTTGCTGATGCAGCCAGCCATTTAAGCGGTCCAGTTTTAGCTGAGTATAGGTATCCCAGCGCAAGTTTGGCTGTTTTCGAGCGACTTTATAGGCATCAAAAAAACCTGAGTATTTAACGCTCACATCATCCTGCTGGCGAATGCTGTTGTCAGCATGTGCAGGCACTGGGTTGAGCACCAGAATGGAGGTATTGGCGGATAGATCAGCATACTGAGTTTGCATGGCCTGCTCTAAGGAGGCCAACGGCCAGAGTTGATAACCCGGTAAGTGTTTGGCTAGGGCCTCGAAGAAAAGTGCCTGCTGCGCAGTACTGAAATGGACACCGTTATTGACCACTAGCAGGGTGTTGGCAAGCCTCTGATCAAGGTCGGTGGCAAACTGATTGACCTCGTGAGTGGCTTGAAAATGGAGTTGTTTGTGTGGGATATCCAGCTCGGTCAGACGCTCGACTACGGCATTCATCACCACATTGTAAGTGTAGGCCTGACATTGACTATAATCACTACCTGCCTTAAAAAAATCAAGGCTAGTGTCGCGCGCATCTAACCTGCGCTGAGATTTAACCTTACCGTTTTCGGTGCTAAACCACACTCGTTCGTCACCTAAAGCCAAGTGCAGCTCTTGGGCCGGCTCCACAAGAAACTTGCGTTTGTGCAGGGTGAAGGCTAATTCACCTTGTTCTGAGGCAAACACATCCAGCTCCAATGCCTCCATTACACCGGTACCACTCTGAGCTGAAATGGGTTTACTGAGACGGGCATTCAGGTAGATCATTGAATTTAGGTAGACAGGGGCAATCGCAAAGCGCTCACTGGCCTGCTCGAGCAGCAGCATCTTCAAGTGCAAACTGAACAAGCCCTGAATTAAGCGGCTCAGACTGCGCTGCTCAGCAGTTAAGCGCTGACACAGCTGCTCAATACGCACCGATAGCGATATATGAGGTGGCATATGCATTGCGCCCGCCGGTGCGAGGTATAAACATATATATTGCCCGTTACTCAGTCGGTGTAACTCGTATTTGACATCTGCATTGGCATTTAACCCCAGCACATGGCGTACATGGTTTTTAACTTCACGATGTATGCGAACTGAATAATCGCGACCTGCTTCTTTAGGTTTTTTTGAGAAGTTCTGGATGAAAAACTCAATGGCATACAGGTTAGACACAGGTGTCAACAGACGGTAAATAGTGTCCACTGGTTTCTCTTCCAACTGAATAAGGTTGGTTCGAGCCAGCGGACTCTCAGTTAATGCGTGCAGATTCGGGATCATTGCGGTCCTCACTTTTTATCACATGATTCTTGATTGCTCGATACAGTGACGCCAAGCAGAGCCTGCAGCACTGGGTTGATATGCAGGGTAATTTTCAGCTTTGATTTTTCTAAATATCGCTGCTGCCCGTGGTCAAATGGCTGATGATACTGATGGCCAGCCTGCAGCAGGTTAAGGTAGTGGATGCTGTGATCCACATTGTCTTCCCACATCAGATTATTGGGGTTTTGGCTGTAGGCTGCGTTCAAATAAACAAACTTGATGCATTGATAACGCCCGGCTAAAGCTTGACGTATTTCAGTTTGCCCTTGCGTATCGGCCGTTTGGTGAGCGATATTTATAATTTGGCTGATCTTTTTACCACTTTTTTCGAGGGTATCTTCAGCGCGTGCTTTATCATCGAGTTGAGTTGCCCAACGTTTAACATCAACACACAGCAAATCATCACCCACTTCAATAAAACGGTCAAAAAACTCGTAGACAATCGGCCCAAGGCGCTCAAAAACCTGCAAATCTGTCAGTGCCTGAACGCCGTAATGCGCCAGCACTTTATCAAACAGATACTCCCCTAGATTGCCTTTAAGCAGTGGCACCAACTTGGGATGAGGCACTAATTTTGTAAAGGCACTCTTCTGCAGCTTGTCACAGTCACGAAAGAGTTCGCCAACCAGGTTACCCCGTGCCAAATCAAGGTATTTATTGTATTGCATAAAAATGGACAGTTCGGGACGGTACTCACGCGCGCCGCCGCTAAAGTCCGACAAGGCGCTGTAATCTTTATGGGCTAAACCATCTGCTCCGCGTTTGTGACATAACATAATCTGCTCACCGCCCTGTTGGCGCGTCATAAACAGGGTGTTATGGATCGATTGCATCTGCTTATTAGCGGCGTACAGAGGGTTGGCCTGTAGTTTTTGCAGCCAGCGCTCGGGATTGGCAAAAGAGTCAGGGTCGCGAAACAAATTACACAATGCTAGGTATTCAAAATCGCCACCGCGCACCCGATTAATCCAGTCAATTTTAAGAATACGCTGATGGACAGCATCAATACGACGACCGCTGCTCAGCATGCTTTTTTCAAAGCTGCTGCGTTGCTCAACAGATGAAAATGAGTAGGCCGTGCTGATGTTTTCACAAAACGCTTTAAGCCGATAATTCAGCAGCGACATACTCTCCAGTACGACGGCGTTACTGCTATCGTCACTCAATCCGGCAAACTGAAAGGCCACATTATGCAGCACATCACTGGGTAGGAAGACCTCAGTATTGAGCAGGGTGTCACGGCGCTCAATACGCCCCACTGCTTGGATGATCACCTTGAATAGACTCATCCCATGCTCTGCCATGAGCAGCCGATAATTATCGCCTTGTGCAAAATTAACGCTGAACTCGGCCATTTTATGCTCAGCCATATCATCGGCAAGGTGCTTGAGCACGCTGACATAGTTAGGCAGTGTATTCAGGTGAGCGCTGTGGCCCATCACCTCACTGTAAAATGATGAGTTGATCAACACTAAACGCTGGAAATCAACCTCTAAACTTAAAGTCTCTGTGTCATGGGTGCTGCCGTTAAAATAGCGGATAAAAGAGTTAAGGCCTGTTCCAGCACTGTTATAAGTGCTCATAAATACCAGCACACTGTGCGTGTCCTGAATATAGGTTTCCTGCTTGATGTCTGCAATATTGGCCAAGGGTGAGTCAAAGAACACCAGGTGAATGCTATGCCGCCCTTTAAAGGGGGTAAAGGTCAGGATTTGATCATGGCGTTTAGTATATTGTTCATCACATTTAGAACGCATAGCATAGCGCTGACGCCACACTGTCTGCTGCTGTCGATAAGCCTGCGCAAACGCTTTTTTGAAACCACCTGATAGGGATAAAATCAGGCTGTTTTTGCCCTCATATGCGGCAAGCAACAGTGCTTCCAGCTCACGATAATGCTGACGCTTTTTATATTTATTCTGCAGAGCACTCTGCAGCGGGCCTTGTAGCGCGCTCATAAAATCATCATAGACGGCTTTAAACTCGAGGCTGCGCTCATAGGTATCGGTTAGCATCAAGCGCTCGGCATCAAACTCCTTAAAATCAACCGAGCGAATACGGGCGCGCAGAGCCCTCAGCGCCTTGAGCATACTGATATCATCAGGCTGTCGCTCAATGACTTGATAGCCAAGCTCCTGCGCATAGCGGTGTAAAAAGTGGCGACTGAAATTGCCGTTTTTAGTGTGGGTAAAGCTACTGGTGGCGCTCAGCCCTATGACCTTATTATGCGTACCGGCCAGAAGACGCACGACCATGGCTTCTGGCAACTCTTTCACCAAGTCCATCTCAAAGGCCAAAATGATCGTGCGCTCTGCCCCTTTATTGACGTAATTCAATTCCGCCACAGGGGTCATAGTGAACACAGTTTTAGGTTGCAGATAGGTGTAGAAGTGGTCGATCAGTAGACTTTCATCAGTGGTGCGGTCAAAGATATGACGCACGTCTCCAGCCACTATATTTGCTGCATCAACAAACTGACCCAGCGGCGTATTCTGACTGCTGGCGTTTTCTTGTCCGCCGTTTTTCACCCAACGCTTAAAGTGGTGGTTCGTTATTTGGGCGCACGCGGCCAAAATCGCTGACACCAACTGAAACAGGTCATGCAAGGTCGGGTTGATGTCGCTGCTATCACCCTCAACTTCGTAATACAACTCAACGCGAGTGATATCCTCGTTGCTATGGCGCAGACGAATACGTTTTAGCCCGTCTTCGTTGACGTACATTTTTGCATTAAAGCTAAAGACATTACGAGTCAGCGAGATAATGCGATCAGCAGCATCACTGTTCACTTCAAACGCACCCAGTTGATCGCGGAACATTGCAAGCATTGAACCCAGAGTTGTACCCGATGACAGATCACACTTGTCAGCAAGCAATTCGCGGATGGTTGTTATAAATTTGACTTTTTCTTGCTCAAAAGTGGTTTGTTCTGCGAAAGTTTTGCCTCTGTACTCGAGGCTCAGCACCGCGTTGTACATACGCCCAGTTACCGAGAGCACATGTGCAAGGTTATTTTCCTGCTTAACCAATGCCACATGACAGCTTTCTTCTAAGCGGGTGTAGGCTTCGTGCAGCTCATCGATAATCACAGTAAAACGGATGTTATTGCGGCGGTACGGACAGTCCGGATTGAGTTTAAAGTGCTCATTGCGTAAGTAATTGACTTGTACCCCATGCGGCTCACCTGACATAGCGCTGATCTGTGGCTCTTCAGGTTTGAGCTTACCGCCAATCAGCAAATCAAAACTGACCGGTTCAAAGCGCACACCTTCACCGCGCTGAAGAGGCCTTAAACGGTAGGTGGAAGTGTCAAACTTGTTCGTCGTCATCAGCAGCACTGAAGGGCGATAACGACACACCTCAAATGGCAGCACCTGCTTGATGATTTCCAAATAAATCTCGTAGACGCTAACCTTGGCCTTGGCAGCAGGTTGTCCTTGCGCTATTTTTTGCGCGCGCTCATGGCGCTCTTTAATGCCAAGACGAATGTATTCCTGCACCGACGCTGCCGCACTGCCTTGGGTAAATAGCTTCTTACAGGCGGACTCTAGGGTGCGACGTAAACTATGGCGGTAATTTGTGAGCTGCTGCTCAAGCATGTCTTTTTCACTGCTAGCATCAAAAGTGCCAAACCGAGCCTGCTGCTCAATTTGTGTCTCACAATAATCAATTTGCTTAATCAGGTGGTTGAGCTGCTGCATCTCACCACCAATATAAGCGCTAGCCTTTGCGACCTCAGACCAGCCGCTATAACGCTCGCGATTTTTCAGGCCTGTAGCCCAGTCTATAAAATTCAAATCGGCGATATCTTTGCGAGCTACAACACAAATCAGTTCGCCTCCAGCTGCAAGGATGCGTTCTTTTTGCCGATGATCCAGGTCGATTTGAGACTTTTGTGGTGAGATAAAAAGTAAGTTTGTAAAGCCACCCTCAGGAAGCACAGCGTTAAGTGCTTGGGGACTGGCAAATCGCTCAAGGTATTCGACATAGCCCTGAATCACGCCGTAGCTTTTACCAAAACCAGTGCCGTCAGAGCTGAATATCACTTGAGCCCCATCGCGCTCATGTACGTGATAGAGCTGCGAAGCACGGTTACGGCAAAGGTTAATCTCATCGATGAGTTCTACAGCTGGGGTTTGCTGTTTAATCTGTGCGCTCAAATCCAAGCTGCGCTTAGCATGGGACTCGTACCGCTCTAGCTGCCTATAACTGTTGACCAACACTTGGTTGCTTTCAATCAAAATCTTTTCCACCTGAATGCTTTGCAAACTCAATGCAGCAGCGATCGCATGAAGGGTATCAGTCACCGATAACAATGGATCACTCGCAGCAAAATGCGTGAGTACTTGTGCAATTATTAGGGGGCTTTGAGGTTTTCTAAGGGTGGGAAAAGTGACACTGTAATCATACAACGCACTGTCATCCTGCAGCAGGCACTTAAAACGTTGTTGCTCGGCATTCCCCGTTGGGCGACTGGCTAGCTGCAGTATTTTAGCGTCTTTGAGTCGATAGAGTAATGCAGCGGCATCTCGCTGTGGCGAGTTGAACGCGGCGTGCAATTGCTGACTGAATGGACTCTTAGCATCAAGCCCGTTTTGCTTGACCAGTAGCGTAAAATACTGACGCACTAAGATGAGTAACTGAATGTCTTCAAGCAGCGTCCATTTCACGGTGATTTCTCATAGTTAGTGGGAAACTAAACTGTATGAAAGATACACAGAGTTTTCAAATAGATTTGTCAATTGCTTGCCAAGTAGAGTCTGTCGCCTCTAACGAGATTGCCGTATTGGCCTTATTAAAATTGCAGCAATTTAAGGCTGAGCGGGCTTAACTATCGATACATTATGATTTTAAACAAACTGCGTATCATTGCGTTGTATACAGTAGTTCATTACATATAGCCTAGGAAAACGCTAGTGTTCAGTCGACATATGACCGCAAATATACTGGATAAACTCAAACTCTTTTCATAGCAAGGCGAAGTGCGACAAGGGTATGCAGCAAAAATGGCTGTGCCCTGAAAAAACTTAGGGTCAAGATCTGTCAGAGCAAAAACTTAGATTTTAGAAAAAGGCACGCACAGGGCACGGTTTGGGCACAGAGGATTTTTAGACAGTTTTTCAGGCAAGAATTACAGGCATAAAAAAAGCCCTAACTCATTGAAAGTTAAGGCTTTTAAAATTGGTTGCGGGAGCAGGATTTGAACCTACGACCTTCGGGTTATGAGCCCGACGAGCTACCAGACTGCTCCATCCCGCGGCGCAAAGTATAGCGGGTTTTCGAACCTTGTCAAACCCTAAGTGACTCTATCGACATTAA
>JAVETP010000185.1:0-3465 GCA_034006005.1 Pseudomonas sp.
ACGGCATCGTTTACCACAGATACTACAGAACAGTTATCACCTGTTGTTGGCGTTCCCAGTGTTACACCGGATGCAGTGCAAATACTGGCATCGGCAAATACACTTACAGTAGCAGGTGCAGTAATTGTTGGGTTCTGATTGTCAATAACTGTTATAATTTGTGTAGCCGTAGCAGTGTTTCCACTTCCGTCAGTTACTGTCCATGTTACTGTTGTGTTTCCAAGAGCGAAAGGTTCAACGGCATCGTTTACCACAGATACTACAGAACAGTTATCACCTGTTATTGGCGTTCCCAGTGTTACACCGGATGCAGTGCAAATACCGGCATCGGCAAATACACTTACAGCAGCAGGTGAAGTAATTGTTGGGTTCTGATTGTCAATAACTGTTATAATTTGAGTAGCCGTAGCAGTGTTTCCACTTCCGTCTGTTACTGTCCATGTTACTGTTGTGTTTCCAAGAGCAAATGGTTCAACGGCATCGTTTACCACAGATATTACAGAACAGTTATCTCCTGTTGTTGGCGTTCCCAGTGTTACACCGGATGCAGTGCAAATACCGGCATCGGCAAATACACTTACAGCAGCAGGTGCAGTAATTGTTGGGTTCTGATTGTCAATAACTGTTACAATTTGAGTAGCCGTTGCAGTGTTTCCACTTCCGTCTGTTACTGTCCATGTTACTGTTGTGTTTCCAAGAGCAAATGGTTCAACGGCATCGTTTACCACAGATACTACAGAACAGTTATCACCTGTTGTTGGCGTTCCCAGTGTTACACCGGATGCAGTGCAAATACCGGCATCGGCAAATACACTTACAGCAGCAGGTGCAGTTATCGTTGGATCCTCAACATCTGTAACTACAACATAAAAGCTGCATGTTTTATCATTTCCACATACATCTACTGAAGTATAAGTAACTTCGGTTGTTCCTACCGGGAATTGAGTTCCACTTGCTAAATCAGGTGAAACTGCGGTCAGGCGTTCAATGGAAGTATTGTCAATTGCCAGATTATCAACTGCCAGGAAGGTAAACCACAGGTAGCGGTTTCCACCAACAAATGTTGAAATCTGATCTGCAGGTGTTGTGCGGGTTTCTGTCCACAGCACTGATCCACCAGCATTAAGCAGGTTCAGATCAACAGCCAATGCTCCGGCATCGTCGCGGAAAACAAATTCAAAGGTGTACCATCCGCTCGCAGTGATGGTGTGATGGTTAAGCGTTGCCAGATCGTTGCGTCGTGCAAAGTTGGAATTATTACTACCAGCCACCAAAATCTCACCACTTGCATTAGAAGCAGTATGGAAGATAAAGTCGCGCAAATGACCTCCTGCTTGATTGCTTGAAGCTGCAGAAAGATCCCATCCATAGGTATTTGCCAATACAGCAGGATCGCTCAAATCCATATATACAGATTGTCTTACACGATATCCGTTTCCAAAGTTTGAATTGTAAGACCCAAGCCTGCTGAAAATACCAGTCTGGCTTACTCCTGCGCTCTGTGCAAGGCCGTAGCCTGCCCCGGAAACAGCATTGATTCCATTTGTACCAGAGGGGACGCTTATGATATTGCTGTTGTATGGGGACCATCCAATATAATCACCAGCAACATAATTTGTGTTGTCCCAACTTTCATTATAACCCGGATCATAAGAAACAGGAGCTGTAAATGTTGCCACAGCACAACACTGACCAGGATCATTATCTAATGCAATATCAGCAGGACATGTTATTGCCGGTGTTTGTGTATCATTAATCTCAATTGTTTGAACACAAGTAGCCGAGTTAAATGCAGCATCCGTTGCAGTCCAGGTCCGCTTAATAACACCTGTTCCTGTGCAAGTTCCGGGAGTCCAAACATCACTAAAAGTAATGACTGGTACCAGTGTACAATTATCCGTTGCGGTAGCAAAACCGGTAGCCGAAGGATTGCTGCTTGCATTTACCTCAACAGTTACATTAGCAGGACAACTAATTGTCGGGTCTGTTGTTTCCGGTGTGATGGTACCATTAATGTAATAGATAGTAGTAGGTATATCGCAGAAAGGCGTAAAAATCGGCCAGTCACCAAATCCATATTCGCTTTGCGATGGATCAGTAACAGGATCGTAAAATTCAAGTGTTGCAGTTCCGCCGTGATATGTGAAAGTAGGTGTAAACAAGGTAGAATTATCAGGCAAAGTGACAGGTGTTTCAGATGTCGATTGAAGAATCCCTGTAACATACAGCGTTGAATTTAACGGATCATCGAACACACCAAAATTAGGCATCATACCTGCATTTGTTGTTGAACTTACATAAGTCAACTTAGAAGGATCATATTTTATTGCCAGAGCAACAGTTCCTACCTCTTCAAATGAAGTAACCGTTACCGGAACTTCAATAGTGCTTCCCGGGCAGGCGTCTGCAATTGAGCTGATGGTCGTAATTGGGCCTACGTAAACCCTTGCACTGCCGGTTCCAACATTGCTACAGCCATTGGCATCTGTAACATTAATAACGGTGTAGGTTGTATTGGCGGTCGGGGCTACATTTAACACGTACGTACTAGTTGTGATGTTGGTTATGGTTGTCGGATTAGTACCATCAGAATAGGTGATGCTCCATGGACTTGTGCCGGATAATGTTACATTGATGGTGGCATTGCCTCCAAAACAAACAGACTGGTTCTGACCACTTGCTATCGTTGCCGTTGGCAGTGGATGGAGTACATAAGCAAAGGTATTTGCCGGAGCAGTCGGACTCATCGAACCAAATTCATTTCCGTTGCAGTCTTTCAGTACAATGTAGAAAGTGATTCCTCCATTGCCGATAAACTGCTGGGTTATGGTTGCGCCAAAGTCAATGGTCCATTTCTGCGTGGTTGCACTGTAAGACACACTGACACCTGCCGATGCGAACGCTGCTTCATCGCCTCCATATGGATTTGTTTCGCTGGCATAAACGGTGAACTCAGGGAGTGTGCCTTCCATGCTGTGGTCAACCTCCAGTGAATAGAGATTGGCATCCGATGCATCAACAGTCCAGATGAAGTTTCCTCCCAGGCACTGTGCACCGGCTAAAGGAGTTACAGCTTCCAGTATGGGTGCGACGTTATCAAATGTATAGGCAAAAGTATTTGCTGAAGTGGTCGGACTCATCGAACCAAACTCATTTCCGTTGCAGTCTTTCAGTACAATGTAGAAAGTGATTCCTCCATTGTTGATGAACTGCTGGGTAACGGCTGGGCCAAAGTCAATGGTCCATTTCTGCGTGGTTGCACTGTAAGACACACTGACACCTGCAGATGTAAACGCTGCTACATCACCTCCGTATGGATCTGTTTCACTAGCATAAACCGTGAATTCTGGAAGTGTGCCTTCCATGCTGTGGTCAATCTCTAATGAGTAAAGATTGTCATCAGATGCCTGGACAGTCCAGACAAAGTTTTCACCGAACTGACATTGTGCGCCTTGGGCAGGCGTT
>JAVETP010000048.1:0-23204 GCA_034006005.1 Pseudomonas sp.
GTGCCCATCGATAATAATTGGGTGGAAAACCAGATCCGTCCATGGGCGCTAGGCCGCTCCAATTGGTTGTTTGCCGGTTCACTGAGAAGTGGGCAGCGCGCTGCAGCAGTTATGACGCTGATCCAATCCGCCAAACTCAACGGGAACGATCCGTATGCCTATTTAAAAGATGCTCTGACGAGACTGCCGACGCAGAAGAACAACGCTATTGATGCGTTGCTGCCGCACAATTGGGCACCCACCTGCGATCGTTAGCAATGTATGATTATCCAGCAACACAAAGACACTTGAGTCTGGGCAGCTAGCTGAATCTTCAGGACTGCAATGTCAAAAGGCTACATGCGGCGGCTTTCTACTTTCACAAGAGTGCCATCAATAAACTTAAGGAATCTATACATTCCATTGCTAGGTCCATACACCCAATTTTCAACTGTTACTGACTTGTAAATTTCTTCACCATTACTTCCTAGTGCCGGACTTATTTTTTCTTTTGAATCAGGTTCGCCACATTTATGCAGCACCTCAAAAGTTGTTGCTCCTCCGCTGATAATTCCGTTCGGGCATCGCATCGACGCCTGTGCTGCTATGGGGTAAGTTACTAGCGCTAGCATGGTTAATATTGTCGTGTAGATGATTCTTTTCATACTTTCCTCTCAATACTAAAAATCAGTCAACATGCTTGTTTAGCTAGCCAAACAATACATCAATAGGGATACCAAAGTAAGTTGGCATTAAGATCGGTATGCAAAGCAATGTATGAAAAAAACCTCTAGGACTGTGGCTTTTAACAGTCAGTGGGCTGTGAATTTAGGAGCGTAGTGACAGTGCTTTCTATACGATGAGCTACGCTTAACTTAATGGCTACTCCATCAGATTTAAGATGGGTTTACCGGACGCTTACTGTACATGAACGCCCAGCCGCATTAAGCTTCTTACTACTGTCATTGCACTGCTGCATCATTTACGGTGGCCGTTAGATCACTTGGCTTCGTTGTCCTGTGCCAACTCGTCTTTAGCCTACGCCTCATATGATGTTTTTGTTCATCAGCTCGCAGCTTTGCGTCCGGCTTCCTCCAGACAGTTCCTCGCGGAGCTGCCCTTGCCATTCGCTAGTAGTTAACATCTAATAACGATCATAAATCGCTAAGGATGGTGACCTTCCTACAAAGGACTTTCACCTCATTAGTTCATGCCCATTCTGGGCGTATACAAGGCCAATCACAAACGCCAGCAAGCTGGCTGGACTCGCACGCTCGCCTGTGTTGGCGGCGTTATGCGGCATTAGCAATGTAATGAGTCATTAACCTAGGGTGTGAAGTGGGCATGAGAGAAAGCTTAAAAAGAAAAATTATAGAGGTTTGTGACAAGAAGATTGCAGCTAAGGGTACAAGTGTTGGTCTTTCATTCTATGCTTTTTTCGCAAACAAAAATGACGACCCAGCATTACTAATGGAAGCTGCTGAATGGTGGATTATTACGCATAAACTGGATCATTTTGAAAAAGCAGTAAAGATAAAAGAAATTGTGCAATCCATTTAATGGTTAGATACATAAATCAGCGCATAATCGGGTAGCCGAGGGTGTCTAGCCCTCAGCCCCCACAACACCCTGCATGCGGCTCCGTACAGGGCCTTTCAGTACTTGAGTCAGTTGCGCAGAAAGAAAGCACAGGCTTAGGGTTACCTTTGCTGCCAATATACTTTGCAAGACGAACTCAAAGATGAATCGTTATAATTGACATACTCAGTATGTACGGCGTATGTCAGCGCAGAGGTTGACCACAAGCATCAAACTGTAGTATGTAGACCTGCTTGAAGCTGGTGCGAAATGGAAGATCTTTTGCAATCAGCTACAAACAAGCATACTTGTTTGAGACTACAGTCTAGATTTCAAATGCGCCACCAACAGTCCAAACACCGCACCATACCCAGGCTTTTCCTTATCCATAGTAATGATCTTCAGTTTACCCATCATCGGGTATCGATGATTTTCAAGGTTTCGCTGCTGCTCTACAACAATATGATCTTTAGGTAATGTCTTATCGAGCAACTGCTCCAGCGCATTCAATTTAGGCAGGTTTTCAGAGTCATAGCGACAAACAACATATTTATCCCAGTGCCGATAATTATCATAAAAGTACTGGAGTGCTGTTTTAGCCATTTCGCTGTATACGGTCGATTGCAGTAATTTAATACTCCCGTTGTAACATTCACGAGCAATAGACTTTTCTAGGTTGTAGCGTGGTGGGCGAATAACAAAGTAATGCGCACTTAATGAAGCATCCTTTTCTTTGCTCTTGTTAAGGTTATCGAGCTTGCGAGAGGTTTTTATCTTTGAGTTACCAAAGCGTGTTCTGACTTTTAAGAGGTCAGACAGTTTTTTGATTTGCTCTCGTGTAACGGCTTCATCTAAGTAGTATGTTTCGATCAGCTCGTTACCAGTCTTGCCTTGGCTCCACCCTTCCAAGAAGCCGCACCAGTCATCGAAGCTCAAATCGCGTAGGTCTCTAGGTTTATTGCGTATTTCGTTTGAAAGCTTTGCCACATTAGTGCTGTAAGGCTGCCATTTGGCTGGATCAATTGCAGGTTGTAGTTTAAGTCGCTGCGGCAACCAGCCTAAAATATTGCCATTATTTTGTCGGTTATGCTGGCGTAAATTATCGGCGCTCATGCCAAGCAAATTCTGTACACAAAGCGCTACGTCAAGTGTGCTGGTATAGCGTTGTAGTTCACCGTATCCGGTTTTTCTGTGGGCAAAGCTATGCGGCCACAGTAAGTCACGTACAAGGCAATCAAGATTGTGAGTGTAATGATGCAATGTTACGCCCGCGTTGTTATGCCCCACGTAATCTGAAATCTGGTGCAAGTGTTTTCTGCTGATACCTTGTAGCAGCTGATCTTGCCAATGTTCTGGTAGTTGTAATGGCGCAACACTTTTCTGCACAGCTTGCAGTGCATGGCTAGCAAAAGAATGCCTCAAATGATGAAAGCGTAATTGCATATCACCTGTGAGCTGGCGCATTAAGTCATGTAAACCGCGCTGCAAATCCATAAAGTTCATAGGCTCTGCGTTGACGCTGTCTTCTGAAAATAAATACTTATTTTTAACCTTGCCATTACCTAGCTTTTTGCATTGGGCTTGATGGTAGTTCAGCAGCTCAAAACGCTCCTCATCGCTCATCAGTAGGTTCAATGGTAACTGGCGCTGACTGCTCGCACTTTTAAGCTTTTTAAAAGCATCATCACGCACTAATAAGGTTGCTGCACAGCTGCGTAACCTATCTTTTTTATCTAGAGGCAAGACTTTTTGCACCCAAGGGTACTGCAACTCTGCAAGCTGTATGTATTGCACTTCACTGATACGCAAACCACACCTGTAGCCAAGAATAAACACAATCAATTGTGCGTGGGCAACAGGACTTACAGCCTTTTTTGAGTCTAAAAATTGGTACAGTATTTGATATTCAATTTCAGTTAAAACGTTAGCATCTGGTAAGGCAAAAAAACCTTCGTCGACGTTTTGGAGTTTGACCGGCTCTACTCCCAGGACCTCTACTGCATGTGCATGAAACCGGCGTAACAAATCAGCTTTATTTTGCCGATTAATGGCTGACTGTGCACGTTCAAGTATATTTTCGTATGTGCTATGAAAATCTTCAGAGGTCAATCCGAGTAATTGCTGCTCATCAAAACTACTCAGTAAATCACGACCAATACTGGTGAGCTGCTGATAAGCAGTACTGCGCTTAATCTTCTTGTTGCTGAAACGCTGCATCACCCAGTCAATTAAACAGTACAACAATGGACTGACAGACTGAGCCTCTAATTTCAAAGTTAACAAGCGCTCCTTGATGATCTTCATGCTGGGTTCGCGCGTTGTAGAGTCTTTATGCAACGCAGTACGCACAGAACTATAAAATGCGTATTTTTTACTGTCATTAATGCTTAGTTTTGTTGGTTTAATTGGTGTGTCGGTGTGATCTTGCTCTGATGCCAGTTTGACAACAGGCTCTACAATGACAGCCTGTTGTGCTAATACGCGTAACCACACTTGCTCAGGCCAAGCGGTAGAGTCCACTTCCCCAGCACAGTAACGTGCAATGTATGGCGGCAAGATTAAATGTTGGTATGCATTAACTGCAGATCGCCAAGTATTGATGAATCCTCGAACTTGACGGTTTTCTGCTCGTCCTACGACTTCAGCTGAAAGAGAATAAATAAAACGCAGTAATGCCAGGTTGAGCCAGTGACGTAATTTGCTTTTGTCAGAATACCCATCAGGGACTTTAGGAAGACGAGTTAATAAAATTAATGAAATAGGGTCTGGAAACCAGCGACGTAAACCACGTTGGGCATGTGTATGTTTTGGGTAGTCCGGCGTAAATAAATCCACCCAAACATAATCGCCGTGGTAACGAATATTTTTGTTTGCATAAGGCAATTGAAGCATAGTTTTAGGGTCGGTCAAACCGCCGAAAACAGTGGCGCTAAAGAGCATCTGCCCATAGCGCATGCTTACACTTAGATCTTGCATAGGGCGCTGTAACTGCTCTTCAAACGCTGTAATCTGCTGGCGTAATTGAGCAAGATGGATTAAGTCATTGGGCGTAATCGGATTTTGCTCACTGATAAATGCCATTTCAGCCGGAGGCAGTTCAACCCGCCAATTCAGTTTTTGTAGTCCTTTTGCCAGCCCTGCACGCAAAAAACGTCTTAGATGGGTTGTCGCACGATTCGCACTATCCTGTAAATCAAGCCACTCATCTATTTCATCTAGAACTGTATTGGGAATGTCTAGATCTGCAGCACCAGTTTTGCAGCCGGGCACTTTAGCAGCCAGTATTTCTAGTAACTTCTTTTGCTGACTGAGTTGGTGTTCAGCAAGTCTTTTTTGCCGGCGAAAATGTCCAAAAGCTGCTTCAGTTCTGACTTTCACAAATATCCAACCAACCCATACTCGTTCTTTACACATGAGCAAGACCTCCTTGTACAGTCCAGCCAACTTGCTTTTCAAGTGTTGTCAGGTAAGGCATCAAACCCACTGCTATATCTACAGGGCTGATACTAGAAAGCTTTTGATGAGGCTCCTCACCATGTTCCCAGTGCCCCATAAAGTAAGAAATAAGTTCGCCGGGGGCACCAAGCTCGATTAGGCTACTGCGCAGGTAGTGCCGGTTAGCATTGGCTTTGAGTTCGAATGGGTAATGCGAAGCTAAATGCTTAGGTGAAACGGCTCTGGCTTGCAATGAATCGGTTAGGAAAAATAAAAAAGGTATCGATAATTCGTTTTCTGAGTTATCTAATCTGTGATAACGGTTACACAGCTGGTAAATATCTTCTTGAATACTGGGCTTGTGCGGAAGCTGGATCGCAAGTTGAGTTAAATGCTCGACATAATGATCCATTTGTTTAACAAAGCGCTCGGTTAAAGGAATAATGCGTGCATGCTGGAAAAGCGCGTTATCTTTATCACTGATAATCATCAATCCAGTCTCGCGATCTAGATGCCTTGGATCACTAATAGGGTCCAATACCGCGCGGTATCCTGAGATAAAACCCAGCCACACGGTAATGTAGGCGACGAGCGAGTTGTGTGATTGACGTAAGCGTTCTAGACCAATAAAGCCACGTCGACCCATTTTTGCATGATGTTTTAGATGTGCGCAGAGTTCAGCTACAAAATTCGTTGGCAGCGCCAGGTTACTGCCTATACTTTTGGATCCTTCCAGATTGCGTAGGCTGTCGTTGAATTGAGGTTGAGTTAAAGTGCCCGTTCTGACCCAGCTTTGAATCCATTGCTGTGCTGTGTGTACGATTTCAGCAATGTAATCAATTGAGGTACGTTGATAATAACTAGCAACGACTGAATGACCTGTTTCTTGCTCAGTTATCAATTGAATCATTGCTGGATCTTGTGTGCATTGCTCAACAGCTAAACGCATGACTAAGCCTAAGCGGTGCTCAGTCCAGCGCGTATGATAAGTTTTGTTGATGGCTTTCAGTAACTGGCGTATCCATTGTTGATGATGCTCAGCGTGCTCAAATAGCCTGATCCGTTTGGTGTTTTCTACGCTCTGTAATTTACTGACTGCTAAATCAACCACAGCATTGGTCGTACTAAGTGGCAACTTAAGAGCCAATACATTTTGTAATCTAATATCACGATGGTAAAAAGGTTCAGCATCTAGTAAAACGTTGCCAATCTTGCCTAACGATTGCGGGGTAGCTGTAGATTTTACTGGGAATGTGAGGCAACGTTGCTTGATTAAAACTGCAAAGAATAACCGTCTAGCTGCTTTGTAAGCAGCCGCATCTTCAAAAACTAAAAGTTTACGCAGCGACTCAAGCGTCCTTCCCGTGTACAAGCGAAGTAGAATAATAACCTTCAGTTCACTACGCTGTATTGCATCTAGATCAGGTAAGCACTGACTGACAAAGTCATTATCTAAACAATGCAATATCGTTTGCATATCGTAAGGTGTGGGCATGCTGTTGTCAGTGGGTAGTGACTGGGCTGACTTGACGACCGCAGCTTGTATGCGCCGACGATTACGCTGCCGCATCAGACCATTATCAATCTGCACATTGATTGGTGCTGCAGGGTCCTCAACCAATACCGCTGCCAATGTCGACATTTCGTCATGATGCAAGCCTTGCTGCTGGAGTAGTTTTGCACTGCGATCATCAGCCACCCGTAAAATGGGTTCAATGCGAGGTGTCGGCTGATTCACTCCATCTGCATCAATCGATTCTTGTAAGCGAATCTGTTGGCCGCTGCGCTTTGTGTGTGTACCAATACGTATTCGATAATGGCGTGAAGCACGACTACGTTGCTCAGCTACTGAAGTGATCAATAACAGTAGACCGCGCCCCCATTTCGTTTCGTTAGCATGTTGTTCGATCCAGTCTTCAAGTTCAGCTTGTATATCTGTCAAAGATGTTGCTGCAGACCAATCAGGCAATGGTATTGCAGGTCGTTTATCTGATCGTTCGAGCTCACGAATTTCTCGTAGACCAGATTCAAAACCAGTACTCTTTTCCTTAATCACACCCTCTTTATGCATTTTTTGATAAGCTGTTGCGCAACTCATACCAATAAGATGAATCGCTCTGCATTTTTCAAACTCTGTTACAGGGTAATCAACCTCGGCTGCAGTAAGAGTGGCATAAATGGGATAGCTACCAATTAGGCCGGCAGGTCTCACCTGTTTATTTGCGCGAATATCTGATAGCTCGATAGGGATGTATGTAAGAAGATTCTTTAACTTAAGCGATAGTATGTGCCACCGCTTCATCAGATCTATATCCAAATCTAACTCTGCACCCAGCGTAGGATGTAGATCTATCGCAAACAGCTCACTTAAGTTTTCTATGACTGCAGCAAACTGCTGTAGATTATTTGGAGCTTGTATCCAGTTGATTAACGCTGAAAAATCAACTTCATCAACATTAAAGAAATTAACAAAAAAAGTACGATTATCCGTTGAAAATCTTTCTTCAGGACCTAGCATGCTTACCTCCTATTTAATATTTTTCTGTAGGTGAGCAACCAGCAGATCCAACTTACTTTGCTTGTTTTCAACGCGACGCATATCACTAGCGCTGATCTTCAGTGTTGTTCGCAAAAACATATCGCTATAAGCCAAGCTATAGATTTCTGAGTTGGCATCATTGTCTAGATGTCTTTTAAGCTCACGTAGCTGCGGGTGAGAATTTCTCGTAGTGCAGTCATAAGCTAAAACAGCAATGACGCCTTGGCGTAATGCAGAAAGCGCAAGTGCTGTGCAGTTGGTATCATCGCCGCAAATCTTTGCCGTCAAGCTGTCAGCATTGGCAGCACGCAACAGCTGATAATGGCGGAATCCACCACATAATATGTAACGATCCTCACGCTCTTGGCGCACTATAATTTTAGTTAAACCAAGCGGTTCTGTTATGTCGCCTTGCCGCATGTGACTGAGTATTTTGCTTTGTGAAACAGTATTAAAGCACATAGACAAAACTGCCTGATACGCCTCGCCTAGCACCCCGTCTCTCGGCTCTTGAATAGTTTGAATACAAAGCTCTCTACGCATAAATCTGCCCCTTTAAATCAAAGCATAAAATTATGCTAAGGCACGATCGCGAATATGCAACCGCACCTAGTGAGCGCAAATTTATAGAAAAGCAATGAAAATCCATGTGTCTAAGCCGTGCACAAGTAACGTAGGCAATTGTTTGTTTTGTTATCAACATATCTCTGACCTTCAGGGTGATTAATGAATAAGTCAGGCTAGCAATTCAGACTTGTAAATTCGCGTCGCAGAGTGCCCAAAACGGGCATGCCAACGGCCTATCTTCACTAAAAACAGAAGAAAGTGAGAAAAACAGTACAAAACTGTCTGATACGCTTCACCTTGCAGCTCTTGAATAGTGTTCAGGGATAACTTTTTAGACATGGCTACGCCTCCTCAATAAACTTGAAAGTTATGCCGAAGGTAGCTGAGTGATGACGCGTTGCTACCTGGCAATCCAAGTCTAAGCAGGAAATAGAAAAAGCTTGGTAGGATGAGTGACATACTCCGTCACTTTTGAAGATTTTGTGTGGGAGGGGGGTGGTTTTATGAAATAAGATTATCGACTATGTGCTTTGGTCTATTTTTCGATGGCGTTGCTCTCGCTATTGCCGAGTTGTATTAAGCGCAGGCCTACTGATATTAGTAGATCCAAGATATCTCCTTCACCCATAAAATCAAATAGTACGGGTAGCCCCTGAACACTCTCATCAACAACAAAGTCAGCGTGCTTATCACTTCGTACAGCAGCAAACATATTGTGAGCTGGAAACTCGATAAGTTTGTTTACGTTATCAATCCGAAAAGTATTACCGTGTGCAATGCCATTGCGTAAATGTCTGACTAGCTCGAATTCGGGAGCTTTGTCAAAATATCCGTTTTTTGATAGTAAGTCGCCAGCTGTGATAAGTACTCCGCTAAGCCAGACTCGGCTTAAGGTTTCCTCAATGACAGGATCTGTTTTTAATGTCTTTAAATAATGCAAAAAATGGAATGTATGACTTGTTTGGTCATTTCTAAAGACGCGCCCCACAGGTACGTTTTGACCTGTCTCTATAGCTGGAGCCATGCTTACAGCTCTTGCGTCTGTTGCAATTATGGTGGCAGCTAGATGACCGTAGTATCCAGCTACCAACTTTTCTATAAGCTGGCCCGTCTCAAAAGCAGCTTGCCTTGACCTTTTATCCCAGTTGTAAAGACTCATAGTTCGATACCATCACAGTAATGAAATTTTACAACTACACCGCTGCACTCCACAACAGGCAAAAAGATCATACAGCTCCAATCATCTTGTACTGCCCAGTAGCGCAAAAACCACCTTATAAAACGCCTCATTTTTTCGTGGATCACTGAGCAATTGCATCATTTGATTTTGATGTGCATCACTGCTGCTCAAAATCGCATCATCAACTGCTCTTGGAAAGTCACCCAGCATGGCTTGTTCTGGCGTGTTATTAGCGACCTGGTGCATCACTAAGGTGTTTTCTCGAACCTTGTCGGACACAGTGTAGGCATAGTTCACCATATCGGCTTCGGTCAGTTCGTCGGTGATAAACAGCTCGTTGAGTTTGGCGACGATTTCCGACAAGAACTCTTCTTGTTTATCTTTGGCTTTGGCCGTTCCCAGCGCATCACCGGGTTCTAAGCCGTAGTCTTCGGCATCCTCTTTGAGCTTAATGTCCTGCTGACGAATCTTAGAGAGACGATAGTGGCTTAACACCACATTGCTGAGGTCCACATCTTCTTCATCGGTTTCAGCTTCACGTAGCATCGGACGTAAATTGCGCGCGTACAGACTGAGTTTTTCTAAATTCTTGTCGTCATAATCAACGATCTGCGACATAAATTCATAAAAACGCACAAAGGTGCCCAGATCCTTTTTAAAGATTTCCAGCGCGTCTTTTTCCTGCTTACAGTCTTTAAAGCTGTTCTCGGCATTAGCAATTAACACAGCATCCTTGGTGCGTTTAGTGCGCTCAAACATATCTCGTGCTTGTTTGTATGCAGCTACCGCAGATTTGTAGCGACTGGTCCAACGCTCAACCGCAGGTTTACAGATATTACCGATCGCCGCATTGCTTTTACTCTTAACGAAAAAGGCATTACAGAACTGCTCCACCTCATGCCATTGGAAAATACCCGCAGCGCGTAGCTTCTCATACAGATCAAAGATCAAATCAGGTTCAGAGACATCGGCCAATTCAGCGGTTTGATAATAAGGCTGAAAGGCATCGAGAATATCTTGTGGCTCGTTAAAGAAATCCAGCACAAAGGTGCCGGTCTCAGCCTTACTTGGGTAGATACGGTTCAAGCGCGACAGAGTTTGCACACATTCTACGCCGCCGAGCTTTTTATCCACATACATAGCGCAGAGCTTGGGTTGGTCAAAGCCAGTCTGGAACTTATTAGCGACAATCATCACTTGGTAATCATCGCTATCAAATGCTTTACGCATATCGCGGCCTTTAAGACCTGGGTTCATATTAGCTTCAGTGAATTTCTCGCCAATCAATGCCACAGAATTTGGATCTTTGTCGGTAAATTCCACTTCACCAGAGAACGCCACCATCGCCGCAATATTTTGATAACCCTTTTCGTCTTTTTTTGATTGCAGGTATGTATCAAAGGATGATTTATAGCGCACCGCTTCTTTACGCGAGCTGGTGACGATCATCGCTTTAGCCTGGCCGCCAAGTAAACCCATAACGTTATCTTTAAAGTGCTCAACGATGACCTGTACTTTTTGACTGATGTTGTAGTCGTGTAGGCGCACCCACTGATTGAGTTTGACCTTGGCTTTTTTGCTTTCGACTTCTTCATCCTGGCCTGCGATTTTCATTGCCAAGTTATAAGCCACTTTATAGTTAGTGTAGTTTTTCAATACATCCAAAATAAAGCCTTCTTCAATCGCCTGACGCATGCTGTACACATGGTAAGACTCAGGCTTATTCGTTTTTGACGGCGGCAGACTTGGATCAGGCAAGCGACCAAACAGCTCCAAGGTTTTAGTTTTTGGCGTAGCAGTGAACGCTAAATAACTTAAATTGGACAAGCCTCCATAGGCCTCAACTGTAGTATCAATAGTTTCATTACTGTTAAAATCGTCAGCTTCATCTTCTCTTTCAGTGGTTAATAGTTGTTTTAGCTGGCGTGCGGTGCGACCGCTTTGCGAGCTGTGCGCTTCGTCGGCAATCACCACATAATGACGTTCTTTCAGGCTTGCACTATTCTCAATGGCGCGCAGCACATAAGGGAAAGTCTGAATGGTCACAATAATAATAGGTTGCGAGCCTTCCAATGCGGCGGCGAGCTTCTCAGATTTGGAACCGTCACCTTCGCTGCGGTTAATGTGCCCAACCACACCATCGGTGGAAGTGAACTGTGAGATAGTTTCTTGCAGCTGATCATCCAATACCGTTCTGTCAGTGACAACGATGATGGAATCAAATAGCTTGCGGCCTTGCTCAGTATGCAGCGCCGATAACTGATGCGCCGACCAAGCAATCGAGTTGGACTTACCAGAACCAGCACTGTGCTGAATTAGATATTTATGTCCAGGTCCTTCAGTGCGCGCAGCATTGACCAATTGACTGACTACATCCCACTGGTGATAGCGGGGGAAAATCAGGGTTTCTTTCTTGTATTTACGACCTTCCCAGTCTTCTTTTTCTTCGATTTGCAAATGCACAAAGCGCGCTAGAATATTCAGTAAATTATCCGGCAGCAGCACCTCGTTCCATAAGTAACCTGTGGCGTACTGATGGATATCCGCCGGCACTTCATTACCTGCACCGCCTTCAGCTGTGCCTTTGTTAAAGGGCAAAAAGTAAGTGTCGTTACCTTCCAGTCGCGTGGCCATATAGACCTCGTACTGGCTCACGGCAAAGTGCACCAAAGCACCACGTTTAAAAGTTAATAAAGGTTCTGACTTTTTAGTAGCAGGGTCGATGGCAAAGCGCGTGGTTTTGTACTGTGTAATTGCGTTTTGTACGGCCTGTTTAAACTCAGACTTAAGCTCCAGCGTAGCCACTGGTATGCCATTTACAAACAGCACCAAGTCTATGCGCCACTTCTTCGCGCGCGTGCCAGTTTCTTGCTCATGCTCATCGGTAGCCCAAGGTGAATACACCAGTTCTTGGACAATGCGCAGACGGTTCTTGCCATAACGAGCTAAGGTTTCAGGATTGAGATCGTGTTCAGGCTTAAATTGACACAAACTAAAACGGGTACCACGGTCGCGCAGCTCATTGCGTAAAACACCCAGGGTGCCAAAAGTACGTAGCTCTTTATTGGCGGCATTGGGGTCGGCTTTATTGAGCTGTGAGGCGACACGCTCTAAAAACTTAGCCTCAGGGTTGTTGGGGTACAACTTGCAGAACTTTTGCCACTGCTCATCCTGAGTCTCTTTAACAAAACCCAACACATCTTCTTCATACAAAGCCAGCTCACGGTTGTAGCCTGCAGGCGTACCGAGCTGCCAACCATTGGCGACCATCTGACGAATCATATCGTTCTGAAAGGTCAGTTCGCTTGCTTTCCCCATGGTGAATCTTCCTTAAACCTTGAGCTATAGCTTCGTCAATACATAACAAATCTAATTAAATATAATCATGCGGTTAACGCGACTCATGTTTTTCCGCAAGCGTTCGTAATTGGTCTTCCAAATCAATCAGCGCTTCGATAATGTCTTCAAAGCTGGGCTTTTCACCAAATAGCATTTCTTGCATCTGCTCATAATCAGCTTTCAACGCGCCTATATGAACACCAGAGGGTTGCAACAGCAAACCGGCTAAAGTAGCGCACTGATAGTTAGCCCAGCCACTAGGGTAGAACCTTTGTTTAAAGGTCACAACGTCCTTTAACAAGCTTACTTGATCAAGCGCCTGTTGCGACAAGCCCGTTGTAAGTAGTTTGTACACATCGTAGTAGTGGCGAGCATAACGGCTGGGTAATGTTTTATCACTCGGGCGGTGTGCCTCTGCATGTAGAATCGTTAGCTTTTCCCAAAAAGTGCGTGCTACGAGAATGGTAGGCACAGAAATACGAGCTTGTGAAAACACAGTTGGAAAATACGTTGCTGCATAAGGCTCTACCTCACGCCACTCCATAGGCAGCATCGCCGCTAAAGGACCAATCTCTAAACGAACTTGCGGCCTTAAGTACACCGAAGCAAAGGCTTGAGGATAAGTAATATTAATAGTATGAGCGTCATCAGTATCAATCAGTAACTCGCAGGTATCACCCATTAACGCACGCAAACGGGGTAACAAACTGTCTGCAATATAGCTTTTTGAATGTTCATTAATCGTCTGATTAAGCTTTCCCTGCTTGGTTTTACTGCGTTCTGCTTCTGGGTTTTCTTGTGTTAGCTGCGTCCAGTCTAAAATCAGATCGATATCTTCAGAAAACCGCTCAATAGCGTTATAGCACTTAGAAAGGCTCGTTCCACCCTTAAAACGCAAACAGCTGCTCAGTTGTTTATCGTCAAATATATGCAGTAAAACCCAGCATATCCAAAAATCCTTCTCAGCCGCAGCAGCGGTGATATTCATGGCGTTTGCAGTTTCACTAAAAAGCTCTCTGCGTTCTTGCTCTGTAAGTTTGGCGATATTTTTCATTAGGCGTCCTTGCTTAACAGTACCTGGCGAATACGTTGAACGATCCAAGCCGTCACATACTGAGTGTCTTTTAAAATCCGATTTACCAGTAATTCTGATAACTGACCGGTTTCAATCACATCTTTGATACCGCTGGTGGCAGCTAAATAATCACGAATTTTACTTTGTTGCTCTGTGGTTAAGGGCTGCTCGCCTAAAGCTTGAATGGCCTGCACTAATATTTCACTTTGCTGATACTTTAAGCCCACCTGAGTAAAGCGTGTTTTTTTGAACTCGATTACTCTGTTACCCACTTGATAGCTTTTACTCGGACCATCACTTAAATACAGGTATTGAGTCGGTACTTGCGTCGATAAGCCCATCATATTAAGCGCAGCATTACCCGACACTTGGATCTGCCAGCCGAACTTACGTGCTAGCGCATGTGCAACTTGGTCAATGTCGGGGCTGAGTTCTTTTTTAAGTAGCTTACTATAGGCGGGGTAATCATAAAGACCACGCATTACGCGACGAATAACACCTTTTTCAGCTAGACGGCTTAAGGCACGATCAAGGGTGCCAGGCTCGCCAAGCGTGGCAAAATCTTTTCTAGAAAAAGACCAGCCCCTACCATTGCCGTAAATACGATTAAGCACACTACTTTCAATGCTTTCAGGATTTTTCATGATAAGTTTTTGTCCGGAAAAAGGAGTGTTATTCCGGACAAGATAGCAGCCAAAGTGGCGAGCGGGCAAGTTTGTTAGCTAAAGCTTTTATATTACAGCCTTAAAGAGTTAATCCTTTAACAAACCGAGCACTTCTTGTTCAATTATTTTAATTTTAATTGCCTTCATAGCTTGCATAGATCAATGTTTTAGCTTTATCCAGATCAGCTGCGCTACGCACATTGACCTCTAGATCGCCGGTACCCCAATGACCGATGTTGCTCACATCACGGCTAAACGCATTGTTCTCAGCCTCACTGCCTGCCAGTCTGAGATAAATCTGTAATCTGGGGTCTTTTTTACCGGGCATGATGACAATACAAGGCTAACTCACGATTGTAGCCTGCGGGCTTACCAAGCAACCAATAATTAGCCAGCATTTGCTGGATAAGATTATTTTGAAAGGTAAACTCATTAGCCTTGCTCATGTTTGTCGTTCTGATTATTCGATTTGTTTTAGCGCTTTGATTAATACCTGTATTTCTTCAGAGATAACTTTTAATTCTATTAATAACTGTAAAGGTTACATATAAATTACCTTTGCGCTAAGAATATTCATAACATTTCTACCACTTGGTTTTTTAAGTGGCGAGCAACACTGTCAATTTCCGGGAACAATGTTGCTTCTGAAATAGAGAGTTCAGACAGCTCAGACATAATGGTTTTTTTATGTGATTGGTTTATACCGATTACGACTGGTGAACTACCTCGTTTACATAAGTATTGGTAAGGAATTTCAGCAGGCTCATTTATTGAGTTACCCATACCAAAAATAAAAAAAGCACCACTTTGTTGTGTTATACGGCGATTATCAAGTTTAGCCTTTACACATTGAACAGACTTTAAGTGCTCTGGTTCTATTTTATCTTTAAAATATGGTTTTTCTGATTGTATTTCATGTAGCAACCGATCTCTATCTTGTTCATAGGTAAAGTTTCTTTCCATTTTAGCTAAGTTACCTATCACAGCTGCAGTATCGCTATTAAAAAATTTAATTTCTTTATTTGGTACCTCATAAACAATTACCTCACCATTTTTACCAGCTTTCCCAGGACCGCTAAGGTCACTGCAAGAAAAATAAAGAGCAACAAAAGGATTGGTTGTAAGATCCAATAAGCGAGTGGGTAAGCCGTAATGTTGCATTTTAGCTAAGTATTCAAGAGTTGAAGTACAGTTTGAAAAATCTTGAGGGCACTGCATAATTAGATTTTTAAATAAACTGTCTTCATGCTCTGCAAAAGTACCTGCCTTTCCATTATTTTCTATTTTTCTAAAAATAGAAGGAATAGCCAAGTATTCTTCACTAGAATGGCCTCGATAAAATAATGTGTGTCCTTTTCGAACTTCGATTTTCCTTATCCTATCGATATATGTTAAAACCGATCCCACTCGACCTTGAGAGTTACTCATCCTATTTATTCCCTGATATATTGTCACGCAAGGCACTGGATGCTACCCAATCTCTTACGTCTACTTTTCCAGTGACGGCGGCGGAGATTAGAGCTATACGGCGTTCTTGCATTAGCCCAATGGCTGATTGCGCTTTATAAATTAAATTATCGAAACTAGCTGACTTGTCTTGCACATACCTTACGGTCTCTTCTTGCTCAGTAAATGGAGGCACAACAAAAGGTAACATCAGCAAGTCTTCCTGAGTCATGCTCGGTAAAGCTGTATTTGTTGATAGCAAATTGAAAGGGAAAAATGTTGCTTGGTAATAAATATACTCTGGCAAGGCGTTATCAAACACTTCGCTATAAAACATAGTGTCAACAGTCCAAAACTTGCCGCTGACAACTAAAGGCTTATCAATGGTACCTTTTCTTCCAAAAAGAACTGACTTACCGTCATATAGATAATTTGAACTCCGCTTAAAGATCCCGCCAGAGCCATAAACAGGATAGCCACCTTCCTCAACTTCAACGTCTTTATAGTCTCTACCGTTTCTAATCCTTAAAACATTTTTCAATCTGGCTAATATCCAATGCTCCGGCACTTCTCCTAGCCACTCAACACCTGAGTCGCGCATAGGGGCGTTGGGGTTTAGGCCTTTGGTGACGGCGTGGCTAATAACGGCTTGGCGTTTTTCTTTTAGCAGTTGGATAAGCTGTTGTTGCTTGTCGATCAGGGTATCGATTTTGGCGGTTTCGTGGTCGAGAAAGTTTACGATTACAAGCAGCTCTTCTTTTGAAGGCAATGCAAACTTCAGTTTCGACACAACAGAAGGATTTATTCTCTGATGGCTTTTTGTAGCAGACTCCACCTGACTACAAACAAATGACTTAAGCTCTTGCGAATATAACAAGTATTGTAAAAATCGCTGGTTGTCAGAGTGCGATCGTAAAACTATAAACTCAGTTGACGCTACCACTACCTGGTCATGAGAACGAACAGTAGTAATTGTTTGCTTTCTGGGGTTCAGTTTAGAAAAAAGAACGTCACCCTCTTGAACTCGAAATTTATTACTATCAACTGTGGCCCCATCTTCTTCCCTGCCTGTCCCAATTTCCTGAATCGTAGGTATGCTGTAATGCATAACTTGAATTGACTCAATATCTCTAGGCGAAACCTGTTCTTTAATTGTTAACGCTACATCATCCATTCTTGCATTAAGCCAAGTAGCTGGTACCTTCTCCAGCCATCCATTTCCAGACTCTTTATACTCCGGATACGCTTGATACTTCCCAGCCATCAGGAGTGCACCTCTTGCAGCAGAGCCATAATCTCCGCTGACACCGCATCTAAATCCGCATCAATCTCAGCTAAATCCCTTGGCGGTTGGTACTCGTAAAAGTGGCGGTTAAAGGGGATTTCGTAACCGACTATGCCAATCTGCTCATCTTTAGCATCTTTCTTGCTGGCGTCGATCCATGCGTCCGGCACATGCGGCTGCACTTCTTTTATAAAGTAGGCTTCGTTGAGGGCGTCGACGTTTTGGCTTGGATCTAGGACAACGTTTTCGTTGTCGCGCAGGTCGCCATCATGCTGGTATTCAACAACGCTTTTTTTGCCATTGCTGCCAGTGATTTCAAAAAAACCATACAGCGGATTGGCGGCTAACTTATGCACTTTCTTAATCACTTTCTCGGCGGCTGGGTTTTTCCAGCTGACGGCGGCAGTGATAAGTTTTAATTCTTTGGTGGCTATTTTAAGGTCTTGGGCTTTCATGGCCGCTTTAACTACAGCATCAAAACCGTTCATGTCGTCGTGCTGTTCGCAGCCAATTTCGGCTTGTAGTTGCTGAGCTTGCAGCATCACTTGCTTTTGCTCTAGCCAAGTTTTTTGCTCTAATAATTCTTTGATTTTGGCTTCTTTTAAGTCACTAAAACTGGCTTTACAATGTACGCGTATTTCAAGCATTTGATCATCGTTAAACACGCCATAGTTCGAGTAATCTGCGCTATCGCTCCAGCTCTGTCCGTAAGTCTCATACACCCATTTCATCGGTGCATTCAGTTGTTTGTCATCAAAACGCAGTTCGGCAATGCGCTCATCACTGAACTGATAGCTTTCACGCAGTGGGCGCTCAATAGTGATACGACGGTAACCAAACTCATGGTTGTCAAAAATCTTGCTAGCAAAGGTTTTGGCAGTTTCAGCTTTAGGGTTAGCCGACTGACGACCACGATTGCTTTTCACCTCGGCGGGCTTATCTAAATCCCGTGCTTCTTCCTCGGTAAAGGCACCAAAGCTGCGAATAATGGTGGCGATATCCGCTTCGCTCATTTCATTGCGCTTGCTGCCGAGGGATTTGCGCATTTTGCTGTACAGATTTACGCCATTGATCAGCTGTACTTTGCCTTTGCGTTCGTCACGCTTTTTATTGGACAACACCCACACATAGGTGGCGATGCCGGTGTTGTAGAACATATCGGTGGGCAAACCAATAATAGCTTCCACCAAGTCAGCTTCTAATAGATAGCGACGAATCTCTGACTCGCCCGAGCCAGCGCCACCGGTAAAGAGTGGCGAACCATTAAGGATAATACCGATACGACCACCGCCATCTTGGCTATCACGCAACTTGTCTATGAGGTGCATTAAGAACAAGAGCGAGCCATCCGATACACGTGGTAGGCCTGGGCCAAAACGCCCATCAAAGCCTTCAACTGTGTGTTCGGTTTTAATGGTGGATTCAATCTTTTTCCAATCAACGCCAAAAGGTGGGTTGGAGAGCATATAGTCAAACTGCACGCCTTGGAGCTGATCACTGGATAAGGTGTTGCCCAGTTTAATATTGGACACATCCTGACCTTTGATCAGCATATCGGCTTTACAAATGGCGTAGCTTTCAGGGTTAAGTTCTTGACCAAAAGCACGCATCACTGCTTGCGGATTCAGCTCATGCACATATTCCATACCGGACGAAAGAAAACCACCGGTACCAGCGGTAGGGTCATAGATGGTGCGAATAATGCCCGGTTTGGTTAAAGCATCGTCATCTTCCATAAACACTAAAGCAGTGGTCAGGCGAACGATATCGCGCGGGGTAAAGTGCTCACCAGCGGTTTCATTGGATCCTTCAGCAAAGCGGCGGATCAGTTCTTCAAATACCAAGCCCATATCATGATTGGAAACAGCCTTGGGGCTTAGGTCGGTTTGGCGTACGCGCTGTACCACTTTAAAGAGTAAGTCTGCATCGTTTAGCTGGCCGATAAACTCGGCAAAGTTAAAGTACTCAAAGATCTCGCGGGCATCTTTAGAAAAACCTTGAATGTAGTTTTCTAAATTGTCCTTAATGTCGTCTTGTCCCAGCTTGGACAGATCCATTTTCGAGACGTTGTAAAAGCTTAGAGTTTCACCATTGAGCTTGGTCGCGCGCAGTAAAAACTTTTCTTGGGCTTCTTCTGACAGGTTCAGTGGCTGAATACGCGCGTACTCTGCTAACACTTGCTGTTTGCTGGCTTCCAGTACGCCTTCTAAACGACGCAATAAAGTGAAAGGTAGAATAATGCGACCATATTGGCTTTGTTTAAAGTCACCGCGTAATAAATCCGCGATAGACCAGCAATAAGTAGCGAGGTTGTTTGCAGTCACTTTGTCTGTCATGTTCTTTTCCGTGATAGAGAAGCGCAAGGCTTCAACGTATGGTCCAATTATAAGCGGGCATCCTAGCATAACGCTGGCTGTGAGATGGTTGGCTCCCACGACTCTAGCCACACTTGCGTAACAAAGGTGAAGACATATTAAGCTGAGCGGACGAGCATTAGAGCGCAGGCTAGGAAGAGCAGCTGTGGTCTCTAGCAGTAATTAAAAAGCCAAAGAACGACAGATATCGAACTTTGGCTTTTTTGTATTGGAGAGCGTTGTGCTTGGTATTAGCAAGCGTGAGCTTTAGGAGGTGCTGATGTATTCAGCTCCAAGCCGCTTATACTGCTTCCCTGGCTTCAGTCGTGCACGCAAAATAACTGAGCTTTGGTCACCGAATGCCATCATGCTGTGATTAACTTCTGCAGATACACGATCAGCCGCACGAACGATGGTCTCAATCACATAGTCGTTATGCTTTGTATGCCCTGTGCGTGCTGAAAGCGTTGCTGATATGGCCTCAAATAAAACCTTATCTTGGTTTTTTAGCGTATCTAGATGTTCTGCTAAAACCATAAAACTAAACGCTTCATGCTGCCCATTCACGCCTTTTTGTTGGTTATTATCGGTGTTATAAAACATCATGATTTTACCGATGTCATGCAGCAAGCCACAGACAAAAGCACACTCAACTTCACGTTGCTCTAGGTCGTGTGTTTTAGCGAGGTACATTGCTGTTAAAGAGACTTCTAAGCTGTGTGCAAAGAGTCCGCCTTTTTCATTATGGTGAAAGTCCTGGCTTGCTCGAGCTGAATAAAATGAATGCATGATTTTGGCATCACTTAATATATTAGTTATGAACTCTTTTAAAATAGGGTCGCGTATCAGGGCTGAATGATGCCAGAGGACACCTTGTGGGCTGAGCTGACCTTGTAATCTCCAGGCAAAGTTAGTGCGCACAACCTCTTGGGGCAGCTGTATGACTTCTAGCTCTGACACTTTAGTTAGATTGTTATTACGCAACTCAATCGCAGCTAGGTAGCCGTCTGGATACTGAGTTACCTTTAAATGACGACTTTCGTGGTAAAACTGTTGGTCGCGTGTTTGTACGCTCCAGAGATTATTATCCGGAGCAAGTGGGCTGATCCAAGCCAAGTCGACGTCTTTCATACTATTCACTCTTTAAATTGATATAAATCGGTTCAGGCCAGCACCTCTCAAACAAGGTGCTGTTAGATTTACTTTAAATGGGTAATATCTCTTCGAAACGCCGGCGCACATCGCCTAGGACACGCCCCTCATAAGGTGGCTCATTCATCACACGCTCAACCCAATGCTTAATCGCGGTGTAATTATCAACGAAGTACGGCAGTCCCCAGTGCAGCGATAAATCATTACTGCGGGGAATCTTGTAATAGTTAACCAGCCAGATCGTTACGTTGCGTGGAGTGACCTGGAGGTGCCGTTTTTGCTTTAATAGAATGTCTTGCATGGTCATTGCTCCAACTTGTTCATTTGTTCATCCAGCAGGCGCTCAAATGCTGAGCCATCCTGACGAGTGAGGTTTGGAACGTAACGTGAGTACACTTTAAAGAGCATCTCTGTACTGGCATGGCCCATTTGCCGAGCAATCCACTCAGGAGTTTCGCCAGCGGCCAACCATAAGGTAGCTGCAGTGTGTCGAGTCTGATACGGACGACGCTTTTGTAGCTTGAGCTGGGCGAGCAGTGGGTACCAAACACGCTTTGTGACGTTGTTATGATCTAGTGCTGTTCCTTTAAGGTTGCAAAAGACAAACTCAGACACCAGTGAGGTGGCCTTATGTTGGCGCTTGAGTGCCTGATACACAGCATCAGTCATTTGGATTTCACGCTGAGACGAATCGGTCTTGGTGTAGTCCTCTTTGCCAGCAACAATGGTTTCGCGCACTAGGATTTGTCGCCGTGTGAAGTCGACATATTTCCACTTAAGACCATCAATCTCACCAGTGCGCATACCAGTGAAGAAGCGCACGATGTAGTAATTCTTATAATCAGGACGTACAGCACCAATGATGCGCAAAGCTTCAGCGAGCGTGAACGGCTCTACATCACTTTTCTGAATGCGCAGCGGTTTAATGCGGGTAAAGGGTGTGTTAAATTCATAACGGTCGGCTGCTTCCTCAAAAACACGTCTTAACGGATCCATGATCTTGTTAATACGGTTTGCTGAGAGTCCTTTGTTAATGGTTCGACCGGGGACTTTTGCGAGGTCTGATCGAAACTTTAACAATTCAGCACGAGTGATGCTGCCGACTTCTTTATCTGCAAAACGTGGCAAGTAATGACATTTAACGATATTTCTCATATTCGTTAGATGCGAGGCACGCCAGCTGATTTCATTCTCCATAATCCACTCCTCAACAAAATCCTTAAACAGTGGTGTGTTGGTCGACTCGCTACTGCTATTCGATGCAGCTGTATCCAGTGCTTCGAGTTCTAGAAGTTCTTGCTGCTCCTCACCAGCAAAACGCTTACCTGCTGCCGAGTCAGGAAAGTAGCTATGGTATTTAAAAGAACCAAGCACAATATCTTTCGCTACTTTTTTACCGAGTCTTTCCAGTGTCCGCGCATTGGTTGCTGTGTTTTTTAAACCAGTGAACTCACGGTAACGCTTACCCTGGAAGCGAAAGTCTAAATAGAGCCTATCTGTGCGCTCATCAATTCGAACGTTGGCCATATTCAGACCTCCGCACAGCTAGGCATTGCAACGGTGTCACTGTAAGAGGCAAGCAAGTCTTCTTTAATTGCCTCCCAGATAAACAAGTATTTACGACCACCAAAAGGACGCACATAGTGACGGCCTTCAAATAAACACTTGTCGACCAACTGGTGACGAATGGTGCGTGCGTTGTAGTGGATGCGCTCAGAGAGCTGCTCTGTTGTTAAGAAAGTATGAGACATAATCACAACTCCTAGCTAGAATAGCCAAATACATACATATTGTTTGTTTGCAGGGCTTTTGGCACTGCAAATCCCAATCACGCCTTGATAATAGAGTGCTTTATTTTCATTTGCAAGTCTTTATTTGTATTTGCAGGGCGTAAAAGAGGCTTTATAGTGATTAAGTGTCATCTTTCGACCCTTATGGGTATGAGAAAACTGAAGATAACTGACGTAGCAACCGAGACTGGACTGCATCGAAATACCGTTTCAGCTCTGTATAACGAGAGAGCAGAACGTATTGAGGCTGAGGCCATAGAGAAGCTGTGCCAGTTTTTTGAATGCAAGGTAGGCGATCTGTTTGAATACATCCCTCAGAACAAGGGCAAAGAAGAGCTAGAAGCGGATAGCTGATGCAGTTATCGCTCAGAACAAACATCATGCCCTGAAGGCAGGTAACAATAATTGGAGGTACATCGTGCTTAAGTGCAACCTTTCTACTTTGATGGGCAGAGAGAGACTAACGATAGCTGAAGTGATTAGGCGAACTGGGCTAACGCGTAATGCTGTGTCAACACTCTATGAAGAGCGGGCTAAACGCATCGACCTGAATACAATAGCCAGACTTTGTGAGCTTTTCGATTGTTCTGTTGATGATCTGTTTGAATACATTCCTGATGCGGAATGAATTAAATTTGCTGACCAGAACAGATCGAAAATATATTTTAAAAGTTGTGCCCTAAGGTCAAAAATGACTATTTATCACCCAATGCTAAACCTCAGATGGTCAGCATTTTGTCAGCAAGCTGGCAGGATTTGGCCAGCATATGGTCAGCATTAGGTTTTAAAAATTTTAGGAAGGCGCTGTTTTAGGCTGTTT